>NZ_JBDGIR010000011.1:0-138919 GCF_057657315.1 Lysobacter sp. Soil_C_15
TGTTCGGCCGCGACACGTTCGGCCTCCAGGCGCTCGGCTTCGGCTTGTTCCGCGGCCAGACGCTCGGCCTCGGCCTGTTCGGCCGCGACACGTTCGGCCTCCAGGCGCTCGGCTTCGGCTTGTTCCGCGGCCAGACGCTCGGCCTCGGCCTGCTCGGCCGCGACGCGTTCGGCTTCCACGCGCTCGGCTTCGGCCTGTTCCGCGGCCAGACGCTCGGCCTCGGCCTGCTCGGCGGCGACACGTTCGGCTTCCACGCGCTCGGCTTCGGCCCGTTCCGCGGCCAGGCGCTCGGCTTCCAGGCGCTGCGCTTCGGCGGCGGCGATGGAACTGCCGCCGACCAGGCCCAGGGCGCGGGCGGTGATCGGATCGAACTCGCCCGGCAGGCGGTCCAGGCCGATTTCCAGCGCGGAATCGTCCAGGTCCAGATCGATGCCGTTGGCGACCGACGGCTCGGCGTGCTCCGGCTCGTCCTGCTTCGTTTCCTGCGCCGGCGCGTCCTCGCCGAAGGCGCTGAGGTCGTGCACCGCGGTCAGTTCGGTCGACGCGTCGGCAACGGCGTCGTTGTCGATCGCCGCATCGATCTCGTCGTCGACGACGATCGGCGCGCGCGCATCCGGCAGGCTGTCGCGCAGCGCTTCGATGCGCTCGGGCAGGCCGACGAACAGCGGCACGTGCGGGGCCGGCGACTTCAGCGCCTGCACCGTCACCCGGATCGCCGCGGCGACCGCGCCCAGCGCGGCCACGCCTTCGGCGCTGGCCGACGCGCCGCTGGCGAGGAGGCGCTTGACGTAGGCTTCGGTCGGCGCGGTGACGTCGGTGATGACCGGCACTTCGGTCATCGCGAACGCGCCGTTCAAGGTATGGATCGAGCGCTGCAGCGCATCGCTGGCGCGCTGCGGCTGGGCCTGCGAGGCGTTGAGCCAGGCTTCGATGGTGACCAGGTGGCCGGCGACTTCGCCGTCCAGGATCTCCAGCAGCACCGGATCGACCGCGGCCGGCACGTAGGGACCGTCGACGATCGGCTTCGGCGGTTCGGCTTCGGCGACCGCCTCCGGCTCGGCCGGCTCCGCGACGGCGGACCGCGGCGGCTGGTAGAAGGCTTCCTCGCCGCTGGCGAGCAGATCGGCGTGCGCTTCCAGACCGGACACGTCGACGCTGAGCGGCGCTTCGTTGCGCAGCGCGGCGTAGAAGCCCGGCAGGGCGCGATGCGCGTGCTCGACCAGATCGATCACTTCCGGACTGGAGGCGCGACCGTGCTCGCGCACGCGGTTGAGCAGATTCTCGATCTTCCAGCTGAACTCGCCCAGGGTCTTGGCGCCGACCAGGCGGCCGCTGCCCTTGAGGGTGTGGAACACGCGCCGCACCGGCTGCACCCGCGCCAGGTCTTCCGGCGCTTCGCGCCAGGCCGGCAGCAGTTGGTCGAGGTTGCCGATCTCTTCCTCGAACTCTTCGAGGAAAATTTCGCGAACCTCGTCGTCGATGTCGTCGACCTGTTCGAAACCGCCGTAGACCGGGGTCGCCGCGAGCACGGGCTCGGCGGCGCCGGTTGCGACCGAACCCACGTCGATCGGTGCGGTCTCGACCGCAGCGGCTTCGACGGCAGGAGCTTCGACCGCAGGGGCTTCGGCGACCGAGGCTTCGGCGATCGGGGTTTCTGCGGCCGGAGTTCCGGCTACCGCTTGCGCAGCGGATTCGACGCTGGCGGCCTGCGCCACGACCTCGTCCCGGGCCGGGTCGGCATCGACGGCGGCGATCCCGGCCGCATCGAGGCTCGGCGCCGGATCGGCGGCAACGGCTTCGGTCCGGACGCTGTCTTGCGCCTCGGCGACCGGGTCCTGCGCGAGCGCGCCGGATGCGGCCGCAGCCGGCGTCGCCTCGACCGGCGCGATCGCCGCGGCTTCGACCCGGACCACGTCCGGCAGCGGCCAGTAACGCAGCGCTTCCAGGCTCTGGCGGGCGATGTCGAGGATGTCGTCGCGGTTCGGGCGCTGCTCGCGCAGCGCTTCGAGGTAGTACTCCAGGCTCGCCAGGGCATCGGCGAGAGTATCGAGCTGCTGGCCGCTGGGCACGCGGCGGCGGCCGATCAGTTCGACTTCGGTGTAGCGCTTGATCCCGGTCAGGTAATCGGCCGCCAGCGGCAGCTCGATCATGCGCAAGGCGCCGGCGACTTCGTCGAGCACGCGCGGCACTTCGTTGAGTTCTTCGTGATCCCACTTGGTCTCGACGAAGGCGACGAAGGCCTGGCGAGCGTCGCCGAAATTGGCGATGGCTTCGCGCGCGACCACGTCGAGCACCTTGCGCGCCTCGCCGGCGAGCAGGTCCTCGTCGCCGCGCTCGTCGGGCAGGCCCAGGCGGGTGACCTGGTCGTCCAGCGAGGCGTCGACGTACAACAGGGCGCCGGCGACATCGAGCAGGGTGCCTTCGTCGGCGGCGCGGCGTCCGTCGACGATCTCGCTCATCGCGTCGCGCTGCTGCAGCACGACGGTGCGGGCCATGCCCAGGCCCATCATGCCGAGGGTGTCGCTGACCCGGGCCAGGGCCTCGACCTGCGGCCGCAGCTCGCCCGGATCGGTCTGGTTGGTGCGCAGATGCAGGTCGAGCGCGTCCTTGACCCGCAGCAGGTCTTCCTTGATCGCCGCGGCGACGGTGTCGAGCAGGGCGCGGTTGCGGCCGCTGAGGCTGCCGCGGGCGTGTTCGAGCTCGGACTCGCTGGGCAGGTGCGCGGCGAGTTCGAAGGTCTGGCGCAGGTCGTCCAGGGCCGGATGGCGGCCGTCGCTATGGGCGACGTGGTACAGCAGCTGCCGGGTCGGTTCGGCCGCGGGCTCGCCGCGCGGTGCGCTGAAGCCGTCGTCGGACAGCAACTGGCGCGCTTCGCGCTCGACGCCGCCGAAGGCCTGGCGCAGGGCGCGGGTCGGTTCCAGCGCGCCGTCGCGCACGGCATGGGCCACCGACGAGGCGACCCACAGCATGCGCCGCACCGGCTCCAGCACCACGTCGGCGAGCAGGCCGTCGATGGCCGAAGCCAGTTGGTTCGGATGGGCCGGCGCGCCCTCTTCCGGCCAGGCGGCCAGGGCGTCGCGCAGCGCGGCCAGGTGCGGCGCGCTGGCATTGCGGCCGGCGGCGGCCGCGACCGGCAACGGCGGCGGCAGGTGCGCCGGCAGCGGCCGATCCAGGTTGGGGGCGAACAGCACGCTCTCGCTGAGGCCGGACTCGCCGCGGGTCGCGCGCAGTTCGTTCAACAGCGGCAGCAGCACGATCGGGATATCGCGGTGGCCGCCCTGCAGGCGTTCCAGGTAATCGGGCAGCAGCACCACGCCGCGCATCAGCGCCGCGCAGGCCTCGTCGCGGTCGGCGACCTGGCCCTGCTGCAGGGCGATCGCCAGCCGCTCCATTTCCTCGGCCACCATCGCCGGGGCGTACAACTCGACCATGCGCAAGGTGCCGTGCACCTGGTGCAGATGGTTCGCGCACACCCGCATGCGCGAGGCGTCGCCGGGTTCTTCGGCGAACGCTTCGATCTCCTGGCGCGCCTGGCGCAGGGTCTCGTCCAGCTCGGGCTTGATCCAGCCCAGCGTGGTGGTGTCGATCGCTTCGCGCAACGCGGTCATGCCCACACCCGCCCGTCAGCGGGGTTCTGCAGACCCGTCTCCTGGCTCGGCCAGCGATGTGTCGGAAGCTTCATCCTCGGTACAACCCTTCTTTTGATCCGTCTCGAACCGCAATGCCTGAGCCGTAGCGTCCGGCCCCGATCAGGCCGGCAGCTTGAAGTCGGCGACCGAACGGCGCAGGTCGGCCGCCAACTGCGCCAGGTTTCCGATCGACGCCGCCGTCTGGTTGGCGCCTTGCGAGGTCTGCGAGGTGATCTGCTGAATCGTGTTCATCGTCTGGGTGATGTTCGAGGCCGCGCTGGACTGCTGTTGCGCGGCGCTGGAAATGCCCTGAATGAGGTTCGACAAGTCCGACGACACCTTTTCGATCTCGCCCAGCGCGGTACCCGCGTCCTCGGCCAGTCGTGCGCCCGCGACCACTTCGGAGGTCGTCTGCTCCATCGAGCTGACAGCTTCGTTGGTGTCGGACTGAATTGTCTGGACCAGCGTCTCGATTCGCTTGGTTGCGTTGGACGCGCGTTCCGCGAGTCGCTGCACTTCGTCGGCCACGACCGCGAAGCCGCGGCCCGCTTCGCCGGCCGAGGCGGCCTGAATCGCCGCGTTGAGCGCCAGGATGTTGGTCTGTTCGGAAATGTCGTTGATCAGTTCGACGATCGAGCCGATTTCCTGCGAGCTTTCGCCCAGTCGCTTGATTCGCTTCGAGGTTTCCTGGATCTGGTCGCGGATCGAGTCCATGCCCTGGATCGTCTGCCGCACCACGCCCGCGCCCTTGGTCGCGATCTGCACCGAGCGCTGCGCCACGTCGGCCGACTCGGCCGAGTTCTTCGAGACCTGGTCGATCGAGGCGGCGATTTCGCTGATGCGGTCGGAGGCCGAGTTGATCTCCTGGGCCTGGTGTTCCGCCGCTTCGGCCAGGTGCATCGCGGTGGCCTGGGTCTCCTGGGCGCTGGACGCCACCTGCACCGAGGTGTCGGTGATCGTCTGCACCAGGCTGCGCAGTTGCTCGACGGCGAAGTTGATCGAGTCGGCGATCGCGCCGGTCATGTCTTCGGTGACCGTCGCTTTCACCGTCAGGTCGCCTTCCGCGAGCGAACCCATTTCGTCCAGCAGGCGCATGATCGCCTCCTGGTTGCGGTCGTTGAGTTCCTTGGTGGTCTGGTAGCGGCGCTGCTGGGCGTAGTTCAGCGAGAACAGCAAGCCGGCGATGGCGACCAGCGCGGCCAGACCGGACACGATCGACAGCCAGATGTTGCCGAAGAAGCTCTTGTCGCGCAGCGAGCCGAAGGCGGTGAAGGCGCTGAACAGCGTCTCGCTCTCGCCGAGCAGCTTTTCCGAACCGCCGGTGATCGATTCGGCCGCGGCCTGGGCCTGGAACAGCTCCTTCGAGCTGGCCGAGATGGCGTCCAGGTCCTTCTTCATTTCCAGCCACAGCGCCTCGGCCTGGCCCAGCGCGGCGAGCGCGCCGCCGTTGGACAGCGCGGTCACGCCGAACGAGGCGTCGCCCTTGCGCAGGCCGGTGAGGACGTTGCCGAACACGGTCGCGTCGCGGACCAGGGCTTCGCCGGCCATGCCGGCGCCGCTGCCGCCGGCGCGGATTTCGGTGATTCGGCGGGCCATGGTCGCCGACAGCACCACCTGGCGCAGGGCGATGTAGACCTGCGAGGACGGCGAGCCGGAGGCCGACATCGCCCGGACCAGTTCGTCCAGGCGCGCCTGCAGCTGCGGCACGCGGCTGGAGAAGCTGTCGGCGTTGCCGGCCAGGGCCAGCACCGCCTTCTCCGAGGCGATCACCTGGTCGGCGCTCTTGCCCATCGGCTCCCAGCCGTTGGTCACCGTCTCGATCGGGCCGGACACGCCGGCGGTGCTGCCGAAGTTGTCGTTGAGCTGCCGGATGTCGCTGTCGATGGCCGACTTGGTCTTCTTGAATTCGGTGAAGGCGTCCTTGTTGCCGCCGACCGCCTCGCGCCCCTGCACCGCGAGCTTCTGCGAGTTGACCTGCAGGCTCGACGCGGCCGAGCTGGCGCCGCCCAGGCGCGCCGCTTTCCAGGTCGCATAGCCTGTATTGAGACCGAACACCAGCACCGATATGCCCAGCACGATCAGCCAGGTATTGGCGCCCAGAAGGCGGCTCTTGCCGGCGTTGTCCATCACAGTGCTCATGGTTCGCGAACCTCGGTGTACTGGCTAATTACGGGCTGATTGGAGAGCGGCTTCAGGCCGCTGCTTGTCGGAATTCGGGCGTGCGGGCCAGCCGTTCGAGGCTGAAGATGCCCCACGGCTGATCGTCCAGGCGGTAGGCCCGGTCGATGAAATGGGCGTAGCGGCCGTCGGCGAGCCCCTGCTCGGCGACGTCCTCCAGGGAAACCTGCTGCTGGTCGTGGAAGCTGCGCTGGCCGAACAGTTCGTCGATCAGCACCGCGACGTCGCCGCCGGGCTGGCGCACCAGCAGCACGCGCTGGCTTTCGTGCAGCACCGTGCGCTCGCCCTCCAGGAACTGCTTGAGGTCGACGATCGGCAGCAGGCTGCCGCGCACGTTGGCCAGGCCCAGCATCCACGGCTGCGAACCGGGCACGTGGGTGAGCTGCGGCAGCGACAGGATTTCGACCACCTCGGAGAAGGTGGACGCCAGCCGCCGCGTGCCGATGCGGTAGCCGACGCCGCGCCACAGGCCGGGCGCATCGAGCTGTTCGGGCAGGCCGGGCACGTGCGCCAGGCTGCGGCGCTCGTAATCGGTCAGCACATCGAACGGCGGCTTGAACGTCATCGTCTCTGTTACCCGGCAAGTAGTGCGTTGATGCGTGCGATCAGCTCGTCTTCGCGCGGCGGTTTGACGATGTAGTCGCGGGCGCCCTGGCGCATGCCCCAGGCGCGGTCGGTCTCCATGCCCTTGGTGCTGACGATCAGGACCGGGATCGCGCTGGTCTGCGCGTCGCGGCTGAGCGCGCGCGTAGCCTGGAACCCGTTCATGCCCGGCAGCACCACGTCCATCATCACCAGGTCCGGCAACTCGCGCTTGCACGCCTCGATGCCGTCCTCTGCGCTTCCTGCGGTTGAAACCTCATGCCCGTTGCGCTTGAGCAACTGGGTCAGGACCGCCGTATCCGTCGGCGAATCCTCGATAAGCAGGATGCGTGCCATGCTGTGCCCTACCCCCCGGTCAGGCGTGTACGTGCTTGCGAATCGCGTCGAGGAGCTCCTCGCGCGTGAATGGCTTGGTCAGGTATTGCTCGGAACCGACGATCCGGCCCCGGGCCTTGTCGAACAGGCCGTCTTTGGACGACAGCATGATGACCGGCGTGCCCTTGAACAATTGGTTGTTCTTGATGAGCGCGCACGTCTGATAACCGTCCAGACGCGGCATCATGATATCCACGAAAATGATTTGCGGCTGCTGATCGGCGATCTTGGCCAACGCTTCGAATCCGTCGATGGCCGTGACCACCTCGCATCCTTCGCGTTTCAACAGCGTCTCGGCGGTTCGACGGATGGTCTTGGAATCGTCGATCACCATGACCCTGAGACCATCGAGGCTGCCGCTACGAACCTCGTCGAGCATTCTTTGTATCCCCCATTGCGAACGCCTTGTTTTCCCCAGGCGCCGCGAAGCCGTCTTTATTCCAAGCCGCACGCAGGCTGTCAAGCGCGCATTCCGTGCCTGGAAAGCTGAATACGCGGCGTTTTCGTGACCGGTTAAGGCCGGACCCCAGTCCCCTGCGCGCCGCCCGCTACCGATCCAGCCGCTTCCGTCGGCCAGCGTATCGTCGTCGGGTCGCATGGCGCGGTGGCCTGATCGCCGCGTGTCGAAAATGGACGCAGCGCGACCGTTTCCGACCCCAACATCATGACAGATACCGGCGACCTCCCTGCTACCATCGCCGTCAATCTTTCAGGATTTCGTTCCCATGCCGTTGGACATCGTCGTCGTGATGGACCCGATCGGGTCGATCAAGATCGCCAAGGACTCGACATTCGCCATGCTACTGGAAGCGCAGCGCCGCGGACATCGTCTGTGGTATGTCCAGCCGGGCGGTTTGAGTCTGCACGGCGGGCATGCGATGGCCAAAGTGGCGGCTTTGCAGGTGCGCGACGAGGCCGACGGCTGGTACAAATTGGGATCGTGGTCACATATTGAGCTGGATGGCCGGCACATCGTGCTGATGCGCAAGGACCCGCCGGTCGACGCCGAGTACCTGCACGACACCCAGATCCTCAGCATCGCCCAGCGCGCCGGCACCTTCGTGGTCAACGATCCGCAGGGCCTGCGCGACTACAACGAGAAGCTGGCGGCGCTGCTGTTCCCGCAGTGCTGCGCGGCGACCCTGGTCACCCGCAGCGCGGCCGAGCTGAAGGAATTCCTGGCCTTCCACCAGCAGGCGGTGCTCAAGCCGCTGGACGGCATGGGCGGGCGTTCGATCTTCCGGCTCAGCGCCGGCGAGCCGAACGTCAACGTGATCCTGGAGACCCTGACCGAGGGCGGCCGCCACCTGACCATGGCGCAGAAGTATCTGCCGGAGATCAGCGACGGCGACAAGCGCATCCTGCTGGTCGACGGGGTGCCGGTCGACTACGCCCTGGCGCGGATTCCGCAGGGCGACGAGTTCCGCGGCAACCTCGCCGCCGGCGGCCGCGGCGAAGGTCGGCCGCTGAGCGAGCGCGACCGCTGGATCGCGGCCCAGGTCGGCCCGGAGATGAAGCGGCGCGGCATGCTGTTCGTCGGCCTGGACGTGATCGGCGACTACATGACCGAGCTCAACGTCACCTCGCCGACCTGCATCCGCGAGCTCGACGCCCAGTTCGGCCTCAACATCGCCGGCCTGTTGTTCGACGCGATCGAATCGCGCGTGGCCGCCGCCCGCGCCGCATGAGCGCCGCCGCCCCTACGCTTCCCGGCACCGGCCTGGGCGAGCCGCAACGCTTCGGCGCGACCATGGTCCTGTCGGTGCTGGTCCACGGCATCCTGCTGCTCGGGGTCGGCTACACCCTGGAGCAGGCCGCGCCGGTGGTGCCGACCCTGGACGTGATCCTGACCCAGACCCAGACCGCGCTGACCCCCAAGCAGGCCGATTTCCTGGCCCAGGCCAACAACCAGGGCGGCGGCGAGCACGACAAGAGCACCCGCCCGCGCGACAACCAGTCCGGCCCGGCGCCGCAGGCCGAGGCCGGGGTGGCGCAGATGGCGCTGCGCGCGCAGTCGCCGAGCGCGCAGCCGCAGCCGGTGGCGCGGGTGGTCAGCAGCACCCGCGGCGAAACCGTCGCTCCGCGCGACCGCAACACCCCGACCCCGGCCGAACGGCCGCTGCCGCCGGGCGAGCGCAAGATCGAGCACGACATCGAGATGGCGCGCCTGGCCGCCGAGATCCACATGCGTTCGGAACGCTACGCCAAGCGGCCGACGCGCAAGTTCGTCTCCGCCAGCACCACCGAGTACGCCTGGGCCGGCTACCTGCGCGAGTGGGTCGACCGGGTCGAACGGGTCGGCAACCTCAACTACCCCGACGAAGCCCGCCGCCGCCGCCTCGCCGGCCAGGTGGTGATCAGCGTCGCGGTGCGCCGCAACGGCAGCGTCGAGCGCGCCGACATCATCCGCAGCAGCGGCATCGCCCTGCTCGACGCCTCGGCCCTGCGCATCGCCCGCCTGGCCGAGCCCTACCCGCCCCTGCCCAAGACCGAAGAAGACCCGGACATCCTGCACGTGACCCGCACCTGGAATTTCCTGCCGGCGGGGGCGCTGGTCGACGAGTGATCGCGTTGCGGCCACCTCGCGCTCACGGCCGGCTCAACTCGATCTCGAACCACATCGTCTCGGCCAGGCCGGCGCCGGCGTCGGACGCCACCCGCCGCCACGATTGGCCGACGAAACCGAGGCGATAGACCACCGGATCGGTCGCCACCGCCGGTTCGGCGCAACGCCAGCCGTAGCGCTGGGCGACGACGCAGGCCTGGCGGACCTGGGCGGTGTCGCGCAGGGCCAGCCACACCGCGCGATCGACCGCGGGGCGCGCGCCGACCATGCCGGTCTGCCGTCCCGCCGCATGCTTGACCGCCGCAATCCAGTCCGCGCGCGTTTCGCGCACCAGAAAGGCATCGACCTGGATCGCGTCGACCGCGCCGCCGCTGTCGGCGACCGCCCGCAGGCCGGCGTCCAGCGCTTCGGCGAAGGCGTCCGCGCCGACCGGCGCGCCGATCGGCCGGCCGTCGATGCGCAGGCCCTGCGCGCGCCTCAATTTCAGCACCCAGCGTTCGCCGAGCCGCTGGCGCTGGTGAACCAGCCCGCTCCAGTTCGTCCCGGACGCGGTCGCGACCGTCATGACCCGCGCCGGTGGCACCTCGGCCCGCGCCGCGAACCCGGGCTGCGCCGCGACTGCCGCCAACAACAGCATCCAATGCCTGGCTTGCATGGTCCGCTCCGAGTTCGCGTTCCGGTTTCGCGTTCTGACTTCATGCCCCCGCTCGCGCCCTCATCGGCGGCGCGCCGGACCGCACCGCCATCGACGGCATGCCCGGACGGCCTACTTCGCCTTCAGCGCCGCACCCGGATGGCGTTCGACTTGCGGCCACGGAATCACCGACCACTCCGGATACTCGCAAGCGCGCGCGACGCGGGCGAAGTACGGCCCGACATACAGCCCTTCCGGTCGCAGATGCCAGATCGGCAGGTTCCAGACCTGGGTGTCGCGGTAATCGCAACCCTCGTCCGGCTTCGCCGGCGCGGCCATGTCCTGCGGCCGCAGCTGGCCCAGGGTGGCGACGATCCACGGCGCCAGGGTGTGGTCGCGGTAGTCGCGCAAGCGCTGGTACTCGGGGTCGTCGTAGTCGCGGCGCTCGGCCTCGGCGGCCGGCGGCCGGCCCTGGCCGAGCCAGAGCACGTCCTGCAGGGTCAGCTCGCGCCCGTCGCGCACGTCCAGGTTGAGCGGCGAATCGCCGAAATCCGGGTGCGCGCCGCCGCAGTAGTAGCTGCTCATCAGGCTGACGCTGAGGAAGCGGCGGTCGAGCAGGCGCGGGGTCACGCTCTGTTCGAAATCGCTGTTCTCGGCCGAACGGCATTGCAGCGCGTCGAGCGCCGAACGCCACAGGCGCTGGCGCAGGATCCGGTTCAAGCGCGAACGGGTGGCCTGGTCGTAGCCGGACTCGACCGTGAACAAGTCCATGCCGCTGCGCGGCTCGCGCCACCATTGCAGGCGATGACCCTGGAAGTCCTCGCTGCGTCCCGGCTGCAGGCTCAGCTCGCTCAGGCGCAAGGCATCGTAGGCGCCGGCCTGGGCGCCGGCGCGATCGTAGCGCTCGCCGTTCTTGCCGGCGCGCAGCGCGGCCAGGTCGACCCGTTGCAGGCGCACCGGCAGGCTGCGCTGGCCAGCCCGCCACTGGCCCTCCAGCGCATCGCCGCGCTCGCGCAGTTCCCAGCGCTCGGTAATGCGGTCGTCGCGGTCGCGCACCTGCAGGTGCACGCCGCTGCCGTCGCGCACGCCCCGCAATTCCAAGTCGCGCAGATGCTTGCGGTAGAAGTACTGGCCATCGAGCGTGTGCTCGCCGCTCAACTCGACCACCACCGGCAGCTTGCCGACCTCGCCCTGCCAGACTTCGGCGCGGCTTTCGGCCCGGCCCCAGGCCGGCGCGGCGCAGGCGATCAGCGCCATCGTCCAAACGGTGCTGCGCGACATGTTCGTTCTCCTTCCTGGGCGGCGCGGCCTCACCCGCCGCGACTGCGCAACGCCGCCTGCTCGGCGATGGTCAGGGCGACGTGGTTGCGCAGGTAGGCCGGCTCGACCTTTTCCGGCGCGATCGCTTCGCCGCGCGCGTAGGCGGCGGCGGCGAGCCGGGCCAGGTCGGCGGCGTGCGGCAGGGCCTGCGCGTCGATCGCGGCGAAACGCGGCGCCAGGCGCTGGGCCAGCGCGCCGTCGGCAGCGGCGAAACCGGTGCCGACGCCGAGCCAATCCGGGTCGTCGCCGGGCACGAGCGCCTGCTCCGGCGCGCAGACGCGCTCGCCGTCGAGCGCGACCGCCTCGCCGCCGCGCAGCTCGAACGCGCCGGTATAGACCTCGCCCATGCGCGCGTCGATCGCCGCATAGACCCGCCGCGGCGCGCCCTCGCCCGCCGCGGCCGGCGCACGCAGGGCCAGGGTGGCCAGGGTCGACACCGGCAGCAGCGGCCGGTCCAGCGCCAGGGCGATGCCCTGGGCGACGGCGATCGCCAGGCGCACGCCGGTGAACGCGCCGGGGCCGCGGCCGAGCGCGATCGCATCGAGTTCGCTGCGGGCGATGCCGGCCTCGGCCAGCAAGGCCTCGGCCCAGGGCAGGGACAGTTCGGCATGGCGGCGCGGCGCCAGCTCGAAGCGTTCGCGCACCTCGCCGTCCAGCCACAGGGCGACCGAACAGGCTTCGGTGGAGGTTTCGAAGGCCAGAAGTTTCATCGGCGGATTATCGCCCGAGCGGCGTCGCGGCGGGGCGAGGCCGCCACGGCCGGCTCAATACCCCGGCGCCGGCTGCCACAGCTCCAGCAGCCCGCCTTCCGGATCCAGCGCATAGCCGAACTTGCCCTGCTCGGACTCCTCGTAGCGCTCCAGCACCGTGCAGCCTTCCTCGCGCAGCGCCTGCAGGGTGCCCGCCAGGTCGTCGACCCGCAGATTGAGCATGTAGGGCTTGTCGCTGGGCTGGAAGTACGCGCTGTCCTCGCCGAACGGCGCCCACACGGTGCAAGCGTCCTGGCCGCTGCCGGCGCGCTGCCAGCGGAACAGGGCGCCGCCCCAGGGCTGCACGTCCAGGTCCAGGTGGCGCCGGTACCAGTCCGCCAGCGCGGCCGGATCGCGCGCCTTGAAGAACACCCCGCCCAATCCGTGCACGCGCGGCTTGCGCGCCGTCGCTTCCTGCTCGCTCATGGCCCGTCTCCCAGGTTGGTCGCGACCGCCTTCAGCGGTAGTAATAGTCCTCGCCGTCCGGCGCGGACGAAACCGATTCTAGGGCCAGCGGGCGGCCGGCGAAGAAATCGGCCACGTCCTCGATCCGGCGGCTACGCGGCAACGGCGGCAGCGAGTCGAGGAAGGTCTTGCCGTAGGTCTTGGTGGTCAGGCGCGGGTCGCACAGCACCAGCACGCCGCGGTCGGTCTCGCTGCGGATCAGCCGGCCGGCGCCCTGCTTGAGCGCGATCACCGCCTGCGGCAGCTGCTCGTCGCGGAACGGGTTGCCGCCGCTGCGGCGGATCGCTTCCAGGCGCGCCTCGAATACCGGATCGTCGGGCGCGGCGAACGGCAGCTTGTCGATCACCACCACGCTGAGCGCCTCGCCGGCGACGTCGACGCCCTCGCGGAAGCTGGCCGCGCCGAGCAGGACGCCGTTGCCGGAGGCGCGGAAGCGTTCCAGCAGCACGTGCCGCGGCGCCTCGCCCTGGACGAACAGCGGCCAGGGGCCGTCGCGCAACAGCTCGGCGGTTTCGCGCAGGGCGCGGTGCGAGGCGAACAGGACGAAGGCGCGGCCGCCGGACGCTTCCAGCACCGGCCGGATCCGGTCGACCATGCTGTCGTTGTAGTGCCGCACCGTCGGGTCGGGCAGGCCCGGCGGCAGGTACAGCAAGGCCTGGTTCTGCCAATCGAACGGACTCGGCGCCAGCAGGGTGCGCGGCTGGTCCAGGCCGAGCTTGCGCGCGTAATGCTGGAACTGGCCGCCGACCGCGAGCGTGGCCGAGGTGAACACCCAGGCCGCGCGCGAGCGTTCGCGGTGCTCGGCCAACGGCCCGGACACGTCCAGCGGGGTGCGGCTGAGGCGGAAGCCGCGCGCGGTCAGCTCGTACCAGCGCACGCTGCCGCCGCCGCGCGGGCGTTCGCGCTTGCCGCCGGCGCCGGGTTCGGTCTCGCCAGGGTCGTCGTCGCCGGCGGCCGCAACCTGGCTCGGCGCACGCTGCGCTGCGCGCGCCGGCGCATCGCCCTCGCCTGCGGCCTCGTCGGCAGCCGGCGCATCCGCGCCCTCGGCCACCGCCGGCAGCGCCGGCGGAAAACCGCGCCAACGCCGCAACCGCGCGGAGAAGTCGCGCGCCCGCGCGTGGCAGCTTTCGAAGCCGGGGGCCGAAGCGCGCAACGGTTCCAGCGCTTCCTCCAAGGTCAGCAGCGCCGCCTGCAGGCCGTCGAAAGCCTCCTCCACCGCCGGCAGTTCGGCGGCGCGGCGCCGGGTCGCGCGCACCGGCAATTCGTCCATCGCCGCGCGCAAGGCGCGCACCGACTGCTCCAGTTCGCGCGCCGGCGCCTGCATCGCGGCCAGCGTGCCCGGCACCTGCTTGCATTCGGCCAGCGCGTCGCGCGCCAGTTCGACCAGGGGCCGGGCGCTGATCGCCTCGCCGAAAAACTGCCCGGCCAGTTCGGGCAACTGGTGCGCCTCGTCGACCACGAACGCCTGCGCCCCGGGCAGGATTTCGCCGAAACCTTCCTGCTTCAGCGCCAGGTCGGCCAGCAGCAGATGGTGGTTGACCACCACCAGATCGGCGGCCTGGGCGCGCTGGCGCGCCTGCACCACGAAACAGTCGGCGTACATCGGGCACTCGCTGCCCAGGCAGTTCTCCGCGGTCGAGGTGACCATCGGCAGCAGCGGCGAGTCCTCGGCCAAGGCCTCCAGTTCGGCCAGGTCGCCCGAACGGGTGCGGCCGGACCAGGCGACGATGCGCTGGAACTGCGCCGCGTATTCGCGGCTGGAAAAGCGCGGCTCGCCCTTGGCCTGCTCGGTGCGGTAGCGGCACAGGTAGTTGGCCCGGCCCTTGAGCAGCGCGGTCTTGAGCCCGGTGCCGAGCGCATCGCGCACCCGCGGCAGGTCGCGATGGTAGAGCTGGTCCTGCAGCGCGCGGGTGCCGGTGGAGACGATGGTCTTGAGCCCGGACAACAACGCCGGCACCAGGTAGGCGAAGGTCTTGCCGGTGCCGGTGCCGGCCTCGGCGAGCAGGGTCGAACGCGCTTCGAAGGCGTCGGCGATCGCGACCGACAGGTCCTGCTGCGCCGCTCGCGGGGCGAAGGCGGCGAGCTTGCTCGCCAGGTCGCCGCCTTCGCTCAGCGCGGCACGACTGGCTACGCCAAGGCGGCTGGTTTCCATAGACGAAAGATCAGTAGCGTGGAGGCGCGGCGACCGTGCACGCGTCGATGCGGGCCTGGGCCTGCTTGCCGGCCTGGGTCAGTTGGGTGCGTTGCGGCAGCAGCGCATCGTAATGCTCCTGGCGCTGGGCCAGCTTCATCGCCGCGTTGACGCCGTCGAGCTTGCCCTGCCGGGCGCGGGCGATCGTCGCCCAATGGCGCCGGCACAGCGGCCCGACCTGCGAGCCGCCGTCGAACGCCTGCTGGGCGTAGCGCTCGGCGTCGTCGAGCCGGTGCAGCAGCAAGGCGGCCTCGGCGCGTTCCTGCAGCAGCGCCGGGTCGCTGGGGTTGAGCTGCAGCGCCTGATCGAGAGCGGCCGCGGCTTCGGGGTACTTGCGCGCGCGCTCCAACTGCGCCGCCTGCTGGCGCAGGTCCTCGACCTGGGCGTCGCGGATCGGCTGCACGTCGAGTTCGCGCGCGGCGGCGCCGCCGGCGGCGCGCACCGCGGCGACGGCCGCTTCGCCGTTGAAACCGGCTTCGGCCAGCGCGCCGGGCTGCGGCGGCGCGACCGAACAGGCTGCGGCCAGCGCGCTCAGCGCGACCAGCGCCGCGCCGCGGGGGACGGCGCGCAAAAGGTTACGGCTCATGACTTACTGCTCCGGGGGCGGGGAATCCGACGGCGCCGGTTGCGCGGGTTCGTCCTTGTCCCGGCCGAGGCCGAACCATTCGCGCCAGCCGCCGCCGGACTCTTCGCCGCCTTCCGGCTGCGGCGCCGGGCACGGCGCGTACTCGGGGGCGTAGCCGGTCACGAACGGGAAGCGGCGCGCGCCGGCGCAGCTGGCGTCGGTGACGTGGGTGCCGATCACCGACTGCCAGTCCAGGCCCTTGTCGGTGACCTTCAACGGCGCGCTCGGCAGGCGGGCGAAGATCGACGACCACACCCGCATCGCGCCGGTGGCGCCGTACAGGCCGGTGGTCTGGTTCTGGTCGTTGCCGACCCAGATCACCGCCAGGTGATCGCCGGTCCAGCCGGCGAACCAGCTGTCGCGGCCGTCGTTGCTGGTGCCGGTCTTGCCGGCCGGCGCCAGCCGGCCGAGGCCGTCGCCGATCAGCTGGCGGCCGGTGCCGTTGCTGACCGCCTGCTGCAGGGCGATGGTGATCAGGCGCGCGGCGATCGCGTCGCCTTCCTGCGCCGGCGCCGGTTCCTTGTCGTAGCGCTTGACCGCCTTGCCGCTGGCGTCGAGCACGCCGCGCACCGCGTGCAGCGGCTGGATCTCGCCGCCGGACGCCAGGAACTGGTACAGCTGCGCCATCGCGTACGGGCTCTGGTCGACCGCACCCAGGATCAGCGACGGATTGTTCGGCGCCTCGATCCCGGCCAGGGTCTTGATCAGGTCGGCGATCCGCTCCGGCGCGACCTGCATGCCGATCCGCACCGTGGCCTGGTTGTAGGACATGGCCAGCGCATCGACCATCCGCACCATGCCGTGGCTGCGGCCGTCGGAATTGCCGGGGTTCCAGTTGCGGCCGCGGCCGAGCTTGACCGTCACCGGCGAGTCGTCGACCCACGAGGCCAGGTTGAACTGGCCCGGCTGGGCCAGCGCCAACAGGTACACGAACGGCTTGAGCAGCGAACCGACCGGGCGCTGCGCCTCGACCGCGCGGTTGAAGCCGTGCTGGGTGAACTCGCGGCTGCCGACCACCGCGACCACTTCGCCGTTGTGCACGTCGGTGACCACCAGGCCGGCCTGCAGCGGCGGACGGCGCTTGCTGTCCAGGCGCTTGAGCGTGCGCGCCACCGCGCCCTCGGCCTGGGCCTGCGCCGACGGCGCCATGCCGCTCATCACGCTGAGGCCGGCGCCGGCCAGCGCGTCGGCCGGATAGTCGCGGGCCAACTGGCGGCGGACCAGGTCGACGTAGGCCGGGAAGCGGTTGGCGGCGATGTTGCCGGGGTTCTGGCTGATGCCGAGCGGGGTCTTGAGCGCGCGCTGATATTCCTTGTCGTCGATCAGCTGGGTTTCGTGCATTTCGCCGAGGACGAAATTGCGCCGTTCCAGCGCGCGCTCGGGATTGCGCCGCGGATCGTAGTACGAGGGGCCGCGGACGATGCCGATCAACAGCGCGATCTGCTCGGTGTTGAGATCGCGCAGGTCGCGGCCGAACCAGAACTCCGAGGCCGCGGCGACGCCGTGGATCGCCTGCGAACCGCGCTGGCCGAGATAGACCTGGTTGAAATACGCCTCCAGGATGGTGCGCTTGTCGTAGCGCGCCTCGATCAGCAGGGCGTAGATGATTTCCTTGCCCTTGCGGGTCAGGGTCTGCTCCTGGCCGATGCCGAGCAGGCCGCTGCGCGCCAGCTGCTGGGTCAGGGTGCTGGCGCCTTGTTTGGCGCGGCCGGCGGCGACGTTCTTGAACGCCGCACGCGCCATGCCGCTGAGATCGATGCCGAGGTGGTGGTTGAAGTCGCGGTCTTCCACCGCCTGCAGGCCGGTGACCAGCAACTCGGGCACTTCCTCGATCCGCACCAGCCGGCGTTCTTCCTGCTTCTGCCCGTACAGGGTCGCGATCCGCGCCGGATCCAGGCGCGCCACCCGCAGCGCCTTGCGCGTGGTCAGGTCGCGCAGCGCGGCGACCCGGCCGCCGGACACGGTGACTTCGATCCGGCGCGGCGCGACCTTGCCGTCGACGTCGTTGAAGCCGCGGCTGGCGATGGTGAAACGGCCGCCGTCGCGGGCATAGGTGCCCGGGCGGGCGCCGCCGTCTTCGCGGTAGGACGCGGCGTCCAGTTCGGTCTTCAGCGTGGCCGCGTCCAGGGCCAGGCCCGGCGCCAGTTCCAGCGGGCGCGCATACACCCGGGTCGGGATCTGCCAGCGCAGCTGGCCGAAACGCTGCCCGACTTCATGATTGAGGTAGAGCGTGTACGGAATCAGGAACCCCAGGCCCAGACCGGCGGCGGCCAGGCCCCAGGTCACCAGCCGGCGACGCCAGGTCGGCGCGTGGCCGTCGTCGCTGTCGTCGTCGTGCTGGTCTTCGTCGTAATCGATGCGGGCCACGGGCTTACCGTACGGGGAGTCGCGGCAAGTCTAGCGCAGGCGTTCGCGGGCCGGGCCGGGGCCGACGGTGCGGTGCGGCGGCGTTCAGACCGGTCCGCGCGGGCGCGCGCGGCGGGGCGTTGCGAGGGGTCGGCCGGGGTGTCGCCAGGATGGGCAAAGCCGTCTGCGTGCCGATCCCAGCCGGGGGACACGGCAGCAGTGCGGGAGCAGACCCAGCTTCCCGGCAGGCGGCCGGGGCGCGGGTCTATCGCTTCGGATCCGGGCTTCGGCCCTGGTGGCCGCCCCGGTCGCTCGGCATCGGTCCATCGCGCCCGCACAGGCCGTCGCGCAGTCCGCGCAGCATCGCTTGCAGATAGCCCAGGCGCGGGCGCAGGAACACCGCGGTACCGACGAACTTCAGCAGCAGCCGCGGCAGATCCTGCGCGGCCCAGCGCCGCGGCACTTCGGTGCGGCGATACAACAACACCCGGTTGCGCATCATGTAGTACAGCCGGGTCGGGCTGTGCACCACAGTGCGCCAAGGCAACCACGAGGCCAGCGGCATCAGGTCGCCGATGCGGTGCTGCATGCCGGCGTCGCAGACCCCGTACAGGCGGTAGCCGCGATGGCGCGCGCGCGAACTCCATTCGATGTCGACGTTGTCGATGAACAAGCCTTCGTCCATGCCGCCGACCGCGCCGAGGGCGTCCAGCGGCAGCAGGCTGCCGGAGGTGATCAGGAAATCGCAGTCCACCGTCTGTCCCGGTCCGCCGTAGAGCTTGCGGTTGAGCGGGAAGCCGATCCGCACGAACGGCGCGACCGCGCCGGTGCGGGCGTCGCGGAACTGCGGCCCGACCGCAGCCACCGGGCCTTGCGCGCGCAGGCGATCCAGCGCGGCGCGCAGTTGCGCGACCATGTCCGGATCGACCGTGCTGTCCTGGTCCATCAACAGCACATGGCGGTAGCCGGCTTCGCCCGCGGCGCGCGCGGCGTGGTTGATCGCGCTGCCCAGGCCGACGTTGCGCGGCGAGCGGAACACCTCGATGCCGCGCGCGCGCAGCCCTTCGAAGTAAGCGTCCAAAGCAGGGTCGGGGCTGGCGTTGTCGAAGATCTGCAACTGCCCGACCTGGCCCTGCACCGCGGCGACGACGCCGTCGAGCAGGTCGGTCTGCGGGTGATAGGTGACGATGACGGCGCTGACGTCGGCACCGCGGGCGCCGGCGGCGGCCGCGTCGATGACGTTGGGATGCGCGGCCGCGGCGACCATCAACGCAGCCCCAGCAGGTCGCCGACCAGCGAGCCCAGGCCGGCCGAGTAACGCCGGTAGCGGCCGTGGCGCCATTCGTCGCGGATCAGCGGCCAGCGCTGCAGGAAACGCCGCGACAGGCCGAGCCGCAGCTGCAGGTGGTTCAGGCGCTCGTCCAGTACGGCGCGCTTGCCGGGGTCGACCGCCAGGCCGGCGCGGTCGAGGTGCGCGCGCAACGATTCCAGCTTGGCCGCCGTCGCCCGCATGCGCTCGCGGCGCTGCCTGCCGCCGCGCAGGCGCTCGGCCAGGCTGCGCGGGTGGGCGCCGATCGGGTCGCTGCCGTGTTGCCGGTAATCCATGGTCGCCGCCTCGATGCAGTCGATGCGGCCGGTCGCGGCGGCGATCAGCGCCAGCCATTCGTGGTGGGCTCCGCTCAGGCGGCCGGCGCCGGGTCCCGGCCCAGCCGACAGGTTGGGCGCTGGCCCGTTCGGAACAGACCCGTTAGGAACAGACCCGTTCGGAACACACCCGTTAGGAACACATCCGTTAGGAATCGGCAACGCGCGGTCGATCAGCTCGCGCCGCACCGCCATGGTCGCGCCGGCGACGATGTTGCGCCGGAGCAGCACCTCGAAGCCGCGGCCCTGGTGCAGGGCCTGCAGCTCGGCCTCGGCGACCTCCAGGGCATCGAACACGCGCTTGCCCAGGTCTCGCCCCGCTCCGTCGATCACCCGCGAATCGCTGTACAAGGCGATCAGATCGGCCTCGGCGCGGAAGCGCTCGACGAAGTCGGCGATCTTGTTCGGATGCCAGACGTCGTCCTGGTCGCACAGGAACACCAGCCCGCCGCCGGCTCGGGCCAGCGCCGCCTCGAAGTTGCGCAGGTAGCCCAGGTTGCGCGGATTGCGCTGCAGATCGACCTCGATGCCGCGCGCTCGGGCGCGCGCGGCGAAGGCTTCGAGCAGGGTCCAACTGGCGTCGCTGGAGGCGTCGTCGGCGATCGTCACCCGGTCCGGCGTGCGCTCCTGGGCGAGCAGGCTGTCGAGCTGGGCGCTGAGGTAGCGCGCGCCGTTGTAGGTGCACAGCACCACGTTGACGCGCAGCGCCGGATCGGCGTGGCTGTCGAAGCGGTTCATCGCCCGGCTCCGCGACCCGCCCGCGCGCGCAGCGGCGACGGCGCAGAAACGGCCAATGGAGTACGGGCGGCAGGCACGGCGGACGGGACTCGCGGCGGGTCGGGGCCGGCATTATCGCCCAGCGCGCCGGCGACGCGTGTTCAGCCGCGGTCCAGGACGCCCGAGTCCAGCAGTTTGGGACTCAGGGCGCTCAGTTCGAGGCGGCTTCGGCGCTGCGCACCCGCGCCGCCAGTTCGCCCAGACCCGGCGTGGCGGCATCGAGCGCACGCGCGGCGTCGACCGCCGCCCGCGCCGCCCGCAGTTCGCCGGCGCCCAGGCGCTCGTCGCCGACCGCGACCCAGCGTTGGGCCAGGCGCGCGGCCGCCTCGCGCACCGCGCCGCCGCCGCCCTCCAGGGTGCGGCGCGCGGCCAGGCATTCGCCGGCGCGCGAGAGCCGGTTGCCGCTGAGTTCGCGCTCGAAGCAACGCCGCGCCGCCGGCAGCAGGCGCGCCGCGGCGGCGCGCACCGCCGGGTCCTGCGGCGCGATCGCCTGCGCCGCGCGCAGCTTGTCGTAGGCGCTGTCGCCGGGCGGGGTCAGCAAGTCGCCGCGCTGTTCGGCCGCCGCGGCCTCGGCCAACAGCCGCTGCAAGGACTGCCGGCGCAGGACCGGCGGTTCCTGCTGCAGGCGCTTGCGCGATTCGCGCGCGCGCTCCAGGTGCTGGCGCGCGCTCGCCACCGCGGGCGCGTCGACCGCCAGCGCGCGGGCGCGGGACAGCTCGATCTGGGCCTGGGCGAGCTGGAAGTCGGCGGCGTAGCGCTCGCTGCGCGCGGCGTGCGCTTCGGCCACCTGGATCAGGCCGCGGCGCGCCGCTTCATCGTCCGGATGCACCGCGAGCAGATCCTGGTAACCGGCCGCGGCCTGCTCCAGGCGTCCGCGCCGCAGCGCGCGCTCGCTGTCGCGACGGTGGCGCTCGACCTGGGTTTCCAGCTGCGCCAGCGCGTCCGGCAGGTCGGCATGGCCGGCATCGGCGGCCTGCACCCGCTGCACCCCCTGCGCGCCGCGCGCCAGTTCGCCGCGCTGCAGGGCGGCGCGCGCCTGTTGCAGCAGATCGGCCAGGGTGTCGTCGCGTCCTTCCAGGGCGGCATCGTGCTGCGGCTGCAGTTCCAGCACGCGTTGGTACAACGGCAGCGCCGCGTCGGGCTCGCCGTCGAGCCGGCCTTGCGCGCGCGCGGCGGCAGCGGCGGCGACCAGCCGGTCCAGCCCGGCGTGCGCGGCTTCGCGCTCGCGCAACTTTTGCGCCAGCGGTTCGACCCGGTCGCGCGGGGTGGCCAGTTCGCGCGCCAGGCTCAGGCGCTCGCGCGCCTGGTCGAAACGGCCGGCGGCGATCGCCGTCTCGGCCTGGGCCAACGCGGCCAGGCCGACCCGGGCCAGGCCGGCGCGGGCGTCGTTGCGGTCCGGGTCCAGCGCCAGCGCGGCTTCGTAAAGTTCGCGCGCGCCGCGACCGTCGGCGGCGCTGAGCCGTCCTTGCGCCAGCGCCTGCGCCGCCTGCTCGCGCAAGACCTGGGCGCGAGTGTCCGGCCACAGCCATTCCGACAGCGCCTGCCGCTCCAGGATCAAGCCCAGCATCGCCACCGCCGCCAGCGCGATGCCGGCACGCAAGCCCCATTGCGGCAGACGCGGCGTTGTCTCGCGCGGCGGCGCCTGGTCGTCGAAACGCAACCGGCTCCAGTCGCCCGGCGACGGCTCGATGCGTACGGGAGAGGCGGGCGACGGCGGATCCGGATTCACCGGCACAGGATAGCGCCGGCGCATGACCGCCGCGTCGCGATCGCGATGCCGGTGCGATGCGGCGCACTGGCCGCACCGCGGTCTCGTCGACGCGGGTCACAGCGACGGTTCGTGCCGGCGGTCGCGCCGGTTCAGTGCCGCTGCGCGTACTCCACGCCCGGCAGCGCCGACAGCTTGCCGAGCAGGGTCGACAACTGGCCGTAGTCGGCCACCCGCAGCCGCAGCCGCAGCCGGACCTGCGCGCCGTTGCGCTCGACGTCGCTGCGAATGCTGATCACGTGGGCATTGCCCTGGGCGATCACGTTGCTGACTTCCTTCAGCAGCCACTTGCGGTCCAGCGCCAGCACCTCGATGTCGATTTCGTAGCCGCTGCCCTTGCGTCCCCACTCCACCGGCAGCACCCGCTGCGGTTGCGCCGCGGCCAGGCGCTCGAACGCGGCGCAGCTCGGGCGATGCACGCTGACGCCGCGGCCGCGGGTCAGGTAGCCGACGATCGGCTCGCCCGGCAGCGGCTGGCAGCAGCGCGCCAGTTGCACCAGCAGGTTGCCGATGCCCTCGACGGTGAAGTCGGTGCTCTTGCCGGCGGTCTTGCGCGGCGCCGGCGGGGTCAGCACGGTCGTGGTGCCGGCGCCGGTGCCCGGCGCGGCCAGGGCCCGTTCGTGCTCGAGCAGGGCGCGGCCGACCTGATGCGGCCCCAGGTCGCCGAGCGCGACCTGCACGTACAGGTCGCCGTCGTTGGCCAGATTGAAGCGCTCGCGCGCCGGCGCCAGATCGGCGCCGAGCAGGCCGAGCCGGCGCAGTTCCTTGTCGAGCAGTTCGCGTCCGGCGCTCTCGTTGCGCGAGCGGTCGAGCTTGTGGAACCAGGTCCGCACCTTCTCGCGCGAACGGTTGCTGGCCAGGAAGCCGTTCGCCGCCACCAGCCAGTCGCGGCGCGGCTCGCCGGTCTTGGCGGTGAGGATCTCGACTCGGTCGCCGCTGCGCAGCTTGTGGTCCAGCGGCACGATCCGGCCGTCGACCTTGGCGCCGCGGCAGCGATGGCCGACCTCGGTATGCACGTGATAGGCGAAGTCCAGCGGCGTGGCCCCGGCCGGCAGGTCGATCACCTCGCCCTTGGGGGTGAGCACGTAGACCCGGTCCTCGACCAGTTCGGTGTCCAGCTCGCTGGCCAGCGCGGCCTCGTCGCCGCCCTTGGCGTCGAGCAGGCGGCGCATCCAGGCGATCTTGCGGTCGAACGCGGCGTCGGCGCTGTGGCTGCCGACTTCCTTGTACTTCCAGTGCGCGGCCACGCCGAGCTCGGCCTGGCGGTGCATCTCGTGGGTGCGGATCTGCACTTCCAGGGTCTTGCCTTCCGGCCCGACCACGGCGGTGTGCAGCGAGCGGTAATCGTTGCGCTTGGGCCGGGCGATGTAATCGTCGAACTCGCTCGGGATCGGCGTCCACTGCGCGTGGACCACGCCGAGCGCGGCGTAGCACGAGGCCAGGTCGTCGACCAGCACCCGCACCGCGCGCAGGTCGTAGAGCTCGCCGATCGGCACGTCCTTGCGCTGCATCTTCTTCCAGATGCTGTAGATGTGCTTGGGCCGGCCGGCGACGTCGGCCTGCACGCCCTGCGCCGCCATCGCTTCGCGCAGGGTGCGCTTGACCTGCTCGATGTAGCGCTCGCGGTCGCCGCGCTTCTCGTCGAGCAGGCGGGCGATCTTCTGGTAGGTCTGCGGCTCCAGGTAGCGGAACGCCAGGTCCTCCAGCTCCCACTTGAGCTGCCAGATGCCGAGCCGGTTGGCCAGCGGGGCGTGGATGTCGCGGGTCAGCGCGGCCAGTTCGCGGCGCGTGTCCGGCGCCAGCCGGTCGGCATGGCGCATCCGCGCGAGCTGCCGCGCGAGCAGGATCGGCACCACCCGCAGGTCGCGCACGATCGCCAGCAGCAGCCGGCGCAGGCCCTCGGTGCCGGAGCGGCGACCTTGTTCGGCGTGCAGCGCCCAGACCTGGCCGGCGGCGCGCTGGCCGTCGAGCAGCGCCGCGACCACCGGGAAGTCGCGCTCCAGCCCCGGCCCCAGCGCCGCCGCCCAGCCCGGAAAGGCGTGCAGGATCGCGGCCGCGACGGTGTCGCTGTCGGCGTCGAGCATGGCCAGCGCGTCCAGGGTCGCCACGACCACCTCCGGCGCATCCAGCGCGCCCTCGCCCGCCTGCGCCTGGGCCGCCGCCGCGGTCAGCGCCTTACGCAAGGGCGCGGCCAGGCTGCGCGCGGCAGGCAGGGCCAGGACATCGGCGGGGACGGGACGGGGTTCGGCGGCGGACGCGTTCACAACGGGAGCGGCTCGGGTGCGAAGCCAGGGGGACCAGCGACTACACTAGCGAGCATCCGTCCCGAGGAACAGCACAGATGTCCGCGATTCACTCCGCCCTGACGCGCCCGCTGCTCGCCGCCTGCATCGCCGCGGCCCTGGCGCTGGCCGCGCCGGCCGCGTTCGCGCAGGCCAAGATCGAGCAGCAGATGAGCGCCGAACAATTCAAGGCCGCCGGCCTGGACCGGCTCAGCCCGGAACAGTTGGCCAACCTGAACGCCTGGCTCAACCGCACCCTCGACAGCGAGACCAGCAAGGCCGTGGTCAAGGCCAAGCAAGAGACCCGCGAGCAGGTCAAGCACGAGAACCGCGGCTTCCTCGGCTCGGGCTCCAGGGAGCCGGTCGAAGCGCGCATGACCGGCCCCTTCACCGGCTTCGAGCGCGGCCAGACCTATGTGCTAGACAACGGCCAGGAATGGCGCCAGGACGACAACGCCAACCTGCCCGGGGTCAAGCTGGACTCGCCGCAGGTGCGCATCACCCCGAGCCTGATCGGCAACGCGTGGTACCTGGCGGTGCAGGGCTACAACACCCGCGCCAAGGTCACCCGCACCAAGTAAGTCCGCGACGCTTTCCTTCCGCCCGTCTTCTGGAGTCTTCCCATGCGTGCGCTGTCCTCGTTGAGCCTTGCCGTCCTGCTCGCCGTTTCCGCCGGCGCGGTCGGCGCCGAACGTCAGTACGTCCCGGTCGAACAGCGCTTCAGCGCCGAGCAGATGAAGGCCACCGGCCTGGACGGCCTGTCGGCCGAGCAGTTGGCCCTGCTCAATCAGTTGCTGAGCCAGGAGCGCACCGCGGTCGTCGCCGAAGCCAAGCGCGAAGTGCTGGCCGAACGCAACGACCCGTTCTCCAAGGTCAAGGCCGACCCGGTCAGCTCGACCGTCAAGGGCGACTTCCGCGGCTTCGCCAACGGCGACGTGATCCAGCTCGAGAACGGCCAGCGCTGGCGGGTGATCGAAGGCTCGCTGTACATCGGCAAGCCGGTCAGCGCGCCCAAGGTCACCATCCGTCCCGGCATGATGGGCGCCTGGTACCTGGAAGTCGAAGGCCAGATCCCGAAGGCCAAGGTCAAGCGGCTGGATTGATTTGAGACGGGAATAGGGAATCGTACGGCTTGTGTAGGAGCGGCGTGAGCCGCGACAAGCGCAGCGGTGCGATACCGCGCCGATGGCCGAAGCCCGCAGCGTCCGGGCTTGGACCACCACGCTTGGGTATGTCGCTGCGGTTGTCGCGGCTTACGCCGCTGCTACAAAGCCCCCAATCCCGAATCCCTAGCTTGAACGCAGCGACGCCAGCCGCTGCGCCAGCTTTTTCGGCGAGACGCCGCCGCGCACGCCCAGTTCCTGGGCGAACAGCGATACTCGCAGCTCCTCGATGTCCCAGCGCAGCGACTGCCAGCCAGCCTGCTGCTCGCGCCCCTGCTCCGCCGCCTGCGCGTAGGCATCGACGAAAGGCTTGAGCTCGAGCATGCGCGCCTGGTCGCGCACCGGATCGCGCAAGGCGCGTTCGCTGCGCACCGACAAGGCCTTCAGATAGCGCGGGTACTCGGCCAATACCGCGGTCGGCACCGCGCGCAGGAAGCCCGGCGGGGTCAGGGTCGCCAGTTGCGCGCGCATGTCGTCGAGGTTGCCGCTGGCCCAGCCCATCAACGGCGATTCCAGCCGCGCGCGCACCTCGGCGACCGCGGTCAGGATGCCCTCGGCCTGCTTCAGCCGCTCCATCGCCTCGCCGAACAGTCGCTTGGCCACCGCTTCGCGGCGCGCTTCGAACGCGGCCGCGTCGCGTACCGCCAGCAGTTCCTCGTCGCTGCCGAACAGCGATTGCAGGGCGCCGTCGACCAGGTCCTCGCGCAGCCGGTCGCCGTCGCGCGGCCGGTCCTGCGCGGCGCGGCCTTGCGGCGTAATGGCCTGCGCGTCGCGGGTCGCCGATACGCGCTCCTGGCGCGGCGCGGCCGATTCGATCGCGGCATACAACAAGCCGGTCTTGGGCTGCACCGGCAGTTGTTTGCGCGCCTGCTTGAGCTTGTCGCCCAGGGCCAGCGTCAGCAGCCGGCGCACGCCGTCGGGGTGGGCGCGCTGCGCCGCGTCGCGCTCGGCGTGCACGCGCAGGGACACGCTGTCGCCGTCGTCGTGCAGGGCCGGGAAGGCCGGCACGCCGGCCGCGCCCGGCACCGACAGCGGTATCGCCTGTTCGGGGAAGGCGGTCAGCCCGCGCTGGCCCAGGCCGTCGGCGGCGCGCGCGGCGAAGGCGCGCGCGGCGCGTTCGCCGAAGCGCGCGCGCAACTCGTCCAGGTCGCGCGACTCGGCCAGTACCGCGCCCTCGCCCTTGCCGCGCCCGCCCGGCGCGTCGAGCAGGCGCAGGTTCATGCGCAGATGCGCTTCGATCGCGTCGGGTTCGAAATCCGTCGCCGCCACCTCCACGCCGGTGAGCTTGCGCAGGAACCGCGCCAGCGTCCCGGCCAGGTCGTCGGCCTCCGGCTTGGGATGGGCCTCGTAGAAGGCCTTGGCGAAGTCCGGCGCCGGCACGAAGTTGCGCCGCAGGATCTTCGGCAGCGACTTGATCAGCGCCGCGGCCTTATCGGCGACGAAGCCCGGCGCCAGCCACGACAGCTGGGCCGGGTCCAGCGCATTGAGCAGGTGCAGCGGCACCGCCAGGGTCATGCCGTCGTCGGCCGCGCCCGGCTCGAAGCGGTAGCGCACCGCCAGCCGCGCGTTGCCCAACTGCAGATAGGGCGGGAAGCGCGCGGCCTCGCTCTCGCCGCCGATCATCAGATCGTCCAGCGACCATTCCAGCGCCGCCTTCTCCGCCGCCGGCAGCTTGCCGTACCACGCGTCCAGCGCCTGCACGTTGTGCGCCTGCGCCGGCAACCGGTCCAGGTACCACTGCGCCATCCATTCCTCGTCGACCACCAGGCCGGCGCGGCGCTGCTTGGCTTCCTCCTCGCGCGCCTTGGCCAGGGTCGCCAGGTTGCGCGCCAGGAACCCGGCGCGGGTGTTGATCTCGCCGGTCACCAGGGCGTCGCGGGCGAAGATCGCCCGGCTTTCTTCCGGATACAGCGCGCCGTAGTGCACCGGCCGCTTCGGCGCCAGCACCAGGCCGAACAGACCGATCTGCTCGCTGCCGACCACCCGCCCCTGCGAACGCGCCCAACGCGGGTCGTGGTGGCGCCGCGACAGCAGGTGCGGCAATTCCTGGATCGCCCAATCCGGCTCGATCGCGGCATTGGTCATCGACCACACCCGCTCGGTGTCGAGCAGGGTCGCCGACAACACCCACGGCGGCGGCTTCTTGGCCAACGGCGAACCGGGGAACAGAGCGAACTTGCGTCCGCGCGGGCCGTCGTACAGCCCCTTGTCGCCGCGGAAACCGATCTGGGTCGGCAGGCCGGCGATCAGGGCGCGGTGCAAAGTGGCGTATGCCTCGGGACTCGGGACTGGGGACTCGGGACTCGAGGAGCTGCGACGGTCCGCTTCTGCGAGGCCCGAGTCCCGAACCCCGAGTCCCGTCTCCTCGCACACCAGCTTCAACTGCCGATGCAGCTCGCGCCATTCGCGCATGCGCAGGAAGCCGAGGAAGTGCTTGTCGCACCAAGCGCGCAGCTTGGACTGGGTCAGTTCCTGATGCGCGGCCTGGTAGGCCTGCCACAGCTTGAGGATGCCGACGAATTCCGAGCGCGGGTCGGCGAACAGCGCGTGCGCGTTGTCGGCCGCGGCGCGCTGGTCGGCCGGGCGTTCGCGCGGGTCCTGGATGCCGAGGAACGAGGCGATCGCGATCATCTCGCGCAGGCAGCCGTGCCGGTCGGCCGCCACCAGCATGCGCGCCAGCTTCACGTCGACCGGCAGGCGCGCCATGGCGCGGCCGATCGCGGTCAGCTTGCGCTGTTCGTCGACCGCACCCAGTTCGCTCAACTGCTGCCAACCGTCGGCGATGGCGCGTCCGTCGGGCGGTTCCAGGAACGGGAACTCCTCGATCTGGCCCAGGCCCAGCGAAAGCATGCGCAGGATCACCCCGGCCAGGGCGGCGCGGCGGATTTCCGGGTCGGTGTAGCGCGGCCGCGATTCGAAATCGGCCTCGCTGTAAAGGCGGTAGCAGGTGCCTTCGCTGATGCGGCCGCAGCGGCCCTTGCGCTGATCGGCGCTGGCCTGGCTGACCGGCTCGATGTGCAGCCGGTCGAGCTTGCCGCGCGGGCTGTAGCGCTTGACCCGGGCCAGGCCCGGGTCGACCACGTAACGGATCCGCGGCACGGTCAGCGAGGTCTCGGCGACGTTGGTCGCCAACACGATGCGCCGCTTCGGCCCGGGGTTGAACACCCGGTCCTGGTCGCGCACCGACAAGCGCGCGTACAGCGGCAGCACTTCGGTCTCGCGGTACTTGCGCCGCTCCAGGGCCTGGTGGGCGTCGCGGATCTCGCGCTCGCCGGACAGGAACACCAGCACGTCGCCGCGCGGATCCTCGCGGGTGATTTCGTCGCAGGCCGCGACGATGCCGTCGTTGACGCTTCGCGCGGGACTCGGGACTCGGGACTCGGGACTCGAAGAGCCGCGACGATCTGCTTCTGCGAGTCCCGAGTCCCGAGTCCCGAGTCCCGCCTCGTCCAAAGGCCGATACCGCACGTTCACCGGATAGCCGCGGCCCTCGACGCTGACCACCGGCGCGCCGCCGAAGTGGGCGGCGAAGCGCTCGGTGTCGATGGTCGCCGAGGTCACGATGACCTTCAGGTCCGAACGCTTTTTCAGCAGCTGCTTCAGATAGCCGAGCAGGAAGTCGATATTGAGGCTGCGCTCGTGCGCCTCGTCGATCAGGATCGTGTCGTAGGCCGACAGCCAGCGGTCGGACTGGATTTCGGCCAGCAGGATGCCGTCGGTCATGAACTTGACCGCGGTGCGTTCGCCGACGTTCTCGTTGAAGCGCACCTGGTAGCCGACCGCGCCGCCGAGCGGGGTGTTCAACTCCTCGGCCACGCGCCGCGCGACCGCGCGCGCGGCGATCCGGCGCGGCTGGGTGCAGCCGATCAGGCCGGCGGCGCCGCGGCCGGCGGCCAGGCACAGCTTCGGCAACTGGGTGGTCTTGCCCGAACCGGTTTCGCCGGCGATCACCACCACCGGATGCTTGCGGATCAGCTCGACGATGGTGTCGGCCCGAGCGGCGATCGGCAGCGACGGGTCGACCGGCGCCTGCGGCAACGCCGCCGCGCGCGCCTGCCGCTGCGCGACCGAGGCGGCCAGGGCCTGGGCGAACGCCGCCTGCGCGGCGGCATCGCCGGGCTTGCCGCTCCAGCGCGACCACAGTCCGTGCAGGCGGCTGCGGTCGCGGCTCAGCGCGCCGTCGATCGCGCGCCGCGCCTGCCGTAACGCGGCGCTCGCATCGCCATGACTAGACTGTTTGGAAGACTCGGTATTCATCGATAGATCGTCTGCATCGCAGCGCTAGAAACAAACCATTTCACATCCGCGGCGACAGCGCCTATTGTCGCCGCTAATGCCGGCACCATATCCGGCAAGCGTCCACCCCATCCGCATCGGAACAGGAGTCCCGCATGGCCAAGTCCACCAAGTCCGACAAGACCAAATCCGGCAAAACCAAGGCCGCCACCCCCGCCCCCTCGCCGGCCCCGGGCGATGGCGCGCCCTCGATCGATATCGGGATCTCCGCGGCCGATCGCAAGACGATCGCCGAAGGCCTGTCGCGCTTCCTGGCCGACAGCTACACCCTGTACCTGAAGACCCACAACTTCCACTGGAACGTGACCGGGCCGATGTTCAACAGCCTGCACGTGATGTTCGAAACCCAGTACACCGAGCAGTGGACCGCGCTGGACGAGATCGCCGAGCGCATCCGCGCCCTGGGCTACAACGCGCCGGGCTCGTACGCCGAATTCGTGCGCCTGAGCTCGATTCCGGAAGAACCGGGCCTGACCGACGCCGCCGACTGGCGCGAAATGGTCCGCCAGTTGGTGGTCGGCAACGAAGCCGTGTGCCGCACCGCGCGCAAGGTACTCGACCAGGCCGACGACGTCGACGACGCGCCGACCGAAGACCTGCTGACCCAGCGCCTGCAGACCCACGAGAAGTACGCCTGGATGCTGCGCTCGCTGCTGCAGTAATCACAGTAATCCCGCCGTCGCGGCAACGGGACCGCGCAGCGTATTGCCGGCGGCCGCGATCGCGGCCGCCGGCGCCTGCATCGCAGGCGCCCCGGACACCCCATCGGGCCCGGCCATGCCTCGCGCCGGCCGGCAGCCGCGCATCATACCGGCCGCGAACCGGCCGTGTCCGTCGTTGTTTAAGGCTTCGCCCGGCCCGGCCGCGGCACCCCATCCGCTGCCCCCAGCCTGAACCGAAGCCCGCACCGACGCCGGATCGGGCCGGATTCCGACCCCGCCGCGCGCCTGGTGCCGACCGGCGCCGCCGGAGCAGCCGTTAAACTAGCGCGCATGTCCCCCGCACTCGAACGGCTCCACCGCGTCTTCGGCCATACCGCGTTCCGCGGCGAGCAGGCGCAGATCGTCCAGCACGTGACCGACGGCGGCGACGCCCTGGTGCTGATGCCCACCGGCGGCGGCAAGTCGCTGTGCTATCAGCTGCCCGCGCTGCTGCGCGAGGGCTGCGGCCTGGTGGTTTCGCCGCTGATCGCGCTGATGCAGGACCAGGTCGAGGCGCTGCGCCAGCTCGGCGTGCGCGCGGCCTACCTCAACTCGACCCTGGACGCGGCCGCCGCGGCCGAGGTCGAACGGCAGTTGCTGGCCGGCGAGCTCGACCTGCTCTACGTCGCGCCCGAGCGGCTGCTGGGCGCGCGCTGCCTGAACCTGATCGACCGCGCCCGGATCGCCCTGTTCGCAATCGACGAGGCCCACTGCGTATCGCAATGGGGCCACGATTTCCGCCCCGAGTACCGCGAACTCACCATCCTCCACGAGCGCTGGCCGCAGATCCCGCGCATCGCCCTGACCGCGACCGCCGACGCGCCGACCCAGCGCGAGATCGCCGAGCGCCTCAACCTGGAGGATGCGCGCCGCTTCGTCAGCTCCTTCGACCGCCCCAACCTGCGCTACCGGGTGGTGCACAAGGACAACGGCAACCGCCAGTTGCTGGACTTTCTGTCCGGCCACCGCGGCGAAAGCGGCATCGTCTACGCCTTCTCGCGGCGCCGGGTCGAAACCGTCGCCGAGCAACTGGTCGCCGCCGGCATCCATGCCCTGCCCTACCACGCCGGCATGGACGCGGCGCTGCGCGCCGGCAACCAGCGCCGCTTCCTGCAGGAGGACGGCGTGGTCATGGTCGCGACCATCGCCTTCGGCATGGGCATCGACAAACCCGATGTGCGCTTCGTCGCCCACGTCGACCTGCCCAAGTCGATCGAAGGCTATTACCAGGAAACCGGCCGCGCCGGCCGCGACGGCGAGCCGGCCGAAGCCTGGCTGTGCTACGGCCTGGGCGACGTGGTCAACCTGCGCCAGCTGATCCAGCAGGGCGAGGCCGGCGAGGAACGCAAGCGCCTGGAGCTGCGCAAGCTCGACTCGCTGCTGGGCTATTGCGAGTCCACCGAGTGCCGGCGGCAGTCGCTGCTGGGCTGGTTCGGCGAAGCCCACGCCGGCGCCTGCGGCAATTGCGACAACTGCCTGGATCCGCCGCGCAGCTGGGACGGCACCGAAGCCGCGCGCAAGGCCCTGTCCTGCGTCTACCGCACCGGCCAGCGCTTCGGCGCCGGCCATGTCATCGACGTGCTGCGCGGAGTCGAGAACGAAAAGATCTCGCGCTTCGGCCACCAGTCGCTGAGCACTTACGGCATCGGCCGCGACCTCGACGCGCGCCAGTGGAGCAGCGTGTTCCGCCAACTGGTCGCCGCCGGCCTGCTCGAGGCCGACATCGAACGTCACGGCGCGCTGCGCCTGACCGCGGCCAGCGCGCCGGTGCTGCGCGGCGAGCGCAGCCTGCGCTTCCGCGCCGAAACCGCCAAGGCCAGCGGCGGCGCGCGCCGCTCGCGCAACGGCGGCGGCGCGGCGGCGGCCGCGGCGATGGAACTGGACGAGGACGCCATGGTGCGTTTCAACGCCTTGCGCGAGTGGCGCTCGAGCACCGCGCGCGAGCAGAACGTGCCGGCCTACGTGATCTTCCACGACGCCACCCTGCGCGCGATCGCCGAACACGCACCGGAAGACCTGGACGAACTCGGCCGCATCCCCGGCATCGGCGCCAGCAAGCTCGAGCGCTACGGCGATGCGGTGCTGCAGCACCTGTTCGACCACAGCTGAGGCTAAGCAGGCTAAGGGGACGGAGGGGTTAAGCAGGGCTTAACCCCGTCCCTTCGCGGGCTCACTGCAGCCGGTAGGAGAAGGTCAGGTTCCAGCGCGGCTTGCGGTCGTCGGTTTCCAAAGGCAGATCCGCGGTCGGCTTGGCGTAGGCGAAATCGACGTTGTAGTGGCGGTTGTCCGACAGCCGCACGCCCAGGCCGACCGAGCCCAGGTCGTCGATCGGCGGCGTGCCCGCGTTCGACGACACCCGCGCGTGTTGCACCACCAGGTACGGCACCACCGATTTCATCCAACGCGCCTGCGGGCGGAAGTTGCGGCTCAACTCCAGCGATGCGCCCCAGCCCTTGTCGCCGGTGGCTTCGCCGGGGTCGTAGGCCAGGGCGAAACGCGAGGCGCCGAAGCTGATCTGTTCCGAGGAGGGCAGCCGGTCGCGGCTGTACTGCCCGGTCGCGCGCAGCACCGCCAGGTAGCGCTGCTCCTGCCAGCTGCGGCTGTGCGCCAGGCCCAGGCTGTAACGGGTGAAGGCCACGTCGCTGGGCGCCGGCAGTTGCACGCCGGGCAGGTTGGTCAGGGCCGCCGATTGCGCGCCCCAGGCGTCGAAGCCGCGGCCGACCGCCAGGCTGACCTGGCTGGCGCGGTCCTTCTTGGCCTGGGCGTAGTCCAGCGACACCTGCGCCACCCGGGTGCGCGAGCGCTGGTCCAGCCAGACGCCGTTGTCGAGGTTGCGATAGAGGTCGGACTGGTTGGCGCCGTACAGGCCGGCGCCGACGAACAGCGAGCGCTCGGTGCGCAGCAGGATCGGATAGCGCGCGCCCAGCGCCAGCCGGTCCTGCTCGACCCGATGATCGAGGAACGCCGGCAGCGGGCTGCGCGTGGCCGGCTCGCCGCGATAGCGCGAGGCGTCGGCGCGGCCGGTCCAACCGTCGCTGCCGAACAATTGCGAATAGCCCGCGCCGTAGAACCGCTCGTCGCCGCGCCCGTCCGGGTACAGCGCCGACAGCGTCCATTGCTCGGCCAGCGGGGTCAGCGCATTGAGGCTGAGATTGACCAGGCCCTGGGTGCCGGGATGGTTGAACTCCAGCGCCCAGGTCGCGTCGTAGCGCTTGGCGGCGACGTTCAGTTCCAGCGTGGTCGCGCCGTCGGTGGTGGTCGGCGCCGGCACGTTGATGCCCAGGGTCGCCCCGGGCAGGAAACCGAGAATCTGGGTGTAGCGCTCGAAGGTCGCCTGGCGCAGCGGACGGTCGTCGAGGATGCGCTGGGCGATCGCGCGGATCTTGCGCTCCAGCTTGCCCGGCTTGCCGCTCAGGCGCAGTTGGGCGACATAGCCCTCGACCGCGATGATCCGCACCACGCCGTCGGCGAAATCCTGGGTCGGCACGTAGCAGAACGACAGCGCATAGCCTCGCTTGCGGTACAGATCGCTGCAGGACTGCGCGGCCGTCAGCAGTTGCGCGACGGTGACGGTCTTGCCGGCGAGCGGGCTGAACAAGGCGGCGATGCTGTCGGCCGGAACCGACTTGACCCCGGACACGTCGAACCGGCTCGGGGTGAGCTGCAAGGCCAGCAAGGCCTCCATTTCCGGGTTCTGTTGCGGCGCCACGGTGGTGCGCACCGCCGGTTCGGCGCGCGGCGCGGGCGCCTGGGGCAGGGTCTGCAAGGGATTGCCGGTCGGCAATCGGGTCTGGGAATACGCCGGGGCTGCGCCGCCTGCCGCCAGCGCCAACGCGAGTAAGCAATGCCGCTCCCACGCACTCGTCCGCATGCACGACCCCTGTTCGTTGCGCCGGGCGCAGGCTATGCCGTGCCGCCCTCACCTTCCTCGTGCGCGACGCCGCGTCGTGGTCCTTGCGGCGCCGTCGCGATGCAGCCGATGGCTGCATCGCATCGTTCCCGAGCGAGCGTGATGCCGGCGTCGCGACGCGGGAACGGACTCGGCATCCGTTCCCGCGCGCACGCTCCCCTGCTCATTCGTTACTTCTTGCGGCCCAACAGACCGGTGCCGAGCAGGCCGCCCTTGCCGTCGGTGCCGCTGACCGCGCCGCCGAGCAGGCCGCCGTTCTGGTTGTTGAGCGGAGTCGCCGCCGCCGCGCCGTTGACCACCGTATTCAAGGCCTGGGTCACCGGCTGCAGCACGCCGCCGTTGGTCGCCGCCGCGGCGGTGCCGCCGACCGTGGTCACCACACCGCCGACGCTGGATACCGCACCGCCGAGCGCGCTGGTCGCCGGCGCCAACGGCGTCGACGCGCCGGTGCTGGCGACCGCGGCGCCGAGGTTGCCGACCGTGCCGCCGACCCCGGCGACGCCGCCGGCTGCCGAGCCGACGGTGATGCCGACCGGATTGGCGATGCTGCCGGCATTGCCCATGCCCGCGGTGATGCCGGCGCCGACCGTGCCGAGGTTGCCGCTGACGCCCTGCACCGCGCCGCCGACCAGGCCGGCCGCGCCGCCCGGTACCGGCGCCGCGGCGATCTGGCCGCCGAGCGTGCCGCCGGCGGCGGCCACGCCCGAGGTCACCCCGCCGACGCTGCGCGAGACATTGGCGACCAGATTGCCGCCGCCGTTGCCGCCGGTGGTACCGCCGTTGGCCTGACCGATGCCGGCGACCGGATTGAGGATGCCGCTGACCGCACCGGTCAGGGCCGTACCCGTCGGACCTTCGACCAAGCCGCCGACCTTGCCGCCGGTGGTCTTGATCGCACCGCCCGCGGTCGATACCAGGCTGCCGGCCGCGCTGGTCAGCGGCTGGATCGGCGAGCCCTGGAAGGCGCCGACCGTGGCTACGGTCTTGCCCAGATCGTCGACCGTGGTGCCGGCGTTGATCACCACCGTATCCAGGCCGGCCGCGGTGGCGCCGACCGGATTGGCGATGTTGCCGGTCTGGCCCAGGCCGCCGCTGGTCGCCGTGCCGAGGCTGCTGACGGTCTTGCCGAGATCGTCGACGACCGTGGCCAAGCCGTTGGTCGTCGGGGTGCTGCCGCCGAGCAGGGCCTGGTTGGGAATCTGTCCGCTGAGGCCGCTGATCGCGCCGCCGACGCTGTTGAGCAGGTTGCCGCCGGTGGTCGCGACCGAACCGATCGGATTGCCCGGCACCGAGGTGCCCGTGCCGGGGCTGCCCGGACCGCCGGGGGTCCCGCCGCCGCCACCCCCACCGCCACCCCCACCGGAACCGCCGCCGCCCGAGCCGCCGCCGCCGGAACCGCCGCCACCGGAGCCGCCACCGCCCGAACCGCCGCCACCGGAGCCGCCGCCGCCCGAGCCGCTGCCGTCGCCGCCGCCCGCACCGGGGTTGAAACTCGATTTGACGCCGCCGGAACCGGAGCAGCCGGTGGTCGATACCGTCGCCGCCGCGATGCACGCGGCGAGCAGGCTATAGGAAAGGGCCTTGAGCAAGGTCTGAGAGTCCATCACGTCCTCCTGTGGCGGCGTGCGGCCGCCTCGTGCCTGAGATGGTCAGCCAGGCCGCGCTCGCTGGGGGCACGTCATCGGGCCAGGCATCGATAACACACGTTCGGGGTGCTTTTAGGTGTGTATCGCGATTTAGCCTGCTCCCATTCATCGCAAATAAAACGTGACGAAAGCCACATTTATAGATAGAAGCACTTCGCTTTCTGACAGCCGGCATTTGTCGTGAGCGAAGGTGATTTTCGTTCATTTTCACGCGCTGAAACGCGAACTTCCCGGGCGACAGGACACCGTCGGGACGGCAGAGGCTCGGCCGGATCCCTAGCCCTCGGCCCGCGTCGAGCGTCGGCGGATCAACGACCACCCGAACGTGCTCCATGCGTGTACGTACGCAGGCAGGCCGCAACGCCGCCCGCGAAGCGGCACAGCGAAACTTTCCAGGCATTCATTACGCAATTTGCGCATCAACTACGCATCGTCGGCAATCGCTTTACTCACCGCGGCACGGACGGCCGCGCTCACCACACCAGTTCGCCGCGGATCGTCGCCTGCACCGCGCCGCCGATCCAGACCTCGCCGTCGTCTTCCACGCGCACCTCGACCCAACCGTCGCGTCCGACTTCGCGGCCCTGGCTGACCCGATACGCGCTGCCGGAAGCGATGCGTCCGGCGTCGAGCAGGGCCGCGGCGATCGCCGCATTGGCGCTGCCGGTGACCGGGTCTTCGTCGATGCCGTCGCTGGGGCAGAACGCGCGCGCCGTGTAGTGCGCGCCGTCGGCGCCGTCGCTGCGGGCGAACACCGCCACTCCGAGCGCATCGCCGTCGGTAGCGGCGCGGATCGCGGCGAAGTCGGCGCGCAGACCGCGCACGCCGGCTTCGTCGGCGAGTTCCAGCAGCCACCAGCGCGGCCCGTTGTCCCACAAACGCAAGCCGAGCGCGCCGCGCGCGATGCCGGCGAAGGCCCGCTCGAGCGCGAATCGGCGCGCCTGGTCGGCGGCGCAAGGCCGCGCACGCGGCGCGCGCACGGCGATGCGAATGCCGTTCTCGTCGCGCCGCACGCGCACCGGCAGGCGGCCGGCTGCGCAGTCCTGCAACAGGCTGTCGGCATCGGCCGGCACCAATCCCGCATCGAGCGCCGCCCAGGCCGCACCGACGCTGGGATGGCCGGCGAACGGCAGTTCTTGGGTCGGGGTGAAGATGCGCACGCGGTAGTCGGCGCCGGGGCCCGGCGGCAACAGGAAGATGGTTTCCGGCAAATGGGTCCAGGCGGCGAACGATTGCATCCGCGCCGAGTCCAGATCGTCCGCGTCCAGCACCACCGCGAGCGGATTGCCGGCGCCGATGCGTTCGGCGAATACGTCCAGTTGCAGATAGCGGCGCGGCTTCATGCGCGCAGCCTAACGGTTATCGCCGCGGCTCGCCGGAGATCGGCGATCGGTACGCGCTGCATGCTCAAGTGCCGCGCAGCCAAACCGCGCTGCGCGACAAGAGGGAAGGCGCGGCCGAACGGCCGCACCTCGCGGCAAAAAGGGACGGCGCGGCCTAACGGCCCGGCCGCACCGTCCGCCGTCGCTCAATCGCAGTACCAGGTGCGCTTGTCGTAGGTCGCGGTGCGGTCGCCCCAGGACAGGTATTCGCCGCTGCAGTGCGCGGTCGCGCCGCCGACGACTTCGCCGTCCGGGCCGAAATAGGTGATCGAATAACCCTCGCCCGGCGGCGCGGCCAAGACGTTGCCGGCCAGCGCGAGCGCGCCGGCGAACGCGGCCACGGCCGCGGCGGTGATCAAGTGACGCATGTGAGTCTCTCCTGTCGTGACGACGATCGATAAGACGACTGCGCCCATGCGGCGCGCGCGACCGCTTGCGCGGACGGAAGGCCCGCGCAGGCGGGCCCTCCGGCGACGCGACCGTCGCAATGGCCGGCATGGGTCCGGCGCGCGGGACTCAGCTCTCGACCGCGCAGCCCTGCACGAAGCGCTTGTTCTCGGTGACCACGCCCCAGCGGCCGTCGGCGGCGCCGCAGCCCGCGGTCCACTTGCCGACCTGCGCGCCTTCGGCGTCGTAGTAGTACCAGGTGCCCTGCCAGCTGTTGGCCAGTGCATTGAACGACACGCTACCCGCCAGCGCCACCGCGAACACGGCAGCGAACATTCCGATACGACGCATGCAGTCTCTCCCTTTGGTGCGGCGCTCATTCGCCGCTCGCGCACCATAGGCCAGCCCTGTCGCACCGGCATAAAACCGGCGTTAAGCGATTGTGACCACTTTTCGCAAACGTGATTGCTATCGCGATTGCCGCGAAATGCGGCGAAACGCAGCCGTCGCCCCAGCCTGGAGCACGGCCTCGCCGCCCGTAGGAGCGGCGTGAGCCGCGACGCGGAACTGGCAACACATGCCGATTACGAGCTCGCACATCGAAACCGCGCACTGGATGCAGCGGCAAGAGCAAATCCCCCCTGCCCCCCTTTTTCAAAGGGGGGAACTGCAAAGGCAGCTCCATCGGACCATCGGACCATCGGACCATCGGACCGTCGGACCGTCGGACCGTCGAACCATCGGATCATCGGATTACCGAGAACCGAGCGCGTCATCGACCGCCCCCTTTGAAAAAGGGGGCCAGCGCCCGGCGCAAGACCGACGGCTGAGCAGCGCATGGCGCGCGGGGGATTTGCTGTCGCTGGTCGTGACAACGACCAAGCCCCCGCCCTACCCTCTTCGAAGCGGGACGCCTCGCTCGCGCCGCACTCAGGCCGCGAACAACGCCGGCAGCTGCGCCGGCGTGTGCGCCAGGCGCTGCGCGCCGGCTTCGCGCAGTTCGTCTTCGCTGCCGAATCCCCACAACACGCCGATATTGCCCATGCCGTGCTCGGCCGCGCCTTCGATGTCCATGCGCCGGTCGCCGATCATCAGGCAGTCCTGCGCGCGCACTTCCAGACGCCGCAGCGCTTCGCCGATCAGATCGACCTTGTGGGTCAGGCGGCCGTCGACGGTCGAGCCGATCACGTCGTCGAAGCGCTCGCCGAACGGCAGGTGGGCGAGGATCTTGCGCGCATTGTCCTCGTTCTTGGCGGTCACCACCGCCAGTCGATGCCCCGCCGCGTGCGCCGCATCCAGCATCTCGGACACGCCGTCGTAGACGGTGTGCTCGGTCCAGCCTTCGCGGCCATAACGCTCCAGGTACAACGCCACCGCCTGCTCGACCCGCGCCGCGTCGCCGAGCAAGGGGGCGAAGCTGGTGCGCAAGGCCGGCCCGATCCAGCCGCGTAGGGCGGCGTCGTCGGGCACCGGATGCTCCAGCCGCTCGAACGCGTAAGCGATCGAGCGGGTGATGCCGAGCGAGGAATCGATCAGGGTGCCGTCGAGATCGAAGAACAGCGCGCGCCGAGCGCTCACGCCGCGCGCTGCCTGAGCGCGGCCACCGCCGGCAGTTCCTTGCCTTCCAGGAATTCGAGGAAGGCGCCGCCGCCGGTGGAGATGTAGGACACCTCGCCGGCGATGTCGTATTTGTCGACCGCGGCCAGGGTGTCGCCGCCGCCGGCGATCGAGAACGCCTTCGACGCGGCGATCGCGCGCGCCAGCGTTTCGGTGCCCTTGCCGAAGGCGTCGAATTCGAACACGCCGACCGGGCCGTTCCAGACCACGGTGCCGGCGTTCTTGATCAGCTCGGCGTAACGCGCGGCGGTGTCCGGGCCGATGTCGAGGATCATGTCGTCGGCATCGACCGCATCGACCGCCTTGACCGTGGCCGGCGCATCGGCGGCGAAGGCCGGCGCCACCACCACGTCGGTCGGCACCGGGATATCGGCGCCGCGCGCCTTGGCATCGGCCATGATCTTCCTGGCGGTGTCGATCAGGTCGGTCTCGACCAGCGACTTGCCGACCGCAAAGCCCATCGCGGCGATGAAGGTGTTGGCGATGCCGCCGCCGACGATCAACTGGTCGACCTTGGACACCAGCGAGGACAGCAGTTCCAGCTTGGTCGAAACCTTGGAGCCGGCGACGATCGCCAGCAGCGGCCGCGCCGGGTTGTCCAGCGCCTTGGCCAGCGCATCCAGCTCGGCCATCAGCAGCGGGCCGCCGGCGGCGACCTTGGCATGACGGATCGCGCCGTGGGTGGAGGCCTGGGCGCGATGCGCGGTGCCGAAGGCGTCCATCACGAACACGTCGCACAGCGCCGCGTACTGCTTGGACAGGGCTTCGTCGTCCTTGCCTTCGCCGACGTTCATGCGGCAGTTCTCCAGCAGCACCAGCTGGCCCGGCTGCACGTCGACGCCGCCGACCCAATCCTTGACCAGCGGCACCTCGATGCCGAGCAGCTCGGACAAGCGCTGGGCCACCGGCGCCAGCGAATCGGCCTGGCTCCACTGGCCTTCCTTGGGACGGCCCAGGTGCGAGGTGACCATCACCGCCGCGCCCTTCTCCAACGCCAGCTTCAAGGTCGGCAGGGCGGCGAGGATGCGCTGCTCCGAGGTGATCCGGCCATCGTCGATGGGCACGTTGAGATCTTCGCGGATCAGCACGCGCTTGCCGGCGAGATCGAGATCGGTCATGCGGACGATGGACACGGGGCCTCCTGGGGCGATGCGGGGAATGCGGGCGGGGGACGCGGCCGGCGGCAGCCGGCGCTGGGCCGGCTATTGTCGCGGCGCGGGGAGCCGAAAGGAACCTTCGGGGCTGAATGGCGGGGATGGGGATGGGGATGGGGATTCGGATTCGGGATTAGGACGTCAAAGCCGCCGCCTTTGCCGTGAACAGCTTGGCGCCGCTTGGATCTCGCGAGAACGCTCTGAAGCCCCGGAGGGCGGCCCGCAGGGAGGCGGGCCGTGCGCAGCCAGGCCAGGGAGGGCCTGTGCGGAGCAGCCCCGCGCAAACGTCGTCCCATAGTGGCTCTTGACTCGAAACAGCCATGGCGTTTTCTTTGCTTACTTTCTTTGTCGCCTTGGACAAAGAAAGTGACCCGGCCGCTTGCGGGCGGAAGCTTTGGTTTGAGCTTTGAGCTCTGGAGCTTCAGAGACCTGCGAACGACTAACGCCGCGACCGCAAGAACGCGGTCGCGGCTTGCGCCGCTCCTACAGACGATAGCTTCGAGCTTCGATCGCTGACGGCAGTCTTGGGTTTTCTGCGCGTCCCGTGGTCGCGGCTTGTGACCTAAGGAAATCCCTGTGGGACGCCGCTCCTACAGACGATAGCTTCGGGCTTCGATCGCTGACGACGGTCTTGGCTTCTCTGCGCGTCCCGTGGTCGCGGCTTGTGACCGAAGGAAATCCCTGTGGGACGCCGCTCCTACCCCACGCGACAGTTTCGGGCTTCGGTCCACGACAACGGCGGTGGGTTTCCTGCGCGTGCAGAGACGACGGTCGGCTCACGCCGCCGGCGGCGGGCCCGAGCGCAGCAGGCTGAAAGCGAAACCGGCGACGATCAGCGCGCCCGCCACCAGCACCGCCCACAGCACCCACGAACGCCAATCCCGCTTCGGCTCCGGCGGCACCAGCGCCGCCTCGCCCGCCAAGGCCGCCGAGGCGCCCAGGCTGGCCTCGGCCGGTTGCCAGTCGCTGCCGCGGCGCTGGCGCAAGGTCTCGATCAACTCCGCCAACGGCGAATCGGCGCGCGCCGCGCGCGCGCTGCCGGCGACCAGGGCGTACGGCGGCTCGCCCTGGGCCAGGAACACCGCGACTTCGGGCCGGTAGCCCAGGCGCAGCACCGGCTCGCCCGGCACCGCGCCGTTGGCGCGCAGCCGCCAGTGGCGGTCGCGCACCGTCGCCGCCAACTGGCGCGCAGCCGAGCGGTCGCCGGCGCCTTCGCCATCGACCCGGTACGCCATCCACGGCCCGGCGCGCGCGACCCAATGCCCCTCGGCCGTGTCGCGGCTGCTCAGCCGCCACTCCAGGGCGTGATTGCCCGGCAGGGCCACGTCGGCCTGCTGGATCGGAAAGCGTCCGTCGAGCTCGAACTCGAACTCGACCCGGCCCTCGCTCTGTTCGACCCGACGCCCGGTGAGCTCGCGCCATTGCAAGGGCGCGGTCGCCGCGTCCGCGGCCAGTTCGGCCATCACTGCGCTGATCGGCGCCGTCGCGTTCGGATCCTGCGGGGTCAGGCGCAGATAGCGCGCCTGCTCGCCGACCGGATCGAACACGATGCGCCGCTGCAGCAAGCGCTGGCCGCCGCGCTGCAGGTCGATCAGCCGGCCGCTGCTCGGCACCGCGCGCCATCGGTCGAGATCGTCGCTGGCCTCGACCCGGTACGTCGCCTCCAGCGCGGCGCCGGGCGCCCATTCCAGTTCCAGCGCCAGAATCGGCGAGCGCAGCCGGCTGGCATCGATCAACAACGCGGTCTGCGGCGCGCGCGCGCCGCCGGTGCTGCGCGCTTCGACCCGGCGCAGGCGGCCGTCGGTTTCGACCTCGCTGATCAGCTCCCAACCCGCGCCGGCCGCGTCCGCCGGCGCGGCCGGCAAGGCGAACCACGGCAGGCTGGCGCGTTGCGGCGCGCGCGCCAGCGGCTGTTCCGGCGCGAACACCGCCGCCGGCACCGGCCTGCCGGCGCTGTCGAGCACGTCGAGGTCGCGCAATCGCGCATCGCGCACCTGGCGGTACACCGACTCGTCCAGCACCACCCGGTAGGCGCCGCCGTCGTCGCGGCCGAGCCGCAACGGCCATTGGCGCGCGTAGTCGTCGCGTGGCGCGGCGACGGCGGCGAGCGGCAGCAGGCACAGCGCGGCGAACGCGCGCGGCAGGGAACGCAACGCAACAGTCGGGAAGTTCAAACGCCGGTCTCCGCGGAGTCGGATGAGGTTGCCGTCGAGGACGAAGAACGCGCTGCCGGCGCCGCAGCGGACGGCGGCGCCGGCGCGAAGTAGCCGACCACGGTGCACAGCAGGCCGTAGGCGATGAACGAGGCGATGCCGAGCAGATTGCCGAGGTGGCCGCGGTCGACCAGCACCAGCTTGGCCAGCACCACCGCCATCAGCACCGCTCCGGCCAGCCACAGGCCGCGCTGGCCGCGGCGCGAGCCGGCGATCCAGCCGGCCACGCCGAGCACGCTCCAGACCACGGTCAGGCTGGTCTGCACCAGGCTGGTGTCGAACATCGACGGTCCCCAGGACACTGCGCCCCAGGCATGCGCAGCGCGCAGCACCTCCAGGGTGATCAGGCCGAACCCGGCCGCCGCCAGCAACGGCACGCGGCGCCTGCCCAGGCCGGCCTCGACCAGCGGCGAGGCCAGCCACACGCCGGCGATCGCCAGCGCCGCCCACTGCAGCAGGCCGAGCGGATTCAACAGCGGCAACCACGGCAGCGGCGAGGACCGCGCCGGGTCGAAAGCGTACAGCGCGATCGCCAGCCACGCCGCCAGCAGGAACGAGGCCAGCGACGGCGCGCGCCAACGCGGCAACTGCGCCGCCACCGGCCAGCCGATCGCGCGCGGACGCCACAGCAGCAGGGCCGCGCTCGCCAGCACCGGCAACAGCACCGCCGCGGCGCCCCAGCCACTGCCGTAGACCTCGTCGACCGGCACCGTGCGGCCGTCGGGCCGCAGCCAGCGGTGCAGGCCGATGCCGATCGCCAAGGTCCAGGCCCACAGCCAGCCGGCATGGGCGAAACCGAGTTCCGCTCCGGCGCGCTCGCGCAGCGCGGCCAGGCTGCGCGCGCCGCATAGCGCATACGCCGCCCAGGCCAGCCCGCCCAATGCGGCAAACGGCTGCCCGTGCGCTTCGACCTGGGCGAACACCAGCGGCACCGCCGCGAGCAGGGCCAAGGTCGCGGTCGCCGACAGCGCGCGCCAATCGTGGCGGCGGAACACCTCGGCCGCGGCCAGGCCGGTCGCAGCGATCAGCATCAGCACCGCATCGACGCGTTCGCGCGCCATCACAAACTCGGCGATCTCGCTGCCGACCGCGCCCAGCCACCAGGCCAGCCCCCAAACGTAATACGGCAAGGCCAGTCGCGGCGCGGCGCTGCGGCGATGGCTCCAGGCGCTGGCGAAACCGGCGACGGCGATCAGCAGCGCGCCGGCGAAGCTGGCATTGAGCAGCGGACGCTGCGCGTCCCACACCGCATCGCTGGCGCCGATCGCGAACGCGAAGGCGGCCGCCAGTTGCAGGCCGGCGCCGGTCAGCTGCGGCAGCAGGCGGTGCTGGCGCAGGCCCAGCCAGACCAAGGCCGCGCCTTCCAGGGCGAACACGCAGGCGGTGGCTTCGGCCGCCAGGGCCAAGGGGATCGCCAGGGTCGCAAAGCCCACCGCGAGCAAGGCATAGGGCGTGGCCAGGCCGACGAAGCGCGCATCGCGGCGCAGCGCCGCGGCCAGCAGCGCGTACAGCGCGCCCAGGCCCAGCGCGCAGAACGCCAGCGGCATGCGCTCGCCTTCCAGCAAACCCGCTTGCAGCGAGAACGCGATCAACGGCGTGCCGAACACCAGGCAGCCGTCGATCAGGTCGCGTCGCCCGGCGGCGCGGCGGCGTGCGTACAGCACCGGGATCAGCAGATAGAAGGCGAAGAACAGCAGCAGGAACGGTTCGGTGCTGGCGAAGTGCTCGGCGCGGTAGCGCAGCACGCCCCACAGCGTGCCGATGCCCCAGGTGAAGGCGAAGCCGAGCAGGTTCAGCGCCCGCCACGGCCGCCACCAGGCGATGGCGAAGATGCCGGCGTTGAGCACGGCGTAATAGCCGAACAGGGCGACGTGGTTGCCCGAGCCGGTCGACAGCCAGATCGGCGCGAGGAAGCCGGCCAGGATCGCGAACACCGCCAGCGCCAGCGCGTTCTGTCGCACCGCCAGCACCCCGGCGCCGGCCACCAGGGCCACGCTGAGTCCGAACGCGGCCGCGGCCGGGATCATCCCGTACAGCTTGAACGCGGCGAACACCACCAGCAGCAGCACGCCGATCGCGCCGCCCTGCAGGCTCAAGGCGAACGCCCGCTTGCGTTCGCGCTGGCGCCAGCCGAACACCAGGCCGGCCATCGCCGCCAGGGCCACGCCGCTCAGGCGCAATTCCATCGGCAGGCGCATCCAGCCCTGGTCGCTGGCGTACTTCAGCAGGGCGGCGACGCCGGCGAACAACACCAGCACGCCGACCTTGACCGGCACGTTGCCTTCGCTGAACCAGCGCCGCAGCCAGCGCAAGCCGAGCGTGAACACGTCCGGCGGCGGAGGTGCGGCCGGCGCCCGCGGCGCGGCTGGGCGCGGCGGCAAGGGCGGCGGCGCGGCGCGCGCGGCCACCGGCGGGGCCGACGGCAACGGCGGCGGCGGCGGCGATGCGGACGCCGGACCGTCCTGGGCCGCGACGGCCGCTGGCGGCGCAGTGGCCGGGACCGGCCGCGGCGGCGCTTCGCCCGCCATGCGTTCGGCCAGGGTCGGTTCGCGCGTCTCGGCCTGGCTGCGCAGGCCGGTCAGCACGCGCTCCAGTTCGCTCACCCGCGACTTCAGCCCGGCGATCTGGACCAGGGCGACCACGAGCAAGACCGGCACCAGCAGCACCGCCAGCGCCAGCAACACGAGTAGTGATTCCATCACGCTTTCCCGGTCCTTATGGCGCGCACGTTACACCATGCCGGGCTTGGCGATTAAGGGGCTTGACTCTCCTCGCATCTCACTGCCTCACCATATATCGCGTTGACGGATCGAGCGAACCACACTATGTTGTGCCCGTCGGTGCCGGTCGCGAGATCGGCCGAAAAGGGAAGCCGGTAGGGGCAAGGCGTTGGACGCCGCCCGAAGCCGGCGCTGCCCCGCAGCGGTATGGGAAACGAACGGGTCATGGCACTGGGCGGAGCGCCTGGGAAGCGGCCTTAGTAGGCAAGAGCGAGGAGTGGAGCGCAGAGCAGCGAGAAGTGAGACAAGCGGCCCCAAGGGCTTTACTCACTCCTCGCTTCTCTGCGCTCTTTTCTCGCTCTCAAGTCCCGAGCCCGAAGACCTGCCGACAGCCGCGCGCCTGCACACCGCGCGGTACCGGCCCAGGAGTCTTCGGGGGAAGACGGCCGGTGTCGCAACGCGAGGGCCTCGCCGCCGCCGCGTCCGTCCGTTTCGGCGCCATGCGCGGAACGGGCCGCGCCCGTCTCGGCGCGTGCGACACCCTGCCAGCACGCTCCCGAGTTTCCGCGCCCGCGGGGGCACGGCCGTGCCATCGGCGACGCCGCGCGCGCGGCCCGTCGCGATGGCGCGTCCGCGCTTTCCGCACGCCGCCCTTCGCGGGAAGGACGGCGACCCGTGCGCCCATGCCCCGGAGACGCCCATGACCACGCTCGCCACCGATCCTTCCGTCGCCGCCGCCCCCGCCGGCGCCGCCCCGACCCGCCAGGACGCCTCCGCCGCGCCCGGCTTCGCCCTGACGCCGCCCGCGGCCAACCTCACCATGAGCGTGACCAAGCGCAGCGGCCGCCGCGAACCGGTCGACCTGAACAAGATCGTGCGCGCGGTGACCCGCTGCGGCGAAGGCCTGTACTCGGTCGACCCGATGCGCGTGGCCACCCGCACCATCTCCGGCCTGTACGACGGCGCGACCACCCGCGAACTCGACGAACTGTCGATCCGCACCGCCGCCCTGCTGACCGCCGAGGAGCCCGAGTACGGCCGCCTCGCCGCGCGCCTGCTGGCCGGGGTGATCGAGAAGGAAGTCGCCGGAGTCGAGATCCACGCTTTCTCGCAGTCGATCCAGCGCGGCCACGAGCTCGGCCTGATCAACCAGCGCCTGCTCGAATTCGTCCAGGCCCATGCGCGCAAGCTCAACGACGCGATCGACCGCGGCCTGGACGCCCGCTTCGATTACTTCGGCCTGCGCACCCTCTACGACCGTTACCTGCTGCGCCACCCGACCGCGCGCACCGTGATCGAGACCCCGCAGCAGTTCTTCCTGCGCATCGCCTGCGCGCTCAGCGAGGACGTCGGCGACGCCCTGGCGCTGTACCGGCGCATGGCCCAGCTCGACTACATTCCGTCCTCGCCGACCCTGTTCAACGCCGGCACCACCCACGAGCAGCTGTCGAGCTGCTTCCTCCTGGACTCGCCGGACGATTCGCTGGAAGCGATCTACAAGCGCTACATGGACGTGGCCAAGCTGAGCAAGTTCAGCGGCGGCATCGGCCTGAGCTATACCCGGATCCGTTCGCGCGGCTCGCTGATCCGCTCGACCAACGGCCTGTCCAACGGCATCGTGCCGTGGCTGAAGACCCTCGACGCCTCGGTCGCCGCGGTCAACCAGGGCGGCAAGCGCAAGGGCGCGGCCTGCGTGTATCTGGAGCCCTGGCACGCCGACGTCGAGGAATTCCTCGAACTGCGCGACAACACCGGCGACGAAGCGCGCCGCACCCATAACCTCAACCTGGCCAACTGGATTCCGGACGAATTCATGCGCCGGGTCGAAGCCGACGGCGATTGGTCGCTGTTCGACCCGGCCAAGGTGCCGCAGCTGACCGACCTGTGGGGCGAGGCGTTCGAGCGCGCCTACCGCGCCGCCGAAGCCGCCGGCCTGGCGACCAAGAAGGTCAAGGCGCGCGACATCTACGGCCGGATGATGCGCACCCTGGCGCAGACCGGCAACGGCTGGATGAACTTCAAGGACAAGTCCAACCGCGCGTCCAACCAGACCCTGCGCGACGGCAACGTCATCCATCTGTCGAACCTGTGCACCGAGATCCTCGAGGTCACCTCGCAGGACGAGACCGCGGTGTGCAACCTGGGCTCGATCAATCTCTCGCACCACGTCGAGATATACGAGGACGGCAAGGGTGCGTTCGATTTCGACAAGCTGGCCGAGACCGTGCGCCTGGCCGTGCGCCAGCTCGACCGGGTCATCGACCTGAACTTCTACCCGATCGAGACCGCGCGCCGCGCCAACCTCAAGTGGCGCCCGGTCGGCCTGGGCTCGATGGGCCTGCAGGACGTGTTCTTCAAGCTGCGCCTGCCGTTCGACTCGGAACCGGCGCGCAAGCTCGCCCAGGAGATCGCCGAGGCGATCTACTTCCACGCCTTGTCGGCGTCGAACGAACTGGCGATGGAGCACGGCCGGCACCCGGCCTTCGCCGACACCCGCGCCTCGGTCGGCGAGCTGCAGTTCGAAGCCTGGGGCGTGACGCCTTCGCAGCCCGAGCGTTGGGACGCGCTGCGCAAGCGCATCGCCGAGCACGGCCTGCGCAATTCGCTGTTGATCGCGATCGCCCCGACCGCGACCATCGCCTCGATCGCCGGCTGCTACGAATGCATCGAGCCGCAGGTGTCGAACCTGTTCAAGCGCGAGACGCTGTCCGGCGACTTCCTGGTGGTCAACAAGTACCTGGTCGAAGAGCTCAAGCGCCTGGGCCTGTGGACCGCGGACATGCGCGACCGGATCAAGATGGCCGAAGGCTCGATCCAGGCGGTGAACGAGATCCCCGAATCGCTGCGCCAGGTCTACCGCACCGCCTGGGAGCTGCCGATGCGCTCGCTGATCGACATGGCCGCCGACCGCGGCGCCTACATCGACCAGAGCCAGTCGCTCAACCTGTTCATCGAAAGCCCGAACATCGGCCAGCTCAGCTCGATGTACATGTACGCCTGGAAGAAGGGCCTGAAAACCACCTACTACCTGCGTTCGCGCCCGGCGACCAAGATCGCCAAGACCACGGTCAGCGCCCCGGCCGCTGCGGCCGCGCCCAAGCCGGACTACACGCCCAGCGAGGCCATCGCCTGCTCGCTGGAAAACCCGGAAGCCTGCGAAGCCTGCCAGTAACGCGCCGCAAAGCCCCTCTCCCGCATGCGGGAGAGGGGTTGGGGTGAGGGCCGCGCGCCCGCACCGCCCTCATCCGCCCTTCGGGCACCTTCTGCCGCGCGCGGCAGAAGGGAAAAGCATCAAGGAACCGCCATGTCCATCGCTCCGCCCCGCCTGCTCGATCCCGGCTTCGATCTCACCCTGCGGCCGATGCGCTATCCGCATTTCTACGAGATGTACCGCGACGCGATCCGCAACACCTGGACCGTCGAGGAAGTCGATTTCTCGCAGGACGTCAACGACCTCAAGCACAAGTTCGGCCCGGCCGAGCGGCACCTGGTCGAACGCCTGGTCGCGTTCTTCGCCACCGGCGACAGCATCGTCGCCAACAACCTGGTGCTGAACCTGTACCAGCACATCAACGCGCCGGAAGCGCGCATGTACCTGTCGCGGCAGCTGTACGAGGAAGCGCTGCACGTGCAGTTCTACCTGACCCTGCTCGACACTTACCTGCCGGATCCGAACGAGCGCGCCAAGGCCTTCGCCGCGGTCGAGAACATCCCCTCGATCCGGGCCAAGGCCGAGTTCTGCTTCCGCTGGATCGACTCGATCCAGGACTTGAAGCGGATCGAGACCCGCGAGCAGCGCCGCCAGTTCCTGCTCAACCTGATCTGCTTCGCCGGCTGCATCGAAGGCCTGTTCTTCTTCGCCGCCTTCGCCTACGTCTACTACCTGCGCTCGCGCGGCCTGCTCAACGGCCTGGCCTCGGGCACCAACTGGGTGTTCCGCGACGAGAGCTGCCACATGGCGTTCGCGTTCGAAGTCATCCGCACCGCGCGCGAAGAGGAACCCGACCTGTTCGACGCCGACCTGCGCGCGCAGGTGGTGAAGATGTTCGAGGAAGCGGTCGAATGCGAGTGCCTGTTCGCCCAGGACGTATTGTCCGGCGGCGTGGTCGGCCTGTCGCTGAAGGACATGCGCCAGTACCTGCAGTATTGCGCCGACCAGCGCATGGTCCAGCTCGGCATGCCCAAGCATTTCGGCGCGTCCAATCCGTTCGCCTTCATGGACCTGCAGGACGTGCAGGAAGTGACCAACTTCTTCGAACGCCGGGTCTCGGCCTACCAGGTCGGCGTGCAGGGCGAAGTCGCGTTCGACGAAGCGTTCTGATCCGAGAAACCAGCATAGAGAAGCGAGCGCAGAGGAGTGAGTTGTGAGCAGCCGCAAGGCTCCCCTCCTATCCCCATCCGGCTCACTCCTCGCTCCTCTTCACTCGCTCCTCCTTACTCGCCCGCCGCCATGACCGAAGCCCGCATGACCGAAATCGTATTCCCCGACCACACCAATCATCTGGGCACGCTGTTCGGCGGCCAGGCGCTGGCGTGGATGGACAAGGCCGCGTTCATCGCCGCCTCGCGCTATGCGCGGCGCACCGTGGTGACCGCGCGTTCGGAGCAGATCGACTTCCATACCGCGGTGCCCAAGGGCGCGCTGGTCGAGCTGGTCGCGCGGGTGGTCGAAACCGGCCGCACCTCGATGCAGGTCGAAGTCGAGATGCACAAGGAAGACCTGCTGTCGGGCGAGTCGCAGCTCGCCACCCGCGGTCGCTTCACCATGATCGCGCTCGACGGAAACGGCGCGCCGACGCCGGTGCCGCCGCTGACCCGCTGAGCGGAGCCTCCGGGCCGCGTTTCGGCGGCCCGCGCCGGCGCACGGCTCGCCAGCGCAAGCTGCGGATATTCCGCCTGCGCCCCGCTTCCTAGACTGCGCGCACTTTCCCCATCAGGAACTGCGAATGCGTCTGGACCATTACCGCACCCTCGGCCGCTCCGGCCTGCGCGTCAGCCCGGTCAGCCTGGGCACGATGACCTTCGGCGACGACTGGGGCTGGGGCAGCGACCGCGAACAAGCGCGGCAAGTGTTCGATCTCTACCTCGAGCGCGGCGGCAACTTCTTCGACAGCGCCAACTTCTACACCGGCGGCAGCTCCGAGCGCCTGCTCGGCGAGTTCGCCCGCGGCCGTCGCGACGCGCTGGTGATCGCGACCAAGTACTCGCTGAGCATGGATCCGGCCGACCCCAACGCCGGCGGCAACCACCGCAAGAACCTGCAGCGGTCGGTCGAGGCCAGCCTGCGCCGGCTCGGCAGCGACTACATCGACCTGCTGTACCTGCACGCCTGGGACGACACCACCCCGGCCGAGGAGGTGATGCGCGGCTTCGACGACCTGGTCCGCGCCGGCAAGGTGCTCTACGCGGGCGTCTCCGATCTGCCGGCCTGGCAGGCCGCGCGCATGCAGACTCTGGCCGAGCTGCGCGGCTGGTCGCCGCTGATCGCGCTGCAGATCGAAGCCAGCCTGGCCCAGCGCGACGGCGAGCGCGAACTGCTGCCGATGGCGCAGGCGCTGGGGCTGGGCGTCACCGCCTGGTCGCCGTTGGCCTCGGGCGTGCTGAGCGGCAAGTACAGCCGCGCCGACCTCGATCCGGCCGGCGCCCACGGCCGGCATGCGGTGGCGATCGGCAACGGCGCGCTGACCGAGCGCGCGCTGGACATCGCCGAGGTGGTCAAAGCCGTCGCCCAGGACATGCAGCGCACCCCGGCGCAGGTCGCGCTGGCCTGGTTGCTGCAGGGCCCGCGACCGATCGTGCCGGTGATCGGCGCGCGCACTCCGGCGCAGTTGCTGGAGAATCTGGAGGCGCTCGAGGTCGTGTTCGAGCCGGCGCAGTTGCAGCGCCTGGACGAGGCCAGCGCGGTGCGCCTGGGTTTCCCGCACGACTTCCTCGCCATGCCCGGCATCCGCCAGGCCATGCTGGGCGCGCGGCCGATCCAGCGCGGCTGGTGATCCGCCCGGCCGCGGCCGGCGCCCTATTCGCGGCGCTTGCCGCCGGCCTTGCGCGCGCTGAGCTTGGCCGGCCCGCCCGCGGTCGGCTCGTCGTCCGCCACCGCCGCCGCCAGAGGCGGCAGCGCCGGCTCGTGCAGGTACAGATCGGCCGGGCTGTCGTGCGGGCAGCTGCGGTCGGGGAAGCCGTGGCGCGACTGCACTTCGCGCGCGCAGTCCGGCAGCGCGCCGAAGTGCTTGCCGGAGGCCATGCATTGCGCGTCGACCTCGCGCCGCACCTGCTCGCGCCGGCGCACGAAATCCTCGCCGCACTTGCGGGTCAGGCGGATCCGGTCGAGGTCGTCCTGGGCCGCGTTGCTGCCGTCCAGGCCGTACAGGGTCAGTTCGTCGGGCGTCAGGATGCGCAGGTCGCGGTTGGCGACGGTCATCATCAGGTCGGCGACCGCGGTGGCGACGCCGTTGCGCTCCAGGTAGTCGCGCACTTCGCGGTTGATCGCGCGCAGCTCGCGGCTGAGTTCGGCGCGCGAGGTCGCGGTCGAACGATCGCGCATCAGCCGGTGGATGCCGACCTTGCCCTCGGCCGAGCGGGTGTCGCCGGCGGCCAGCACCAGCACGCAGGCGCTGTGGCAGACCGCGCCCTCGCGCACCCAGATCGACCAGCCCGACTCGGCGATCGAATCGCCGGCGCGGATCGCCTCTTCGACGTGGCCGCCGCTGGAGTCGATGTCGAGGATCCGGGCCGGGATCTCCATCCGCGCGGCCATCGCCGCGACCCGCTGCACCAGGGCGGTGAAGCCGGCGCCGATCTTGCCTTCGTAGCGCACCCGCACCACCCCGGCCGACTGGCACGGCGCCAAGGCGTCGACCAGGCTGAAGAAATCCAGTCCGCTCAGCGGCTCGCCGTCGCCGTCGGCCAGGTAGTCGTAGCCGCAGCTGATCCGCGCCGTGCCGTTGTCGAGCTTGGCCGGCGGCCAATAGGTGCCGCGCAGGACCTCGGCGTCGCTCGGCGGCGCCGAGGCGGTCGCCGGCATCGCCCGCGCCGGATCGTTCTGGCTGCCCAGGGTCACGCTCTCGGCGCGGGCCGGAGCCGGCGCGGCGTCTTTGCCGCAGCCCGCCAGGCCCAGCAGACACAATCCCAGCGCAAGCGACCATCTGTAAAACATGTTCCACCCATCGAATTCGGGATCGCGGGCCGTCCCGGGCCCGCATCGCGCAGCGTCGCGACGCTGCCACGTTAGCCGCAGCCATTATCCGACTCAACGGCCTCGCGACGCCGCCGGCGGCCGCCTGTGCTGCGCGCTTCATCTTCGTCGCCGGCGCATGAACGCCAGCCGGCGAAATCCGCCCGGCGCGCCGGTCGCCGACGCCGGCGATGCGCAGCCGGCAGACCGGGCAAAGCGGCACGTCCCGCGCACGCGCCGATTGACTCCGTCGGCGGCGCTGCGTAACTTGGCACCGTTACGGTGAACATCGCTTCATAAAGATAAAGCGATGCGACACGCCGCCACCGGTCCGCCGGCGGCGGCCAGAGGGAATCCGGTGCGAATCCGGAGCTGCCCCGCAGCGGTATGGGAAACGAACGGGCCTTGGCACTGGGCGATCGCCTGGGAAGCGGCCTGAGTAGGAGACGCCGGAGGCGAGAAAAGAGCGGCCGGGAACGAGCGACTACTCGTTCCTCGTTTCTCCGCACTCGTTCCCGGCTTCAAGTCCCGAGCCCGAAGACCTGCCGCGACCGGAAGGTTCGCCTTCCGTCCGACTCCGGCCGTGCGCCGGTCGCGCGCCTCGCGGTGCCGGCCGCTGCGCGGATCCGGTTCGCCCGCGGGGGCGAAGGTCGACACCAGGGCAGACCGCAACCGGGCGCGCAACGCCGGGTCGGCGCCGCCGTGGTCTCCTTCGTTGCCCTGCGTCATGCCCACGCATCGCAGGTACTCATCATGATCAGCGTTACCCATCTCGGCTTCCCGCGCATCGGCGCGCGGCGCGAGCTCAAGCAGGCCCTGGAATCGTTCTGGAAAGGCGAGACCGCGGCCGACGCCCTGCACGCCAGCGCCGCCGCGCTGCGCGAGCGCCACTGGCGCCTGGCCAGCGCCGCCGGCGCCGACAGCGTGCCGTGCAACGACTTCTCCCTCTACGACCAGGCGCTCGACACGTCGGTGCTGTTCGACGCGATTCCGGCCAGCCATCGCGAGCTGTACGAACACGACCCGCTGGCCGGCTACTTCGCCCTCGCCCGCGGCGTGCAGGACGGCCGGCGCGATCTGCGCGCGCTGGAAATGACCAAGTGGTTCGACACCAACTACCACTACCTGGTGCCGCAGTTCGAGCCCGGCCAACGCTTCGCCCTGCGCGCCGACAAGCCGCTGGCCGAACTGGCCCAGGCCCAGGCCCTGGGGCTGCAGGCGCGGCCGGTGCTGCTGGGCCCGGTGACCTGGCTCAAGCTCGGCAAGCGCCGCGACGGCGGCGACCCGCGCGAACTGCTGGATGCCTTGTTGCCGGCGTATGCGCAGTTGCTCGAACGGCTCAAGGCCGCCGGCGCGCAATGGGTGCAGATCGACGAGCCGGCGCTGGTGCTCGACCTCGACGACGCCGACCGCGCCGCCTACCGCCGCGCCTACGCCGCGCTGGCCGAGGCCGACGCGCCGCAGCGCCTGCTGACCACCTACTTCGGCGGGCTCGGCGACAACGCCGCGCTGGCGGCGCAGTTGCCGGTGCAGGGCCTGCACCTGGACCTGGTGCGCGCGCCGCAGCAACTGGAAAGCCTGCTCGCCCTGCTGCCGGCCGAGCGCGCGCTGAGCCTGGGCGTGGTCGACGGCCGCAACATCTGGCGCGCCGATCTCGACGCCGCGTTGAGCCTGGCCCGCCGCGCCGGCGCGCGCGCGCAGTGGCTGGCGCCGTCGTGTTCGCTGCTGCACGTGCCGACCGATCTGGAACTGGAACGCAAGCTGCCCGGACCGCTGCGGCAGTGGATGGCCTATGCCAGGCAGAAGATCGAAGAGCTGCGCCTGCTCGCCGACGCCCTGGCCGGCGACGAGGGCGCGGCGCGCGAGCTGGCCGCGGCCGCCAGCGCGCGCGCCGCGCGCCTGGCCTCGCCGCTGCTGCGCAATCCGCAGGTGCGCCGGCGCCTGGCCGACGTGCGTCCGGAAATGAGCCGGCGCGCCTCGCCGTATCCGCGCCGGATCGCCTTGCAGCAAAAGCGCCTCGGGCTGCCGCCGTTCCCGACCACCACCATCGGCTCGTTCCCGCAGACCGCACAGGTGCGGCGCGCGCGCGCCGAACACAAGGCCGGGCGCCTGGACGACGCCGGCTATCGCCGCTTCCTGGAGCAGGAAACCCGCGACTGCCTGAAGGAACAGGAAGCGCTGGGCCTGGACCTGCTGGTGCATGGCGAGTTCGAGCGCAACGACATGGTCGAGTACTTCGGCGAGCGGCTCGACGGCTTCGCCTTCACCGCCCACGGCTGGGTGCAGAGCTACGGCTCGCGCTGCGTCAAACCGCCGGTGCTGTACGGCGACGTGGCGCGGCCCAAGCCGATGACGGTGCGCTGGACCCGCTACGCCCAGACCCAGACCGCGCGCCCGGTCAAGGGCATGCTGACCGGCCCGGTGACGATCCTGCAGTGGTCGTTCGTGCGCGACGACCAGCCGCGCGCCGACAGTTGCCGGCAGATCGCCCTGGCTCTGCGCGAGGAGGTGCAGGACCTGGACGCGGCCGGCATCGCCGCGATCCAGATCGACGAACCGGCGCTGCGCGAAGGCCTGCCCCTGCGCCGCGCCGACTGGCCGGCCTACCTGGCCTGGGCCGGCGACAGCTTCCGCCTCGCCGCCAGCGGGGTCAGCGACGCGACCCAGATCCACACCCACATGTGCTACGCCGAGTTCAACGACATCATCGAGGCGGTGGCCGCGCTGGACGCCGACGTGATCTCGATCGAGACCTCGCGCTCGCGGATGGAACTGCTAGACGCCTTCGCCCGCTACCGTTATCCCAACGGCATCGGCCCGGGCGTGTACGACATCCATTCGCCGCGGGTGCCGAGCGAGACGGAAATGCGCGAGTTGCTCGACAAGGCGCTGGAAGTGCTGGCGCCGGAGCAGTTGTGGGTGAATCCGGACTGCGGCTTGAAGACCCGCGGCTGGCCGGAAGTGCGCGCGGCGCTGCGGGCGATGGTGCAGGCCGCGCGCGGCCTGCGCGAATCGCTCGCCGCGCCGGCCTGAGCGACCCGCAAGCTTGCGCTTTTGCTTTTGCTTTTGCTTTTGAGCTTGGCGTCGCGACGGACTCGCCAGAACAAAAGCAGCCCCGGAGGGCGGCCCGCAGGGATGCGGGCCGTGCGCAGCCAGGCCATGGAGGGCCTGTGCGGAGCAGCCCCGCGCGAGCCTCGTTCCATAGTGGCTCTTGATCCGAAACAGGAATGGCGTTTTCTTTGGTTACTTTTTGACCGCCGGAAATCCCGTGGGACTTTGTCGCCTTGGACAAAGAAAGTGACCCGGCCGCTTGCGGACGGAAGCTTTGGCCTTTGGAGCTTTATAGCTTTTGAAGCCGCCGAACGACATACGCCGCGAGACTGCAACAGCGCGGTCGCGGCTTGTGACCGAAGGAAATCCCTGTGGGGCGTCGCTCCTACCCTTCGCGATGGTTTCGGGCTTCGATCGATGGCGGAGGCGTTGATTCCTCTGCGCGTCCCTTGGTCGCGGCTTACGCCGCTCCTACAGGGGGGGCAGGACAAAGACGCGGCGAACGGGAGAGGTGGCGGTCGCGGCTTGTGACCGAAGGAAATCCCTGTGGGGCGCCGCTCCTACCCTTCGCGATGGTTTCGGGCTTCGATCGATGGCGGAGGCGTTGATTCCTCTGCGCGTCCCTTGGTCGCGGCTTACGCCGCTCCTACAGGGGGTGCAGGACAAAGACGCGGCGAACGGGAGAGATGGCGGTCGCGGCTTGTGACCGAAGGAAATCCCTGTGGAGCGCCGCTCCTACCCCAGGCGCGATGGGATCGGGCTTCGATCGATGACGAAGGCGTTGATTCCTCTGCGCGTCCCGCGGACAAAGAAAAAGCCCCGCGAATGCGGGGCTCTTCCGGATCGCTGCCGGGCGCCGATGGCGCCGGCGTACGCCGCTTACTTGCCGGCGACGACCTTGACCATTTCCAGGCACTTGTTCGAATAGCCCCACTCGTTGTCGTACCAGCTGACCAGCTTGACGAAGGTGCCGTCCAGGGCGATGCCGGCCTCGGCGTCGAAGATCGAGGTGCGCGCGTCGCCGCGGAAGTCGGTCGCCACGACCTTGTCCTCGGTGTAGCCCAGCACGCCCTTCAGCGCGCCTTCCGACTGCGCCTTCATTTCGGCGCAAATCTCGGCGTAGGTGGCGTCCTTGTTCAGTTCGACGGTCAGGTCGACCACCGACACGTCCGAGGTCGGCACGCGGAACGACATGCCGGTGAGCTTCTTGTTGAGCTCCGGGATCACCACGCCGACCGCCTTGGCCGCGCCGGTGCTGGACGGGATGATGTTCTCCAGGATGCCGCGGCCGCCGCGCCAGTCCTTGTTGGACGGACCGTCGACGGTCTTCTGGGTCGCGGTGGCGGCATGCACGGTGGTCATCAGGCCGCGCTTGATGCCCCACTTGTCGTTCAGCACCTTGGCCAGCGGGGCCAGGCAGTTGGTGGTGCACGAGGCGTTGGAGACGATCGCCTCGCCCTTGTAGGTCTTGTCGTTGACGCCATAGACGAACATCGGCGTGTCGTCCTTGGACGGCGCCGACAGCACCACCTTCTTGGCGCCGGCGTCCAGGTGCTTCTGCGCGGTGACCTTGTCGAGGAACAGGCCGGTGGACTCGATGACGACTTCGGCGCCGACCTCGTCCCACTTCAGGTTGGCCGGATCGCGTTCCTGGGTCAGGCGGATCTTCTTGCCGTTGACGATCAGGGTATTGCCCTCGACCGCGACCGTGCCCTTGAAGCGGCCGTGGACCGAGTCGTACTGCAGCATGTAAGCCAGGTAGTCCGGCTCGAGCAGATCGTTGATGGCGACGATTTCGATCTCGTTGCCGAAGTTCTGCACGGCCGCGCGCAGGACATTGCGCCCGATGCGGCCGAAGCCGTTGATGCCTACCTTGATCGTCATTGACTACTCCTGCGGCCGCCCCGGGGCGGGTCGATGGGGAAACCATCATTCTAACAAGCCCGGCCCACCGCCCGCAGAACGGCCCGTCCCGTGGCGGCGAAGGGTCGCCCGGACGGGCGGCCGAGGGGGCGGAAAGGACTGGGATCGGAGTCAAGGTTTGATGTTCGGGGCCGTCTTTAGAGTGCGCAGTGGCACAAGCCCCGTTCAGCAAGATTACAATCCGGCCTTTCCGACCACCCAGGGGACTCAAGGAATGAACCATCGACTGATCGGCGGCGCCCTCGCCGCAGCCCTCGCCTGCGCCGCCCAGCCGGCCCTGGCCCAGCAAGCCGGCAACTTCACCATCGGCATCGGCGCCCACCAGGTCAACCCGAAGTCCAACAACGGCACCGTCCTCAACGGCGCGGCCCAGCTGGAAATCGACGACAACGTCCAGCCGACCTTCACCTTCGAATACTTCATCCGCGAAAACCTCGGCATCGAAGTGCTGGCGGCAACGCCGTTCAAGCACGACATCGCGGTCAAGGGCGTGGGCAAGGTCGGCCAGACCAAGCACCTGCCGCCGACCTTCTCGCTGCAGTACCACTGGAACAGCCGCGGCACCGTCTCGCCCTTCGTCGGCGTCGGCGTCAACTACACGACCTTCTTCAGCGAGAAGACCAGCGGCGCGCTGGACGGGCTGGACCTGCGCCTGGAGGACTCGGTCGGCGTCGCCGCCCACGCCGGCATCGACTTCATCCTGACCGAGCGCAGCGCGATCCGGGTCGACGCGCGCTGGATGGACATCTCCTCCGACGTCGAGATCGAAGGCCAGAAGGTCGGCAAGGCCGAGATCGACCCGACCGTGTACGGCCTGGCCTACGTGATGAAGTTCTGATCCGCGCCCGGCCTCGGCCGATAAAGCCCCGGCCCGTCGCCCCGGCCGCCGCCGCGCTTGCGGCGCGGCCGTCGCGCGGCGATGGCGGCCCGCGCCGCGCACCGCCATGTTGGGACAGTTCCGCTGCGGCGGGCTTCGGTAGAGTGGGCCGATGAACCTGTCCCCTCGCCTGACTTCCTCCTCCCTGGCCGCACGCGTCCTGCGCCCTTTGGCCTGCGCCGCGGCGTTGCTGACCGTGCCGGCGCAAAGCCTGGCCTGGGGCCCGCAAGGCCACCGCCTGGTCGCCGCCCTGGCCTGGGACCGACTGAGCCCGCAGGCCCGCGCCGAGGCGCAAAGGCTGCTGGCCGGCGAAGCCGACCCGACCCTGCCCGGCATCGCCAACTGGGCCGACGAGCTGCGCGCCAACGATCCCAAGCTCGGCAAGCTCAGCGCCAAGTGGCATTACGTCAACCTGGCCGAGCGCGGCACCGGCAACGACTGCGCCTATCAGCCGGCCCGGCATTGCCCCGGCGGCGACTGCGCGATCGAAGCGATCCGCAACCAGACCGCGATCCTCGCCGACCCCGGCCGCAGCCGCGCAGAGCGCCTGCAGGCGCTGAAGTTCGTGGTCCATCTGGTCGGCGACGTGCACCAGCCGCTGCACGCCGGCTACGCCGACGACAAGGGCGGCAACGATTTCCAGATCCATATCGACGGCGAGCCCGAGCCGGCCGACGGCTACGGCACCAACCTGCATTCGCTGTGGGACAGCCGCATGCTGAGCATGGCCAGGCTCGACGATGCGGCCTACCTGGCCAAGCTGCGGCGCAACCCGCTGCCGCAGGTCAAGGCGATCGGCCTGCCGCCGGCGGCGGCGGACTGGGCCCGGCAGTCGTGCCGGATCGTCGAACGGCCGGGCCTGTATCCGCCCAGCCATACCCTGGATGCGTCCTATGTCGCGACCTGGCGCCCGGTCGCCGAGCAGCAGTTGCGGCTCGGCGGCGCGCGCCTGGCCGCCGTGCTCGACGCCGCGCTCGCGCCGCGGCGCTGACCGGCGGCCGCAAGCGCAGCGAGCGCTGCCGTATCCTGGATAGCGAACGCTAGGCCGCAGCAGCCGCGCTGCAGGAGACCGGCATGACGCCGCAGGTTCTGCCCTTCCACCATCGCGATACCGGCACCTGGTCCTACCTGGTCGCCGACCCCGACAGCGGCGCGGCGGCGATCGTCGATCCGGTGCTGGACTATCAGGCCGCCTCCGCGCGCACCGCGCTGGACTCGGCGCAACGCCTGCTCGACGCCGCCGCGCAGCGCGGCTGGCGGATCCAGTGGCTGCTGGAAACCCATGCCCATGCCGACCACCTCAGCGCCGCGCACCTGCTGCGCGAGCGTCTGCGCGCCGGCGGCGCCGCGCCGCAGCTGGCGATCGGCCGCGGCATCGAGCAGGTGCGCCGCCACTTCGCTCCGCTGTTCGGCCTGCCCGAGCGCGACCCGGCGCCGGCCTTCGACCGCCTGTTCGAGGACGAGGAGCGCTTCCGCGTCGGCGGCTTGCCGGCGCAGGCGATCCCGGTGCCCGGCCACACCCGCGACAGCCTGGCTTATCTGATCGGCGATGCGCTGTTCGTCGGCGATTCGCTGTTCCTGCCCGACAGCGGCACCGCGCGCTGCGACTTTCCCGGCGGCGATGCGGCGCAGTTGTATCGCTCGATCCAGCGCCTGTACCGCCTGCCCGACGCGACCCGGGTGTTCGTCTGCCACGACTACGGCAAGCCCGACCGCGAACCGGCCTGCGAAACCACGATCGGCGAACAGAAGCGCAGCAACGCGCATGTGCGCGCCGATACCGGCGAGGCCGAGTTCGTGGCCCTGCGCCAGGCGCGCGACGCGACCCTGGCGGTGCCGGCGCTGATCCTGCCGGCGCTGCAGGTGAATCTGCGCGGCGGCGCCCTGCCCGAAGCGGACGCCGACGGCCAACGCTATCTGAAGCTGCCGCTCGATCGTCTATAGCCCGACGACTCGAGCGGGCGATCGGCCTCCACCGCACACCAGAATGCCGCGCTCGCGCCAGCGGCGAAGGCCATGGCCGCACGCTCGACTGCGAAGGCGTGCCGTTGCACGCGCTGCTGCGCAAGCAAGGCGCCATGCCGAACCAACCGCTGCGCGGCGCCGGGCCGGCGCGGGTGGCGGTGGTGCGCGCCCGCGACGGCTACCGCGCCGCGTTCTCGCTGGCCGAGCTCGATCCCCGCCCGGGCGCGCGCGAGGCGCTGCTCGCCGACCGCTGCAACGGCGCCGCCCCGGGTTCGCAAGATGGCCCCTGGCGGCTGATCGCGCCGGCCGAATCGCGGCCGGCGCGCTGGGTGCGCCTGGCCGACTCGACCCAGGTCGTCGACGCGCCCTGAGCGCAGGCACGGCGACGGCGCTTCGCGCTACTCTCGCCCTACCCCACCCACCGAGGCTTCGCGCCATGCCCCGCCTGCTCCGCCGTTTGCTCGGCGTCTTGTGCGTCGTCGGCCTGCTCGCCGCCGGTCCGCTCGCCGCGCAAGCGCGCAACGCCGCCGCCCCGGTCACGGTGTTCGCCGCCGCCAGCCTCAAGGAGTCGCTGGACGAAGCCGCGGCCGCGTTCCAGCGCAGCGGCGGCGTTCCGGTGCGGGTCTCCTATGCGGCCAGTTCGGCGCTGGCGCGGCAGATCGAACAGGGTGCGCCGGCCGATGCCTTCGTCTCGGCCGATCTGGAGTGGATGGACTATCTGCAGGAGCGCGGCCTGATCGACGTGCCCAGCCGACGCAACCTGCTCGGCAACCGGCTGGTGCTGATCGCGCCGCAAGCCAGCCGCGCGCGCGCGGTCGCGCTCAAGCCCGGGGTCGATCTCAAGCCTTGGCTCGGAAACGGCCGCCTGGCCCTGGCCCTGACCGCGAGCGTGCCGGCCGGCAAGTACGCCCGCGCCGCCTTCGTCCGCTACGGCGTGTGGGATGCGCTGCAACCGCGCGTGGCCGAAGCCGAGAACGTGCGCGCTGCGCTGATGCTGGTGGCGCGCGGCGAAGCGCCGCTGGGCGTGGTTTACGCCAGCGATGCGCACGCCGAACCCAAGGTGCGGGTGCTGTCGACCTTCCCGGCCGACAGTCATCCGCCGATCGTCTATCCGGCGGCGAGGCTGGTCTCGAGCAAACACCCGGGCGCGGCCGCGTTCGTGCGCTGGCTGGGCACGCCGGCCGCGGCGACGATCTTCCGCCGTCACGGCTTCGCGGTACTGAAGTGAGCGCGCGATGCAGTTCAGCGACGCCGAACTGACTGCGATCTGGCTCAGCCTGAAGGTCGCCACGGTCGCGACCCTGGCCAGCCTGCCGTTCGGCATCGCCCTGGGCTGGTTGCTGGCGCGGGTGCGGTTTCCCGGCAAACTGCTGCTCGACACCGTGCTGCACCTGCCGTTGGTGCTGCCGCCGGTGGTGACCGGCTACGCCCTGCTGGTCCTGCTCGGCTCGCAGGGACCGCTCGGCCGTTGGCTGTACGAACACTGGGGCCTGAGCTTCGCGTTCCGCTGGACCGGCGCCGCGCTGGCCAGCGCGATCATGGGCTTTCCCCTGCTGGTCCGAGCGATCCGGCTGTCGATCGAAGCGGTCGACCGGCGCCTGGAGCAGGCGGCCTCGACCCTGGGCGCGAATCCTTGGCGGGTATTCTTCGGCGTGACCCTGCCGCTGGCCTGGCCGGGCGTGTTGGCCGGCGCGGTGCTGTCCTTCGCCAAGGCGCTGGGCGAGTTCGGCGCGACCATCACCTTCGTCTCGAACATCCCCGGCGAAACCCAGACCCTGTCTTCGGCGATCTACGGCCTGATGCAGGTGCCCGACGGCGAAGCCGGCGTGCTGCGCCTGGCCGCGGTCGCGGTGGCCATATCCTTCGCCGCGGTGCTGGCCTCGGAATGGCTGGTGCAGCGCCAGCGCGCGAGCGCGCAGCGATGAGCGCCGCGCCGACCTTCCTGCTCGAACTGGAACTGCGCCGCGGCGATTTCCTGCGCCGGGTCGAGATCCGCAGCGAGCAGCGGGTGATCGCCGTGATCGGCGAATCCGGCGCCGGCAAGACCTCGCTGCTGCACGCCATCGCCGGCCTGCTGCGGCCGGCGCGCGGCCGGATCGAGATCGCCGGCCGCTGCCTGTTCGACAGCGCCGCGCGCGTCGACCTGCCGGCGCACCGGCGCCGGATCGGCTACGTGTTCCAGGACGCGCGCCTGTTTCCGCACCTGGACGTGCGCCGCAACCTGCTCTACGGCTGGCGCGGCGAGGCCCGGCGCGAGGCCCGGAGCGAGCCCCGTTTCGAGTTCGACGCCATCGTCGAGCTGCTCGGCATCGGCGCCCTGCTCGGCCGCGGCACCGCCGGCCTGTCCGGCGGCGAGACCCAGCGCGTCGCGCTGGGCCGCGCCCTGCTGTCGCAGCCGCGCATCCTGCTGCTCGACGAACCGCTGTCGATGCTGGACATGGACCGCCGCGACGAGCTGCTGCCGTATCTGCAGCGGGTCCGCGACGAGACCGCGCTGCCGATGATCTACGTCAGCCATTACCCGGACGAAGTGCGGCGCATCGCCGACGAAGCGCACCGCATCGGCTGAGCCCCGCCGCCGCGCTATGCTGCGGATCGGTTTCCCCGAGCGATGCCTGATGCGTCTTCTGAGCGCCGCCTGCCTGGGCCTGCTGTCGATCGCCGCCAGCGCCTGCCAGACCACCGCCCCCGCGACCGGCGGCGAGTTCCTGCCGCGCCAGCTGAACCTCGCGGGCAGAACCTACCGCTACCAGGTGTTCGTCCCTGCCCCGCACCTGCGCCAGGGCCGGCCCGCGGTGGTGCTGTTCCTCAACGGGTCCGGCGAACGCGGCGACGACGGCGCCAGGCAGACCCAGGCCGGCCTGGGGCCCTACCTGCGCCGGCATGCCGCGCAGTTCCCGGCCGTCGTCGTGTTCCCGCAGGCGCCCGACAACACCGAATGGACCCAGGACGCCGGCCCGATCGCGATGGCGGCGCTGGACGCGGCGCTGGGCGAGTTCCGCGGCGACCCGGACCGGGTCTACCTGACCGGCATGTCGATGGGCGGCTACGGCACCTGGGAGCTGGCCCTGCAGCATCCGCAGCGCTTCGCCGCCCTGGTGCCGGTCTGCGGCGGCATCACCGTCGACTGGACCGATGCGCGCCCGGGCATGCGCGCGCACAGCGTCGCCGATGCCGCCGACCCGTTCGCCGCGGCCGCGCAGCGCCTGCGCGAGGTGCCGGTCTGGATCTTCCACGGCGGCAAGGACGATGTGGTGCCGCCGGCGCAATCGCGGCGCATGGACGCGGCGCTGAAAGCGGCCGGCGCGCGCGAGGCGCGCTATACCGAATTCGCCGAGGCCAACCACAACAGCTGGGACGCCGCCTACGCCTACGCGCCGATGTGGCGTTGGCTGTTCGCCCAGCGCCGCGGCCGCTGAAGCGCGTCCGCTGCGGCGCTTACCGCGCCGCGGTCATCCGCACGTCCAGTTCCAGCCGCTGCCCGGGGCCGGCGGCCGCAGCGTCCTCCTGCACCACCCGGCCGCTGCCGCCGCTCTGCATCGCCAGCCGCGGCTGGCCGACCAACGCGCCGTCGCGCAGCAGGCTCATCTTCAGCCACACGGTGTCGTCGTCGGATTCGGGATAGACGGCCTTGTCCGCGCCGACCGTGGCCACGCCGTCGATGCGCCAATGCGCCCCATCCTCGAACATCGTCGCCGAGAACGGCCGGCCGGCCGCTTCGACGATCGTGAAACGGCTTTCGCGGCCGCCGCTGCGGGCGACGAACTCCATCGTCACCGAGCCGGCCGGCGCGGCCAGCGCGGCGGCTTGCGGCGCCGATTGCGCGGCCCAGGCGGCCGCGGCGCTGCCGCCGGTCAGGGCCGCGACCAGCAACAGGCCGAGGTGGCGCCAACGCGGCGCGACTGCGGGGTGCTTCAACATGTCGATTCTCTCCAGCAAGGGATGGGGCGGACCCCAATGGCAACCCAGCGGCGTGGACTGCGCCGCGAGCTGTGTGACGAGCATCGCCTGCGCATAGGCGCGCCGCGCGCGCGGGTGGCGCGCCAGCACGCGCGCATCGCAGGCCAGTTCCTGGTCTTCGCGCAACCGCGCGGCGGCGAGGTGCAGCAAGGGGTTGAACCACAGCAGGCAAGCCACGGCGGCGACGGCCGCGTTGACCCACAGGTCGCCGCGGGCGATGTGCACGCGCTCGTGGCGCAGCATCAGCGCGCGCTGGCGGCGGTCGTAGCGTTCGGCGAAATCGGCCGGCACGACGATCCGCGGGCGCAGCAGGCCGAACGCCGCCGGCAGGCCGACGCCGGCCTGGGCGCGCCACAGCCCGCGGCCGAGCGGCACAAGAGGGCCTAGCGCGCGATCAAAACGACGCTGGCGCCGAAAGGTCCGCAGCGCCGCGATCGACGCACCGGACAGCCACAGCGCCAGCAACCAGCCGGCCGCATCCGCATCGCCCGCGGCAAGCTGCGCGGCCGGGGTCGCGGCCCAGTCCGGCATCGCCCCGGGCATCGGCGACCACACCAGCGCCGCGGGCGCCGGTATCGGCCATAGCGGCGCCAGCAACGCCGCCGGCAGCGCCAGCCAGGCGGCGTAGGCGACGCCGGCGCCGCAGCGGCGGCGCAACGGCCGGCGCAAGGCCAGCACCAGCAGGCTCGCCGCACCGCCGCTGCAGGCGGCGACGATCAAGCCATGCAGCAGATCGAACCGGGTCATGATCGAAACCGACTACCGCGACGCGGCCGGGGCGGGCCCGGCGGCTGTCGCGCGGCGCGGCCCGGCGCTGAGCACGAAACGCACCTGGTCCCGGTGGTACTGCGCGCTCCAGCCCGATGCGTCCTGCAGGGCCAGGAACGCGTGCCGCGCGCTGACGCCCTGCAGATCGGCGCTGAGCCGTTTGCGGCTGTCGTCGAGCACCTCCGGATTGCTCAACCGCAGGCCGGCCTGCGCCGCGATCCGCTGCGCGAATCCGCGCTCGCTGAGCAGGCCCTGGGCGGCGATCGTGATCCGCCGCTCTTGCGGCGCCGTTGCCGGTTGCGCCGCCCAGGCCGCGAACGCGGACACGGTGCCGCACAAGATCAGCGCGCACGCGCCGAAGCGGACCCGGCCCGCGCCGGGCAAGGGATGTTTGAGCATGGCGATTCTCTCCGCGATCGGGTGGGTGGACGCCCACGAACAGGCCCAGGGCGCGGGGCCGGCGCGCAAGGCGCTCTTCAACATGGCTTCGCCGTAGCTGCGCCGCGCGTTCGGATGACGGCGCAGCACGCGCGCGTCGCAGGCCAATTCCTGGTCGGCGCGGAAGCGGCCGACGGCGTAGTGCAACATCGGGTTGAACCAGTACAGGCAGGACAGCAGGGCGACGAAGGCATTGAGGTGCAGGTCGCCGCGGACGATGTGGCTGCGTTCGTGGGCGCGGATCAGGCGGCGCTCGGCGGCGCTGTAGCGTTGCTCGAAATCGCCCGGCACCACGATCCTGGGCCGCAGCAGACCGATCGCCGCCGGCAGGCCGCGATCGCGCTGCGCCCGATACAGGCCGTCCGGCTGCCGCTGCAAGGCGCCCAGGCCGCGCTGGAAGCGCCATTGCCGCCACAGCGTCAGCAGGGCCGTCGCGACGGCGCCGATCGCCCACACCGGCCCCGCCAGCGCCCAGGCCTGCGCCGCCGCGGCCGGCGCCGCATCGACCAGGCCCAAGGCGGCGGCCGGCGCCGCCGCGACCAGGGAGAGCGTTCCCGCGGCCGGTCGCGGCGCGGCCGGCAGCAGCACCGCGAGCGTCGCCGCCGGCACGATCGCCCACGCCGCATAGGCCACGCCGGCGCCGAACCAGCGCCGCAGCGGCAGGCGCAACGCCAGGACCACGGCGAGGCCCAGACTCATCGCCAGTGCGGTCTCGGCCAACAGTCGCAAGGTATCAATGGAATTCATGACGGAATTCATGATCGAAGTCCTCCCCTGGTGCGGCTCGGCGCGACGACGGATCGATCCGCTCTCGCATCGGGGTTCGTGCGTCGTGGCGCGTGCGGCGGCGGTCGCGCGATCAGCGCGCCGCGCCCTCGCGGTAGAACACCACCGAGTTGGAAGCCGGCGCCTGCGGGCGCTCGCCGGCGACGAAGCGCACCCGGTCGCCGTCGATCTTCGCCTCCAGCCCGGTCTGCATCCGCAGCAGGGCGAAGGCCATCCGCGCATCGACCCGGCGCAGCTGCGCTGCGTTCACCGCGACCGCGTCGCTGAGCAGTTCCGGGTTGTCGATGCGCAGTCCGGCCAGTTGCGCGACGCGGTCGGCGTACTGGCGCTGGCTCATCTGCCCGGTCTCCAGGTCGAAGCGGCGTTCGCCGGGGGCGGAGGCGGGTTGCGCGGCCCAGGCGCCGAAGCCGGTGGCGGCGGCGAGTGCGATCAAAACGACGGCGCCGAAGCGCAGGCGGACGGCGGTGGGGGCGGTACGGTTGAGCATGGCGATGCGTTCCTTGAGCGGATGCGAGGAGGACCACGTGCAGGCCAACGGCGAGGACCCGCCGCGCAGGGCGGCTTTGAGCAAGGCCTCGGCGTAGCTGCGCCGCGCCGTGGGAAGGCGGCGCAGCACGCGCTGGTCGCAGGCCAGTTCCTGGTCGCTGCGGAAAGCGCGGGCGGCGTAATGCAACAACGGGTTGAACCAGTACAGGCACGACAACAGCAACCAGGCGGCGTTGGCGTACAGATCGCCGCGGGCGATGTGGATCCTTTCGTGCAGCGCGATCAGCCGGCGCTGGCGCGCGTCGTAGCGCCGTTCGAAGTCCCGCGGCAGCACCACTTTCGGCCGCAACAGGCCCATCGCCGCGGGCAGGCCGTAGTCGCTCTGCGCCTGCACGCTGCCGTCGGCGCGCGGCCGCAGCCGGCCCAGGCGCCGCTCGAACCGACGTTGCTGGCGCCAGGCGCGCGCCGCCATCGCCACGGCGCCGGCCAGCCACAGCAGGCTCAGCGCGACCCACGCGGTGCCGGTCGGCCCCGGCGGCGCGATCGGCGCCGACGCCATCGGCGCGCCGGCCGCGACCAGCCACTGCGCCGGCGCGTCGGGGCGGGGCGCGGCCGGCAGCAGCACCGCCGCGGTCGCCAGCGGCGGCAGCCACCAGGCGGCGTAGGCCGTGCCGGCGCCGAACGCGCGCCGCAAAGGCCGGCGCAGGGCCAGCACCAGCGCCGCCGCCGCGCTCATCGCCACGGTGGTCTCGGCCAGCAGGCCGAGCAGCTCAGCGGCGCTCATCGTCGATCTCGTCAAGCAGCTTGCGCAGCTCGGCGATGTCCTTGCGGCTGAGCTTGCGCTGTTCGCTGAAGTGCGCGACCAGGGGCGCGACGCGACCGCCGAACAGCCGCTCGAGCAGGCCCTGGCTCTCCTCCATGACCCAGTCCTCGCGCTTGAGCAGGGGCGCATAGAGGTACCGCCGCCCGTCCTTCTCGGCGCGGATCGCGCCCTTGTTCAACAAGCGGTTGAGCAGGGTCTTGACCGTGGCTTCCTGCCAGGACTGGTTGCCGGCCAAAGCCGCCACCACCTCCTCGGCGCTGAGCGGGTGGCGTTGCCACAGCACGTCCATGACCACGGATTCGGCTTCGCTGATCTGCATCGTTTACATCCGTATTTTTTCATCAGATTACACCTGTAAACGAAGTTTGCAAGCGCCCGGATGCGCGGATTGAGATACTGGTCGCATGAACCGACCCGCGCGCTTTGACCGCCTCGACGACGCCGTCGACTTCCTCTACGACCGCGTCGACGGCCCGCTGCACCTGGGCGCCCCGCTCGGCCTGGGCAAGCCGCACCGGCTGCTCAACGCGATCTACGGCCGCGCCGAACGCGACAGCACGCGGCCGCTGCACCTGTACACCGCGCTGTCGCTGGACCCGCCCGGCGGCGGCCGCGGCCTGGAAGGCCGGTTCGTGGCGCCGTTCGCGCAGCGTCACTTCGGCGCCGACTTTCCGCGCCTGCGCTATGTCGAGGCGCTCAAGCGCAACGCGCTGCCGGCGCACATCGAGATCGAGGAGTTCTATCTGCAATCCGGCGCGCTGTTGAACGCCGCCGCCAGCCAGCGCCGCTACGCCAGCCTCAACTACACCCACGTCGCCCGCGCCCTGGCCGACCGCGGCGTCAACGCCGTGGTGCAGAAGGTCGCCGCCGATCCCGCCGGCGGCGCGCGCCTGTCGCTGTCGTGCAATACCGACCTGACCTTCGACGCGGTCGACGCGATCGTCGCGCGCGGCCTGCCGCGGCCGCTGCTGATCGCCGAGATCGACCCGCAACTGCCCTGGCTCGGCGGCAGCGCCGCGGTCGACGCGGATTTCTTCGATGCGGTGGTGCTGCCGCCGCCGCCCTACCCCGCCCTGTTCGGCCTGCCGCGCCAGCCGGTGTCCGACGCCGACTATGCGATCGGTTTCTACGCCAGCACCCTGGTGCGCGACGGCGGCACTCTGCAGATCGGCATCGGCACCCTGGCCGATGCGCTGTGCCACGCGCTGGTGCTGCGGCATACCGACAACGCGGCGTATCTGCGGGTGGTGCGGGCGCTGGGGATCGAGGTTGCGGAAACGAAGGCGCCGCTCGGACACGCGGCTTCTTTGCAGGGTGACCTGGCCGCAGACCGTAACGCGAAGGCGCCGGTTGCGCCGCTCGGACACGCGGCTTCTTTGCAGGGTGACCTGGCCGGAGACCGTAACGCGAAGGCGCCGGTTGCGCCGCTCGGACCGTTTGACGCTGGGCTTTTTGGCTGTTCCGAGATGATCAACGAAGGTTTTCGTCGCTTGGTCGAAGTCGGCGTGATCAAACGCAAAGTCGTCGACGACCTGGAGTTGATGCGGCGCCTTCACGACGGCACGGCGAATGCGGACGACCGCGCACGGCTGGAACGCGAGGGCGAGTTCCTGCAGGGCGGCTTCTACCTGGGCTCGCCGGACTTCTACGCCTGGTTGCGCGATCTGCCCGAAGCGCAGCGCCACGGCATCGGCATGCGCCGGATCAGCGAGGTCAACGAACTCTACGGCGGCAACGAAACCCTGGAGCGCCTGCAGCGCCGCGATGCGCGTTTCTTCAACAGTTGCATGATGGCGACCGCGCTCGGCGCGGCGGTGTCGGATACGCTCGACGACGGCCGGGTGGTGTCGGGCGTCGGCGGCCAGTACAACTTCGTCGCCATGGCCCACGCCCTGCCCGACGCGCGCTCGGTGCTGATGCTGCGGGCGACCCGCGAAAGCGCCGGCCAGGTCCGTTCCAACCTGGTCTGGAACTACGCCCAGACCACGATCCCGCGCCATCTGCGCGACGTCTACGTCACCGAGTACGGCATCGCCGACCTGCGCGGCAAGACCGACGAGGACTGCATCCAGGCCATGGCCGCGGTGGCCGAAGCCGGCGCCGGCGTCGCCCTGCGCCTGACCGCGATCGATCACGGCAAGTTGCCGCCGCACGCTCCGCAGCCCCACCGAAACAACACCGCGCAACGGCTGGGCGCGACCCTGGCGCCGTTCCGCGCCGACGGCAGCCTGCCCGATTACCCGCTAGGCAGCGATTTCAGCCCGGTCGAACGGCGGCTGGTCAAGGCACTGGGCTGGCTGAAGGCCAACACCGCGACGCGCGCGGCCAAGCTGCGCACCGTGTTGCGCGCGCTGACGGTCGTGACCGGGGCCGACGACGAGGCGATGCAGCGCATGGGCCTGCAGGCCCCGCGCAGCATCGGCGAGCGGCTCGAAGCGCGCTTGTTGCGGCTGGGCTTGCGCGAAAGCGCCGGCGCTTGAGGCCGATCAGGCCTGGCCAACCGCCGCCTGCGCCTGCAGCGCGCGCGCCTGCCGGCGGTCGCGCAGGCGCGCGAACAGGCGGTGACCGAGGCGGATGCCGGGCTTCTCGATCCAGCGATAGGTCAGCCATGCGGCCGGCACGGTCAAGGCCAGGCTCAGGGCCAGGCAGGCGGCATAGGCCGCGCCCGGCGGAAGTTCGGCATAGCAGCGGGCGAACATGCCGTACAGGCGCGAGACCAGGAACGGGTGCACCAGGTACAGCGAGTAGCTGATCGTGCCGAGGAAACAGGTCAAGCGGTTGACCAACAGGCGGTTGCTCGCCAACAGCAGGCCCAGCAGCAGCAGGCCGTAACCCAGCGACGCCAGGTACCAATCGCCGCCGATCACCGGAATCGGCGCCAGCACGCCGTAGAACAGGGCGCCCAGGCCGGCCAGGCCCGCCAACGACAAAGACGCTCCCAGCGCCAGCCGGCGCCGGGCCGGCGCCTCGCGCAAGCGCAGCCACAACTCGAACAGCAGGCAACCCAGCACGAATACCGGCAGTTGCCGGATCAACCCGAACGACCCGCCGAAATGGGCGATCGGCGCCGGCAGCCCGGTCGCCGCCCACCACGCCAGCGCGAAACTGGCCGCCAGCAACGCCGACTGCCGCCACAGGCCGCGCACGCCTAGCGCGATCAAGGGAAACATCGCGTAGAACAGCATTTCCACGCCGATGGTCCAACTGCCCATGACGATGCCGCTCTGCCACGGCGCCGACAGCCCGAACAGCAGCGAGTAGTTCCAGGCCACTTCCTCGACGCCGCGCAGCGGCACCGCGCGCAACTGGTCCTTGGCCACCATCAACGTCAGCAGCGCCAGCATCAGCGGCGCGATCCGCGCCAGCCGGCTCAGATAGAAACTGCGCAACGGCAGTCCGCTGGCGGCGTGGCGCGGCCAGGTCAGGCACAGCGAGAACGCGCTCATGACGAAGAACAGGGCGACGCCGCTGCCGCCCATGCCGACCAGGGGCGCGATCGCGCCCGGCAGGACCAGGTCGGGCTCGGGCATGGCCATGACGTGATAGACGATCACGTACAGCGCCGCCAGGCCGCGCAAGGCGTCCAGTTGCGGCAGGCGTTGCGGGGATTCGGCGGGTACGGACATGCGCGGCGGGCTCGGTGGCGGCCCGACGCCTCGCGCCGGCGCCCTGGGCGGACGCGCGCGCCAATCGGCCGCTCGCTGAAGAGAACGGGCGATTCTAGAAACGAAAACGCGCCACGGTAGCGGCCGTGGCGCGCATTTTTACAAAACCGCCGAAACGCCCGATCGGGCAAATCGCGGCGCGCGGGCCCGGCTCGCCGGACCCGCCTGCGAGCGGGCTCAGCCCAGCCGCTTGACCGCCTCGACCACGCGCTCGACGGTGAAGCCGAAGTGCGGGAACAGGGCTTCGGCCGGCGCCGACGCGCCGAAGGTGTCGATGCCGATCACCGCGCCGTCCAGGCCGACGTACTTGCGCCAGAAGTCGCTGACGCCCGCTTCGATCGCGACCCGCTTGCGCAGCGCGTTGGGCAGCACCGACTCGCGGTACTCGGCCGGCTGGCGGTCGAACACGTCGCTGGACGGCATCGACACCACCCGCACCTTGAGGCCTTCGGCGCTCAGGCGCTCGGCCGCCTGGGTGGCCAGACCGACTTCCGAGCCGGTGGCGATCAGGATCGCGTCCGCCGCGCCGTCGCTGTCGCGCAGCACGTAGCCGCCGCGCGCGATCTGCGCGACCTGCTCGTCGTTGCGCGGCTGATGCGGCAGGTTCTGGCGCGAGAAGATCAGGCAGCTCGGACCGTCCTGGCGTTCGATCGCCGCACGCCAGGACACCGCGGATTCGACCGCGTCGCAGGGACGCCAGACGTCGTTGTCGGGGATGTAGCGCAGCGAGGCCAGGTGCTCGATCGGTTGGTGGGTCGGGCCGTCCTCGCCCAGGCCGATCGAGTCGTGGGTGTAGACGTGGATCGCGTGCGCGCCCATCAGCGCGCTCATCCGCACCGCGTTGCGGGCGTAGTCGCTGAACACCAGGAAGGTGGCGTCGTAGGGGATGAAGCCGCCGTGCAGTTGCAGGCCGTTGCCGATCGCGGTCATCGCGAACTCGCGCACGCCGTAGTAGATGTAGTTGGCGTTCGGATCGGCGCTGGCGACCGACTTGCTGCCCTTCCACAGGGTCAGGTTGGAGTGGGCCAGGTCGGCCGAGCCGCCGACCAGTTCCGGCAGCAGCGGGGCGAAGGCTTCGATCGCCATCTGCGAGGCCTTGCGCGAGGCCACGGTCGGGCCGTCGGCCTGCAGCTTGGCGATGTAGGCGTCGGCCTGGGCGCGGAAGTCCTGCGGCAGCTCGCCGGCGGTGCGGCGGCTCAGTTCGGCGGCTTCGGCCGGGAACTGCGCGGCATAGGCGGCGTAGGCGCGGTTCCACTCGTCTTCGCGGCTCTGGCCGGCGGCGCGCGAGCGCCAGCCGTCGTAGATCGCCTCGGGGATCTCGAACTCGGCGTGCGGCCAGTTCAGCGCGGCGCGGGTGGCGACGATCTCGTCCTTGCCCAGCGGCGCGCCGTGCGAGGACTCCTTGCCGGCCTTGGCCGGCGAGCCGAAGCCGATGGTGGTGCGGCAGCAGATCAGGGTCGGCTTGTCGCCGTGCTTGAGCGCGGTGTCGATCGCGGTCTTGATCTCGACCGCGTCGTGGCCGTCGACGTTGCGGATCACGCGCCAGCCGTAGGCCTCGAAGCGGGTCGGGGTGTCGTCGGTGAACCAGCCGTCGGTGTTGCCGTCGATCGAGATCTTGTTGTCGTCCCAGAACGCGACCAGCTTGCCCAGGCCCCAGGTGCCGGCCAGCGAGGCGGCTTCGTGCGAGATGCCTTCCATCAGGCAGCCGTCGCCCATGAACACCCAGGTGCGGTGGTCGACGACGTCATGGCCTTCGCGGTTGAAGCGCTGGGCGAGCAGCTTCTCCGCCAGGGCCATGCCGACCGCGTTGGCGAAGCCCTGGCCGAGCGGGCCGGTGGTGGTCTCCACGCCCGGGGTCATGAAATTCTCGGGATGGCCCGGGGTCTTGGAATCGAGCTGGCGGAAGCGCTTGAGCTCGTCGATCGACAGGTCGTAGCCGGCCAGGTGCAGCAGCGCGTACTGCAGCATCGAGCCGTGGCCGTTGGACAGCACGAAGCGGTCGCGGTTGGGCCACTTGGGGTTGTTCGGGTTGTGGCTCAGGTAGTCGTTCCACAGCACTTCGGCGATGTCGGCCATGCCCATCGGCATGCCGGGGTGGCCGGAGTTGGCGGCCTGCACCGCGTCGATGGCGAGGAAACGGATGGCGTTGGCGAGGTCGCGGCGGCTGGGCGTCGTCATTGGGCTTGGGCGGCTGAGGCTGGGAGGCGGAACTGGAAGGCCGGTCCCGCGGCGGAGCGCGGGTCGGGGAGCGGCGAAGAGCGGCCATTGTCCCATCCCGGGCCCGCCCTGTCGCCCCAAACCCTGGGCCGGACCGGCGCGGCGCCGGCCCAGGCGCCGCCGCGCCCGCCCGCGAACGGCCGGCGGCCAGCATCGGCAACGCACGGCCGCGCGAGGGCCGGCAAGCCGGCTCCAGCCCGGCGCCGCCCGGGCGGCCCAAACGCGACGGCCCGCCAAGCGGCGGGCCGTCGCGGGACGGGAACGGCGGCGCGGCTCAGTCGCCGAGCTGCTCCGCCGGCGGGTCGTTGACCCCGCGCGAGACCATCGAGGCGATGGCGATGTCGCCGGTGACGTTGAGCGTGGTCCGGCACATGTCGAGAAAATGATTGACGCCGAGGATCAGGCCGATGCCTTCCGGCGGCACCTTGACCATGGCGCAGATCATCGCCACCACCGGCAGCGAGCCGGAGGGCACGCCGGCGGTGCCGATGCCGCCGAGGATGCAGACCAGCATCACCATCACCTGCTGGCCCAGGCTCAGGTCGACGCCGAAGAACTGGGCCAGGAAGATCACCGTGACGCCCTCGAACAGCGCGGTGCCGTTCTGGTTGGCGGTGGCGCCGACGGTCAGCACGAAGCGCGACACCCGCCGCGGCAGCTTGAGTTCGTCCTCGGCCACGCGCAGCGCGGTCGGCAGGGTCGCGTTGCTGGACGCGGTCGAGAACGCCAGCACCATCGCTTCCTGCACGCCCTTGAAGAACGCGGCCGGCGAACGCCCGCCGATGAACTTCAGCGCCAGCGAATAGACCACGAACAGATGGATCGCCAGCGCCGCGACCACCACCGCGACGTACTTGGCCAGCTTGAACAGCAGGTCCCAGCCGAACGCCGAGGCCAGGTTGAACATGAAGCAGAACACCGCGTACGGGGCCAGCTTGATGACCAGGCCGATCAGGGTGATGGAGATGTCGAACAGGCCCTGGATGCCCTCGCGCAGGGTGTCCACGGCCTGGGAACGGGTCAGCACCATGCCCACGCCGATCATCAGGGCGAAGAACATCACCGCCAGGATGGCGTCGCTGGCCGCGGCCTGGATCACGTTGCTGGGCACGATCGAGACCAGCATCTGGATGCCCTTGGGCGCGTCGGCGCTGCCCTTGACGATGCTCTGCGCGCGCTCGGCGTTCTCGCTCATCAGCTGCTGGGCCAGGGCCGGATCAACCCCGGCGCCGGGCTGGAACAGGTTGACCATCAGCAGGCCCAGCACCACCGCCAGCGAAGACATCAGGATGGTCAGGCCGAGGGTGCGCCAGCCGACCCGGCCGAAGGCGCGGATGTCGCCCATCTCGCTGACGCCCATGACCAGGGCCGAGAACAGCAGCGGGATCACCAGCATGAAGATCAGGCGCAGGAAGATCTCGCCGGCGGGGCCAGTGACGGTTTCGGTGAGCAACTTGAGCAGCGGCCGGCACTGCCAGATCTGCTCGGCGCCGGCGACCGCCGGCACGCAGGTCTGACCGCCGAGCTGGGCCCAGGTGAGGCTGTTGAGGCCGAGGCCGTAGACGATCAGGCCCAGGGTGAGGCCGGCCAGGAAGCCGATCGCCATCTTCCAGTGCAGCGGGAGCGACTTGCGCGCGTTCAGGGTTTCGCTCATGAATCCGGCCCGGCCAAAACAGCCGGCAGGATACACCAGGGCCGGCGGGCGCCCGCCGCGGCGGCCGGGCCCGGCTCAGGCCCCGCGGCGCGGCGGGTACAGCGGCGCCAGCGGCGAGTCGGGCTGGGCCTCGCGCGCGCGCCAGCGCGGCCCGCGGGCGAAGGCGTCGCGCAGCAACGCCCGCGCGGCGACGCCGTCGCCGCCGCCCCAGCGCGCCCGACGCAGGGCCTGCACCGCCTCGCGCTGGAGCGGATCGGCCAGGCGTTCGACCAACTCGTCGTCGTCGGCCGCCGGCGGCGTGGCGCTGGCACGCAGCGCCGCGGCGATCTGCTCGAAGTCGCCGCGGTCGAGCAGTTCGCGCAACGCCGCCGACGGCCGCGCGCTAGCGTTCGGCGCGGCACTCGATGCGCCGCCCGGCGCGCTGCTGGCTGCGGCCGCAACGCCCGGCAGCGCCGGATGCGCGCGCAGATGCAACGCCCACAACAGGGTCGCCAGCCACAGTGCGGCGAAGAAGAACGCCGCCAGGGCCCACAGCTTGCCGCCGGCCACGCCGCCGCCTTCGCTCGCGGTCGCCAGGGCGCCGGCGGTGGCGCCGTCGGCGACCGGGGCGGTGCTGCGCGGCGCCGCCCCGGGCGCGGCCGCCGCAGCGGCGCCGGCGAGCACGTTCCAAGTCAGCGGCGGCAGGCTCGCGCTGCGCGCCTGGCCGGCGCCGACATCCCACCAGTCCAGGCGCACGCCATCCAGGCGCACCGCGCCGGCGCGCGCCGGCACCAGCGAGAACTTGCGCGTCAACACCACCCTGGGCCGGCCGTCGACGAAGCTTTCGTCGGCCTGCACCGGCTCGGGAAACACCTGCACCCCGTCGATCGGCGGCAATTGCAGTTCCGGCAGTTGCGCCGCGCCGGCGCCGTCGACCCGCGCTTCCAGCACCAGGCTGGCGGCGCTGCCGGCGCGCAGTTCCTGCGGCGCGGTGCGGTAGCGCAGGCTCAGCGCGCGCAGCGGCAGCCACGGCTGCGGCGCGTTGGCCGGCAGCGCCTGCACCTCGAGCGTGCGCGGGCGGGTACGGGCGCGCTGCTCGTCGCCGCTGCCGCCCATCATCTGGTCGAGCATGCCGGGCGCGCTGCGCCCTTCGAACACCGCCGGCGGCACGGTCAGCGCGCCGCTGCGCTCGGGCACCAGCAGGAAACGGCGCTCGACCACGGTATAGCGGCGGCCGGCGAGGTCGCGGCTGTACTGGGCGTCGTCGCCGACCCGCATCAGCGAAGCGCCGTCGGGCGCGGGCTGGTCGATCTTGCCCGACAGCAACGGCACCGCCGCGTACAACCGCACCACCCAGCCCACGGCCTGCTGCACGTAAGGGCTGAGATCGTCGCCCTCGCTTTCGATGAACACGTCCGCACCGGCGCCCTGCGGGGTGCCGCCGGCGTCGGCCACGACCTCCAGCTGCAGCGGCTTGGTGCGCTGGCCGGCGACCGACAGCGGCGGGATCTCGATCCGCCCGCTGCGCCGCGGCGCCAACGCCACCGCGTACAGACTGCGCACCGCCACCCCGCCCTGGCCGGGCACGACCTGGCTGTTGCTGGTGCTGCCGGTGACTTCGAAATCGGCGTGCAGCGGGGTGTAGTCGGGACGGCCGCCGACCGAGCCGACCAGTTCGATGTTGAGGGTGACGGTCTCGCCGGTGCGGATGCGCTCGCGGTCGAGCCAGGCGCGCGGTTGCGCCAACGCGCCCGCGCTGAGCAGGGCCAACAGCAGCCACAGTCCGAATTGGGCCAGCTTTCGCCTCATCGCCTCAGTCTCCCCGCAGCGACTGCATCTGCCGCCGCTCGTATTCGATCTTGAACTTTTCCCGCAGCAACCCGCCCGGATCGTCCGGCACGCGCTTGAGCCAAGCCTCGTTGGCGAGCCGGCGTTCGCGCTGCTGCGCGCTCTCGCGGCCCGGCGCCGGCGCCGGGCGCTCGCCACGCTGCGCCTGGCCGCCCTTGCCCTGACGCTCGAGCTCGCGGCGGATGCGTTCGCGTTGGGCGGCGTCGGCCTGCTGCTGCGCGGCCTGGTCGGCCGCGCGCGGCGCCTCGCCGGCGCCATTGCCTGCGGACGGTTGCGGCTGCGGTTTTTGTTGCGGTTGCTGCTGTGGTTGCCCCGGCTTGCGATCGCCTGCCGTGCTCGGCTCGGGCCGGCCGTCCTGGTTGCCGTCGCGCGCCGGCTGCGGCTTGGGATCCTGGTTGCCGCTGCGGCCGCCTTGCGCGCCTTGCCCGCTCTGCCCGCCGCCGTTTTGCCGCGGCGCGTTCTGCTTGCCTTCGCCCTTGGGCGGCGGCGGGCGTTTTTTCGCCGCCGCGACCGCACGCCGGTTGGCCAACGCATCGGCCATGCCCGGTTGCAGCTTCAAGGCCTGGTCGTAGGCGCGGATGGCTTCGTCGTAACGGCCCTGGCGCGCCAGGGCGTTGCCGAGGTTGTACTGCGCGTCGGCGCCCCGGCCCTGGCGATACAGCTCGCCGGCGCGCTCGAATTCGCCCTTGCGATAGGCCGCCGTGCCCTCTTCGATGCGCGCATGCGCGGCCTGGTCGGCGCGCTGCCACAGGCCTTGCGCGCGCGCCGGCGCCAGCGGCAGGCCCAGGCACAGCAGCAGCGCCAGCGCGGCCGCGCCGCTGCGGCGGCGGAACGCGAACAGGCCCAACAGCAACAGCGGCGGCAACAGCCAGTAGCCGTTGTCCTCGCGGGCCAGGCCTTGCTTGCCCTGCTGAGTGCCGGTGTCGGCGAGTTTCGCCGTGAGCACGCCGAGCGCGCGCAGGTCGGCATCGTCCTGGCCGATGCTGGCGTAACGGCCGCCGCCGTCGCTGGCCAGGCGGCGCAGAGAGTCCGCGTCCAGCGCCGCCGAAACGATCTCGCCGTCGGGGCGACGGAACGGCGTCGCGGTGTCGCCGCCCAGGCCCAGCGCCGAGACCCGGTAACCCTGCTCGCGGGCCTTGTCCGCCGCGGCGCGATCGGCGCGGTCGGCGTGGTCGGTGATCAGCAGGATCTCGCCGCGATCGAAGCCGGCCTGGCGCAACAGCCGCGCCGACCAGGCGATCGCGCGGTCCGCGCGCTGGCCGTCGCCGGGCATGATCTCCGGCGCCAGCGCGTCGAGGAAGATCGCCACGTTGCGCGCGTCGTCGGTCAGCGGCGCGACGGTGTAGGCGTCGTCGGCGTACACCACCAGCCCGATCTGGCCGCCGTCGCGCCGGCGCAACAAGGCCGCCAGCTTGGCCCGCGCCTGCGCCAGGCGGCTCGGCGGCAGGTCGCCGGCCAGGGTGCGGCTGGACAAGTCCAGCGCCAGCACCAACGGCGTGCGCGTCTGCCACAACGGCTGTTCGCTTTCGCGCCAGCTCGGTCCGCTCAGCGCCAGCACCGCGACCGCATAGCCCAGCGCCGCGGCGATCGCCGCCAGGCGCGAGGCGCGCCCGGCACGGCCGTCGAGCAGGTGCGGCAGCAGATGCGCATCGACCGCGCCGCGCCAGACGCTGCGATCGCGCCGGCGGCGGCGCCACCACCAGGCCAATGCCGGCAGCGCCAGCAACAGCCACAGGAACTGCGGACGCAGCCAATGCAGCTCGTTCCACCAAGGCCAGGCGGGCGCGTTCATGCCGGCCTCCGCCGCGGCCACAGGAACCCGAGCAAGGCCAGCGCCAGGGCGCCGGCCAAGGGCCAGGAGTAGCGTTCGATGCGCGGCCGTACCGCCTTGCCGGGGCGGCTGATCGGTTCGAGGCGGTCGATCTCGGCGTAAATCCCGACCAGTTCGCCGGTATCGCGAGCGCGGAAGAAGCGCCCGCCGGTGCTCTGGGCGATCTGGCGCAGGCTGCTTTCGTCGATCGCGTCGCCGCCCGGCACGGCGATCTTGAACCCGAACAGGGACAAGGAACCGTCGCCGCCGAAGGCGATGGTGTGGATGCGCACCCGGTCGTCGCGCGCCAGTTCGGCCGCTTTGCGCGGATCCAGCGCGCCGGCGGTGTTGACCCCGTCGGTGAGCAGGATCAGCACCCGCTGCCCGGCCGGCTGTTCGCGCAGGCGCTTGACCGCCAGGCCGATCGCGTCGCCGATCGCGGTCTCCTGGCCGGCCAGGCCGACCACGCTGTCGCGCAGTTGATCGCGCACGGTGGCGCGATCCAGGGTCAGCGGCGCCAAGGCGTAGGCGCGGCGGCCGAACACGATCAGGCCGACCCGGTCGCCTTGGCGGCGCTCCAGGAAGTCGGCCAGCACCGCCTTGGCCGCGGTCAGGCGATCGACCGGGCGATCGTTCAAGGCCATGTCGGGCTCGCTCATGCTGCCCGACAGGTCCAGCGCCAGCATCAGGTCGCGGCCGACCTGCGGCGGCTGCACCGCTTCGCCGAGTTGTTGCGGCCGCGCCGCGGCCACGCACAGCAACGCCCAGGCCAGCCACAGCCACCAGCCGGCGCCGCCGCCGCGCAGACCGCGGCCGCCATGGCCGGCGACCGCGTCCAGGCGCGCGCCGAACGGCACCTTCAGCGCCGCCGACGCCTCGCGCGCCGGCGGCAGCAGCCAACGCGCCAAGAGCGGCAGCGGCAGGGCCAGCAGCCACCACGGCCAGGCGAAAACTTCGCTCAATCGGCTCAGCCAGTCGCTCATGCGCCGGCGCCTCGGTCGTGCGCGTTCACCGGCCGGCCCCCATCCATTGCAGAAACCGGCGCCGGGCCAGATCGTGCAGGGCCGCGACCCGCGCCGGCTCGACCTCGCGCCGGTAAGCGCCATCGAGCAGGACCCGCCCTGCGCCGTCGGCGAAGTCGCGACGTTTGCTGCCGCGATCGAGGAACTCCAGCCAGGCCTCGCCCTGCAGGCGGTCGGCTTGCGGATCGCGCCGCCGCCCCGCGCGCCGCAGCAGTTCGGAGATCGCCGCGACCTGGGCGCTCGGCGTTTCGGCCGCGGCCAGGGCCTGGTCGAACACGCGCTCGATCGCCGCGCGACGACGCGCGCGACGGCGGCGCCAGAACCAGACCGCCGCGCCCACCGCCAGCAGCGCCGCGGCCAGCAGCCACCAGCCGGGCGCCGGCGGCCACCACGAGGGCGCCGGCGGCAGATGCACGTCGCGCAGCGGCAGCGGCGCGGCCATCAGGCCACCAGCGGCCGCGCGCGGCCGAGCAGGGGCAGCCAGGACTCGCTGGCCGCGTCGGTCGCCAGCGCCTGCGCGCGCACGCCGCGCGCCGGCAACTGTTCCAGCGCGGCCTCCACCGGCGCGACGAAGGTCTCGCGCCAACGCCGGCGCGCTTCGTCGGCGCCCAGATCGAGTTCGATCCGCTGGCCTTCGCGGCTGAACGGCAGTATCGCCCGCGGCGGCTGGGTCTCGACCGGATCGGTCAGCAGCAACACCACGACTTCATGATGCTGGGCCAGGGTCGCCCAGCGCCGGGCCGGCAGCGCGGCGACGCTGGCCGGATCGGCCAGCACCAGCAGGCGCGACCCGGGGCGCAACAGGCGCGCGGCATGGTCCAACGCCACCTCCAGGCCGGCGTCGTCGGCCGGGGCCTGCGCATACCAGCGCACCATCGCGTCGAGCACGCGCAAGGCGCCGCGCGGCCCCGCCGCCGGCGTCACCGGCGGCTCGCGCAGGCTGCCGCGCAAGGCGGCGATGCGGTCGCCGTCGCGCACCGCGGCCCAGGCCGCGACCGCGCCGGCGCGCGCCGCCTGCACCGATTTGAATCGAACCCGGGTGCCGAAATACAGCGACGGCGCGGTGTCGGCGACGATCAGGCTGAGCCGTTCGCGTTCGGCCTGGAACAGCTTGGTATGGGCGCGGCCGGTGCGCGCGGTCAGGCGCCAGTCGATGTGGCGCGCGTCGTCGCCGTGCGAATACTCGCGCGATTCGGCGTACTCCATGCCGCGCCCGCGCAACGGCGACAAGGCCTGGCCGCTGACGCCGTGACGGCCTTGGCGCGCCGCGCGCCGCCCGCTCACCGCCGCGCGCAGCGCGACCAGTTCGCCCAGACTCGGCACCACGCCTTCGCTCACCGCCAGCCTCCGCTGCGAATCCCGAATCCCCGATCCCGAATCCCGGCCTTCAAGGCAACGGCACCCGCTTGAGCAGTTCGCCGAGCAGGCGATCGCCGTCCCAGCCTTCGGCGGTGGCCTCGTAGCTGGGCAGAATGCGATGGCGCAGCACCTCGGGCGCGATCGCGCGCACGTCGTCGGGGGTGACGAAATCGCGTCCGGCCAGCCAGGCGTGGGCGCGCGCGCAACGCTCCAGCGCGATCGAACCGCGCGGGCTGGCGCCCCAGGCGATGCGCCGCGCCAGCGCCGGGTCGTAGCGGCCGGCGTCGCGCGAGGCCAGCACGATCTCGACCAGATAGCGCTCCACCGCCGGCGCCACGTGCAGGTCCAGCACCGCGGCGCGGGCGGCGAACACGTCGGCCTGCGGCATCCGCGCCACCGCCGCCGGGGCGGTGCGCAGAGTCTGCCGCGCGCGCTCCCGCGCCAGGCGCAGGATCTCGGTTTCGGCGGCGGCCTCCGGATAGCCGATGCGCACATGCATCAGGAAGCGGTCCAACTGCGCCTCCGGCAGCGGGAAGGTACCCTCCTGCTCGATCGGGTTCTGCGTCGCCATGACCAGGAACAGCGGCGGCAAGGCGTAGGTGGCGCGGCCGACGGTGACCTGGCGCTCGCCCATCGCCTCCAGCAGCGCCGACTGGACCTTGGCCGGGGCGCGGTTGATTTCGTCGGCGAGCAGGATCGGGTGGAAGATCGGCCCGGCCTGGAATTCGAAACGCCCCTCTTGCGGGCGCCAGACCTCGGTGCCGGTGAGGTCCGCCGGCAGCAGGTCGGGGGTGAACTGGACCCGGGCGAAGTCCGCTTCCAGGCGCGCGGCCAGGGCGCGCACCGCGCTGGTCTTGGCCAGGCCGGGCGCGCCCTCGACCAACAGGTGGCCGTCGGCGAGCAAGGCGATGAGCAAGCGCTCGATCAGCTCGGCCTGACCGACGATCTCCAGCGCCAGCGCGTCGCGCAGGGCGCGGAAGTCGTCGTGCAGGCGCGCGCCGTCGGCGCCGTGCAGGTCGGGGGAACGGTCGGTTGCGCTGTCCATCCGGTATCCAGTAACGATCGGGAGCGATACGCGCCGATTTTGACCCAAACCGGCGCGAGAGGTTCAACCGCGTCGCGGCGCGGCCTCGGCCAGTTCATGACGCGCTCACGGCGCAGACCGGCGGGCGAGGTCATCCGGCCGCGGGCGCAGAAACGCGAAAAGGGCCCGAAGGCCCTTTTCGCGGCATACCCGGCGCCGATCAGCGCTGGGTCACCTGCATCACCTTCGGCGTGACGAAGATCAGCAGCTCGGCCTTTTCCTTGCTGCGGCTCTTCTTCTTGAACAGATTGCCGAGGAACGGGATGTCGGCCAGGAACGGCACCTTGGACAGGTCGGTGCGATCGCGGAACTCGTACACGCCGCCGATCACGACGGTCTGACCGTCCTCGACCAGCACGGCGGTGTTGATGTTGCGCTTGTTGATCTGCGGCACCTGGCCGATCGAGGTGTCGATGAAGCCCTGGATCTCGTCCTTCTTGACGTTCATGTTCAGAAACACGCGGCCGTCGTTGGTGATGGTCGGATTGACCTTCATCTCCATCAGCACGTCCTTGAACTGTACGTTCGGGATCGGAATGCTGTTGCCGCCCTGCTGCGGCGAGATCGTCACGTAGCCGACTTCCTGGCCCTGGCTGATCACCGCCTCGCGCTGGTTGCTGGTGACCACGCGCGGGTTGGACACGACTTCGCCGCGCCCCTCGGTCTGCATCGCGCTGAACTCCATGTCCAGGTTGACGTACTTGCCGAGGATGGTGAACGCCAGCGCGCCAGCCGGGTTGAGCACGCCAACGTTGCTGTTGAGGCTGGCCGGGAACAGGAACGCCGGGTTGGTCATGGTCTGCAGCAACGAACGAGCCTGATCGAGCAGCGAGTTGTACTTGGTCGGATCGGAAATGCGGAAGAGGTCCGCATCCTGCGTCAGCTTGTTCGCTTGCTGGCGGATCAGGTCGTTCTTGGCCGCGGTGTTGCGATAGTTGTTGATGCTGTCCAGCGTGCCGCTGGTGATCACATCGCCCTTCTGGCCGGAGACGCCGAAACGCGCACCCAGGTCGCGGGCGAAACTTTCGGTGGCGATGACGATACGGGCCTCGATCAGGACCTGATCGACCGGACGGTCGATGACCCGGATCAGTTCCTTCATCTGCGCGACCTTCTTCGGAATGTCGCTGATCATCAGGGTGTTGGTGCGCTCGTCGGCGACCAGGCGGCCACGCGGCGAAAGGAACCCGTTTTCGTTATTGGCGCCACCTTCTCCGCCACCGCCGCTACCGCCGATGCCCTTGGCCTCGGTCAGCGCCTTATAGATCTGGCCGGCGTTGTGGTAGTTGATCTGGATGTATTCGGTGGTCAGGTCGACGCGGTTGTCGAGGGCGATGCGCGCGTCCTCGCGGTCCTGCTCGTACTTGGCCACCTCGGCCTGCGGCGCGACCCACACCACGTTGCCGCTGCGGCGCTTGTCCAGCCCCTTGGCCTGCAGGACGATGTCCAGGGCCTGGTCCCACGGCACGTTGACCAGGCGCAGGGTCACGTTGCCCTGCACCGTGTCGGCGGCGACGATGTTGAGGTTGGATTCCTCGGCGACCAACTGCAGCACGGTGCGCACCGGCACGTCCTGGAAGTTGAAGGTCACCGGGCGGCCTGAATAACTGCGGGCGACGCCGGCCGGCGCCTGGCCGACGGTGGCCGCGGTCGCTCCGGCGGTCTTGCCGCCGGCGGCGCCGACGGCGCGGTTGCCGGCCGAGGCGGCGCGCGGCACCACTTCGACGATGTACTCGCGGCCGGTCTGGTAGGCCATGGTGTCGTAGGCGCCGGCGGTGTTGAGCACCAACTGGGTGCCCGTGCCGCTGGTGCGCGCATCGATGCGCTGCACCGGGGTGGCGAAGTCGACCACGTTCAACGGCTTCTGCAGCTCGGCCGGCAGCTGGGCGTTGCCGACGTTGACCAGGACTTCGGCGCCCTGGTTGCGCAGGTCGGGCATGGCGCCGTCGCCGCTGAAGCGCACGATCAGCTTGCCGGAGCCGCCGTCGCCGCGCTTGAAGTCGATGTTGGCGACCGAGATCGTGCCCGGCAGTTGCTTGGCCGGGTCGTTGCTCGGGGTCGGCGCGACCTGGGGCGCGGGCACGGCGGCCGGCGCGGTCGCAGCGGTCTGGGGCGCCGCCTGGACTGCGCTGATGCCGGCCAGCAGGCCGACCACCAGCCCCGCCAGGCGCGGGCGCGATGCCATGGGGCGTCGGGCCGACGGCATGGTTTTGGCGTTGAATACGATCATCATGCTATCCCCTAATCATTGATCTTCCAGCGCCACGGAGGCCGGTCGTTCCAGCCAGCCGCCTGCGCCATCCGGCACCAGCTCGACCAAGTCGATGCGCTCCTCAGACACGGCGGTCACACGACCGTCGTTCTGCCCCATGTACGCACCGGGTCGAACACGATAAGTCACTTTGTCGGGCGCCATCACCAGCGCCACCATACCGCCCCCGCGGCCCAGAGTCCCGACCATGTCGAGACCGTCGAGCGGGAACATCTCCAGCGGCTGCTTGCGCCGCGCCTTGTCCGGACGCAGGCCGGAGCCGGTGTCTTCGTCGGTGAACGCGGTGCTGAAGGGGTCGCGCATGTCCTGCGCGTTGTATTCGAAGGTTTCGAACTGTTGCATGACCGGCAGCGGGTCCAGCGGCGGGGCCGGCTTGGCCTTCACCTCGGCGACCCACTTTTCCAGGTTCGGCGCGTCGCCCGGGGTGCTGGTGACGCTGCGGAAGCAGCCGGTCGCCAGCAGCGCCAGGGCCAGCGCGCTCAGGCCGGCGAGGGAAGAACGACCAACGAAGCGAGTGCGCATGTCAGCTGCCCTCCTTCTTGCTGTCGCCGCCCGCGGCGCCGTCAGCGGCGGCGGGAGCGGAACCGTCTGCCGGCGGATTCTGCGCGGCCATTTCTTCCTCGTCCAGATAACGATAGGTCTTGACCGTGCCGGCCAGCTCGAGCGGGCTGTTGGGGGTGATCCCGCCGGCCGCGTCCTTGTTGTTGTTGCCCTTGGGCTTCAGCGAGATGTCGTGCATGGTCATGATGACCACGCGCGGCAACGAGGCCACGCCGCTGACGAAGGCGCCGAACTGGTGGTAGGTGCCGACCATGCGCAGCGCGATCGGCTTCTCGGCGTAGAACTCCTTCGGCACTTCCGCGCCCGGCTGGAACAGCTCGTTGGAGATGCCGGTGGCCAGGGCGGTCTGGGAGATGTCGACGATCAGGTCGGGCATCTCGGTCTTGCTCGGCAGCTGGCGCAGCATCTGCTGCAGCTGCTGCTCCATCTGCGCCAGCTGCTGCTTGAGCGGCTCCAGGTTGGCGGCGCGGCCCTGCTTGGTCTCGAAGGTGGTGCGCAGCTCGGTTTCCTGGCGCTCCAGGCCCTCGAGCTCTTCGCGCTTCTCGCGCACGAACAGCCACCAGGCCAGGCCGACGATCACCAGCCCGACCACGGCGCAGAACACGATCTGCGCGCGGCGCGGCCAGCCGCCGATGTTGTTGAAGTCCAGATTCTTCATAGAAGCCTTCTTGCTCACGACGCGGCTCCTGTCTTGGTCGGGGCAGCCGGCGCGGCGGCGGGCTTGGCGGGGGCGGCGGCGGGCTTGGCGGCTTCGCCCGGCTTGGCCGGGGCGCTACCGGCAGGAGCCGGAGCCGTGGCGGCCGGAGCGGTCGCGGCGCCCGGCTGGGCGGCGGCCGGCTGTCCCGCAGCGGCGGCCGCGGCAGCCGACGACGCGGCGGCCGCAGCGGCTTCCGGCGCGGCCGGGACCGGCTCGTCCGGCACGCCGTCGCCGTCCTCGTCCTTGGGCGCGTTCGGGTTGGCCAGCTTGACCTGCAGCTTGAACTCGTACGGCAGGCCCTTCTCGTTGCCCTTGGCCTCGATCACGTTGAGGTCGGGCTTGGTCATCCAGCCGGACACCTCGAGATTGCGCATGTAGGTACTGACGCGGGCATTGGACTGGGCGCGACCTTCCAGGGTCAGCGTCTCGGCGTCCTGCTTGATCGCGGTCAGCACCGCGCCGTCGGGAATGGTGCGCACCAGCGAATCGAACAGGTGCACCATCTGCGAACGGTTGGACTGCAGCTTCTCGATCACTTCCTTGCGCGCGAGCAGCTTGCTCTTCTTCTTGTCGAGCTCTTCGATCTCGGTGATCTTCTTGTCGACTTCGGCGATCTGCGCGTCGAGGAAGGCGTTGCGCTTGCGCTGACCGCTGATTTCGCTGTTGTAGTAGAAGACGATCAGCACCGACAGGGCGACGGCGACCAGGGCCGACAGGCCGAGGATCGCGCCGAATTCCTTCTGGCGTGCCTTGCGCCGCTCGGCGCGCCACGGGAGCAGGTTGATGCGTGCCATCAGTCGAAGCTCCTCAGGGCCAGGCCGCAAGCGATCATCAGCGCGGGAGCGTCCTGTGCCAGCGCATGCGCCTGGACGCGCGGGCCGAGAGTCATGTGCGCCAGCGGGTTGGCCACCGTGGTCGGCACGCCGAGTTGTTCTTCGACCATTTCGGCGATGCGCGGAATCGAAGCGCCGCCGCCGGCCAGGACGATCTGGTCGACGCGGTTGAACTCGCTGCCGGCGTAGAAGAACTGCAGCAGACGGCTGACCTGCTGGACCATCGCTTCCTTGAACGGCTCCAGCACCTCGGCCTGGTAGCTCTCCGGCAAACCGCCCTGGCGCTTGGCCAGACCGGCTTCCTCGTAGCTCAGGCCGTAGCGGCGCATGACCTCGTCGGTCAGCTGCTTGCCGCCGAACACCTGTTCGCGGTGGTAGAGGCTGCGACCGTTGCGCAGCACGTTCAGCGTAGTCATGGTCGCGCCCGAGTCGACCAGGGCGACCAGACCGTCGCGCGGGCCGCTGAGCGTGTCGGCCAGCAACGAGAACGCGTTCTCGATCGCGAAGGCTTCCACGTCCATCACTTTCGGGATCAGGCCGCCGAGCTCCAGCGCCGAGGCGCGCACTTCGACGTTCTCCGAGCGCGACGCCGCCAGCAGCACCTGGACCATGTCCGGGCTGCCCGGCATCGGACCGAGGATTTCGAAGTCGTGGTTCACTTCGTCGATCGGATACGGCACGTAATTGGCCGCCTCCAGCTCGATCTGCGACTCCAACTCGTCGTCGTCCAGATCCGACGGCATGCCGATCACCCGGGTGATCACCGAGGAGCCGGCGACCGCCGCGGCGGCGTGCTTGATGCGGGTCCCCGACCGGGCGACGGCGCGCTTGATCGCTTCGCCGACCGCCTCGACTTCGACGATGTTCTTCTCCACTACCGCGTTCGGCGGCAGCGGTTCGACAGCATAATGCTCAACGCGGTAGCGGTTGCCCACTCGAGAGAGTTGCAACAGCTTTACCGCGGTCGAACTGATGTCCACGCCGACGAGCGCCGGCTGGCTTTTTGTGATGAGTCCCACAATTATCTCCCCATGCCACAAGCGCTTACGCGCACTTCGTGTGGCCCCGGCTTAGATAACGGACTTTTCACAGGCTGGCAACCACTTTGTTCACGATTGCCAACCCAGTCGTGCTTTTTTGACCCGCAACGTCATGTGACCCGCTCCGTCAGTCCTTACGATCCGCGCCGGGACAAGGCGGACCGTTCGTCGGCCAGTCCGAGACTGCCCTGAATGGGGAAACCGGAACGTGCCCGGTTCGGCGGTTCCGAGGTTCGCGCGGCCGCCCGCGACCGGCGGCGGCGGCCCTGCCCGCCCCCTGCCCCCCAGACCCAGGGCAGCCCGCGTCTCAGCCCCCGACGGGAGCGCCGGCCCGCTCCTCTATACTTGCCGGCCATAACCATCACGATCCGGAACCCGCTTCGATGTCCCGTATTCGCCGTTGGCTGCGCTGGGCGCTCTACGCGTTCATCGGCGCGGTCCTGCTGGGCGCGATCGCGCTCGGCGCCCTGTACTACCTGATCGTTCCCAAGCTGCCCGACGTCGAGACCCTGCGCAGCATCGAGCTGCAGGAGCCGATGTACGTCTACGCCCGCGACGGCCGGCTGATGGCCATGTTCGGCGAAACCCGGCGCTACCCGGTGGCGATCGAGGACGTGCCCGAGCGCCTGAAGCAGGCCTTCATCGCGATCGAGGACGCGCGCTTCTACAAGCACCACGGCATCGACTACAAGGGCGTGGCGCGCGCGGTCTGGCTGCTGGCGACCACCGACGACAAGCGCGTGCCGGGCGGCTCGACCATCACCCAGCAGGTCGCGCGCCAGTACTTCCTGAGCTCGGAATACAGCTACAAGCGCAAGCTCGGCGAAATGCTGCTGGCGATGCGCATGGAACGCGAGCTCAGCAAGGACGAGATCTTCGAGCTGTATCTCAACAAGAGCTTCTTCGGCAATCGCGCCTACGGCGTCGGCGCCGCGGCCGAGTTCTACTACGGCAAGAAGATGAGCGAGCTTTCGCTCGACGAAATGGCCTCGCTGGCCGGCATCCCCAAGTTCCCGTCCAGCGGCAATCCGCTCAGCAACCCCGAGCGCGCCAAGATCCGCCGCGACTACATCCTCGACCGCATGGCCGAGCTGCAGTACGTCAGCGCCGCCGAGGCCGCGCAGGCCAAGGCCGCGCCGATGCACGCCAGCCCGCACGAGCGCCCGATCGAGGTTTACGCGCCCTACGTCGCCGAGATGGTGCGCCAGGAAATGGTCGCCCGCTACGGCGCCGAGGCGCTGACCAAGGGCTACCACGTCACCACCACCATCGACCCGACCCTGCAGGCCGCGGCCGACAAGGCGGTGCGCGACGGCCTGTCGGTGTACGACCGTCGCCACGGCTGGCACGGCGTCGAGCAGCACTTCGATCTCGCCGCCGGCGACGACGCGGCCGCCGCCCGGCTGCGCCTGCGCGGCATCCCGGCCCAGGCCAACCTGCTGCCGGCGGTGGTGCTCGGCACCCGCGGCGGCCAGGCCCAGGTCGTGCTCGCCGACGGCACCGAGCTGGACCTGAGCGAGAAGCAGGGTTTCGCCGGACGCAGCCCGGGCAGCCTGCTCAAGCGCGGCGACCTGGTGCGGGTGGCGAAGATCGAGACCGCGGCGCCCGCCCCGGCCAAGCCGGCCGGCGACGCGTCCGGCGACGCGCCCGCCGCGCCGCCGGCGCCGACGACGATCAGCTACCGCCTCGACCAGCTGCCGCAGGCGCAGGCCGCGCTGGTCTCGCTGGAACCGGCCAACGGCGCGCTGCGCGCGCTGTCCGGCGGCTACAGCTTCGCCGGCGCCAAGTTCAACCGCGCCACCCAGGCGCGGCGCCAGCCGGGCTCGAGCTTCAAGCCGTTCGTGTACGCGGCCGCGTTCGAGCGCGGCTACAACCCGGCCTCGATCGTGCTCGACGCCCCGGTGGTGTTCAAGGACCGCCGCGGCCACCTGTGGCGGCCGCAGAACGACGGCGGCAACTTCGCCGGACCGATGCGGGTGCGCGAGGCGATGGTACAGTCGCGCAATCTGGTCTCGGTGCGCCTGCTCGACGCGATGGGCGTCGACTTCGCGCGCAAGTACATCAGCCACTTCGGCTTCGAGATCGAACAATTGCCGCCGAACCTGTCGATGTCGCTGGGTACCGCTTCGCTGACCCCGCTGTCGGTGGCGCGCGGCTACGCGGTCTTCGCCAATGGCGGCTTCCGCATCACCCCGTGGTTCATCGACGAGGTCAAGGACCGCGCCGGCGCGATGGTGTTCAAGGAAAAGCCGGCGGTGGCCTGCCCCGAGTGCGGCGGCCGCGGCCAGGCCGTGGCCGCGCCGGTCAGCCAGGTCGTCGACGGCTTCGACCTGGGCCCCTCGCCCGGCGCCGGCGCCGCGGCCGGCGACAAGGGCAAGCCCAAGCAGCCCGAAGCCGCGGCGGCGCCGGCCAAGAAGCCGCCGACCAAGGAGGAAATGGCGGCGATGCACATCGCCCCGCGCGCGATCGACGACCGCATCGCCTACCAGATCGTCTCGATGCTGCGCGACGTGGTCAAGCGCGGCACCGGCACCGCGGCCAAGGTGCTCGGCCGCGAAGACGTCGGCGGCAAGACCGGTTCGACCAACGATCACCGCGACGCCTGGTTCTCCGGCTTCGGCGGCCCCTACGTCACCACCGTCTGGGTCGGCCGCGACAACTACAAGTCGCTGGGCTACCGCGAGTACGGCGGCAAGGCGGCGTTGCCGATCTGGATCGACTACATGCGCGTGGCGCTCAAGGACCAGCCGGTCGCGGCCAACGAACCGCCGCAGGGCATGGTCAAGGTGTCGGTGGCCGGCAACGGCGCGCTGATCCCGGACGGCGCCGGCGGCGTGATCGAATGGGTCAAGGCCGAGGACCTGGAACGCATGCAGACCTACACCGACTACGGCAACGAAGACGCGGCGCCGTCGGAAGAGTCCTTCGACATCTTCTGACGCCGCCCGGCCGCCGGGCCGCACAAGCGTTCGAACGAAACGGCCGCATGCCGCGCATGCGGCCTTTTTGTTGCCCGATGGATTCGATCTTGCCCGTTCTGGCGCCTCGCGCGGCCCGGTTCCGGCCCGTACATCAACCCGGCGCACGAACGTGCTAGCGTGGGGACGCCGGCAGATCCCGGCCGCGGCGAGCGCCCTCGCCGTAGAGTGCCCGCCCGGAGGTCGAGATGCACCAGGCCCGACAGCACGCACACCAGCACGCGCAAACCCGCATCCGCGAGCGCCGCCACCGGCTCGCCCACGAAGCGGCCCGGCTGATCGCCGAAAGCGGCATCCGTGACTACCACCAGGCCAAGCTCAAGGCCGCCGAGCGCCTGGGCATTTACGACGATGCCTCGCTGCCGCGCAACCGGGAAATCGAAGACGCCCTGCGCGAGTACCAGCGCCTGTTCCAGCGCGACAACCTGGGCGGCCTGCGCCAGCGCCGCGAAGCCGCGCTGCGGGCGATGGAGTTCTTCGCTTCGTTCGAGCCGCGCCTGGTCGGTCCGGTGCTCGACGGCACCGCCGACGCGCGCAGCCCGGTCGCATTGCAGCTGTACAGCGACGACGCCGATGCGGTACCGCGCTTCCTGGAACAGCACCGCATCCCGGCCGAGGCGCGCGAGCGCCGCTTCCGTCTGGACCGGGAGCGCAGCCTGGACGCGCCGGTGTGGCTGTTCTCCGCCGAAGAGCTGAGCTTCGACCTCAGCGTGCTGCCACTGGACGTGCTGCGCCAAGCGCCGCTGTCCAGCGTCGACGAGAAGCCGATGAAACGCGCCTCGGCGACCCAACTGCGCCAGTTGTTGGCGGACGAGGAAATCTCCGAGTTCGAGCGCGGTTGAATTCGAGCGCGCTCGATCCCGGCGTCGGCGGCCATCGGCGCGCCGCGACCCGCGCACGCGCAACGACACGACGGGCAAACCGCGGCGAAGCAGATTCGCCGCGTATCGGATGACGCTGGCGCGCGCTGCCGCCACAATCGCCGGACACCCCCATCAAGGATGTCCGATGCGAATCAAGGAAACCGCCGCGCTTTGCCTGCTGCCCCTCGCCGCCCTCGTCGCCGGCACCGCTGCGGCGGCGACGCCGCTCGCCCTTTCCAAGCTGTACGCGAGCTACGAAAGCGCCGACTACAGCGCCCTGTCGATGCCCGAGTACGACCAGGCGGTGCGGATCAGCGCCGTAGTGCTGGAACAGAACACCTCGCTGGCCGACACCGCGCTGACCTCGGCCACCGACGCCGGCAGCGATGTCGAGTACGCGCGCCTGAGCAGCGACGACCCGGAACAGAGCCGCAAACTGTCTGCGCTGGAGCCCGGCACGGCGTTCGTCGCGACCTGCACCGTCGGCTTCACCTCGGGCAGCGACTACATGAGCCTGACCGGCTGCGCGGTCGAGTAAGCGGCGCGCGCCGGCAAGCGCCGGCGCAAACGAAAACGCCCCGCCGAAGCGGGGCGTTTTCGCGTCCGGAAACCGGCGCCGGTCAGCGCTGGCCGACGCCGACGTAGTCGCGGGTGGCGTGGCCGGTGTAGATCTGGCGCGGACGGCCGATCTTGTTCTCGGGATCGTTCTGCTGCTCCAGCCAGTGCGAGACCCAGCCGGCGGTGCGGGCGATGGCGAACATCACGGTGAACATCTCCACCGGGATGCCGAGCGCCTTGTAGATGATGCCCGAGTAGAAGTCGACGTTCGGGTAGAGCTTGCGCTGGACGAAGTACTCGTCCTGCAGCGCCGCCTCTTCCAGCTTCATCGCCACTTCCAGCAGCGGATCGTTGACGCCCAGCGCGCCGAGCACGTCGTGGGTCATCTTGCGCACCAGCGCGGCGCGCGGGTCGTAGTTCTTGTAGACGCGGTGGCCGAAGCCCATCAGGCGGAAGCCCGATTCCTTGTCCTTGGCCTTGTCGACCGCCGACTTGACGTTCTCCGGGCGGCCGATCTCTTCCAGCATCTTCAGCACCGCCTCGTTGGCGCCGCCGTGGGCCGGTCCCCACAGCGCGGCGACGCCGGCGGCGACGCTGACGTAGGGGTTGGCGCCGGTCGAGCCGACCAGGCGCACGGTCGAGGTCGAGGCGTTCTGCTCGTGGTCGGCGTGGAGGATGAACAACAGGTCCATCGCCTTGGCCGCAACCGGGTTCAGTTCCAGCGGCTCGCTCGGCACCTCGAACAGCATGTGCAGGAAGCGCGTGGTGTAGTCCAGGCTGTTCTTCGGGTAGCGGATCGGCCAGCCGATCGAATAGCGGTGGCAGGCGGCGGCGATCGTCGGCACCTTGGCGATCAGACGGATCGCGGCCAGGCGGCGCTGTTCCGGATCTTCCAGGTCGAGATCGTTGTGGTAGAAGCTCGCCATCGAGCCGAGCATGCCGACCAGCATCGCCATCGGATGGGCGTCGTGGCGGAAGCCGTAGAGGAAGGTGCGGAAGGCCTCGTGCATCATCGTGTGATGCGTGACCTCGTGCTCGAACTTGGCGAACTCGCCGGCGTTCGGCAGTTCGCCGTTCATCAGCAGATAGGCGACTTCGAGGAAGTTCGACTTCTCGGCGAGCTGCTCGATCGGGTAGCCGCGGTACAGCAGGACGCCCTGGTCGCCGTCGATGTAGGTGATCGCGGACTTGCAGCTGGCGGTGGCGGTGAAACCCGGGTCGTAGGTGAACATCCCGGTTTCTTTCGGCAGCTTGGCGATATCGACGCAGGGAGCGCCGAGCACCGGATGCTGCACCGGCAGGACCACGTTCTTGTCGCCGGCGGTCAGGGTGACCTGATCAAGGCCGGCTTTTTTGGAATCATCGGACACGAAACACTCCTCGGTCTGCTGCCGCAGGGAGGGCCGCGGCAGGAGGGCAACAGGGGTCACAATCGGATTGCGATGGCTGAATTATCGCACAACGATTCCAGAGCCCAAGCTCGGACTTTGGTCGGGACGGCGCCTGCGGCGGCACGGTGCGTTGCCGGCGCGGCGCGGGAAGCCCCGCCGGCGCGGGCTCGCGGCCCGCGCCGCGGACGCCGGCTTGCGGGTCCTGGCGAAAGCGCTGGCAGCAGCGGGCCGCTGGCGGGCGCCGCGCCAGCCCGCACACCGCAGGACTCGCGGCGCGCGCCCCAGCCGAAACCCGCCACCGCCGACGGCGCGCATGGGACGCCTCGGCGCGCGCCCTTGCGGCGCGCAAACGCAAACGGCCGCCCTTGCGGGCAGCCGTTGGACGTACAGCGATGCGACGCGGAATTACTTCTGCGCGTAACGCTTGCGGAACTTGTCGACGCGACCGCTGGTGTCGACGATCTTGTGCTTGCCCGTGTAGAACGGATGCGAGGCCGACGAGATATCGACCTTGATCAGCGGGTACTCGGCGCCGTCGACCTTGATCGTTTCCTTGCTCGACAGGGTCGAACGGGTCAGGATCTGGAAATCGGTGGTGACGTCCTGGAACACGACGTCGCGGTACTCGGGATGGATGCCTGCCTTCATGGCACTCAACCTTAAGGTGTGCGGGAAAGTCGCGCAGTATAGCCAGCTATCCGCGGGTTACGCAAGCCTGGAAAGCAACGAATCTCATCGCATGGGGCGCTGAGAGCGTCCCGCCCGGTCCGCCGCCCTGGCGGCGACGGGAAAACCCCGCCAACGGCGCCCTTGCCACTCAAAAGCGGCGTTTGCGGCGACACAGGCCGATGAGCTGCGCTTTGCGGCGGGGCGCCCTCACCCCGCCCCGCCGCTGGTTGGCCGGCTGGCGCGGGACAGGCCGGTTGCCGACCGCCTATGCGCAGGACGCGCTCGCTTCGGCTACCAGCGAGGTTGCCGACCTTCTGCGCGGAGGCCCCTCTTCGGACCCTCACGCCGGTTGCCGACCACCTACGCGGGGGACGCGGTCGCTTCGGCTACCGGCGCGGGTCGCCGACCTTCTACGCGGGGGACCTGCTTCGGCCACGGGCGCCGGTTGCCGACTGCCTACGCGGGGCATACGGTCGCTTCGGCCACCGGCGCAGGTTGCCGACCTTCTACGCGAGGGACGCGCTTCGGCCGCTGGCGCCGGCTGCCGACCGCCTACGCGGGGGACGCGGATAGGGCTGCCTGGAGCAGGGATTCGAAGCGCTGTTGATCGTATTTCATCAGGATCGTCACCTTGTCCGGACGTCCCTCCTGGCGACGCCAGTCGACCACGGTCGCGCCGCGGCTGTGGGTGCCCTCCAGCTCGATCGACACCGGCCGCGCCTGCAGGTCGAGCGCGCCTTCGGGTTCGAGCGCGAACGCCATCGCCAGCGCATCGGCGGCGTGCCAATGATCGCCGCGGCGGTCGATCGACCACATCCGGGTCTTCTCGGAAATGCGCTCGTAGAACTGGCCGCGCACGGAATCGGTCTTGAACCACTCCAGCACGCGATCGTGGTGCAGGCCGTGGGCGATCACCGCTTCCCAGTCCGCCAGGTCGATGCGCTCGAACGCTTCGAACACGATGTGCGCGGCTTCCGGGTCGAAGTAGATGTTGAATTCGGCGGCCGGGGTGATGTTGCCCTGGCAGGTCACCGCGCCGCCCATCACCACCAGGCGCGCGATGCGTTGCGGCAAGGTCGGGTCGAGCTTGAGCGCGAGAGCGACATTGGTCAGCGGGCCCAGCGCGACCAGCAACAGCTTGCCGGCGTGCTGGTGCGACAGGCGGATGATCGCCAGCGCGGCGTGCTCGGCCTCGGCCTGGCGCTGCGCGGGCTCGTAGCCGACGTCGCCGAAACCGTCCTGGCCGTGCACGTAGCCGGCGTCCGGCGAGGGATGCAGCAGCGGCGCGTCGGCGCCGGCGAACACCGGCACCTCGACCCCGGCGACTTCGCACAGCTTCAGCGCGTTGGCCACGGTGTGCTTGAGGCCGACGTTGCCGGCGGCGATGGTCAACCCGACCAGTTGGTGGCGCGGGTCGTTGAACGCCATCAACAACGCCAGCGCATCGTCCACGCCGGGGTCGGTATCGATAAGCAGGGGAATGCGATCGGTCATGTAACCACTCTTTCGACAGGATCGGCCGATTCGGCCGGGATGGCGTGCAGTGCGCCTTCGTAGCGCAGCAGTTCGCCGAAGGGAAACCAGGAGAACGCGACAGCGAAGCGATAGCGCTCGCCGTCGGGATGGGATTCGATGCGCTTGTAGGCTTGAGTGCGCGGAAACGCGGAACGCGGCAGCGGCACGCCGGCTACGGCGACGCCGAGCACGCGCCAGCGCCAGCCGCCGCCTTCCAGATCGACGCCCAGCTTGATTCGCGCCGGACCGGTGGATTCGAGCCAATGCCCCTGCGGATAGCGCCCGACCGGACGGAACACCGACAGCAGTTCGCCGCCGTCGTCGAAACGGCGGCGCCAGCGCATGGCGTCTTGGCTGTGGGAAATGTCGACCCGAAACCCACGCAGCGCGCGGTCGGTGGGAATGCCCAGGCGCGCGGCGAGGCGGCGACCGATCAGGCCGGCCAGGCCGCGACCGGTGGAAATCCCGATCTGCCCGTTCAGCGCACCGCCGCTGCGGTGCAAAGCTTGCAGGCGCGGGTGCAGCCGCTCGAAGGCCGGGCCGAACCAGTGCATCGCCGCGTTGTGAGGGGCTCCCGGCATCCGGGTGAGGCGCTCCAGCGGGCGGGACACTATAGCCAAATCCCACGGCCGAAATGCAAGCCCTCTTGGCGCTGTTCGGGGACCGTCGTGCCCGGGCTGACCGGGCACGAGGGTTTCGGCTGGCGCCGGGCTTCCCGGCCAGGCGCTTCAGGCACCGGGAGCGCGCCCGCCGCGCTTACAAGGCCCCGCACCGGCGCCCGGGCGAGAGCGCCGTCGCGCACGGCGGCGACGCCCGTCCGGCAACCGGCACCGGCGAAACGCCGCCGCGCCAGCCTGCCGACGCGGTCGCGGCGCCGGGCAGGCGGGCGAGGATGTCGCTCATTTCCCAGGCCGCTCCCTCCTGGAACCAGAACTGGTCCACCGCGCGCGGCCACTGCCAGGGATCGTCGGCGGGCGGGAAGAAAGCCTCCAGGGTGACGGTCTCCGCGCTGGCCAGGCGCACGACCAGATCCAGGCCGTCGCGTTCGAGCTGCACCTGGTCCGGATGAACGCCGGGCTTCAGCACCAGGATGGTGAGGAACTGGCCCTCGACGTCGCTCTGGTGGATGCGGTCGTGGCCGTCGCCCAGGCCGAACACGTAGGCGTCGTTGCCCAGTTCGCCGTGCAAGGCGTCGTCGCCGCTGCCGCCGGCGAGGATGTCGTCGCCGTCGCCGGCGTACAGCGTGTCGTTGCCGCCCTCGCCCAGCAGCAGGTCGTTGCCGTCCAGGCCGTACAGCGTATCGTCGCCGGCGCCGCCGGTCAGGCTGTCGTCGCCGGAAGTGCCGGTCAGCACCTGCCCCGACAACTGCACGCGCCACAGGCGACCGGCCGGGTAACGCAGCACATCGCGCGTCGCCCGGCCCCATTCCATATCGCCGACCTGGCGGACTTCGCCGGCCACCGCCGGCAACGACGCGAATTCGTGCTGCGGCACATCGAACAAAGCGGGCATAGGACGCTCCTGTCGTGAATGCGCGGGACTCCCTCCGCGCTCGGTGCGGCCGTGCGGCGCACGCTCGCGCGATCATTGCAGCAGAGCCATGTCGCACAGACGCAGACGCAGACGCAGACGCAGGCGCAGGCGCAGGCGCAGGCGCAGGCGCAGGCGCAGGCGATGATCGCCTTGGGGGTTCAGGCCGAGGCGTAGCGCGCCGCGCCGCCGACCCAGCGCGCGACGATGCGCTCGGCCAGTTGCGGCGATTGCGCGAGCAGTTTCTCGCCCAGTTCCTGCACCAGCGGCAGCAGGTCGGCGTCGCGGGCCAGATCGGCGACGCGGAATCCGGCCAGGCCGGTCTGGCGGGTGCCGAGCAGTTCGCCGGGGCCGCGCAGTTCCAGGTCCTTCTCGGCGATGACAAAACCGTCGTGGGTCTGACGCATGGTCTCCAGGCGTTGCCGCGCCAGCCCCGACAGCGGCGAGCGATACAGCAGCACGCAGGTCGAGGCGGCGCTGCCGCGGCCGACCCGCCCGCGCAGCTGATGCAACTGGGCCAGGCCCAGGCGCTCGGCGTTCTCGACGATCATCAGCGAGGCATTGGGCACGTCGACCCCGACTTCGATCACCGTGGTCGCCACCAGCAGGTCCAGCGCGCCGTCCTTGAAGGCCTGCATCACCGCCTGCTTCTCCTTGGCCTTCATCCGCCCGTGCACCAGGCCCACGCGCAAAGGCGCGAGCTGGCGCGACAGTTCCTCGAACGTGGATTGCGCGGCCTGGGCCACGACCTCGTCGGACTCGTCGATCAGGGTGCAGACCCAGTAGGCCTGGCGGCCTTCGGCGCAGGCGGTGCGGATGCGCTGGACCAGTTCGGGCCGGCGCTCTTCGCTCAGCGCCACGGTCTGCACCGGGGTGCGCCCGGGCGGCAGTTCGTCGATCGCCGACACGTCCAGGTCGGCGTAGGCGGTCATCGCCAGGGTGCGCGGAATGGGCGTGGCGGTCATCACCAACTGGTGCGGCACGATCGCATCGGCGCCGACGCTGCCGCCGGCGCCCTTGTCGCGCAACGCCAGGCGCTGGTGCACGCCGAAGCGATGCTGTTCGTCGACGATCGCCAGGGCCAGATCGCGGAAGGCCACGCCCTCCTGCATCAGCGCATGGGTGCCGACCACCATCTGGGCCTCGCCGGCGGCGACCTGGGCCAGCACCTGCTTGCGCGCGCGGCCGGTGACCTTGCCGGCCAGCCAGGCCACGCGCACGTCCAGCGGCTCCAGCCAGCGACGCAGGTTGTTGAGGTGCTGCTCGGCGAGCAGTTCGGTCGGCGCCATCAGCGCCGCCTGGCGGCCATGCTGCACCGCCAGCATCGCCGCCAACGCGGCGACCACGGTCTTGCCGCTGCCGACGTCGCCCTGCACCAGGCGCAGCATCGGCGAGGGCTTGGCCAGGTCGGCGCGGATTTCGTCGAACACCCGCCGTTGCGCCGCGGTCAACTTGAACGGCAGCGACTTGCGCAAACGTTCGGCCAGCGGCAGTTGCTTCAGCGGCCGCGCGCGGTGCGCCTGCTGGCTGATGCGCTGGCGGCGCAGGCTCAGGTGATGGGCCAGCAGTTCCTCCAGGGCCAGCCGGCGCTGGGCCGGGTGACGGCCTTCGATCAGCGCGGCCACATCGGCGTCGACCGGCGGCCGATGCACGGTCAGCAAGGCCTCGCGCAGGGTCGGCAGCTTCAGGCGCCGACGCAGGTCCTGCGGCAGCAGCTCCAGCTCGGTCTCGTCGGGCAAGCGGTCCAGGGCATAGCCGATCAGGCGCCGCAAGGTCGCCGGTCCGATGCCCTCGATGGTCGGATAAACCGGATCCAGCCGCTCGCCCAGCGCCACCTCGGCCTCGTCGTCGAGCACGCGGTAACTGGGATGGACGATCTCCAGGCCGTTCTGGCCCGGCTTGGGCGTGCCGTACAGCCGCACCCGCGCGCCGATCCGGAACTGCGCCACCTGCGCGGCGCGGAAATGGAAGAAGCGCAGCACCAGGGAAGAACGCGAACCGTCGTCGATCGCCACCCGCAGCATCGGCCGATAGCGGAACCCGCGCTCGACCGCCTCGACCCGGCCCTCGACCTGCGCCGCGACGCCGGGCTGGAGCAATCGGATCGGGGTGATCTGGGTCCGGTCCTCGTATTGCCGCGGCAGCTGCAGCCAGAAATCCTGCAGCGTAGTCAGCCCGCGCGCGGCGAGCTTTTCGGCCACGCGCGGCCCGACCCCGGGCAGGCGCGGCAACGGCTGGCTGTGGAGATCGACGGACGGTCCGTCCTTGCGGGCAGGCATGCCCCTAAGGATAAGGGAATGAGGGCGGGACTCGGGACTCGGGACTCGGGACTCGAAGAGCATTGGCGCGCTGGACGCGATTGTCCAGCGCGGCCTCCGGATGTGCGACATCCGCTTTTGCCCAGTCCCCAGTCCCGAGCCACGAGTCCCGCTCGATCCAATCTCAATAACGCGCCACGAACTCCACCCCATAGCTGCGCGGCTCGCTGACGCGCGCGCCGACGGTGCCGAGCACGCTCTTGCCGTAGGTGCCCAGCGCATTGACGTACTGGTGGTCGAACACATTGTTCGCGTACGCGGCCAAGCCCCAGCGGCCCTGCGGCGAGGTCCAGGCCAGACGCAGGTCGGTGCGGTTCTGCGCTTCGCCCAGGTCCAGGGCCGGGCTCACTCCGCAGCGGTTCTGCGAACGCGACTCGTCGCTGCAGCGGACCTTGCCGCGGTAGGCATGGCGCAACGACGCGCGCAGGTCGCCGCGGCCGCCGAGGTCCCAGCGGTAGTGCGCGCCGCCGGCGAAGGACCAGTACGGCAGGCCGGTCGGGTCGCCGCTGGTGTCGATGCCGTCGGCGGTGACGTAGTTCTTGTAGGTCGAGTCGATGAAGCCGGCGTTGAAGTCCAGGCCGAACGCGTCGCTGACCTGCCAGCGCAGGTCGAAGTCCAGGCCGTAGGCTTCCAGGTCGGAGGTATCGATGACGAAGCGCGGAATGTCGGTGCTGTTGTCCAGCCGTATCGCCTGGCGGTTGTCGTAGACGTAGTAGTAGACCGAGGCGTTGAGCTGCAGGCGCTGGTCCGGGAAGGCCTGCTTGATGCCGGTCTCGAAGTTCCAGACGTCCTCGTTCTCGAAGCTGCTGCCGATCTGCAGCGAGTTGAAGCCGCCGGCCTTGTAGCCCTTGGCCAGCGAGGCGAACACCATGGTGTCGTCGCTGAAGTGGTAGTCGACGACGAAGCGCGGGCTGAAATCGGTCCAACTGTCGGAGGTGCGGCGCAACACGCCCTTGTTCATCAGCGCCGGCGGGTCGATGAAGGCCACGTCGAAGACGAAAAACTCGCGCGGGATCCCGGCCAGGTCGAAGAAGCCCAGCGCGTCGAGCTGATCCAGCGCCGCGTCCAGCTCCGGCGCCGAGCGCGGCGTGTTGAGCCAGCTGAATTTCTTCTCGTCGCGGGTGTAGCGCAGGCCGAAGGTCAGGTTGAGCTTGTCGGTGGCGTGCCAGATCACGTCGCCGAACACCGCGTAGGCGCGGGTGTCCAGGGTGTTGTTGAACTTCTCGTTCCAGCGGTGGCCGAGCAGGCTGATCGGAATGCCGAGCGCGCCGAGTTGCTGGTCGACGTAGCCGAACAGATAGCCGGTCGGGGTCGGCGCCAGGCCGAGGTTGTGGACGATGCTGTCGACCGAGTCGGTCATCGCATTGACCTCGCTGGTCTGGCGCGCGCGCTCGTCGAAATAGCTGGCGCCGGCGACCCAGTCGAGCTTATCGCTGCTGCCGGCGAACTTGAACTCCTGGTAGAAGCTGCGGTTGCTCTCGGTATTGGTCGAATCGACGTACAGGTAACGGCGGTTGGTGCCGTCCTCCTCGACCCGGTTGAGCGAATCGTAATCGCGCCAGGAGGTGGTCGAGGTGAAGCTGCCCCAGTCGGTGCCGTGGTCGACGATCAGGGTCACGCCGTCGAAGCGCCGCGACTCTTCGTTGCCCTCGGCGTCGCTGTAGGTCGGCACCTTGCGCGGGTCCAGATAGGCCGATTCGTCGACCGGCAGCGGCGGCAGTCCCGGCGCCGGCGGCAAGGCGACGATGCCGGTGGTGGCCTGGCCGAGCTGGTCCAGATTCTCGTGGTCCCAGCTCAGCAGCACCGAAGTGCGCTCGCCGAAGCGGGTCTTGAATGCGGCCCGCGTGGCCCAGTTGTTCTCCGGGTTCAGGTCGCGCCCGGTCTGCGCGTCCTGGATCCAGCCGTCGGCGTGATTGATCAGCGCATTGAAGCGGAACGCCGAGTTGTCGCTGACCGGCAGGTTGAGCATGCCGTCGACGTATTGCTTGCCGTGGTTGCCGATGCGCAGCTTAGCCGCGACTTCGGTCGCCGCCGTGCTCGGCTTGCGGGTGATGATGGAGATCGCGCCGGCGGCGGTGTTGCGGCCAAACAAGGTGCCTTGCGGCCCCTTCAGCACCTCGATCCGTTCCACGTCGGTGAACGGCAGCAGTACGCCGCCGCCGCGGCCGGCATAGACGCCGTCGACGTAGACGCCGACCGCCGGATCGGTGCCGATGCCGAAGTCGTCGGTGCTGATGCCGCGCAACTGGAACCCGGGCTGGGTCGGCTGCTGGCTGTCGACCACCAGCCCGGGCACGAAGCTGTCCAGGTCGCCCAGGTCCTGGGCGGCGATGTCGTCGATCAGCTGGTCGGTGACCACCTGCAACGCGATCGGCACGTCCTGCAGTTCCTGCTCGCGGCTCTGCGCGGTGACGGTGATCTTGTCCAGTTCCTTGGGCTGGTCCGGCGCTTGCGCCGCAGCGGGCAGGAAGGCGCCGCCGCACAACGCGGCGATGGCGGTGCCGGTCGCGACGACCAGGCGGTGTTTGCGCAACGACATCGAAAGCTCCCCTCTCGTTCGTTCCAGAATCGAACGCGCGCGTTCGGCGCGTTCCCCAACCGCCGGGCGCCTAGCCGCAGCTCCCCTGCTGCGCGGCGATCCAATCGCGGATCAGTTGTACGCCCTCGACGTGCGTCACGCTGCGACCGAGTTCCGGCATCATCACCGCCGGATCGTCGCTGAGCATGCGATAGACCAAGATCGATTCCTCCGGCTTGCCCGGCACCAGGCCGTAGCGGCGGTCGCCGGTGCCCTTGCCGGCGGCGATCGGCAGCTTGCAGCGGCCCAGCCGCAAGGGCTCGCGGGTGGCCGCGTCCAGCCACAGGCCGGAGGTGTTGCCCGGCCCTTGGGGGCTGTGGCAATGGCCGCAATTGACGTCCAGATAGGCCCGCGCCCGGGCGTCCAGATCCGCGCGCGGATCGCGCCAGCGGGCGGCGCGCGGCGCGGCCTGCGGCGCCGGCGCGCCGCGCAGATAGCCGGCCCGGGTCCAGCGCGCGATCTGGTTGGCCAGGCCGTCGTCGTAGGCGAAATCGCGATTGAGATGGCGCGCCTTCGGCCCGATCGGCTGCAGCGCCTTGATCTTCATGTCGGTGCCGTGGCAACCGGCGCACTGGTTCTGGTCCGGCACCTGGTACTCCAGGTCCTGGCTACGGCCATCGGCGCCGAGCAGGCGCAGCGGCACCAGTTCGCCGCCGCGCATCAGCCGGGCCTGGGTCTGCTGCTCGTTCCAGACATAGGGCAGGGCCACCCAGCCCTCGCGGCGACGCACCAGCAGGCGGGTCTCGATCAGCCGCACTTGGCTCAGCTCCAGCCCGCCGCCGCGCAGTGCCGGCCCGCCGTCGACGCTGCGCAGCACCGCATCGCCCTCGCCGCGCGGGTAGTAGAATGTCTTGCTGAGCACGGTGCCGACCGGGAAATCGAAGGCGCGCTCGGGGTCGTAGGCCGCGGCCTGCCCCTGCGGCATCCACACCGTGCGCAGCTTGTGCGCGTAGTCGGAGAACAGCGGCGTGTTGAGGTCGTAGGCCAGCACGCCCTGGTTGAGGCGCAGGCGCCCGTCGGCGACCCGCAGCAGGTTCCATTCGGCCAGGTCCGCCGGCTGGCCTTCGGCGAAGAAGCGCACCGGCGGCGGCGCGGCCTCGCGCGCGCACGCCGCCAGGCACAGCGACAGCAACAATCCGATCCAACCGCGGCCGATCGCGTTCGTTCGCATGGATCAGCCGCGCTTGAGGTCGATGGCCGGCAACTTGGGCAGGCTGCAGTCGTAGCGCTTGGTGTCCTGGCTCGGGTTCTTGTAGCCGCCGGGGCCGTCGGCGTCGATCACCCCGGACACGTCGCGGATGCAGATCTGCGGCCCGCCGGCGAGCTTGGCGTTGGCGTAGCCGTCCCACAGCACGTCGGGCAGGCGGCCGCGCAAGCCGTAGATCGCGGTCTTCAGCGCCTTCAGGTCGAGTCCGTCGGGCGAGTCGCCGCCGCCGGACAGGCGGTTGCCGTAGATCGCGATGCGCTCGGGGTAGGGATCGAAATCCTTCGAGGCCTTGTCGTCCTTGTAGCCGGTCGAATAGACGCTGGAGACGATGATGTTGGTGGTGGCGTTGTCGCGGATCTCGTTGTCGAAGATCTCGACGTCGTCGTTGGAGTTGACCACGATGCCGCTGCCGGCCGGCACGCTGGCCACCGGCGTGCCCTTGGCGCCAAAGTTGGCGGTGTTGTTCTGGTAGACCTTGTTCTGGAACACCCGGATCGCGCCGCCCTGCTGCGACAGCGCCGGCATGTTGAACACCAGGATGCCGCCGGTGTTGTTGGTGGCGACGTTGCCGTAGACGTCGGCGTTGACGGTGTTTTCGATCTCGATCCCGGCGACGTTGAACTCGGCGCGGCTGTTGCGCACGATCACGTCGCGCGACTGGCCGACGTAGATGCCCGCGTCGGAGGCGCCGATCGCCACCGAATTCTCGATCAGCACGTTGCGGGTCTTGACCGGGTACAGGCCGTAGGCGCCGTTCTTGGTGCTGGGGCCGCCGGTCCATTCCACCCTCACGTTGCGGATGGTGATGTGCTCGCCTTCGTTGACCTTGAGCCCGTCGCCCTTGCTGTCCTCGATGGCGATGTTCTCCAGCACGAAGCGGCTGGCGTTGACCAGCAGCCCCTCGGCGCCGGCTTTCTGGCCCTTGAAGCTCAGCACCGACTTGTCCGGGCCGGCGCCGCGGATGGTGACCCCGTCCACGCGCAGGGTCAGGCTGCGGTCGAAGCTGTGCCGGCCCGGCGGGACCTCGATCACCTCGCCCGGCTTGGCGTCGAGCAGGCGGGTACGGAAGGCCTCGGCGAAGGCGGCGTCGCCGGCGGCGACCTGCGGGCTGGGCGTGTGCTGGGCTTGTTCGGGGCCGCAGGCGGCCACGGCGGCGGCGAGGACGGCGACGGCGACAGCGCGGATCGGCGGGCTCATGGGTCTCTCCGGTTTGGCTTGCGGTGCGCGGATGCGGCGCGGTTCGCGTCGCGGCGTGCCCCCGCACGGCTAAGCCAGGAGTCTGGGTCGGCGCCGTGAGCGCGCGTGAGGGCGAATGCGGCACACTAGGGGGGCAATCGCGGTCAACCGTGCGGCCAGGAGCGTGGGGAGATGCGCCAGCCATCCGATCGGGACCAAACCCAGGACGACGTCGCGATGATGTCGCCCAACCTGCTGTGGGGTCTGCTGGAAGCGGCGGACCGGCTGCGCGCGCCCAGCGACGACTGGTTCGCCGGCACCGGGCTCAGCCGCGCCCAGGTCAGCGACCCCGGCGTGCGCCTGCCCGACCGGCCGACCGCGGTGGTGATCGAGCGCGCGCTGCGGGTGCTGCCGGCAAGCATCGGCCTGGACATCGGCCACGCCCAGCACATCGGCAACTTCGGCCTGCTCGGCCTGGCCATGACCACCGCGCCGACCTTCGGCGACGCGCTGCAGATCGGCCTGCGCTTCACCCCGGTGGTCGGCAGCCTGATGCGCTTCGTCGAAAGCGTGTCCGAACCGGGCACCCTGGCCCTGGCCGGGCGCATGACCCTGAGCTATCCGGCGATCCACCGCTTCGTCTGCGAGGAGTTCTTCAGCAGCTGCCTGGCCTTGGCGCGCGGCCTGGTCGGCGAGCGGTTGCGGCCGCTGCGGGTGGAGTTCAGCTACCCCGCCCCGGCCTATGAGGCGCGCTACCGCGAAGTGTTCGACTGCCCGCTGGCGTTCGCCCAGCCGCAGGACCGGCTGGTGCTGGACGCGCACTGGCTGGCGGCGCCGCTGCCGACCCATAACCCGATCGCCTCGCGCCAGGTGCTGGCGCTGTGCGAGGCGCAGATGCCGCAGGGCCCGCTGCCGGGCGAAGTCACCGCCGCGGTCGAGCGCCTGCTGCGCGCGCAACTGGCCCAGGACCCGAAGCTGGCCGGAATCGCCGCGCAATTGCATGTCAGCGAACGCACCCTGCGCCGCCAGCTCACCGGCGAGGGCACCAGCTTCCACGAAATCCACGACCGCCTGCGCATCGACCGCGCCTACGCCCTGCTGCGCGAACGCCAGCCGACCATCGCCGCGGTCGGGGCCGCGGTCGGCTACAAGGACCCGCGCGATTTCCGCCGCGCCTTCAAGCGCCTGACCGGGGAGACGCCGCGCGCGTTGCGCGAGCGGTTTCTGTCTGAGCGGGGATGAGGGGACTCGGGACTGCGGGACTGCGGGACTGCGGGAGCATAGAAGCACGACGGCCGCAGGTGCGGCCGTCGTTGGGTTTGACGCTGCGGCTCAGCGCAGGACCAGGATCGCGTCGACTTCGAACGCGACGCCGCGCGGCAGGGCCGAGACTTCGACCGTCGAGCGCGCCGGGTACGGCGGGTTGAAGTACTCGCCCATCACCGAATTGACCTTGCCGAACGCGCCCAGGTCGGTAAGGTAGAGGCCGAGCCGGACCACCTCGGCGAGCGAGCCGCCGGCGGCTTCGCACACCGCCTTGAGGTTCTGGAACGCACGGTGCGCCTGCGCTTCGATGTCGCCCTCGATGACCAGGCCGCTGGCCGGGTCGAGCGGAATCTGGCCGGACAGATACACCGTGTCGCCGACGCGCACGGCCTGGGAATACGGGCCGATCGCGGCCGGGGCTTGGTCGGTGTGGATGATTTCTCGGGACATGGGTGGGCCAGGTTGGGATAGGTTCGGGGGCTTCGGGAGCTTCGGGACTCGGGACTCGGGACTCGGGACTCGAGGTTCGAGACAGCAATCCTAAAAGCAAAATCGCCCGGACCCCACCTGCTCTTGCGAGTCCCGAGTCCCGAATCCCGAGTCCCGAGTCCCGGCGGCGGCGAAGCCGCCGCTACATCCGCTGCACGCCCAGCACCACGGTCAGGCGCCGGACCCGGCGCATGACGTCGGCGAGGTGGCGGCGGTCGCTGACTTCGATCGCGAATCGCATGATCGCGATGTTGGCGTCGCGCTCCAGGTATTCGACCCGGTCGATGTTGGACTCGGCTTCGGCGATCGCGGCGGCGACCTGGGCCAGCGAGCCGGGGCGGTTGTCGACCTCGATCCGCAGCGCGGCGGAGAAATCGCCGGAAACCTGGCGGTCCCAGCCGATCGCGACCCAGCGGTCGGGCGACTTGCGGTAGTCGGCGACGTTGGGGCAATCCAGGCGGTGCACCACGATCCCCTTGCCGGCGGTGTGGTAGCCCATGATTTCGTCGCCCGGCAGCGGCAGGCAACAATTGGCGAAGCTGATCACCCCGCGCTCGGCGCCGGTGATCAGGATCTTGTCTTCGGGCAGGCGCGGCCGGTCGATCGGACGGCCGCGCGACTTGCCCGGCGCCTCGCGCGCCAGCGCCAGCGCGACCTGGTTGGGCATCCGGTTGCCGAGCGCGATGTCGGCCAACAGCGCCTCCAGGCGCGGGTAGCGGTACTCGCCCAGGTAGCCCTCCAGGCGCAGCGCCGGAATCCGGTCGAGCGAGGTCTCCAGCGCTTCCAGCGCGCGGTCGAGCATGCGATGGCCGAGCTGCACCGCGTCCTCGTGCTCGAGTTGCTTGAGCTGCTGGCGGATCGAGGTGCGGGCCTTGCCGGAGACCACGAACTCCAGCCACTGCGGCTTGGGCGTGGACGACTTGGCGGTGATGATCTCGACCCGCTGGCCGCTGGCCAGCTTGGTGCGCAGCGGCACCAGCTTGCTGTCCACCCGCGCGGCGACCGCTCGGTTGCCCACGTCGGTGTGCACGGCGTAGGCGAAATCCAGCGCGGTCGAATTGCGCGGCAGCGACATGATGTCGCCCTTGGGGGTGAACAGGTAGACCTCGTCCGGGAACAGGTCGACCTTGACGTTCTCCAGGAACTCCAGCGACGAACCGGTCGCGCGCTGCGATTCGACCAGGCTGGCGATCCAGCTGTGCGCGCGCGACTGGGCGCTGTTCGGGCCTTCGCCGCCGTGCTTGTACGACCAGTGCGCGGCGATGCCGCGCTCGGCGATCAGGTCCATGTCCTCGGTGCGGATCTGCACTTCGACCGGCGAGCCGTAGGGGCCGAACAGCACTGTATGCAGCGACTGGTAGCCGTTGGCCTTGGGGATCGCGATGAAGTCGCGGAAGCGCGAATCCAGCGGCTTGTACGCCGAATGCACCACGCCCAGGGCGTGGTAGCAGTCCGGCACGCTGCGCACCACCACCCGGAAGCCGAACACGTCCATCACCTGATTGAAGCTCTTATGCTCGTGATGCATCTTGGTGTAGATGCTCCACGGCGACTTCACCCGGCTGATCAGGCGGTGTTGAAGCTTCTCCTTCGCCAGCCGCTGGGCCAGATGCGCTTCGATCTGCACCAGCGACTCGCGCCGCACCACCGGCTGGGTGCGGATGCGTTTTTCGATCACCGCGTGGCGCCAGGGATGCAGGGCGCGGAAGCCCAGGTCCTGCAGCTCGGCCTTGATCAGGTTCATGCCCAGGCGCTGGGCGATCGGCGCGTAGATCTCCAGGGTCTCGCGGGCGATGCGCTCGCGCGCCTCGGCGCTCTGCGCGCCGAGGGTGCGCATGTTGTGCAGGCGGTCGGCGAGCTTGATCAGGATCACCCGCAGGTCGCGCGCCATCGCCAGCAGCATCTTGCGGAAGCTTTCCGCGGCCGCTTCCTGGCGGTCGCGGAACTGCAGCTTGTCCAGCTTGGTGACGCCGTCGACCAACTCGGCCACGGTCGGGCCGAACTCGGTCGCCAGGCACTCGCGGGTCAGCGGCGTGTCTTCGATGGTGTCGTGCAGGATCGCCGCGACCAGGGTCTCCACGTCCAGGCCCTGCTCGGCCAGGACCTTGGCCACCGCGACCGGATGGGTGATGTAGGGCTCGCCGGACTTGCGCGTCTGCCCGGCGTGCGCGGCGGCGCCGACCGCCCAGGCGCGGCGCAGCAGTTGGCGCTGCGCCTCGGGCAGATAGTGCGCGGCCAGTTCCAGTTCGCGCACGTAGTCCGGCAGCTCCGTGTCTTCGGGAGCGACGGGATAGACGGTAAGCGCGGGCTCGGCAGGAGTCATAACGGAAATTTACGCGCGCTCAGGCGCAGGAAGCAACGCACGGGGCTGTTTCAAAGGTGGCGCCGGTCCGCAGCGGCGCAAGCCGGCAGCGAAATCCGGCGCGAGCGGCGCGCCGCGCGGTTCAGGTAGGCGAACGCCGCGCGCCGGCAAGCGCCCGCGTGGCCGGGCTGAAAACGAAAACGGCCCCGCCGCAGCGGAGCCGTTTCGCGATGCCGGATCGCCCGCGCGGCGCGCGGGCCCGGAAGATCAGTCGTCGCCCTTGGACAGGTCGTCGTCGGCGACCACTTCGGCCGCGGCCCACTCCAGGGCTTCGCGTTCCTTGCGCTCGCGCTCGGCCTTCTCGACCGCGTCGATGTAGTCCGGGTTGACCTGGCGCGCGGCGATCTCGCGCAGCGCCAGCACGGTCGGCTTGTCGTTGGCTTCGCTGTTGTCCAGCTGCGGCTCGACGCCGTTGGCCAGCTGACGGGCGCGCTTGGCGGCCAGCATGACGAGTTCGAAGCGGTTCGGGACCACTTCCAGGCAATCTTCGACGGTGATGCGGGCCATGGGGCTCCTGCGGCCGGTGCGGCCGTCTTGCAAGCGGTTGGGGACCGGGGAGTCTAGACGGAGGCGTCCGGCGAAGCAAGGCTTCCGGCGGCAAGGCTTTATGAATCAATCAGATAGCGCAGCGCCTGCGACCATTATGTCGGCAGAACCGATGAGCAGGAGCAAATCCCCCCTCCCCCCCTTTTTCAAAGGGGGGAAAACGCGGGGGCGTTGCGCCGGGCGCCCTCGGCGGCCCTCGGCGGCCCTGGCGAGTCCCGAGTCCCGAGTCCCGAGTCCCGAGTCCCGAAACCCGAAACCCGAAACCCGAAACCCTAGTCCACCAACAAAGCGGTGATCAGCCGCGAGTGCCGGGCGACCTGCGGCTCGCGGCGCAGGCGGCTGGCGAGGAAGATCGCGCACATCTCGTCGACGGCTGTCTCGAAAACCTCGTTGACGATGACGTAGTCGAACTCGTGGTAGTGCGACATCTCTTCGCGCGCCGCATCCAGGCGCTGGCGGATGGTTTCCTCGCTGTCCTGGCCGCGCGAGCGCATGCGCGACTCCAGCGCCTGGCGCGAGGGCGGCAGGATGAACACGCTGACCGCGTCCGGCACCTTGGCCCGCACCTGGCGCGCGCCCTGCCAGTCGATTTCCAGCAGCACGTCCTTGCCGGCGGCCAGGAACGGCTCCACCGACTGCCGCGCCGAACCCTTCCAGTCGCCGTGCACGCGCGCGTGCTCGAAGAAATCGCCGGCCTCGACCATCGCCTCGAATTCCTGCGCGCTGACGAAGTGGTAGTGCTCGGCGTGGCGCTCGCCCGGACGCGGCTGGCGCGAGGTGAACGAGATCGACAACCGGATGTTCGGGTCGCGCGCGAGCACCGCGTTGACGATGCTGGATTTGCCGGCCCCGGAGGGGGCGGCGACGATGTAGAGGGTTCCGCGCATAGGTCGGTCGGGTCCACTAAAAATGCGGCACAGGAACGAGCGAAGAGGAGCGAGAAAGTGAGCGGAAACGCTCGCTCCTCGCTTCTGCTCAGCTCTTCACTCGATATTTTGGATCTGCTCGCGCACCTGATCGATCAGCACCTTGAGCTCGACCGCGGCAGCGGAGCTGCGGGCGTCGACCGACTTGGAGCCCAGGGTGTTGGCTTCGCGGTTGAATTCCTGCAACAGGAAATCCAGGCGCCGGCCGACCGCTTCGCGCAGCTTGAGCACGCGACGGGCTTCGGCGACATGCGAGTCGAGCCGATCGAGTTCTTCGTCGACGTCGAGCTTCTGCAGCCACAACACCAGTTCCTGCTCCAGGCGGCCGTTGTCGGCCGGCTGGGCCAGGTCGGCCAGGCGGGTTTCCAGCTTGGTGCGCTGGCCGGCGCGGATCGCCGGCATCATCGTGCGCACCTCGCTGGCGATGCGGGCGATGCCGTCGACGCGCTCGCCGATCACCGCGGCGAGCTTGGCGCCCTCGCGTTCGCGCGAGGCGACGAATTCGTCGAGCACGCCGTCGAGCAGGGCCAGGGCCTCGGCCTGCAACGCCGCCGGATCCGCGGCCGGGGCCTGCAGCACGCCGGGGAACTGCAGCAACTCGGTGAATTCGGTGCGCAGCGCCGGGAACCGCGCCGACAGGTCGATCGCCAGTTCGCTGAGCTCGCGCAGCCGGGTCGGGTTGAGCTGCAGCGCGTCGCCGCCTTCCGGCGCGCGCAGGCGCAGGGTCAGGTCGAGCTTGCCGCGGCTCAGGCGCGCGCCGACGCGTTCGCGCAGCGCCGGTTCGAGCACGCGCAGCTCGTCGGCCAGGCGCACGCCCAGCTCGAGGAAGCGGTGATTGACCGAGCGCAGCTCGCAGCCGAGCGTGCCCCAGGGTGTCGCGCGTTCGCCGCTGGCGAAGGCGGTCATGCTGCGAATCATTCGCTGATTCCGAGCCTTACGGGGGGTGAATGGTAAACTCGCCGGCCCTCAAAACGGTAACTTCGTCCCATGACCGGTCCCCTCGCCGCCCCCGTTCCGGCCCCGGCCGCCCCGGTCGTCCGCCCCAGCGGGCGCAGCGCCGGGCAGATGCGCGAGGTCCGGATCGAGCGCGGCTACACCCGCCACGCCGAGGGCTCGGTGCTGGTCAGCTTCGGCCAGACCCGGGTGCTGTGCACCGCCAGCGTCGACAACAAGGTGCCGGCCTTCCTGCGCGGCAAGGGCGAGGGCTGGGTCACCGCCGAGTACGGCATGCTGCCGCGCGCCACCCACACCCGCAGCGACCGCGAGGCCGCGCGCGGCAAGCAGGGCGGCCGGACCCTGGAAATCCAGCGCCTGATCGGCCGCGCCCTGCGCGCCTGCATCGACCGCAAGGCGCTGGGCGAGCGCACCATCACCCTGGACTGCGACGTGCTGCAGGCCGACGGCGGCACCCGCACCGCCGCGATCACCGGCGCCTACGTGGCCCTGGTCGACGCGGTGCGCTGGCTGCAGGCGCGGCGCGAGATCGCCCGCGATCCGATCTTCGGCGCGGTCGCCGCGGTCTCGGTCGGGATCTACCGCGGCTCGCCGGTGCTGGACCTGGACTACGCCGAGGACAGCGACTGCGACACCGACATGAACGTGGTCATGAACGACGGCGGCGGCTTCATCGAGCTGCAGGGCACCGCCGAAGGCCATGCGTTCCGGCGCGAGGAGCTCGACGGCCTGCTCGGCCTGGCCGAAGCCGGCATCGCCGAGTTGATCGCCAAGCAGCGCGAGGCGCTGGCCGGCTGAGTCCGGCGCGACCGCGCGCACACCGAAAGCGCGCACCGGTTGCGGCCAAGTCCGGACCGCAGGCACCGCCGCGCCGGGCTGCCGCCGCGGCGGCCGCGCGCGCACACTGGCCGGCCCTCACCGACGAGCGCCGCGCCCATGCATCGCACCCTAGGCAGCCTGACCCTGGTGGTCGGCGACTACGACCAGGCCATCGCCTACTACACCCAGCGACTGGGCTTCGTCCTGCTCGAGGACACCGACCTGGGCGGCGGCAAGCGCTGGGTCCGGGTCGCGCCCAGCGCGCAGGCCGAAACCGCGCTGCTGCTGGCGCGCGCCGACGGCGACGCGCAGCGCGCCCGGGTCGGCGACCAGACCGGCGGCCGGGTCGGGTTCTTCCTGCACACCGACGACTTCGCCCGCGATCACGCCGCGATGCTCGCCCGCGGCGTGCGCTTCCTGGAATCTCCCCGCGTCGAGACCTACGGCACGGTCGCCGTTTTCGAAGATCTGTACGGTAACCGCTGGGATTTGCTGGAACTGAAGGCATGAGATTAGTGCTGGCCAGCAGCAACGCCGGCAAACTGGCGGAGCTGCGCGACCTGCTCGGCGACACCGGAATCGAACTGGTGGCGCAAACGGATCTGGGGGTCGAAGACATCGAGGAAACCGGCAGCACTTTCGTCGAGAACGCGCTGCTCAAGGCCCGTCATGCCTCGGCGGTCACCGGCCTGCCGGCGCTGGCCGACGACTCGGGCATCTGCGTCGACGCGCTCGGCGGCGCCCCCGGCCTGTACTCGGCCCGCTACGCCGGCCGCCACGGCGACGCCCAGGCCAACATCGACAAGCTGCTCGGCGCCCTGCACGGGGTGCCGGACGAGCAGCGCAGCGCGCATTTCTACGCGGTCATCGTCTTGCTGCGCCATGCCGGCGACCCGCGTCCGATCATCGCCGAAGGGGTCTGGAACGGCCGCATCCTGCACGCCCGCCAGGGCGAGCGCGGCTTCGGCTACCAGCCGGTGTTCTTCGACACCGAATACGCCGTGTCCGCCGGCGAGATCGAGGACGAACTCAAGAACCGGGTCAGCCACCGCGCCCGCGCCCTGGCCGCGCTGCGCGCGCGCCTGCCGGAGCTGCGCGGGTGAACCGCATGGCCCGCACCGCCGCCCCGCACCGGCGCCTGTTCCGCGCCGGCGGCCACACCGTGCTGGCGGTGGCGGTGCTGTACCTGCTGGCGATGCCGATCGCGATCTGGATCCACCACGACGGCCTGAGCAGCGGCAGCCACAGCTTCGGCTCGGACCTGGAATTGGCGCTGTGGGTGCTGGCCGCCCTGGTCGGCCTGGTCGCCCTGGCGGCGATCCAACGGGTCAGCCTGGACGCCGACGGCGGCATCGGCACGATCCGCTACGCCAACATCACCAGCGGCCACCGCAGCCGCGCCTTCGAGCCGGCCGAGGTGGTCTCGATGTCCCTGCACCGGGCCAAGGACGGGCGCCTGCGCCTGACCTCGACCCTGGAACTGCGCCTGGCCCCCTCGCCGCACCGCAACTGGAACACGGTGGCGATCTTCGACGGCGACATGTCCGGCGACGGCCGCGCCGAGCCGCTGGCGACCATCGTCCGCCAGGTCGTGCGGGCCCGCCCCGAGGTGGCCCTGGACGCCAATCTGCGCGCCCTGCTGGCGCCGTATCGCTACGGTACGGCCGCCGACCGGTAAGCTGTCGGCTTCCGTCCGTCATCCGGGCCGGCCCCCGCAGCCGGCCGCCCGCCGTTGAACCAGACTCCAGCCAGTTTCTCCCCCGCCAGCCAGCCCCCGGCCGGCTCGACCCTGAGCACCCCGCCGCTGTCGCTGTACGTGCATCTGCCCTGGTGCGTGCGCAAATGCCCCTACTGCGACTTCAACTCGCACGAGGGCCGCGGCCCGTTGCCGTTCCAGGCCTATGTCGACGCCCTGATCGCCGACCTGGAGCACGACCTGCCGCTGGTCTGGGGCCGGCCGGTGCACAGCGTGTTCTTCGGCGGCGGCACCCCGAGCCTGTTTCCGCCGGAATTCGTCGACCGCTTCCTGCAGGCCGCCGCCGCCCGCCTGCGCCTGGCGCCGGGCTGCGAGATCACCCTGGAGACCAACCCCGGCACCGCCGAACACGGCCGCTTCGAGCTGTACAAGGCCGCGGGGGTCAACCGGCTGAGCTTCGGCATCCAGAGCTTCGACGACGACTGCCTGCGCCGGCTGGGCCGGATCCACGACAGCGACGAGGCCGAGGCCGCGGTCAAGCTGGCCCAGGACGCCGGCTTCGACAATCTCAACCTGGACCTGATGTACGCCCTGCCCGGCCAGACCCTGGCCATGGCCGAGCGCGACCTGGAGCGCGCCTTCGCCCTGCAGCCGGCGCACATCTCGCACTACCAGCTGACCCTGGAGCCCAACACCGTGTTCGCGGCGCGGCCGCCCCAGGGCATTCCGGACGAGGACGGCGCCTGGGACATTCAGGAACACTGCCAGGCCCTGCTGGCCGCGCAGGGCTACGCCCAGTACGAAGTCAGCGCCTACGCCCGCGAGGGCCGGCGCTGCGCGCACAACCTCAATTACTGGCGTTACGGCGACTACCTGGGCATCGGCGCCGGCGCCCACGGCAAGATCACCCTCGGCGCCGAGCAGGCCATCCTGCGGCGCTGGAAGCACAAGCATCCGACCCAGTACCTGGCCGCCGCCGGCAGCGTCGCGGCGATCGGCGGCGACGACCGGATCGGCCCGCAGCGGCGCCCGTTCGAGTACATGCTGAACCTGTTGCGCCTGGTCGAAGGCTTCGCCCTGAGCGACTTCGAGGCCCGCACCGGGCTGTCCCGGGCCGCGATCGCGGCCCAGTTGGCGCAAGCGGCGCACGCCGGCTGGCTGGAATGCGACGGCGAGCGGGTCCGTCCGACCGAACTCGGCCGCCGCTTCACCAACGACGTGGTGGCGTTGTTCTTGGCCGAGTAGCCCAACCGAACGAGCCAACCGAGCCAATTCCGGCGGCCGGCGCCGCGAACGCGCCCGAGGTCGACGCAGCGCAGGTCATGCCGCGCGCAAGCGCCGGTACGCTTCGCCGCCATGGCCGCTGCGCCCCCCGCAAGCCGTTGCTGCGAATGGCCGCCTCCTATCGGCTGTCGCATCGTCCGAGCCCGTTCGCGGAGTTCCGGGCTGGCGAGCGCCCGGGAGGCGTGGTTATATCTCGCGGTCGTCTGCACCGAATTCCCATGCCAGCCACGTTCGACCCTTTGGACGCCTCGCCGCCGCGGCCCACCCTGGCCACGGCCGCCCTGCCGCGTCGCGTGCGCCGGGCGCTGGAACAGTTGTACGCCCTGATCAGCGACGAGACCGCGCCGCCGCTGGAGCGGGTCCTGGCCGAGTTCGAGCAACAGTTGTTCCGCCAGGCCGACCAGGCCCGCCTGGCCAGCGTGCAGGCCGGCTACCTGGAAACCCTGCGCCTGGTGCGTCTGCGCCGCGCCGACCTGATCCCGCGTTTCCTGGTCCTGCTGGAAGCCGCCCTGACCCGGGTGCGCGAACCGGCGCCGCGCGTGGTCAAGCCGGGCACGCCGAGCTTCGGCGACCTGCGCCTGCTCGACGACAGCGAAATGGACGAAGACACCGTGCTGCGCAACATCGCCGTGCGCCAGGAGTCGCGGTCCAGCCTGGGGCTGATGCTGCTCGGCCAGCGCTTCGGGGTGTTGGCCGGCGGCCCGGCGTTCGACGCCGAACGCCTGCCGGTCGGTCCGCACCGGCTGGGCCGGATCTTCGCCGAGGCCTGCCAGCCGCTGCAGATCGGGCTGGATTCGCGCCTGGACCTGTACCGGGTGTTCGACCAACAGCTGATGCCGGGCTACGCCCATCTGGTCGAACAGATGAACGCCCTGCTGGCGCGCGAGAACGTATTGCCCGGCCTGTCGTTCGTGCCCCTGCGCACCACCCGCGAACGTCCCGCCGCCGCTCCCGCCGCTCCCGCCGCGGCCGATCAGGCCGCCGACAAACCGCGCGCCCAGCCGGCCGAAGCCGCGCCGGCCGCCGCCCAGCCGCGCCCGCACACCGCCTGGCTCGGTCAGCGCAGCGAGGCGCCGGCCGCAGCCGAACGCGCCGGCGACGAATTCGCCACCCTGCAACGCTGGCTCGACGAGCGCCGCGGCCTGGTCGACCGGCTGCGCCCGCGCATTCCGGGCCAGCCGCCGACCGCGATCGCGATGGATACCGGCGAAGTGCTCGACGCGCTGACCCGGGCCGATCGCGAACTGCCGCGCGGCGAGCAGTCCTTGCGCAAGATCTCCGAGCTGCGCCAGGCCCTGCTCGGCCGCGCCCAGGCCGGCACCTCGCTGTCGCGCGACGACGGCGACGTGTTCGAACTGATCGACCTGCTCTACGGCGAAATCGAACAACGCCTGCGCGGCGATTCGAATATTTCCGCCCTGCTCAACCGACTGCAGGCGCCGCTGCTGCATGCCGCGCTGCGCGACCATTCGTTGCTCGGCCAACAAAGCAATCCGGCCCTGCAACTGCTCAACACCGTCGCCGAGGCCGGCGCGCGCTGGACGCCGAACGACGAGGTCGACCCGCAGTTGCTCGAACCGCTGCACCGCGCGGTCGACCACGTCGCCACTCACCTGAGCGACGGCCAGGCCGCTTTCGACTACGCCAACCAGCGCCTGCAGGAGCAACTGCAGGCGCTCAACCGCAAGGCCGAGGTCACCGAGCGGCGCCATGTCGAGGCCGCGCGCGGCAAGGAAAAGCTCGAACTGGCCAAACGCCGCGCCAACGAGACCATCGAAAGCCACTGCGCCGGCCAGCGCCTGCCGCGCTTCGTCCAGAGCCTGCTCAGCCAGGCCTGGGCCGACGTGCTGACCCTGACCTGGCTGCGCCACGGCGAAGATTCCGAGGCCTGGCGCCGCCAGATCGAGATCACCGGGCAGATCGTCGCCGCCAACAACGGCGAAGCCGGCCCGCCGGCGCCGGCGGGGCTGGAAGCGGACATCGAGCACGCGCTGGGCCTGGTCGGCTACCACGCCGAGGACGGGCGCGCGATCGCCCACCAGCTCAGTCTCGGCGCCGCGCCCGGCGACGACGCCGCCTCGCGCACCGAGCTGGCGATGAAACTGCGCGCGCGCGGCCGGCTCGGCGAAGACGCTGGACCGACGCGCGGCAACCTGCCGGCGCGCAACGAAGACGAGCAGCGCTGCTGGGAGCGGATCCGAACCCTGCCGTTCGGCAGCTGGTTCGAGTTCGTGCAGAACCAGCAGGGCGACGTGGTTCGGCGGCGGCTGTCGTGGTTCAGCACCGTCACCGATAACGCCCTGTTCGTGAATCAGCGCGGCCAGCGCGTCGGCGAGCAATCGCTGGACAGCCTGGCGCGGATGATGGCGCGCGACCAGGCCCGGGTCGTCGCCGCCGAGCGCAGCAGCCTGGTCGATCGGGCCTGGCACGCGGCCCTGGATCTGCTGCGCGGATTCGGCGCCAAGACCCACGATGCCGGAGGCGGCGCATGAACGATCCTTTCCGCCGCGCCCGCCGGCGCCGCATCGCCGACACCGTGCAGGTGGTCGACACCATGACCGACACCGTGATCGGCCACCTGGGCAATCTGTCCGAGAGCGGCATGATGCTGATCGCCAGCGCGCCGTTGACCGAGGACGCGCTGTACCAGCTGCGTTTCGACCTGCTCGACGCGCCGCAGCAGCCGCCGATCGAAGTCGGCGCGCACCTGTTGTGGCAGGACCGCGCCAGCATGCCCGGCCAGACCTGGGCCGGCTTCCGCTTCATCTGCATGCCGGAGAACGGCATGGCCCATCTGCGGCGCTGGCTGGATTCGCCGGGCGGCAGCTTCGAGTAAAGCGGGCGTCGGCGCATCGGAGGTAGCGGGTAGGAGATACAGGGTCCGTCACGAGCCCGAACTACGCGCAAGGCCGACGGACAGACTCGGCAAACCGGCGCCACCGCTTTGCGGCCTCCCCACTCCTGTCCGCCGGCTCCCTCCGGCACTTGCGGCCGCGAGGGCGCAAAATAGCCCCCGTCCCCGCCAGGCCGCGCCCGCATGACCGCCTCCGACCGCTCCGCCGACCCGTCCGTCCTGTACGCCTCGCACGTCGCCGAACTGCAACGCCGCGCCGAAACCGCGCTGGCGCGCGGCGGCTTCGATCATCTGGTCGTGCCCAGCGGCACCCTGCACTACCAGGTGTTCGACGATCGCGACTATCCGTACGCGGTCAATCCGCAGTTCAAGGCCTGGGTGCCGCTGGTGCGCAATCCCGGCAGCTGGCTGGTGTTCACCCCGGGCGCACGGCCGAAGCTGGTCTACCTGCAGCCGTTCGACTACTGGCACGTGGTGCCGCAGGCGCCGAGCGGCTGGTGGGTCGATCACTTCGATGTGATCGTGATCCGCGAACCGCAGCAGGCGCTGGCGCACCTGCCCGCCGACGCCGCGCGTTGCGCGATCCTCGGCGAGCCGCTCAGCGCGCTGGGGGCGTTCGTGCCGAACAACCCGCAGCCGGTGATCGACTACCTGGAATATCACCGCGCGTTCAAGACGCCCTACGAAGTGGCGATGATGCGCGAGGCCACCCGCAAGGGCGTGCGTGCGCATCGCGCCGCCGAAGCGGCGTTCCGCGCCGGCGCCAGCGAGTTCGACATCCACCTGGCCTACTGCGCCGCCGCGCGCCAGGACGCCAACGAACTGCCGTACGGCAACATCGTCGCCTTGAACCAGAACGGCGCGGTGCTGCACTACATGGAACTCGACCGCGAGGCGCCGGCGCAATCGCGCAGCTTCCTGATCGATGCCGGCGCCAGCCATGTCGGCTACGCCTGCGACATCACCCGTACCTACGCGGCCGATCGCGACGGCGAGTTCCAGGCCCTGATCGACGCGGTCGACGGCGCGCAACGGCGCATGTGCGACCAGGTCCGCGCCGGCTTCGACTACAAGCAACTGCACCTGGACGCGCATCTGGCCCTGGCCGGCATCCTCAAGGACTTCGGCGTGCTCAAGACCACGCCCGAGGCGGCGGTGGCCAACGGCGTCAGCGCGGTGTTCTTCCCGCACGGCATCGGCCACGGCATCGGCCTGCAGGTGCACGAAGTGGCCGGCTTCGCCGCCTCCGACCGCGGCGGCCGGATCGACAAGCCGGCCGGGCATCCCTACCTGCGCCTGACCCGCGTGCTCGAGCCGGGCATGGCGGTGACGATCGAGCCGGGCCTGTACTTCGTCGACCTGCTGCTGCAGGGCCTCGAGCAGGGCGAACACGCCGGCGACGTCGACTGGAAGCGGATCGAGCAACTGCGCCCGTACGGCGGCATACGCATCGAAGACGACGTGGTCTGCACCGAAGCCGCGCCGGTCAACCTGACCCGCGAAGAATTCGCTGCGGTGGACTGAGCGCCGCCAGCCGTAGCACGAAGGCGCGAGTCGCCGCCTCCAGAACGTTGCCGTTGCTGCCGTTGCTGCCGTTGCCGTTGCTGCCGTTGCCGTTGCTGCCGTTGCGGTTGCGGTTGCGGTTGCGGTTGCGGTTGCGGTTGCCGTAACGAGCTTGGCGCCACTTCGGCCTCGCGAGAACGCCCTGAAGCCCCGAAGGGCGGCCCGCAGGGATGCGGGCCGTGCGCAGCCACGCCAGGGATGGCCTGTGCGGAGCAGCCCCGCGCAAGCTGCGTCCCATAGTGGCTTTTGATTCGAAACAGAAATGGCGTTTTCTTTGGTTACTTTTGACCGAAGGAATCCCGTGGACTTTGTCGCCTTGGACAAAGAAAGTGACCCGGCCGCTTGCGGACGGAAGCTTTGCTTTGGAGCTTTAGAGCTTTGAAGCTTTAGAAGCCGTCGAACGACAGACGGCGCGAGACCGCAAGAACGCGGTCGCGGCTTGTGACCAAAGGAAATCCCTGTGGGGCGCCGCTCCTACCCTTTGCGATGGTTTCGGGCTTCGATCGATGACATCGGCGTTGGATTGTCTGCGCGTCCCTTGGTCGCGGCTCACGCCGCTCCTACAAGAGCGCAGTACAAAGACGCGACGAAGGGGCGGGATGGCGGTCTCTGCGCGTCCCGCGATCGCCGCTTGTGACCGAAGGAAATCCCTGTGGGACGCCGCTCCTACAGGGATGCGATGGCGCTGGCGCGACCCGCGGCTCACCAGACCTTGTACACCCGTCCGCTCTGCACGCCTTCGACGCTGCGCTGATAAGCCAGCGCCGCCTGCGCGGCGGTCACCGTGCCGAATCCCGGGAAATAATCCCCGTACGCTTCCAGCGACTCGGTCAACAGGGTCGGGCTGACGACGTTGATGCGCAGCCCGCGCGGCAGTTCGCAGGCCGCACCCTGGGCGAAGCCTTCCAGGGCGCGGTTGACCGCGCTGGCGTTGGCGCCGGCGCGGATCGGCTCCTGCGCGACGATGCCGCTGGTCAGGGTGATCGAGCCGCCGTCGTTGAGGTGGTGCTGGCCGAGCAAGGCCAGGCGCACCTGGCCGAGCAGCTTGTCGTTGAGGCCGATCGCGAACTGCTCCGGGCGCATCTCCGGCAACGGGCCGAAGTGCAGCACGCCGGCGGCCGAGACGATCGCATCGAGCTTTCCGGTGCGCGCGAACAGCGCTTCGACGCTGGCGTCGTCGGTGATGTCGACCGGGTAGTCGGCGCTGCTGCGGCCGGCGGCGAGGATCTGGTGGCGCGGCGCGAGCCATTGCGCGATGGCGCGGCCGAGGGTGCCGCTGGCGCCGACGAGGAGGATCTTCATGAGGGCGAGTCCAAGTGAGGGAACAGGCGGCCAGTCTGCGCGTCGGGCCGGCGACGGTGAATGCGCTAGGATTTCGCGCACCCCTAACCAGCGGTTAGCCCATGGACAAGCTGCGCAGCATGGCCGTGTTCGTCGCCGTCGCCGACACCGGCAGCTTCGCCGCCGCGGCCGAGGCCGAAGACCTGTCGGCGGTGATGGTCGGCAAGCACATCCGCCAGCTCGAGCAGCACCTCGGCGCGCGCCTGCTCCAGCGCGATACGCGCAAGCAGCGCCTGACCGAAGTCGGCGCGGCATTCCTCGACGATTGCCGGCGCATTCTCGATCAGGTCCGGCAGGCCGAAGCGGTGGCCGAGCGGCTGCGCGACGACGCCCGCCCCAGCGGCCGCTTGCGGGTCACCGCGCCGCTGACCCTGGGCGGCAGCGCGGTCGCCGCAGTGGTCGCCGAATACCTGCAGCGCTATCCCGAGGTCTCGGTCGAACTGGTGCTGGCCGACCGGCTGTCCGACCTGATCGCCGAGGCTTTCGACGTGGCGATCCGGATCGGCCCGCTGGCCGATTCCGATCATCTGACCGCGCGCCCGCTGCGGCCCTACCGGATGATCGTCTGCGCTTCGCCCGACTACCTGCGCCGGCACGGCACGCCGACCGAGCCGGCGCAACTGGCCGAGCACAATTGCCTGCATCACCTGCTGTGGCACCGCAACGCCGGCTGGCGTTTCGAAGCGCTGAGCCCCGAGCCGCTGCGGCTGAGCGGCAATTTCGCCACCAACCACGGCGAAGCCCTGCGCCGCGCCGCGGTGGCCGGCTGCGGCATCGTCCTGCAACCGGAAGTCCTGCTCGCCGACGACCTCGCCAGCGGCCGCCTGGTGCGCCTGCTCGAGGACCAGCTGCCGCCGCCGCGGCCGGTGCACCTGCTGTACCCGCGCGACCGCCAGCCGTTGCCCAAGCTCAGCCGCTTCGTCGAGCTGATCATGCAGCGCATGGGGCCGCCGTCGCCGTAGTCGGCCGGCGCCATCGGCGTACAGGCGCGGGGCACGACGGGATTTCCGCCAATCACATCAGCGGCGACAGGCGAAGCGGCGCAGCCGGGTGCGATCGCCGAGTCCGGAGGGGCGCAGGGCGGTTTTGCCGCCCTGGCCGCTTCGGACCGTTGCGTGGCATTCACCGCTTCGGCTGTCGCGGCTCACGCCGCTCCTACAAAAAGCGCGGGTGGCCGTCGCCGGCACCGCAAAACCGTGGCCGCGCGGTCGCGGCTTGCGCCGCTCCTACCCCGAAGCGCACACGCCGCCCTGCTGCCAGCCCCTTGTTGTTCCCCCTTTGCAAAAGCGGGGCCAGGGGGGATTTGCTCTTGCTTTGCTCTTGCTTTGCTCTTGCTCAGCCCTCGCCTAGCCTCGCTGCGCTCTCGCCGCCCAGCCCAGCCCGGCTCAAGCCGCGCGCCGGCGCGCCATCAAGGCCTCGATCTCGTCGGCGCTGCGCGCCAGGCGGTCGGTCAGCACCTCGTGGCCGGCCTTGGTCACCAGCACGTCGTCCTCGGTGCGGATGCCGATGCCGCGCCACCTAGGCTCCACCGTGGTGTCGTCGGCGCCGACATACAGGCCCGGTTCGATGGTGAACACCATGCCCGGCTCGAGCAGCCGCGATTCGCCGTCGATGCGGTACTCGCCGACGTCGTGCACGTCCAGGCCCAGCCAGTGACCGGTCTTGTGCCGGTAGAAGCGCTTGTAATGGCCCTCGGCCAGGTTCTTTTCCAGCTTGCCCTTGAGCAGGCCCAGCCGCAGCAGGCCCTCGGTCAGGGTTTCGACCGCGGCCAGATGGCCGGCCTCGTAGGCCACGCCGGGCCGCGCCTGGGCCAGCGCCGCGGCCTGCGCCGCGCCGACCAGGTCGTGCAGCGCGCGCTGCTCCGGGCTGAAACGGCCGTTGACCGGGAAGGTGCGGGTGATGTCGGCGGCGTAACCGCGGTACTCGGCGCCGGCGTCGATCAGGACCAGGTCGCCGTCGCGGATCGGCGCGCTGTTGGCGCGATAGTGCAGCACGCAGGCGTTGTGGCCGGCGCCGACGATGCTGCCGTAGGCCGACTCGGCGTCGTGACGGCGGAACACCGCCTCGATCTCGGCCTGCAACTCGTACTCGTGCATGCCCGGCCGCGCCGCGGCCATCGCCGCCTCGTGGGCGAGCACGCTGATGTCGGCGGCGCGCTGCATGAAGCGCAGCTCGTCGCGGTCCTTGAACAGACGCAGCTCGTCGAGCACGTGGCCGAGCTCAAGGAACTCGTGCGGCGGCTGCGCGCCCTGGCGCACCATCGCCCGGACCCGGTTGAGCCAGCCGATCAGCTTGAGATCGAATTCGACGTCGCGACCGAAGTGGTAGTAGACCCGCGAGCGGCCTTCGAGCAGGCCCGGCAGGATGTCGTCGATATCGGCGATCGGGTAGGCATCGTCCAGGCCGAACGCCTCGACCGCGCCTTCCGGCCCGTAGCGCGGTCCGTCCCAGGCCTCGCGCTCGGCGTCGCGCTCGCGGCAGAACAGCAGGGTCTCGCCGTGGCGCCGGCCCGGCACCAGCACCAGCACCGCGTCCGGCTCGGGAAAGCCGGTCAGATAGCTGAGGTCGGAGTCCTGCCGGAACGGGTAGTGGGTGTCGCGGCTGCGGATGCGCTCGACCGCCGAGGGCACGATCACGATCGCGTCGTCGCCGGTCAGTTCCATCAGCTGCTTGCGCCGCCGCGCGTAGGCCTTGCCCGGCATGGTCAACGCGGTGTGCATGTCAGTTCAGCCGCTGCCGGTGCTGGGCCGCCATCGCCACGTCGCCGTGCAGCAGCAGGGCGACGATGCGGACGAATTCCTCGATCTCGGTCAGCGCCTCCTCGTCCTCTTCGTCGCCGTCGTCCTGCGGCGCGGCGGCGGCCAACCGGGCCAGGTCGCCCAGGGCCTCGCGGCTTTCCTCCGACAGGGTCGGCGCTGCGCCGGCCGACAGGCCGAAGCCGCCGAGGAAGCCGCGGCACCAGTCGAACAGCGCGCCGCTGCGCTCGGACAGCGAGGCGTCGGCGTCGGGCAGCAACAGGTCGAAACCGAAGCTGCGGTCGCCGAGCTGGGCGGCGCTGGCCAGGCGCAAGCGGTCGAGCGGGCCGCGCTCTTCCGGCGTGGCCACGGCCTCGTCGGCCAGCACTTTCGCCGGCCATTCGCGCACCGACGCGCCGCCGCCGGCCAGCCAGCCGCACAGGGCGCCGTGCAATTCGGAGGCGGAGGCGGCGAGCGAGAGACGGCGGCTCTCGGCATCGACTTCGGACAACGGGGGCAGTTCGGTCGCGGCCACGGGCTTCAGGTCGGGGGAGTCGCCGGCAGTTTAACAACGCGGGGCGGAAGCGGCGCGCGGTCGCGTCCGCGCGCGCGCCGCAGACGGCGGACGCCCCGCATCCGGCCGATCCGCGCCAGGATGGGCAAAACCCCGCCCTCGCACCGCTGCGGCCCCGAGCGTGCGATCGGGCGCGAAACCGGGCCGCAACGCTTGTTGCCGCCATCGGCGACTGCCTACACTGCGGCTCTTGCGTCTCACGCGACGGTGTCCGTGCGTTCCTCTTTCCCCGCCGCCCTGCTGACCGCCGCCTTGTCCGCCCTGCTGCTTTGCACGGCGGCGTCGCCGCAGCCTGCAGCGGCGGTCACCCGCGATTTCTATTTCTCGCGCCTGGGCAGCGACCTGGGCCTGAGCCAGAACTCGGTCACCGCCTTCGCCCAGGACGTGCACGGCTTCGTCTGGGTCGGCACCCAGGGCGGCCTGCACCGCTACGACGGCCAGCGCTACGTCGCCTATCGCCACGACCCGCGCGACCCGGCCAGCCTGCCCGACAGCTATGTCACCGCATTGGCCCTGGACGGGCAGCGGGCGATGTGGATCGGCACCCATTCCGAATACCTGGCCCGGCTCGATCTGGCCAGCGGCAGCATTCATCGCTATGAACCGCCGGACTCGCAGGCCGGGCGCCAGGTGGTCTCGCTGCTGCCGTGGCGCGATTCGCTGCTGATCGGCACCCTCGCCGGCCTGGAGCGGATGGACCCGCGCAGCGGCGCGCGCGAGCTGATCCTGGCCCTGCCCGGCGACCTGGCCCGGCAATCGCCGTGGCAGTCGCTGGCCGTGGCCCGCGACGGCAGCGCCTGGTTCGCCAGCGCCGCCGGCCTGCACCGTATCCTGGCCAACGGCAAGGTCGAGCGGATCGGCGCCGGCAAGCCGCTGCGCAGCCTGCTGATCGACCGCCGCGGCCGGCTCTGGGCCGGTGCCGTCGACGGCCTGTACCGGCTCGACGGCCGCACCGGCATCCTGGTGAAAGTCGAGGACGAAGCCCTGGCCACGCTGCGCGATGCGCGCGCCCTGGTCGAGGCGCCGGACCAGCGGATCTGGATCTCCGGCTACGGCAACGGCCTGTACCGGCACGACCCCGACAGCGGCCAGACCCAGCGCGTGCACGCCGAACGCGGCATCGACGCGACCCTGCCCGAGGACACGGTCGATGCGCTGATGATCGATCATGGCGGCCTGCTCTGGGCCGGCGGCCAGTACCGCGGCGTCGCCGTCGCCGACCCGCGCGGCACCCGCTTCAGCTACGTGCTCGACCTGAACGACCACGACGGCGGCGCCGCCTCCGACGCCAGCATCCGCGGCCTGGCCCAGGACGAGACCGGGGCGCTGTGGATCGCCACCGACAGCCACCAGTTGCGCCGCTACGACCTGAGCCACGACCGCTTCGAGGACATGACCGCGCTGTTGCCGGCCGACCCGGCGGCGCGCCGGATCGCCGCGATCGCGCGCGAGCCGCGCCCGGCCAACGCGCCGGTGACCGCGGTCGAAAAACTGTGGCTGGCGACCGGCCGCGGCCTGCTGCGGTTGGATCCGGTCAGCCGCCGGGTCGAGCGCATCGACCTGGGCGGCCAGGGCGAGATCGCCCTGCGCGCGATCGGTTTCGGCCGCGACGGCAGCGTCTGGCTCGGCAGCGACGACCAGGGCGCGCTGCGCTATCTGCCGCAAACCGGCGCGGTGGTCCGCTACGCCTATCGCGAGGGCGACCCCAAGGCGCTCAGCCACCCTCGCGTCAATGCGGTGCTGGAAGACCGCCGCGGCCGGATCTGGCTCGGCACCGGCGACGGCCTGGACCTGCTCGACCCGGCCACCGGCTATCTGCGCCACTACCGCCACGCCATCGACGAAGCCGACAGCCTGCCCGGCAACTTCGTCCGCGCCCTGCACCAATCCGCCGACGGCGCGATTTGGGTCGGCACCCAGGCCGGCCTGAGCCGGGCGGTCGAAAGCGCCGACGGCCGGATCCGTTTCGAACACCCGCTGGCCCAGGTGCTCGGCGAGCACCCGGTGCCGGTGGTGTTCTCGATCGCCGAGCGCCCCGCCGGACGGCTGTGGCTGGGCACCGACGCCGGCATCCTGCGCTTCGACAGCGGCGCCTCGCTGGTGCGCCGCTACGGCCTGGCCGACGGCCTGCAGGACCTGGAATTCAACGCCGGCGCGGTCGCCGGCCTCAACGACGGCCGGCTCGCCTTCGGCGGCGTGCGCGGCCTGAACCTGTTCGACCCGACCCGCATCGCCGATTCGCGCTACACCCCGCCGGTGCGCCTGCTCGGCGCCTGGATCGGTTCGGACACCAGCGCCGGCGCCAGCGTGCTGTGGCAGTCGACCCAACTGGAAATTCCCGACGGCGCCGGCATCCTGCGCCTGCGCATCGGCGCGCTCGACTACGGCCCCAACAGCGGCATGCGCTATCGCTACCGCATGGAAGGCTTCGACCGCGACTGGGTCGACAACGGCCCGCGCCAGGACATCACCTACACCCGTCTGCCGCCCGGCCGCTACCTGTTCCGCGCCCAGTCGACCAACCGCGACGGGGTCTGGAACACCCAGGAACTGCACATTCCGGTCAGCGTCGACCCGCCGCTGTGGCGGCACCCGCTGGCGATCACCGCGGCCGCGCTGGCGGCTTTGGCGATGCTGCTCAGCTTCGGCTGGCGCTGGCACCGCGCGCGCCAGCGCGAACGCGGCTACTTCGCCCAGATCCGCGAGCGCGAGGAGCGCCTGAAGCTGGCGCTGTGGGCGTCCGGCGAACAGTTCTGGGACTACGACCTCAAGCGGCGCGAACTGCACCGGATGCGGGTCGACGACCAGAACGCCGCCTCGCCCGAAATCGGCGTGCAGGCCGACGTCGCCAACGATCACGAGATCCATCCCGACGACCTGCCGCGGGTGACCGAGCTGCTGCGCAAGCACCTGGACGGCGACGCCGCGCTGTTCCTGTCCGAGCACCGCATGCGCACCCCCAAGGGCGACTGGGGCTGGATCCGCGCCCGCGGCCGGGTGGTCGAACGCGACGCCGAAGGCCAGCCGGTGCGCGTGGCCGGGACCGGCCGCGACGTCACCGCGGTGCGCAGCGCCGAACGCGAACGGCGCATCTCCAGCGAAGTGCTGCGTTCGATGGCCGAAGCGGTGGCGGTGTTCGACCGCGACTTCGTGTTCGTCTCGATCAATCCGGCGTTCTCGCGCATGACCGGCTATCCCGAGCACGAAGTCATCGGCCAGACCACCGGCCTGCTCGACAGCCGGCAGCACGACCCGGAGTTCTACAGCGACATGCGCGACGAACTGCAGCGCAGCGGCCGCTGGTCGGGCGAGATCTGGCAGCAGCGCAAGGACGGGAACGAATTCCTGTGCTGGCTGCAGGCCTCGATCGTGCTCGACAGCAGCGGCCAGCGCGGCCACTACGTCGCGGTGCTGACCGACATCACCGACCAGAAGCGCGCCGAGCAGGAGCTGCGCTACCTGGCCAACTACGACACCCTGACCAGCCTGCCCAACCGCACCCTGCTGTCGGAACGGCTGTCGCGGGCGATCGTGCGCGCGCGCCGGCACGGTCACCGCATCGCCCTGCTGTTCCTCGACCTGGACCGGTTCAAGGACATCAACGACTCGCTCGGCCACGCTGCCGGCGACCGCATCCTGCGCGCCGCGGCGGTGCGGCTGCAGGAGACCGTCGGCGCCGAACACACCGTCGCCCGGCTCGGCGGCGACGAGTTCACCGTGGTGCTGGAAAACCTGGAGACGCCGGAACAGGCCGAAGAGGTCGCGCGCCGCCTGATCAAGGCCTTCGAGGCGCCGCTGGACTTCGACGAGCGCCACGACGTGGCGATCTCGCCGTCGATCGGCATCAGCCTCTACCCCGACCACGCCCAGGTGCCGACCGACCTGCTCAAGCACGCCGACACCGCGATGTACCAGGCCAAGGCCGCCGGCCGGCGCACCTTCATGCGCTACACCGAGGCGATGGACATCGAGATCCGCCAGCGCGCGACCATTTCGGCGGCGCTGCGCAAGGTGCTGGACCGCAACGAGCTGCGCCTGGTGTTCCAGCCGCGGCTGTCGCTGCCGGAGGCGCGCATCACCGGCGTGGAAGCGCTGCTGCGCTGGAACAGCGCCGAGTACGGCAATATCCCGCCGACCCAGTTCATTCCGCTGGCCGAAGAAAGCGGGCTGATCCTGGAGATCGGCGAATGGGCGATGCGCGAGGCCTGCAGCCGCCTGCGCCAATGGCGCCTGCACGGGCTGGACCAGCTGTCGGTGTCGGTCAACGTCTCGGCGATCCAACTGCTGCGCGGCGACCTGCCGAAGATGGTGGCGCGCGCGCTCAGCGAAAGCGGCATCCCGCCGTGGCGGCTGGAACTGGAACTGACCGAAACCGTGGTCATGGCCAACGCCGCGCACACCTCCAACATCATGCAGGCGCTGCGCGAACTCGGCGTGGCCCTGGCGGTGGACGACTTCGGCACCGGCTATTCCTCGCTCGCCTACCTCAAGCGCCTGCCGATCAACACGCTGAAGATCGACAAGGAGTTCATCGGCGACCTGACCCGCGACCCCGACGACGAGGCGATCACCAGTACGGTCATCACCATGGCCCACTCGCTGGGCCTGAACGTGGTCGCCGAGGGCGTGGAGCTGGAAGAGCAGATGGAGTTCCTGCGCAACCACGGCTGCGACGAGATCCAGGGCTACTGGCTGGCGCGCCCGCTGGAAGCCGACGACTGCCTGGCCTTCATCCAGCAGTGGCAGCCGCCGCAGAGCGTGCGGGCGGCGCGGTAGCCGGGGCTCGGGGCTCGGGGCTCGGGGCTCGGAATGGTGCGCGGAACCGGCTTCCCTCCGTAGGAACCGCGAGAGTCCCAACCGCCCCGCACTTGGCGCCACGAACACGGCCACCCGGAGATTCCCAACGCTGACCCCCGATCCGCCCAGCCGAGGCGACCGCGAGTCCCGAGTCCCCAGTCCCGAATCCCGACTCCGGGCCTACCGAACGTCGCATCCGCCTTGACCGCCCCCGCCCCGGCCTGCCATCGTGCTGGGATGGACCGCGCCGAACTGATCGCCGAACTGCAGTCGCTGGTCGCCCGCGTCGACGAGCTCGGCGACCGCGTGCGCCGGCTCAGCGAGGAGAACCGCAGCCTGCGCCAGCAGCAGGAGCAACTGGTCGGCGAACGTTCGGCCCTGCTGGCCAAGAACGAGCAGGCCCGGACCCGCGTCGAGGCGATGATCGCGCGCCTCAAATCGCTCGAACAGCACACCTGAATGCACCGATGAGCACGACCAGCGAAGCCGTCAGCATCCGCCTGCTCGATCGCGAGTACACCGTCGGCTGCGAACCCGCCGAACGCGAGCAACTGCTCGCCGCCGCGCGCATGCTCGACAGCAAGATGCGCGAGATCCGCGGCAGCAACCGGATGGCCGCGCTGGACCGGGTCGCGGTGCTGGCGGCGCTGAATTTCGCCCACGAACTGCAACAGTTGCGCGGCGAAGGCGATCAGCGCGATCGCGAGCTCTCGCGCACCCTCGACGAGCTGCACCGCAAGCTCGACAGCCTGTTCGACGCCGCGATCCGCTGATTCCCCGCCGCGGCGTTGCGCCGCGTCCCGTTCATCCGCGCGTGCGCGCGCATCAAGCACATGAACCGCAACGCAGCGTCGCCGACGAGCGGGGGCGGCATCGGCGCAGCATGCGCGCTATACTGCGCGCACGTCCTCTGCTGTGCGCGACGGCGTGCGCAAACATTCGCCTTGTCCCTTAATGACGACCACGGGGGCGCAACGGAGGCCCGGAGTGCAAGTCCGCCTAGCAGCGGGAAGCCCGAAGGCCGCCAAGCGTCCCCACTTGAACCCCGGGTTCAAGGTCGTTTCGCACGCATCGTCATTGGCGGAGGACTACTTTTCCCGGAACGGGCGCGACGTCACCCAGCGTGATTTCGCGCCCGTTTCTCTGTGGCCCGTGCGCCGCGCCCAACCAGGACCGAGCGCCGAATGACGGCCGACCGTACGACGCTGCGGCGCGATCTGCGCGCGCAACGGCGCAATCTCGCCGCCCCCGCCCGCATCGCCGGCGCGCAAGCCATGGCCGGGCGCCTGCTGGCGCTGCCGTTCGCGCCGCGCTCGGGCTATGTCGCCGGCTATTGGGCGATGGACGGCGAAATCGCCCTGCACGCCTGGCAGTTGGGCCTGCCGCCGGACTGCGTGTACTGCCTGCCGGTGCTGCACGACGACCTGCGCCTGCGCTTCGCGCCCTGGCGCCCGGGCGACCCGCTCAGCCCGAATCGCTACGGCATTCCCGAGCCGGACCTGGCCGCGACCTCGCTGCTCGAGCCCGAGCAGATGAGCCTGGTGGTCGTGCCGCTGGTCGGCTTCGACCGCCGCGGCCACCGGCTCGGCATGGGCGCCGGCTGGTACGATCGCAGCTTCGCCTTCCGCCAACGCGGCCCGGCGCCGCCGTGGCTGGTAGGCGCCGCCTTCGAACTGCAGCGCGTCGACGCGCTCGACGCCGCCGACTGGGACGTCGCCCTCGATGCGGTCTGCACCGAGAGCGCCACCCACGACCACCGCTCCCCCCTGTTCGCCTGACCGAGTTCCGCATGACCGCACGCCGCCGCTACTGGCTGATGAAGTCCGAACCGGACACCTTCTCGATCGACGACCTGCAACGCGTCGGCGTCGAACCCTGGAACGGCGTGCGCAATTACCAGGCGCGCAATTTCATGCGCGACGGCATGAAGCTCGGCGACGGGGTGCTGTTCTACCACTCCAACACCGCGGTGCCCGGCATCGTCGGCCTGGCCACGATCGCCGCCGAAGCCTATCCGGACCCGACCCAGTTCGACCCCAAGTCCGACTACTACGATGCCAAGAGCTCGCGCGAAGACCCGCGCTGGCTGCTGGTCGACGTCGCCTTCGAGCGCAAGCTCAAGCGCACCATCTCCCTGGACGAGATCAAGGCCCGCGCCGACGACCTCGGCGAGGACTTCGCCCTCACCCGCCGCGGCAACCGCCTCTCGGTGCTGCCGGTCACGGCGGCGCAGTGGAAGCTGTTGCTGGCGATGGAGTGATGGGCGGGACTCGGGACTCGGGACTCGGGACTCGGGACTCGCAAAGCGTTCATCGACAGCGGCAGGCATGCAACTCATCCACCATCATCTGCGCCAAGCGCGCCCGGCCCCTCCCCGCCTCGAATCCCGAATCCCGAATCCCGAGTCCCGAGTCCCGAGTCCCGAGTCCCGAGTCCCCGAACAGCAAACCACGAACCTATAAGCCATGACTGAAGCCAAACGCCTGGCCGGCGAAAAAGCCATCGACTACATCGAAGACGGCATGATCGTCGGTGTCGGCACCGGGTCCACGGTGGCCTACTTCATCGAGGCCCTGGGCCGGATCAAGGAGCGCATCCAGGGCGCAGTGTCGAGTTCGGAGCAGAGCACCGCGCGGCTGCAGGCGCTGGGCATCGAAGTGCTGGACCTCAACGCCACCGGCCCGCTGTCGCTGTACGTCGACGGCGCCGACGAGTGCGATCCGCACAAGCGCCTGATCAAGGGCGGCGGCGCCGCGCTGACCCGCGAAAAAATCATCGCCGAAGCCAGCGCCAAATTCGTCTGCATCGTCGACCCAGCCAAGCGCGTCGACGTGCTCGGCCGCTTCCCGCTGCCGGTGGAAGTGGTGCCGATGGCGCGCAGCCTGGTCGCCCGCGAGATCCTGGCGATGACCCGCGGCCAGCCGGTGTGGCGCCAGGACGCCGCCGGCAACGGCGTGGTCACCGACAACGGCAACGTCATCCTCGACATCCACGGCCTGGCGATCACCGATCCGGTGGCGCTGGAATCGGCGATCAACCAGATCCCCGGCGTGGTCAGCGTTGGCCTGTTCGCGCGCCGTCCGGCCGACATCGTCATCGTCGGCGGCGAGCCGCCGCTGGTGTTGTAACCGGCGCCACTGTTTTACCGCGCGGACCATGCCGGCCCGCGCCCATGCCGCGGCAATGGATGCCGCGGCTCCTGCCCGGGCGAAGCGCCCATCCCGTATGAACTCCGAAAACCAGCGCTACACCGCAAACCTCAGCCAACAGATCTGGGACTTCTCGTCCCTGTTGCTGAAATCCCGGTTCGCCGACGCATTGGAACGCGGCGTCAGCCGCTACCCGATCCGCCGTTCGCTACGCTTGGCCGCCCGCGCCGGCGTCGACGCCGTATTCGACGACCTCGCCGTCAACCTGGGCTATCGCGCGCATCGCATCGACGGACACAGCCTGATACTCGACGGCGAAGGCGTGTTCGTCGATGTCGGCGTCAGCCGCAAGGCCGACTACTGCTCGTTCTATTTCGCCATCTGGGCCGATTCGGTCGGGCGCGCAGAACAGGCGATCCAGGGGCTGCAGCAACGCATCGAGGCGGTGCGCATCCGCGAACCGATGTTCTCGATCGACTGGCATTTCCTCACCGGCCGCGGCGAATTGCAGAGCGCCAGCATCGAGGAGTTGGCCGACGACGTGCTGATCGACGAGGCCTATCCCGAAATCGGCGACGTCGCCGGCTTCGTCGACCGGTATCTGCGCGCCAAGGAAACCGTGCTGGTGCTGCAAGGCCCGCCCGGCACCGGCAAGACCCGGTTGATCCGCGCCATTCTCGGCGAGATCTCGCGCCGCAACGACGGCAACGCCCAGGCCTTGTACACCGGCGACAAGAAGGCGCTGGAATGCGACGAGATCTACGTCAAGTTCATCACCGGCGACGATCATGCCTTCGTGGTCGAGGACGCCGATCATCTGCTGCGTCCGCGCGCCGAAGGCAACGAACATCTGCACCGATTCCTCGCCATCGCCGATGGCGTGGTGCGCGCGCAGGGACGCAAGATCATCTTCTCGACCAATCTGCCCAACGTCGGCGACCTGGACGATGCCCTGGTCCGGCCCGGACGCTGTTTCGCCCACGCCCAGGTGCGCGAGCTGCGGCCGGTCGAGGCCGCGGCGCTGATCCAGCGCCTGGCCGGCGAACGCGGCATCGATCCGGAGCCGGTGCGCCAGGCGCTGGCCAGCAGCGGGCGCAAGAGCCACTCGCTGGCGGCGATCTATCAAGCCGTCGGCCACGCTGGTTGATGGGTGCCGCTGTGCCCTAATCGTTTGATTCCAAAAACGATCTCATCGCTTGAGACGCCCGGCCGGCAGTATCGGCCGGGCGTTGCGCATGGGCCAGGTCGCGGATGCGCGGTTTGCCGTCCGGGACCATACTGATTCCCCATGCGTGGCCCGCCGCCATGACCCTGCGCTGCCTGTTCGTCGACTTCAATTCCTATTTCGCCTCGGTCGAACAGTTCGACCACGAGCCCTTGCGCGGCCGCCCGGTCGGCGTGGTGCCGGTGATGGCCGCCACCACCTGTTGCATCGCCGCCAGTCGCGAAGCCAAGATCCATGGGGTCAAGACCGGCACGCCGGTACACGAAGCGCTGCGGCTGTGCCCCGACATCCAGATCGTCCAGGCGCGCCCGGCGCGCTACGTCGAGCTGCACCACCGCCTGATCGCGGCGATCCAGGACTGCATTCCGATCGACGGCAAGCCCCTGTCCATCGACGAGGTCGCCTGCCGCCTGATCGGCCGCGAGCGCCAACGCGACAACGCCGTGGCGATCGCGCACAAGATCAAGCAGACCCTGCTCGATCGCGGATTGGCCCCGGCGATCCGCTGCTCGATCGGCATCGCCCCCAACACCTTCCTGGCCAAGACCGCCTCCGACCTCGACAAGGTCGACGGCCTGACCGTGATCGAGCTCGGCGATCTGCCGCAGGCGCTGCACGGCCTGGCCCTGCACGACCTGTGCGGAGTCGGTCCGTCGATGCTGCAGCGCCTCAACGCCGCCGGCATCGAAAGCGTCGAACAACTCACGGCCGCGCCGCGCGAGCGGCTCAAGGCGATCTGGGGCGGCATCGAGGGCGAGCGTTTCTGGGCCCAGTTGCGCGGCATCGAACCGCCGTCGCGGCAACGCAGCGCGGTCGGTTCGGTCGGCCATTCGCATGTGCTCGATCCGCAGATGCGCAGCGCCGAGGGCATGCGTTCGGTGTTGTTCAAGCTGCTCGCCAAGGCCGCCATGCGCCTGCGCCAGGAACGCTGCCGGGCGCGCGGCATGAGCCTGCATGTGCGTTTCGTCGGCCGCGAACAACGCTACAGCCGCGACCTGTCCTTCGCCCCGCTCGACGACACGCCGACCTTGCTGCAGTTGATGGCCGGCGCCTTGCAGCCCTTGCTGCGCGCCGCCGCCAGCGGCCGCTGGCCGGTCAAGCGCCATCCGCCGCTGTCGGTCGCGGTGTCGCTGATCGACCTGCAGCCCAACGCCGCCGACAGCGCACCGCTGTTTCCCGAGCGCCAGCGCCCGCGCGAGCTGACCCGCGTGCTGGACCAGATCAACCAGCGCTACGGCAACAACCGCCTGTACTTCGGCGCGATGCAGGACGCGTTGGCGCAGGGCGCCGCGCCGATGCGGATTCCGTTCCAGCACATTCCCGACGAGGCCAGCGAAGCCGACCTCGGCGCCGCCGCCCTGGTCGCCGATCCGAGCATGGACGAGCTGTGGCTGCAGCGCGAACGGCAGTTCAAGGCGATGGCCGAGAACGCGCATCGCCAGGCGCGGGAACTGCCACCCGCCGCCGCCAAGCCGGCGCCGCCGGGGCAACAGCCGTCCGGCGTCGGCGGTTGGGTGCGCAAACGGCGCAAGGACCAGGACGAAGGGCCCGGCACGACCGGTTCGCTGTTCTGAACGAGTGCGCGCGGCGGCCGGCATGGCGGCCGCCGTTGCGGTCGCCGTTGTTGCGGCGGTGGTCGTGGATCGGACCTTATCCGGCCGCGGGACGAACGGCGCCAGCGTGGTGGCGACTCGCGTCGCTGCTGCCCTTGGGCATAGCGGCCCAGCGCCTCCTCCGCTGGCGGAAGAGGCGCTGGAGTGAGAGCCGCCGCGCTTACGCCTCGACCGCCACGAATCCACCGGTCTGACGCTTCCACAACCGCGCATACAATCCGTCGCGCGCGATCAACTGCTCGTGGGTGCCGGTTTCGATGATGCGCCCCTGGTCCATCACCACCAGCCGGTCCATGCGCGCGATGGTCGACAGGCGGTGGGCGATCGCGATCACCGTCTTGCCTTCCATCAGCGTCTCCAGGCTGTCCTGGATCGCCGCTTCGGCCTCCGAATCCAGCGCGGAAGTGGCCTCGTCGAGGATCAGGATCGGCGCGTTCTTCAACAGCACCCGCGCGATCGCGATGCGCTGGCGCTGGCCGCCGGACAGCTTGACGCCGCGCTCGCCGACCAGGGCCTCGTAGCCCTCGCGGCCTTCGCCGTCGACCAGGCGCGGAATGAATTCGTCCGCCCGCGCCCGCCGCACCGCCTCGAACATCTCCTCTTCGCTGGCGTCCGGACGGCCGTACAGCAGGTTGTCCCGGATCGAACGGTGCAGCAGCGACGTGTCCTGGGTGACTACGCCGATCTGCGAACGCAGGCTTTCCTGGGTCACGCCGGCGATGTCCTGGCCGTCGATCAGGATCCGCCCGCCTTCCAGGTCGTACAGGCGCAGCAGGATGTTCATCAGGGTCGATTTGCCCGCGCCCGACGGCCCGACCAGGCCGATCTTTTCGCCCGGCCTGACCGCCAAGTCCAGGTCGGCGATCAAGCCGCTGTTCTTGCCGTAGTGGAAGTGCACGTTCTCGAAGCGCACCGCGCCCTCGCGCACCGCCAAGGCCCGAGCGTCCTCGCGATCGACCACGGTCAGCGGCCGCGAGATGGTCTCGATGCCGTCCTGCACGGTGCCGATGTCCTCGAAGATGCCGTTCACCGTCCACATGATCCAGCCCGACATGTTGTGGATCCGGATCACCAGCCCGGTCGCCAGCGCGATCGCGCCGACGCTGATCGCGCCGCGATGCCACAGCCACAACGCCAGGCCGCAGGTGCCGACGATCAGCAAGCCGTTGAGCGCGGTGATGCTCACGCCCATCAGCGTGGTCATGCGGGTCATGTCGCGCGAACGCTGGGTCTGCTCGAGCATCGCCTCGGCCACGTACTGTTCCTCGCGGCGCGAGTGCGCGAACAGCTTCAGCGTGGCGACGTTGCTATAGCCGTCGACGATCCGCCCCATCAGCTTCGAGCGCGCGTCCGAAGCGCGCCAGGAACGCAGCTTCACCCTCGGCACGAAGTAACGCAGCAGGCCGATGTAGGCCACGATCCAGGCCACCAGCGGCGCCGCCAGCCAGGCATCGGCCTGCGCGAACAGATAAATCGCCGAGCCGGAATACACGACCACGTACCACAGCGCGTCGAAGGACTGGGTGGTCGATTCGCGCAAGGACGGACCGGTCTGCATGATCCGGTTGGCGACCCGGCCGGCGAAATCGTTCTGGAAGAAGCTCATGCTCTGTTTGAGCATGTAGCGATGGGTCTGCCAACGCACCAGGTTGGTCATGCTCGGATGCACGGTCTGGTTCAGCAGCAGATCGTGCAGGCCCAGACAGACCGGCCGCACCAGCAGCATCACCGCCGCCATCCATAGCAATTCCCCGCCGTGACGCGCGAACAGCTCCGCGGCCGGGGTGGTGTTGACCAGGTCGACCACCTTGCCGAGGTAGTCGAACATCACCACCTCGACGATGGCGACGAAGAAGCCGACCACGGTCAGTACCGCGAACACCGGCCAGGCCTGGCGGATGAAGTGCCAGTAGAACGCCGCGACCGTGCGCGGCGGCATGGCCTCCGGCGCGGGGCGGAACGGATCGATCAAGGATTCGAACCAACGAAAAATCATCATGGCGATACGCCTTCAGGAACTCGGAAAGACTCCCGTGCGCGACGCGCGCGCCGGAAGGGCGCGAGCGCGGACGCGGGACGAGCGGCGCCTGTGGGCGCCGAATCGAGACGGGAGTGGGGCGGCGGACGAGCGCGCGCGATCCAGGGCCAGAACGGCCCCGAGCGGCGATCGATCGGCCGGATGCGGCGCGGGCATCGCCCGCGGCCGCCAGCGCCGACTTAGCGGCGGACCTTGCCGGTGATTGTGAACTTCATCGTGCTTCTCCTTGCTCTGGAGCCCCCCCCTCGCCCGAACAGGGAGAGGAGGAGGCCACGATCCCGTAGCGTCGCCGGGCACAGGTGGACCGACGCGCGGATCGCTATAGGTGACCCAGAACAAGTCTAGCGCGCTTGTATCGCCGACCGCATCCGCCCAAAGTCGGTACAGGCGGATTCATTGGCGTGCGGAGCCCCTGGACGGGTATCAGCGGCTGCCGCCGGACTCGAACCAGTTCACGCCATCGGTTACGAACTCGATGGTCCGATAGGCAGGCACCGAAACGCTGGCCGCGCCGCCCTTGAGCTGCAGCACGCCGTTGCCGGTGAAGCTCAGGCCGTTCATGCCAGCCTGGATCGTCACCCGCCGCCCGGGGTTGCGCGGCACCAGATCCTGAATCGGCGTGCCGCCGGTGATCTGATAGAACTCCGCGCCATAGTTCAACTGCACCTGCGCCGCCGCGGTCAAGTAGCCGGCCGCGTCGCTGCGAATGCCGGTGATCGACGGCCCCTCACGATAGTCCGCGCCCGCGATGTAGGGTCCGGATGGCGAATCCTTCAGCACCAGACCGCTGATCGCGCATCGCGCCGGGCCGCCGGCCTGCTTCTGGATCAGAATCGCCGCGCCGGTGAACTGGCGGATACGACAGCCCGAGATCAAGGTGTCGCTCGCTTGCGGCCCGAGCACGATGCCGTTGACGGTCGAGTTCAGGTCGCCGGTGATGTCGCAGTTCTTGATCGAATTGGCCGGTCCATTGACGATCAAGCCGCAATAGTCCGCCTTCAAGCCGTTGATTTCGCAAGAGCTCGCGCCTGCTCCCAACTCCACTCCAGCACCGTTGCCGATGATTCCACCGACCCAGCCGCCGACGATCTGTACCGCTTGTCCCTTGTTGACGACGATCCCGCGGCTGCCGCTGTTGCCGCCTTCGATATTGACGTTGACGATGAAGAAATTCGTCCCGTCCTGGGTCACCGGGTCGGAATCGATATAGAACGCCGGATTCTGGTCGGCCTGCATCAGGATCAGGTCGTTCACGAACATGCCGCCGGTATGCGGTCCGAAGTAGACCTGGTAGCCGGCGCATGCGTAGATCCGCGTCGATTCGATGCGTACGTCGACGGTGCGATAGGGATTCGGGCTCGCGCTGTGCGCCGAACCGGTCGCATGAATGCCGTCCTCGCGAAAATAACGCAGGCGGCAATGCCGGATGAATCCATCGGACGCCCGGAACAGCGTCATGCCGCGAAACAGTTTCGCCTGCGAATAGGACCGAGCGTAGAAATCGCAGTTGCGCACATCGAAGAAGGCGCAGAAGTTGAAAAAAATGCACGAGCCGGTCGTCGAGGTGCCGGCGTTCGCGCCGGGCGCGAACGTGAATCCGTCGATCACGGTATTCAGGCTGTTCAGCATGCCGGTTTCGGTGCCGTCGCCGATCACGATGTGGTCGCGATCGGCGACATCCATCGATAGCTGCACGCCGCCCTGGGCGGCCCGCAAGACCACGCCGCGCAGGATGCGCAAGGCGGCGGTCAGGCGATAGTGGCGACGCGTCGCCCAAATTTCGCGGCCGGGGTTGTCGGTGATCGCCGCCTGGATCGCAGCGGTGTCGTCCGCGACGCCGTCGCCCACGGCGCCATAGTCCTCGAAGGTGACGTAATCGTCCGTCGCCAACGGCGCGCCGGTCGCCGTGACCGGAATCAGGCTGGCCGTCGCGGCCGCGGCGGCGGCCATCGGTACTCCAATGAACTGGCGTCTTTGCATGTGCTTTCCCTTTCGGTTGCTTGAGTCCGTTGCCGGACCGGATCTACAGGATGCCTGCGCGAGATCTCAGGAGCTGCGCGAGTGACGTCCGGCAGCCGCGATTGGTACCACGCAGTCGTCCAGGCGCACCAATTGCGTAATCGCATGTGTCGCGGGAACCGTTCCAGTGTGCGCTGCCCCGCCGTCCGAAGCTCGGCCGGATCGGCATGGGTCGTCCGGGCTCCGCGGCAGCGGCCTGCGCAAGCGCTGCGGGGAGTTTGGCCGCACGGCGCAGTTGACCGCGTCGGTTAACGGG
>NZ_JBDGIR010000012.1:0-116 GCF_057657315.1 Lysobacter sp. Soil_C_15
CCGCACTGAAATGGCTGTAGTGGGTTCCCATCGCCTAGCCTCAACCGGGTGATGCACTTGAGGTTAGACAGTGCCGTGACTTTCTTTTGGGGCGCCAAAAGAAAGTTACCCGCCCG
>NZ_JBDGIR010000012.1:216-31648 GCF_057657315.1 Lysobacter sp. Soil_C_15
CTTGCGGGCGGAAGCTTCGCATTTGAAGCCTTCGAACGACAGACGCGGCGAGACCGACACAGCGCGGTCGCGGCTTACGCCGCTCCTACAGGGCGCCAAAAGAAAGTTACCCGCCCGCTTGCGGGCGGAAGCTTCGCATTTGAAGCCTTCGAACGACAGACGCGGCGAGACCGACACAGCGCGGTCGCGGCTTAAGCCGCTCCTACAGGGCGCCAAAAGAAAGTCACCCGCCCGCTTGCGGGCGGAAGCTTCGCGTTTGAAGCCTTCGAACGACAGACGCGGCGAGACCGACACAGCGCGGTCGCGGCTTGCGCCGCTCCTGCAGGGCCTGGCGACATCGGCCGGCTGGAAGGACGCGCAAGCGCGGGCGCGACCGCCAATCGGCTGAACACGGCCTCCCTGCCATCGGTCACAGCGACTTCATACCGGCGCGCCCACACTGCCGACAGGCGCAGAGTCACCCCCTGCAGACCCTGCAGGTTCGCGTCGCCACCGGCCCGCGACGCGCGCCGCCGCCTCCCCCGTAGGCCGGACGCGAGGTGTTCCCATGCGCATGCCTCACCCCACCCCGACCGCCGAGCCGCTGCCGTTCGAACGCGACGCCGTCGCCCCGCCGGTGCCGCCGGCCTACCAACCCGCCCTGGCGATCCGGCCCGCCGCGATCGCCGAATTCGACGCCCTGGTCCACGAACTGCAACCCGATGCCGCCCGGGTCGACGCGGTGCGGCTGCAGCGCCTGGCCGGCTGGCTGGCCGCGTTGCCGGCCAGCGAAGCCCGCCGCGTCATCGACGACCGCATGCAGCGGCTGCAGGAGCTGCACGCGATGGTCGACGACCCGGCCTGGGACTGCGATCCGGCCCTGCGGGTACGCTTGGACAAGCTGTTCGCCTACATCGACCGCAACGACGACCTGATCCCCGATCCGACCCCGCTGCTGGGCCTGCTCGACGACGTGCTGCTGCTGGAACTGGCCTGGCCGACTTTCGCCGCCGAAGCCGACGACTTCCGCGACTTCTGCGCCTATCGCCGGCTTGAGCACCCGCACGGCGAACCGGCCGAACAGCGCGCGGCCTGGATCCGCGACCGCCAGGCGGAACTGGCCCTGTTGCAGCACAACGCCCGGGTCAACGACAGCCATTACGCCAACGGCCGGACCCCCGAGCCGGTGTTCCGGATCGCCTGACCCGGCCCGCGGCCGTCCGGCGCTTGCGGCGGCCGCCGTCACCCGCCTTCGGCGCCGCCGAAGGCACGGGCGTCCGACGCCGCGGGCGCCCGCGCTGCACCGGTCCTGCGCCACGCGAACGCGCGTCGTCGAGAACCTCGCCGAGAAAGTTTTCGCCGCGTGGTGAGATTCCACGCAGTGCGCCGTCGCGGCCGGTTTCCAGCCCTGTCAAGGCTTGTCCCCGGCCGCCGGGCTGATACCCTGCAATCCGGCACGCAACCGCTGCCGTCCCCCGGCTTGGCATCATCACGGCACGGCCGCAGAACCGGTACGCATGTCCGCTCCATTCGTTCATCTTCACTTGCACAGCGAGTACTCGCTCGCCGACTCGACGATCCGCATCGGCGATCTGGTCAAGCGTTGCGTCGCTCATGGCCAGCCCGCGGTCGCCCTGACCGATCTCGACAACCTGTTCGCCGCGGTCAAGTTCTACAAGACCTGCGAAGGCGCCGGGGTCAAGCCGATCCTCGGCGCCGACGTGCACCTGGCCGACGGCAACGAGGCCGCCTCGCGCCTGACCCTGCTGTGCCGCGACCGCGGCGGCTACCTGACCCTGTCGCGCCTGCTGACCCGGGCCTGGATGGAAGGCCACCGCACCGAGGGCGTGGTGCTGCGTCCGGAATGGCTGCGCGAGGACAACGACGGCCTGTTCGCGATGGCCGGCCGGCACAGCCTGGCCGGGCGCCTGGCCGCGACCAATCGCCACGAACTGGCCCACGCCTGGCTGGTCGACTGGCAGGGCGTGTTCGGCGATCGCCTGCACCTGGAACTCACCCGCACCCGCCGCGACGGCGAGGAAGCCTTCAACGCCTTCGCCCTGCACGCCGCCGGCAAGCGCGGCCTGCCGGTGGTGGCCAGCAACGACGCCCGCTTCCTCGACGCCGACGGTTTCGACGCGCACGAGGCGCGGGTGTGCATCGCCTCCGGCCGCGTGCTCGACGACCCCAAGCGGCCGCGCGACTACAGCGAGGAGCAATACCTCAAGTCCAGCGAGGAAATGGCCGAGCTGTTCGCCGACGTGCCCGACGCGATCGACAACGCGCTGGCCCTGGCGACGCGCTGCAACGTCGAACTCAAGCTCGGCGAATACGCCCTGCCGGCGTTCCCGGTGCCCAGCGACCACACCATCGAATCCTGGCTGCGCTCGCAGTCGCGCGAAGGCCTGGCCAAGCGCCTGGAGAAGAATCCGCTCGCCCCGGGCAAGACCCGCGAGGTCTACGACCAGCGCCTGGAAACCGAGCTGGACGTCATCATCAAGATGGGCTTCCCCGGCTACTTCCTGATCGTCGCCGACTTCATCAACTGGGCCAAGGACCACGAGATTCCGGTCGGCCCGGGCCGCGGTTCGGGCGCCGGCTCGCTGGTCGCCTGGGCGCTGGGCATCACCGACCTGGACCCGCTGCCCTACGACCTGCTGTTCGAGCGCTTCCTCAATCCCGAACGCGTGTCGATGCCCGACTTCGACATCGACTTCTGCATGGACCGGCGCGACGAGGTCATCGACTACGTCGCCCGCAAGTACGGCCGCGACCGCGTCTCGCAGATCATCACCTACGGCACCATGGCGGCGAAGGCGGTGGTGCGCGACGCCGGCCGCGTGCTCGGCCATCCCTACGGCTTCGTCGACGGCATCGCCAAGCTGATCCCGAACACTCTGGGGATCTCGCTCGACGACGCCCTGGGCGAGTCCGAGGCGGCGCGCAAGAACCCCGAGCTGGCCTCGGCCGACCTGATCCAGCGCTACCGCAACGAAGACGACGTGCGCGACCTGATGGACCTGGCGCGCAGCCTGGAGGACCTGACCCGCAACGCCGGCAAGCACGCCGGCGGCGTGGTGATCGCGCCCAGCCCGCTGTCGGACTTCTGCCCGCTGTTCGCCGAACACGACGGCGAGGGCCGCGGCAAGAGCCCGGTGACCCAGTTCGACAAGGACGACGTCGAAGCGGTCGGCCTGGTGAAGTTCGACTTCCTCGGCCTGCGCACGCTGACGATCATCGATTGGGCGGTGCGCGCGATCAACAAGCGCCGCGCCAAGGAAGGCAAGGAGCCGCTCGACGTCAACGCGCTGGAGCTGACCGACAAGGAGACCTACGAGCTGTTCGCCCGCGGCGACACGGTCGCGGTGTTCCAGTTCGAATCGCGCGGCATGCGCGAGCTGCTCAAGCGCGCCAAGCCCGACACCTTCGAAGACATCATCGCCCTCGCCGCGCTGTTCCGCCCCGGCCCGCTGGGTTCGGGGATGGACAAGGACTGGGTCGACCGCAAGCACGGCAACGCCGAGGTCACCTACCCGCACGATTCGCTGGAACCGGTGCTGTCGCCGACCTACGGCGTCATCGTCTACCAGGAACAGGTGATGCAGATCGCCCAGGTCCTGGCCGGCTACACCCTGGGCGGCGCGGACATGCTGCGCCGCGCGATGGGCAAGAAGAAGCCGGAGGAAATGGCCAAGGAGCGGGCCAAGTTCGAGGCCGGCTGCGCCGAGCGCAACATCCCGGCCAAGCAGGCCAGCCCGATCTTCGACTTGATGGAGAAGTTCGCCGAGTACGGCTTCAACAAGTCGCACTCGGCCGCCTACGCCCTGGTCGCCTACCAGACCGGCTGGCTCAAGCGCCATTACGGCGCCGAGTTCATGGCCGCGACCTGCTCGTCGGACATGGACAACACCGACAAGGTGGTGAACTTCCTCGACGAGGCGCGGGTGATGGGCATCACCGTGCTGCCGCCGCACGTCAACGAATCGGAGTACATGTTCGAGGCGATCGACGCCAACACCATCCGCTACGGCATCGGCGCGGTGAAGGGCGTCGGCCGCGGCGTCTGCGAGGCGATCGTCGAGGCGCGCCGCGCCGGGCCTTTCGTCGACCTGCTCGACTTCTGCAAGCGGGTCGACAGCGGCAAGCTCAACCGCCGCGCGCTGGAAGCGCTGACCCACGCCGGCGCGCTCGACGGCCTGGGCAAGAACCGGGCGAGCCTGATGCTGCAGCTGCCGGAAGTGCTCAAGGCCACCGACCAGTTGGCCAAGGAGCGCGCGGCCGGCCAGGTCTCGCTGTTCGGCGGCTTCGAGGCGGCGGCGCCGGCGCTGCACCTGGACCTGTCGGAAACCGAGGAGTGGCCGCTGGCGCAGATCCTGCACGGCGAGCGCGAGACCCTCGGCCATTACCTCAGCGGCCACCCCTTCGACCCCTACCGCGAGGAACTGCGCGGCCTGGTCGGCAACGACCTGGGCGAGTTGGAGAAGATCTGGGAAGGCCGTCCGGAAAGCGCGCGCGGCGGCTGGCGTCCGGAGCTGGAGGTGATCGTCGCCGGCCAGGTGGTCGGCCTGCGCAAGAAGGGCGACAGCCAGATGTTCGTGCAGATCGAGGACGGCCGCGGCCGCCTGGAGTGCGCGTTCTTCTCCGAGACCTACAGCGAGTTCGCCTCGATGCTCGCGCGCGACCGCCTGCTGGTGATCCAGGGCGGCCTGCGCGAGGACTCCTTCAGCGGCGGCTTCGCCCTGCGCGCGGCGCGCTGCTGGGACTACAACCAAGTCTGCGCGCGCTACGCCCAACGGCTGTCGCTGCGGGTCGACCTGCGCGTGCCCGGCGCCTGGCAACGGGTCGACGCCCTGCTGGACAAGCAGCGCCCCGGCAACACCCCGATCCGGCTCGATCTGCTGCGCCAGGGCGCGGCCGGCATGCTCGACCTGAACGGCCCGCAGTCGGTGCGCATCGACGCCGAGCTGGCCGGCATCCTGCGCGCCCAGCCCGGGGTCCGCGCGGTCAAGCTGAGCTTGAACAAGCCCTGGGCGCAGAGCTAGCAAACAGTGGGCCGTAAAGAGGAACGAGCGGATCGGACGCCGTCCCGGGCGTCTCGTTCCTCGCCACCGGTTTCCTTGGCCCGGAACCGTGGCGCGCCTCACGCCTGCGAAGTGCCACCGATGCCCCGTTCCTCTTGACGCGCTCCCCGCCGCGCCCCATGCCCCTCGGTACGGTCCGCCCCCCTAGGCTAGACTGTGCCTCGACCTAGGCCCACGGCCCCCGAATGAATCCGAACTACCTCGACTTCGAGCAGCCCATCGCCGACCTGGAAGCCAAAATCCAGGAACTGCGCCACGCCAGCAGCGGCCCGGCCGTCGACATCGATGCCGAAATCCACGCTCTGCAGGACAAGCTGCGCCTGCGCACGGCGCAGATCTTCCGCGACCTGTCCTCCTGGCAGATCTCCCAGCTCGCCCGCCACCCCGCCCGCCCCTACACCCTGGATTACCTGCGGGTGATGTGCGACGAGTTCCAGGAGCTGGCCGGCGACCGCGCCTTCGCCGACGACAAGGCCATCGTCGGCGGCCTGGCCCGCATCGCCGGCCGCAGCGTGGTGGTGATCGGCCACCAGAAGGGCCGCGACACCAAGAGCAAGATCAAGCGCAATTTCGGCATGCCGCGTCCGGAGGGCTACCGCAAGGCGCTGCGGCTGATGAAGCTGGCCGAGCGTTTCCGCCTGCCGCTGCTGACCTTCATCGACACCGCCGGCGCCTGGCCGGGCATCGACGCCGAGGAACGCGGCCAGTCCGAAGCGATCGCGCGCAATCTGATGGAGATGGCCGAGCTCAAGACGCCGGTGATCTGCACCGTGATCGGCGAAGGCGGCTCCGGCGGCGCGCTGGCGATCGGCGTCGGCGACCGCACCCTGATGCTCGAATACAGCACCTATTCGGTGATCACCCCGGAAGGTTGCGCCTCGATCCTGTGGAAGACCGCCGAGAAGGCCAAGGACGCGGCCGAGCAGCTCGGCCTGACCGCCAAGCGCCTGCACGACCTGGGCCTGGTCGACAAGATCGTGCGCGAGCCGATCGGCGGCGCGCACCGCAATCCCAAGCAGATGGCCACCCGCCTGAAGGCGGTGCTGCTCAACGAACTCGACGCGCTGGAAGGCGTGCCGACCGAGCAGCTGCTGCAGCGCCGTTACGAGCGCTTGCGCAGCTACGGCGCTTACGAAGCCGCGTAACGCGGCGACAACGCGGACATGGACGTCCGGACCGACCCGCCCCGCAACGACGCCCGGCGCTGGCCGCTGCGGGCGTTCGGCTATCTGGCCGCGCTGCCGGTGGCGCTGTTCTGCCTGGCGGTCGCGTTTTGCTATGGCATGTACTGGCAGGGCCTGGCCGATGTTCCGGCCGAGTTGCCGCAGGCGCGGCGCACGTATCCAACCGAGCTGCGCCGCTTGTACTGGCGAGCGCACGACGGCCAAGGCGAGATCCGGTTGCCGCGATCGAGTTCGCCGCGCCTGGCGAGCGAGCTGTTACGGATTGCGGCAAGCAGCCAAGCGCGACCGCCGAGACCGTCTGCGGCCTGGCAGGTCCTCAGCCAGTCCGCCCGCGTAATGCTGGCCGAACTCGAACCCGCGCCGGGCCCGAACTTGCGCCGGCACCAGACCGAACTCTCGCTGCTGATCCTGCTCAGCCGAGAGCGCAGCGGCGAGCAATTGATCGACTATCTGCTCGATCGCAGCGACTTCGGCCAGGACGCAGCGCACCGGTCCATCCGCGGCATCGACGCCGCCGCGTCGCACTACTACGGCCTGCCGGTCGAGCGACTGACGGCCGCCGAACAGGCCGCCCTGCTGGTGCTGCCGCGCGGTCCGTACTACTTCGACCCGGCGTGCAATCCCGAGCGGTTTCGGGTGCGCTATGCGTTCCTGCTCGGCCGCGTCGGCCTGGTTTCAGCGACGACGGCCGAACACGCTCCGCCGCCGCGCATGCGCGTCCATGCTTGCGCCCGCAACGCGCCGGACAACGGGGTCGCCCCGGGCGCCCGCGCGATCGGCACGCTCGCCGAAAGCCGCGCGCGATCGATGGCGCACGCTGATCGTGCGCCCGAAGCTCAGCCCCAGGCCCGCTGATACTGCTCCGGCACCTGCAGGCTCGCCCCCAGCTCGCGCGCGGCGCGCTGCGGGAAATACGGGTCGCGCAGCAGTTCGCGCGCCAGCAGCACCGCGTCGGCCTCGCCGTCGGCGACGATGCGCTCGGCCTGCGCGGCTTCGGTGATCAGCCCGACCGCGCCGGTGGCGATGCCGGCCTCGCGGCGGATGCGCGCGGCGAACGGGACCTGGTAGCCGGGCTCGACCGGAATGCGCGCGTTCGGCACCAGGCCGCCGCTGGACACGTCGATCAGGTCGACGCCCAAGTCCTTCACCTCGCGCGCCAGGGCCACGCTCTGCTCGATGTCCCAGCCGCCGTCGGCCCAGTCGGTGGCGGAGATGCGCAGCCACAGCGGCAGCCGTTCCGGCCAGACTTCGCGCACCGCGGCCAGCACTTCGCGCAGCAGGCGGGTGCGGTTGTCGTAGCCGCCGCCATAGCGGTCGTCGCGCCGGTTCGACAGCGGCGACAGGAACTGGTGCAGCAGGTAGCCGTGCGCGGCATGGATCTCGACCAACTGGAAACAGGCATCCAGCGCACGCTGCGCGGCGGCGGCGAAATCGTCGACCACGGTGCGGATCTCGATCGGCGACAGCGCGCGCGGTACCGGCGACTCGCTGCGGAACGGCAGCGCCGACGGCGCCACCGGCAGCCAGCCGCCGTCGGCCGGCGCGACCGGCTTGCCGCCCAGCCAGGGCGCTTCGACGCTGGCCTTGCGCCCGGCATGGCCGAGCTGCACGCCGACCGCGGTGCCGCGCGAACGCAGGAAGCAGTTGATCCGGTGCCAGGCCTCGGCCTGGGCGGTGTTCCACAGGCCGGTATCGGCCGGCGAAATGCGTCCTTCCGCCGATACCGCGCTGGCTTCGCTGAGGATCAGCCCGGCGCCGCCGACCGCGCGGCTGCCGAGATGGACCAGATGCCAGTTGTTCGGCAGCCCGTCGACGGCCGAGTACTGGCACATCGGCGAGACCACCAGGCGGTTGCGCAAGGTCAGCGACCGTTGCGCGAGCGGAGCGAAAAGCCGGGACACGGCGCGATTCCTAGAGGGGATTGTGGGTAAAAACGGTAGCGATCCCGGCGCGCCGGCGCAGCATCATCGATGGGTTGCTGCATCCCGCCGCCGTGGCACCATGAACCGATGCCCCTCTCCCGCGCCGATGCGATCGTTTCCGCCCTGCGCGAGCTGCCGCCGACGCCGCTGTGCGTGGCCTACAGCGGCGGCCTGGATTCCAGCGCGCTGCTGCACGCCCTGGCGGCCTCGGCGCAGGCGCGCGCGCAGGGCCTGCGCGCCTGGCACGTGCACCACGGCCTGCATCCGCAGGCCGACGCCTGGGCCGCGCATTGCGCCCGGATCTGCGCCGGACTCGGCCTGGAACTGACCGTTTCGCGGGTATCGGTTGAAGCCGGACGCGGCGACGGGCCGGAGGCCGCGGCGCGGCGCGCGCGTCATGCCGCCTTCGCCGCCGGCCTGGGCGCGGGCGAGACCCTGGTCCTGGCCCACCACCGCGACGATCAGGCCGAGACCCTGCTGCTGCGCCTGCTGCGCGGCTCCGGCCCGGACGGGCTGGCGGCGATGCGCGAGCACCGCGACTGCGGCCGCGGCACGCTGTGGCGGCCCTTGCTGGCGCTGTCGCGCGCGCAACTGCAGGCCTATGCCCAGGCCCAGGGGCTGGAGTGGATCGACGACCCCAGCAATGCCGACCCGGCCTTCGACCGCAACTTCCTTCGCCTGCGCGTGCTGCCGCTGCTGCGCGAACGCTGGCCGCAGGCCGATGCCGCGTTCGCCCTGTCGGCGCGGCTGCAGGACGAGGCGGCGCAACTGCTCGAGCGCGACGACGCGCTGGCGCTGGCCGCGGCGCGCAGCCTGGACCCGCAGGCGCTGTCGCGCAGCGCGTTGCGCGGGTTGGCGCCGGCGCGGCGCGCACGGGTGCTGCGGCGCTGGATCGCCGGACTCGGCCTGCCGCCGCTGCCGGCCGCGGGCGTGGCCCGGATCGAGGACGAACTGCTCGACGCGCGCGCCGATGCCGAGGCCGAATTCGCCTGGCACGGCGCGGTGGTGCGGGCCTGGCGCGACCTGCTGCATGCGCAGCCGCAACGCCCGGCCCTGCCGGCCGACTGGAGCGCCGATTGGGACGGCCGCGCCGCCCTGGCCCTGCCCGACGGCGGGCAATGGCGCCTGCTCGGCACCGAGGCCTTCCCGGCGCCGCTGCGCGCGCATGCGCGGCGCGGCGGCGAGCGCATCGTCCTGCCCGGCCGCAGCCACGGCCACGCGCTCAAGCAGGCGCTGCAGGACCTCGGCGTGCCGCCGTGGGAGCGGCGCCGGCTGCCGCTGCTCAGCGACGCCGGCGGCGAGTTGCTCGCGGCCGGCGATCTGCTGTATTCGGCGCGCCTGGACGCCTGGTTGCGCGAACGTGGCGCGCGCCTGATCTGGCGGCACTGACGCGGCGCGCGCCTGCGCCGCATTGACCCGGCCCGGGAGCGGCCGCACACTTCTCCCATGCCTCGCAAACCCGCCAACGAAGCCTCGCCGGTGGCCGATTTCGAACAGTCGCTCGACGCGCTCGAGCAACTGGTCGAGAAGATGGAACACGGCGAAATGAGCCTGGAAGAATCGCTCGCCGCCTACGAGCGCGGCGTCGGTCTGTACCGGCGTTGCCAGACCGCGCTGGAACAGGCGGAACTGCGCGTGCGCCTGCTCAGCGACCCGCAGGATCCGGCCGGCGCCGAACCGTTCGGCAACGCCGGCCCGCCGGGCAGCGATATCGATGCCTGATGCCCGCCTGGGCGAGGACCGCCTGAGCGCTTGGCGCGGGCGGGCCGACGCCGCCTTGTCCCGCGCCCTGCCGGCGCCCGACGCCGAGCCGCGGCGCCTGCACCAGGCGATGCGCCACGCCGTGCTGCTTGGCGGCAAGCGCATGCGTCCTTTACTGGTTTACGCCTCCGGCACGCTGTTCGACGCCGCGCCGGAGACCCTGGATGCGCCGGCCTGCGCGGTCGAGCTGATCCACGCCTATTCTCTGGTCCACGACGACCTGCCGGCGATGGACGACGACGCCCTGCGCCGCGGCCAGCCGACCGTGCACGTGGCTTTCGACGAGGCCACCGCGATCCTCGCCGGCGACGCATTGCAGTCGCTGGCCTTCGCCGTGCTCGCCGATGCGCCGGCCGGGGCCGAAGTGCGGGTGGCGCTGATGCGCACCCTGGCCGAGGCCGCCGGGGTCGCCGGAATGTGCGGCGGCCAGGCGTTGGACATCGACGCCACCGGCCGCGGCGAACGCCTGAGCCTGGCCGCGCTGGAGCGCCTGCACGCGCTCAAGACCGGCGCGCTGATCCGCGCCGCGGTGCGGATGGGCGCGCTGTGCGGCGGCGCCGACGCCGACGCCCTGGCGGCGCTGGACCGTTACGCGCATGCGCTCGGCCTGGCGTTCCAGGTCCGCGACGACATCCTCGACGTCGAAGGCGACAGCCAGACCCTGGGCAAGACCGCCGGCAAGGACGCGGCGCAGGACAAGTCCACCTTCCCGGCCCTGATCGGCCTGGACGCTTCGCGCGCGCGCCTGGCCGAGCTGGCGGCGGTCATGGAGCAGGCCCTGGCGCCGTTCGGCGCGCCTGCGCAGGCCTTGCGCGCGCTCGGCCGCCTGGCGATCGAACGCGACCGCTGAGCCGCGCGGCGCCGCGCTCGCGGCGATCGCTTCCGACCCGCCTCGACTTGATCGGCATGGGCCGCCCGCGTCATCGGGCGGCGTGCGCCTGCGCGGACGCACCGGCGCAAAGCGGTTGCGCAAAAAAACGAAGGCGGACCGTAGTCCGCCTTCGTCGTGCCCCGCAACGATGCCGCGCGCGATCAGTTGACCAGGCGCAGCGTCATCGGATAGCGGTAGGCCTCGCCCTTGTTGGCGGACAGCGCGGCGAGGATGGTCAGGACCAGCCAGGCCAGGCCGACGACCAGCATCAGCAGGAAGCCGATCAGGACGATGGTCAGGATCGCGCTGACGATGAAGGCGATCAGCACGGTGATGTTGAAGTTCAGCGCTTCCTTGCCCTGTTCGGCAGCGAAAGGCATGGTGTCCTTCTTGATCAGCCAGACCACCAGCGGACCGAGGACAGAGCCGAAGGGAACGATCAAACCGACCAACGTGCTCAGATGAGCCAGCATGCCCCAAGTCTTCTCGTCCTGACTGATTTCGTTCATTACGCTTCCCCTACGTGTTTGATGGTCGTGTTTGATGGTCGTGCTTGGCGGCCGTGCTTTTGATGGCCGGGCCTTTTGATGACGCGTTGACGGTAGACGACAAGGCCCACGGCGGACATCGTCGCCCTCGCCGGCATCATAAACCTTTCCGCGTCACAGAATAAGCACGCGACCGCTTGCGGCCGCGGCCGCGCCGTGCAACGTAGCGCGGCCTGCGATCCGGCCATCGGGCCCGCAACGGGCCGCGCGCACGGGCGCGTCGCGGCTCAGGCCGCGCGCCAGCCCGACAGCGGCGCGATCGCGCGGCTGTCGGGAAACAGGCCGGTTTCCAGCACCCGTTCGGGCACTCCCAGGTGCTCGCCGGCCAGCGCCTTGAACAGCGCGCGCAGGTCGGTGGTGGCGCGCAGGTCGCGGCCTTCGTTGAGCTGGTTCGGGCCCAGGCCGGGCCAGTCGCCGGCGATGCGTCCGCCGCGCACCGCACCGCCGCACAGCAAGGCCATCGCGCCGGTGCCGTGATCGGTGCCGCCGGTGCCGTTGACCTGGGCGGTGCGGCCGAACTCGGTCACCACCGCGATCACGCTGCGCGACCAGGTCGCGCCAAAACCCTCGCGCGCGGCGGCCAGGCCGCGATCGAGCTCGGCCAGCTTGCGCGTCAGCTGCTGCGCCTGGTTGCGATGACTGTCCCAGCCGCTGTCCTCGACGAAGCCGATCCGCGGCCCGCCGTCGGCGCCCATGCGCTCGCCGGCGACGCGCATGGCCTCGGCCAGGGCGAACGCGCCCGTCCCGTTTCGCGTCTGCGCGGCGACCTGGGCCGAGCGCTCGAAGGTCTCGCCCAGGCGCGGATCGGCGGCGTACAGCGGGCCCAGCGTCTGCAGCAGTTGCGGATCGACCGCCTTCGGCAACGGCGGCCACCAGTTGCTCGCGCGCGCGCTGCCGCGCAACGCCAGCGGCATCACCGCGGCGACCGCGAGCCCGGACTGGCCGGCCGGCAACGCGCTAACGCAGCGGCCCAGCCAACCGTCGCGCGCGCCGCCCGGGCGCGCGGTGCCGTTCTCCAGGCAGTCCTGGGCGTCGAAATGCGAACGTTCGCGATACGGCGGCGCGGTCGCGACCACCGGCAAGGCCTGCCCGGCGCGGTACAGGGCCGCGGTCTCGGTCATCGCCGGGTGCAGGCCGAACAGGCCGTCGATGCGGATCGGTTCCTCCACCGCGGCGGCGGCGCGCAGGCGCGCATAGACCGGATCGGCGTACGGCGGCAGCCAGTGCAGGCCGTCCAGGCCTCCGCGCAACAGCACCACCAGCAGGCGCGTGTCGGCGGCCGAACCGGCGCGCGCGGCGGCGCCGGCCGCGGCCGGGAACAGGGTCAGCAGCGCGCTCGCGCCGAACGCGGCGAGCAAGCCTCGACGTTGCGGATCCATCTCATACCCTCCACTGGAACGCGGGACTGGCGAACAGCAAAGCATGGCCTTCGCTGGCCGAGCCGGCGCGGCGCAGGCCGATCGCGAAATCGCCCTGCACCGCGCGCTCGCCCAGCACCGCCAGCGCGCGCGGATACGGCGCGGCGCCGCGGCTGTCGATGCGCGCGGCCAGCATCTGCGCGGCCTGGATGCGCTTCCACAAGCCGTCCGGACTGCTCCAGTCGGCCGCGGTGTCGGCGAAGCCGGCCGGCGAGCGCGGAGTGAACACCGGCTGGCCCAGGCGCGCAAGCAGGCCGGTCAGGGCGCGCGAATCGACCGCCAGTTCGCCGGCGCGCAGCGCGGAAATCACGAAGTCGTTCGGCGTCTTGAACTTGCGCGCGTCGGCGCTCCAGGCCGCATCGCTCTCGACCATCGCCCGGTACATCGCGCGCAGGTCGCCGTCCGCGCCCAGGTAGGCCTGGGCCATGCGTTCGACCAGCGGCTTGGGCGGTTGGTCGGCGACGAAATGGCGCGCCAGCTTGAAACTCAGATGGCGCGCGGTGGAGGGATGGCGGGCCAGGTCGGCCAACACCGCGCGGCCCTGCTCGACCCCGCCTTCGGCGTAGTCGCGGCCGAGCACCCGCCGCGCGCCGGGCTCGTGGGTGCGGGCGCGGAACACGAAACCGCTGTCGGGCACGCGATCGCCGTAGTCCTGGGCCTCGTTGGAATTGAGCGCGCTCCAGCCGGTGATCGCGCGCGCCAGCTCGACCACATCGTCCTGGCGGTAGCCGCCGTCGACGCCGAGCGTGTGCAGTTCGAGGATTTCGCGGGCCAGGTTCTCGTTGAGCCCGCGCCGCTCGCGGCGCAGTTGCTCGGCGCGCTGCGCGGCGACCGAGCCGTTGCCGATCGAGATCGCATTGTCCAGGTAGCGCAGCATCGCCGGATGGGTTTCCACCGCCAGCAGCATGTCCTGGAAGCGGCCGAGCACGTGCGGCCGGATCGCCTCGCGCTCCATCGACGCGGCGTACAGACGGGTGTCGCCCTTGTCGGCGGAGACCGCGAAATGGTTCGACCAGAATTGCACCAGCCGTTCGACGAACGGCGCATCGGTATGCGCGGCGTGGGAAAAGCGCGCCGCGTATTCGCTTTGCTGCTGTTCGCGCAATTCGCGGCGCATGTCCGCCGAGCGCCGGTCGGCGCGGCCGCCGCCGCCGTTCTCGTCGCCGGCCCCGGCCTTCGTCGCCGGCGCCGCGGCCATCGCCGGAGCGTCCGCCGCCGCGCCTGCGGTGGATTTGCGCTGCGCCCGCGCCGCGCGCGAGGCGGCCAGTTGCGCGTGCTCGCGCAGCATCGTCGCCGCGCTGCTGGGCAGGCCCTGGAACTCGGCCTGCGCCGGCGGACGCGCCAGTTGGGCGAGCAGGATCTCGCGCCCGTCGCCGCTGCGTTCGAGTTCGCCCGGCCTGGCGCCGAGCCCGAAACGATTCGCGGCCGTCGCCTTGCTTGCGCTCATGCGGCCTCCCGGAAGTGGACTTCCAGGATGAACGTCCCAGCTGAGCCTACGTTGACCGGATCGGGCCGGGGCCCGATCGGCAGTGCGATACCGCTTAGCGGTTCTCAGTCTGCGGCGGTCTCGCCGGCGACGGTCATGCGCCCGACCAGGATCGAACCGGTGCGCACGTGCGAACGGTAGTCCACGTCGCTGCCGACCGCTTCGATCGCCGCGAACATGTTGCGCAGATTGCCGGCGATGGTGATGCCGTCGACCGGATACTGGATTTCGCCGTTCTCGACCCAGAAGCCGGCGGCGCCGCGCGAGTAATCGCCGGTGACCGCGTTGACGCCCTGCCCCATCAGCTCGGTGACCAGCAGGCCGCGGCCCATGTCGCGCAGCATCGACTCGAAATCGCCGGCGTTGGCGGCGACCTGCAGGTTGTGCACGCCGCCGGCGTTGGCGGTGGTCTGCAGGCCGAGCTTGCGCGCCGAGTAGCTGCCGAGCACGTAGCGCTGCAGCACGCCGCCGCGGACCAGCGAGGACTCGCGCGTGGCCACGCCTTCGGCGTCGAACGAAGTGGAGCGGAAGCCTCGCGGCAGGAACGGCTGCTCGTCGAGCTGGAACCAGGACGGGAACAAGGCGCTGCCGACGCTGTCGACCAGGAAGCTGGCGCGCCGGTACAGGGCGCCGCCGCTGACCGCGCCGAGCAGGTGGCCGATCAGCGAACGCGCGCTCTCGGCCGCGTACAGCACCGGGTACTCGCCGGTCGGGATCTGCCGCGGCGCGAGCCGGGCGACGGTGCGCTCGCCGGCGCGGCGGCCGACGCTGACCGCCGATTCCAGGTCGTCGGCGGCCAGCGCCGAGCTGTACCAGCCGTCGCGCTGCATGCCGTCGCCGCGGCCGGCGATCAGGGCGCAGCCCAGGCTGTGCTGGGTGCTGCGCTCGCGGCCGAGGAAGCCGTGCGAGTTGGCGTAGACGCCGAGGCTGGCGCCGGTGCCGATCGAGGCGCCGTCGGAGTTCTCGATCCGGGCGTCGGCGGCGCGCCCGGCCGCTTCGCAGGCCAGGGCCAGCTCGACCGCGCGGTCGGCGTCGATCAGCCAGGGATGCCAGGTGTCGAATTCGCGCAGGTCGCCGGCCATCAGGCCGGCGTCGGCCAGGCCGGCGGCGCTGTCGTCCTCGGTGTAGCGGGCGATCGCGCAGGCCTGCTCGACCGTCGACTCCAGGCTTTCCGGGCGCAGGTCGGCGGTGCTGGCGCTGCCCTTGCGCTGGCCGAAGTAGACGGTCACGGCGATGCCGCGGTCGCGGGTCGCCTCGACCGTCTCGACCTCGCCCATGCGGACGTTCACGTTGAGGCCGGTCTCTTCCGAGCAGGAGACCTCGGCCTGGCTGGCGCCGCGCACCCGCGCCGCCGCCAGCAGGCGCTGCGACAGGTCGGCAAGCGCGTCCAGGCGCGCCTCGGGGTCGGCGAAGGTGTGGGCCAGAGCGGCCGGACTCAGGGCGACTGCGTTCAATGTCTTATCCTTACGCTGTGCGGCGCCGCGGGCGCCGCCGATTCTTGTTCAGTTTGCAGGTTAGAGAGAGGTTTTGCGATGCGCGGCAGAGACGAGGACACCGGCGAATTCTTCAGCCCCAGCCGCAGCCAGAACCGGCGCGAAGCGCTGGAGGTGCTGGCCCTGGGCGAAAAACTGGTGGCGCTGACCGAGGCCCAGCTGGCCAAGCTGCCGGTGCCCGAATCGCTGCTGCCGCACATCCGCGAATGCAAGCGCATCACCGCCCACATCGCCCACAAGCGCCAGCTGGCGTACCTGGCCAAGCAGATGCGGCGCGAGGACGACGAGGCGCTGGAAGCCTTGCGCGACGCCCTGGACGAGAACGGCGAAGCGGCGCGGCGCGAAGTCGCGGCCATGCACCGGGTCGAGAACTGGCGCGAGCGCCTGCTCGACGGCGGCGACGCGGCCCTGGCCGAACTGCTGGACGAATACCCGCAGGCCGACCGCCAGCGCCTGCGCCAGCTGGTCCGCAACACCCTGGAAGAACGCAAGCGCAACAAGCCGCCGCACGCCTTCCGCGAGCTGTACCGCGAACTGCGCGATGCGATCCTCGGCGCGCGCGATTCCGACGACGCCCCGTCCGAACACGACTGAACCGCGCCGCGGGCGAGCGCCATGGCCATCGACGAACGATTGCTCCACATCGAAACCTGGCGCACCCGCTTCATCGCCGAAGGCATCGAAGCCATCGATGCCTTCGTGCTGGAATATCCGGCGGCGGACAAGCAACGGCTCAAACGGCTGGCGCAGCAGGCGCAGGCGATAAAACACCGCCACCGCACGCTGCGCCATCTGCGCGCGCTCGACCTGACGCGCTGAACCGCCAAGCCCGCTCCGCCGCGGCGGCGGCGATCACGACTGGGTGCCGCCGACGGTCAACTGGTCGATCAGCAGGGAAGGCTGGCCGACCCCGACCGGCACGCTCTGCCCGTCCTTGCCGCACACGCCCACGCCCTCGTCCAGGGCCAGGTCGTGGCCGATCATGCTGACCCGCTGCATGGTCTCAGGACCGTTGCCGATTAGGGTCGCGCCCTTGACCGGCGCGGTGATCTTGCCGTCTTCGATCAGGTAGGCCTCGGTGGCCGAGAACACGTACTTGCCGCTGGTGATGTCGACCTGGCCGCCGCCGAAATTGACCGCGTACAGGCCCTTCTTGACCGAACGGATCATCTCTTCCGGGTCGTGGCTGCCGGCGAGCATGTAGGTGTTGGTCATCCGCGGCATCGGCAGGTGGGCGAAGGATTCGCGGCGGCCGTTGCCGGTCGGCGCCATGCCCATCAGCCGCGCGTTGAGGGTGTCCTGCATGTAGCCGACCAGCACGCCGTCCTCGATCAGGGTGGTGCAGTGGGTCGGCGTGCCCTCGTCGTCGATGTTGAGCGAACCGCGGCGGCCTTCCAGGGTGCCGTCGTCGACGATGGTCACGCCCTTGGCCGCCACCCGCTGGCCCATCCGGCCGGCATAGGTCGAGGTGCCCTTGCGGTTGAAGTCGCCCTCCAGGCCGTGGCCGACCGCCTCGTGCAGCAGCACGCCCGGCCAGCCCGAGCCGAGCACCACCGGCATCACCCCGGCCGGCGCGTCGATCGCTTCAAGATTCACCAGGGCCTGGCGCAGGGCCTCGCGCGCCAGCCGCTCGGGGCGGTCGCCGCCGAGCAGTTCGGCGTAGCTGTAACGGCCGCCGCCGCCGGCGTAGCCGCTTTCGCGGCGGCCGTTGTGCTCGACGATGATCTGCACGTTGAGCCGCACCAGCGGGCGCACGTCGCCGGCCAGCACGCCGTCGCTGCGCGCGACCAGGATGGTGTCGACGCCGCCGCTGAGGCTGACGACGACCTGTTTGACCCGCGGGTCGGCCGCGCGCACCAGCTTGTCCAGCCGGCGCAGCGCTTCGACCTTGGTTTCGTTGTCGATCGAATCGATCGGGTCCTCGCTCGGGTACAGCGAGCGGCCGCCGCCGCGCACCAGGGCGCGCGCCGAATGGGCGCTGCCGTCGCGGGCGATCGCCCGCGCCGAGCGCGACGCCGCCAGCAGGGCCTCGCCGTTGATCTCGTCGGAATAGGCGAAGCCGGTCTTCTCGCCGCTGATCGCGCGCACGCCGACGCCCTGCTCGATCGAATGCGAGCCGTCCTTGACGATGCCGTCCTCCACGCTCCAGCTCTCGCGGCGCGCGTGCTGGAAGTAGAGATCGCCGAAATCGACGCCCGGACCGAGCAAGGCGCCGAAGCTGCGCTCCAAGCCGCCGGCGTCGAGCCCGGCGGGCAGCAGCAGGCGGGATTCGGCGATCTGCAGAGGAAGGGTCATGGGGGAACCGTGAAGTCGTGGAAAGGCCATCTTAGGCGGCCGGAACGGCGCGTGGGCGAGGCGGACGGCGAAAAACGCCGATCGCGCCGCTCCTGCGCACCGGGAACGTAGAACAGATGGTGGCGTGAGGGCCGCCGATCAATCCCGGCGGCGCCCGGCGCGGCCGGCGTTCAGCCGGCCGGCGGAACCGGCGCGGCGGCGGCGCGGGTCTGTTCGCGGGTCACCACTTCGACCTTGGGCTCTTTCCACGGCCCGGTGACCCGGTAGGTCTTGGAAGCCAGGCTGCCCAAGGGCTTTTGCAGCACCGCATTGGCGGCGGCGCCGATCGCCGCGCCGACCGGGCCGGCGGCGAGCGCGCCGACCGCGGTCAGCACGTTGGCCGCCTTGGGCCGCACTTCGATGGTCTGGTCGTAGCGCTGCGCGCGCAGGTCGGCGGCGCCGCGGATCGAGATCGCCGCCGCCGGGCCGTCGATGCTCAGGTCGTCGCTGCGCGCGCTGCCGTTGCCGAAGCGCACCGTGCCGCCGATCCGGTCGAAGGCGAAGCCCTTGGAGAACAGGTCGCGGAAATCCAGGGTCAGCCGCCGCGGCAGCTGGGCCACGCTGAGCAGGCCGAGCACGCGCCCGGCGCCGGGCTCGATCTCCAGCAGGCGGCCGTCGCGCGCGTCCAGGGTCAGGCTGCCCTCGAGCGAGCCGAGTGCGAAACCGGCCGGGCTGCCCGGCCAGCCGGCCTCGAACCGGGCCTTGGCCCGGCCGCCGCCGATCTGGTTGGCGAAGCCGAAACCGTTCATCAGCGCGCCGACGTCGCCGCTGTCGACGCTGAGGTTCAGGTGCGTGCGGGCGTTGGCGCCGCGCCCGGTCCAGTCGCCGCTGAGGTCGATCGACTGCTTCGGCGCGCGGGTGCTGATCTGTTCGATGCGCATCCCGGCGGGGGTCGGCCGGGTGCGCACGCTGGCCTTGCCGAGCGCGGCGTCGCCGACCCGCAAGTCGGCGATGTCGAGCAGCAATGCCGGGATCTCGGACGGATGCAGGCCCTGCTCCGCGCCTGCGCTCGCGGCATTCGCCGCGGTCGAGGCCGGCGCGCCCGCGTTCGCGTCGGTGCCGGCGTTGGCGCTGCCTGCGCCGGTACCGGCCGCCGCTGCGGCCGCCTTTGCCGGCGCCCGCCAATGCACGCGGGCGAAGCGGCCGGCGATCGCGCCGCTGTCGCCGCCGGGAATCAGCACCGCGCCCTCCAGGGCCGCACCCTCGGCGCGCACCGCGGTGGCGCCGCGCGGCGCCGGCGCGACGATGATGCGGGTATCGGGGAACTGGCCGCCGATCAGCTGCAGCTGTTGCGCGCTCACGTCGATGCGCTGCAGCGGCAGCCCGCCGCCCGCGCCCGCCCCTTCGCCGCCGTCGCCATGCGCTAGCGCGATCCAGTCGACCGCATCGAGTTGCGCGGCGCGGCCGGTGGCGATCAGGCCGCTGGCCGGCGGCGCCTCGTCGACCCGGTTGCCGCCCAGCACCACGCGCACGCCGGTGCGGCCGTTGGCAGTGCGCGCGCGCAGCGCCAGCACGTTGCCCAGCGAAACGCGCACGTCGCCGCTGCCGAGCGGCAGCGGGGTTTCGACCGTGGTCGGCAGGCTGGCCGCGGCCGGCTTGGCCAGCGGCGCCGGCAGGGTCAGCGCGGTGCCGACCAGGTTGGTCTGCAGGCGCAGCATGGCCGGCACCGGCGCGGCCACGCCGGCGGCCTTGACCGCGGTCGTCGCGCCCGGGCTCTTGGGAATCGAAATCGCCGCGGTCCACAGCGAGCGACCGTCCAGATAGGGCTTGAGCCAGGCCAATTCGTCCGGCCCGCGCGCGATCATCTCGTCGGCGCCGGAGGCGGTATCCAGCGCGGCCTCGAACAAATTGCCGCGGTCGCGCACGTATTCGTCGCCGGCGCGCAGCGACAGCTTGCCCGGCGCGCCCTCGTGCTGCACCGCCAGTTCCTCGGCGCCGAAACCGCCGCGGCCGTATTCGGCGCGGCCGCGCACCTGCTCGAAGGCCAGCTTCCAGCGCGGGTCGGCCAGTTTGGCGTTGTCCAACGCGACGGTACCGGCGATGTGGGTACGGCTGTTCGGCCGCAACGGCAGTTCCATCTCGAAACCGACCTGGGCCGGGCCGCTGGCGCGCACGTTGTTCAGGGTATCGGCATGATCTTTGTGCAGCGGGCTTTGCTTGAGCAGGGCCACCAGTTGCGCCGCATCGGCGGCGCCGTCGGCGTCGACGCGCAGGCGGCCGTCCTTGTAGTGATCGATGCCGGCTTCGATCCGGCGCACGCCGACGCCGGCCAGCCGCCCCTTGCCGGCGACGCTGAAGCCGTCGGCGACGAAGCGCACGTCGGCGTCGAGGCCTTCCACCGCCGGCCAGTCGGGCTGGAACTTCACCACCGCGCCTTGCAGGCGGGCGCTGGCTTCGAACAAACCGTTGTTGCGGTTGAACGGCCAGTCGTCGAGGTCGCCGGACACCACCGCATGCGCATCGCTCAGGCGCCCGTCGACCAGGGCGGCATCGAGCCAATGCACCAGGTTCGTAGACATCTTGTTGCGGATCCAGAAACCCTTGGCGACCGGCACCAGGGTCGGGTCGAGGTCGGCGGCGATGTCGATCCACGGCCGGCTGCCGTCGCCTTGCCACCACAGGCCGCCGCGCGCATGCACACCGAAATCCTTGCCCCGCACGCGCAGCGCGGTGGTGCCGACGCGCCAGCCAGCGCCTTCGCGCCAACCGCCGACGCGGCCGTCGAGGCTGACCGTATGCGCCACGCCGAAGCCGGCCGGCCAATCGAAGCGCATCGGCGAAGCCGGGTCCAGGTCGAGCACGAAGCCGTCGGCGTCGCCTTCGAAACGGCCCGACAAGCCCTGCAGGCCCGGCGAGGACCCCACCGCGTCGAAGCCCAGCGCCCGGATCCTGCCGCTGGCGAACAACGGCCCGTTGCGGCGCCCGTCGATCGCGATCTCGCTCAGCGACACCCGCGGCTTGGCGGTTTCCAGCCAATGCCGCAGGCGTTCGGGCAAGGCATCGCTGAGCGCGAGCACCGCGATCAGCGGACCGGCGTCGATGCGCGGGGCGCGCAAGGCGTAGCGCTCGCCGCCGGCGACGGCCAGACCGTCGAGCGACTGCACCTGCTCGCCGCTGCCGATGCGCAGGCGCTGCGCGTCGTAGCGCCAGCCCTGCTCGGTCAGGCGCCAGAACGACAGGGTTTCGACATGTTCGAATTCGGTTCGCGCCGGCGGGCCGGCGGCCGCCGCGCTGCCCGCGGCGCGCTCGGCGCGCAGGCCGACCCGGTCGAGCGCGGCCGACACCGTCACCGCCGCGACCCGATGCCCGCGCAATTCGCCCCAGGCCTCGGCGCGGCCCTGGCCGGACTCGACCCGGATGCCGGCCAGCTTCAACAGCGGCGACCAGCCGGCCAGATCGGCGCGGGTCGCGCCGGCATAGGCGCGGCCGTCGCCGCGGCGGCGATCGAAGTCCAGCACCGCGTCCAGCGGCGTCGACGGCGCGCCGGCCACGCCGACGCTGGGCCAGACCCGCGCGCCGGCGCGCACCCGCGGCCCGTCCACGCGCAGGCGCAGATCGATCTTGGGAATCCGCGCATCGACGCCCAGGGCGGGCGCGATCACCGCCAGCTTGCCGTCGATCACCTGCAACTCGCCCAGGCCTTCCAGCGCCGACAGCGGATCGCGCTGCGGCGCGGCGTCCTGGCCCGGCAAGCCGCGCACCTTCCAGCGACCGTCGTCGGCGCGCTCCAGGGTCAGGTCCAGACCCTTCAGGCGCAGCTCGGAGAACGACTGCCCCGGCAGCAGGCCGGCATACACCGAAACCAGCATCTCCGCATCGCCGATGGTGAAGGCCTGCGCGCCTTCGCCGATGCGCAATCCGTTCAAACGCAGCAGAGGCCCGCGCCGGGTCCATTGGGTCTCGACCCGGTCGAACGCCACCGGCCGCCCGGCGCGCTGGCTCAGCCACTGCGCGACCTGTTCGGGGTGGCTCTCGGCCAAGGGCAGCACCTGGCTCGCCGCACCCAGCAGCACGGCGACCAGCACCAGCACCACCGCGACGCCGTAGAAGGCGCCGCGGCGGGCCATGCGCAGGCGGCGGCGCAGCGGGGTGGGCATCAGCGCGCCGCTCCGCATTGCGCCGGGACTCGGGACTCAGGACTCGGGACTCGCAAAGCGATAGCCCGGAGCCTGCTTGTTCGAGTCCCGAGTCCCGAGTCCCGAGTCCCGCTGATCTCAAAGCAGCACGACATCGAACTGCTCCTGCGCATACTGATCGTCGGCCTGGAAGCGGATCGACTTGCCCAGGAATTCCTCCAGTTCGGCGACCGCGGCGGATTCTTCGTCGGTGATCCGCGCCACCACCTTGGGCGAGGCGATCACCAGCAGGCGCGCGGCGTCGAACTGGCGCACCTGGCGGACGATGTCGCGGAAAATTTCGTAGGTCACGGTTTCCGGTGTCTTCAGCGTGCCGCGGCCGCCGCATTCGTGGCAGGCCTCGCTGAGCTGGCGCTCCAGGCTCTCGGTGGTGCGCTTGCGGGTCATCTCGACCAAGCCCAGCGGCGAGAACTCGTACACCGTGGTCTTGGCGTGATCGCGGGTCAGCGCCTTCTCGAGCTGACGCAGCACCTGGCGGCGATGCTCCAGGTCGGTCATGTCGATGAAGTCGATGATGATGATCCCGCCCAGGTTGCGCAGCCGCAATTGCCGGGCGACCGATTGCGCCGCCTCCAGGTTGGTCCGGTAAACGGTCTCTTCCAGGTTGCGTTGACCGAGGAAGGAACCGGTGTTGACGTCGATGGTGGTCATCGCCTCGGTCTGGTCGATCACCAGGTAGCCGCCGGACTTCAGCGGCACCTCCTTGTCGAGCGCGCGTTGGATCTCGTCCTCGACCCCGTACAGGTCGAAGATCGGCCGCGCGCCGGTGTAATGCTCGATCTTCTCGGCCAGGCCCGGCATGTATTGGGCGGCGAAGCTGCGCAGGCGTTCGCAGGTTTCGCGCGAGTCGACCTTGACCTTCTCCACGTCGCGCCGGATCAGGTCGCGCACCGCGCGCAGCGGCAGGCTGAGGTCTTCATAGACCCGTTCGCCGACCTTGCAGCTGCGCGACTTCTCGGCGATCAGCGCCCAGGCCCGGCTCAGGTAGGCGATGTCCTCGGCCAGCGCCTCTTCCGGCTGGCCCTCGGCGTTGGTGCGGACGATGTAGCCGTGATGGTCGGCCGACGGCGCCAGCGCGGTCACCAGGCTCTTGAGCCGGGCGCGCTCGCCTTCGTCCTCGATCCGCGCCGAGACCCCGACCACCCGGGTGCGCGGCAGCAGCACCAGGTAGCGCGAGGGAATGCTGAGCTGGGTGGTCAGGCGCGCGCCCTTGCTGCCGATCGGGTCCTTGACCACCTGGACCACGATCTCCTGGCCCTCGCGCAGCAGCTCGGCGATCGGCCGGGTCGGAGTCGGCGGCAGCGGCGCCTCGTCGCCCTCGCTCTCGCCGCTCTGGCTCGGCTTGACGATGTCGGCGGCGTGCAGGAACGCGGCGCGCTCCAGGCCGATCTCGACGAACGCCGCCTGCATGCCGGGCATGACCCGCTGCACCTTGCCCTTGTAGATGTTGCCGACCACGCCGCGGCGCCAGCCGCGTTCGATGTGCAGCTCCTGCAGCATGCCGTTTTCGACCACGGCGACGCGGGTCTCGCGCGGGGTGACGTTGACCAGGATCTCTTCAGTCATGGGGGCGGCGCGGGGTCCAGGGCGGGCGGCGGAAAATCGGGGGACGAGCCAGAGAAGCGGGGTGCAGGCGGCCGGCGCCGCCGGCGCTAGCCGAGGCCGAACTGGCGCAGCAACTGCGCGGTTTCGTACAGCGGCAGCCCCATCACCCCGGAGTAGCTGCCGGACAACCGGGTCACGAAGGCCTCGGCCGCGCCCTGGATCGCGTAGGCGCCGGCCTTGCCCTCGGGCTCGCCGCCGGCCACGTAGCGGACGATGGTCGCCTCGTCGAGCTCGGCGAAGCTGACCTCGGACACCGACACGGCCTGGGCTTCGCGCGCGGGCGAGACCAGCGACACCGCGCTGATCACCCGGTGGGTGCGGCCGGACAGCCGGCGCAGCATGGCCGCCGCGTCGGCCGCGTCGCGCGGCTTGCCGAACACCTCGTCGCCGAGCACGACCTCGGTGTCCGAGCCCAGCACCACCGCGGCCGGATTGCCGACCACCTTGAGCAGGCCGGCGCCGGCCTTCTCGCGCGCCACCCGGCGCACGTAGTCCTCGGCCGGCTCGCCGGGCTGGCGATGTTCGGGCACGTCGAGTTCGAGCAGGCCGAATTCATGGCCCAGGCGGGCCAGCAATTCGCGTCGCCGCGGCGACTGGGAGGCTAGATAGAGCATGCGCGAAAGCATAACCCGCGCTGACTGAGCGCCAGCCGACATTCCCTCGCGCAAACCCCGTCACGAATCACGGTTCGTTAACCAGTTCAGCAAGACCCTTACCTCGTCACCCAAGGAGCTCCACATGATCCGGTCGCCGTTCCTGCGTTCCGCCCGCACGATGCACCCCGCCGTCCCCGCCCCCCGCCCCGCTTCCCGTTCGGCTTCGCTGCGCCCGCTGGCGCTGGCCGCCTTCCTCGCCTTCGGAGCCGTCACCGCCATGTCCGCGTCCGCCCAGACCACGCCCTACGTCGCTACCGACGGCACCCTGCTGTCGGTCTCGGCCGAATCCCAGGCCAAGCGCACCCCCAACATCGCCACCGTCTCCACCGGCGTGGTCACTCAGGCCGCCGACGCCAATGCGGCGATGCGCGCCAACGCCGAGCAGATGGCCAAGGTGGTGGCCGCGATCAAGGCCGCCGGCATCGCCGAGCGCGACATCCAGACCAGCGGCATCAATCTCAACCCGCAGTACCGCTACCAGGAAAACCAGCCGCCGCAGATCACCGGCTACCAGGCTAACAACAACGTCAACATCGTCATCCGCGACATCTCCAAGGTCGGCAAGATCCTCGACTCGCTGGTCGCCACCGGCGCCAACCAGATCAACGGCCCGAGCTTCGACCTGGACGACAAGGACAAGGAAGCCGCCTTCGACGAAGCCCGCCGCGGCGCGATCGAGAAGGCCCAGGCCCGCGCCGACATGTACGCCAAGACCCTGGGCATGAAGGTGCGCCGGATCGTCAGCGTCAGCGAAGGCGGCCGCTTCGCCCCGCCGATGCCGATGCCGATGATGGCCATGCGCATGGAGAAGGCCGGCGCCGCCGGCGACACCTCGGTCTCGCCGGGCGAAAACACCTTGTCGATGAATCTCGACGTGGTGTTCGAGTTGGGCAAGTGAGCATGGCCGGCGCCGGCAAGCAGCCCCCGCGCGGGCCCGACGGCAAGCCGGCGCATGCGCCGGGCTATCCGGAGCCGCAGCCGCGCGACGGCCAGGATGCGCAGCGGCCCAAGCGCCCGCCGCCGTCGCCCGATGAGGGCGGGCTGCAACGCAAGCCCGAATCGGGTCCCGACCCGGCCAAGGACTGAGCCGCGCCGCCCGAGGCGGCCGCGACGATCGACCGACGAGGCCCGCGCGAGCGGGCCTCGTCGTTTGCGTTCGCCGGCACCGCAAGTGGCCCAGGGCCTGGACCGCCGCAGCCTGTTGCCATCCATTCAGCGACAACCGAACCGCGCCGAAGTCCGCGCCGACGAGTCCGTTGCGGTGATCGCACCGGCATCCTCCGCGATTCGGCGGCGATCCGCGCCCAGGGGACCGAGCCCGGGGCGGCCTCCGTACCGACCAAAGTCGCAAACGAGAACCGCTTGCGTTTGGCAAACGTACGGAGCAGTTTGTGATCGAAAGCCGGCTTCAGATTCGACCCCGTTTGCGGTAACCGCACGTTGATTGTCGTTGTGTCGATCATCCAAGGAGGAAGCCCATGGTTCGTGCGATCCCCTCTTCCCACCCCCGCCAGCCGCTGGACGGCGTGCGCATCGCCGGCAATACCGGCGCGATCGCGTTCAATACGGTGATGCTGTTGCTGCTGCTGGCGCCGCTGAGCGCGCCCAAGCTGGTGCTGCCGTCGGTCGACGAGGACCCGATCATCCAGATCCCGCTGCGGCCCAACCCCGTCCCGCCCCCGGTCATCGAAGACCCGTTGCCGGTGCGCCGCGACCCGGCCCCGCCGACGCAGACCCAGCCGGTGCGGCAGGAGCAGCCGCCCTCGATCGTGGTCGACAACCCCAATCCGGCGCCGACCGACTTCGCCGGCGTCGAGCAGCCGCCGATCCAGGTCGCCACGGCCGAACCGCCGACCGGCATCGGCCCGGCCATCCAGACCGGCGCCAGCCTGCAGGCCCTCAACAACCCGGCCCCGCCCTACCCGCCGCAGGCGGTGCGCGACAACCTGACCGGCGTGGTCGAACTGGAGATCCTGGTCGGCATCGACGGCAAGCCGATCGTGGTCAGCGTGGTCCGCAGCAGCGGCCATCGCATCCTCGACCAGGCCGCGCGCCGGGCGGTGCTGAGCCGCTGGACCTTCCAGCCGGCGACGCGCGACGGCCAACCGGTCCAGGCCCGCGGCCGGGTGCCGATCGAGTTCAAGTTGGCGCAGTAGGCCCGCTTGCGCGTGCAACAGCGAAAACCCGGGCCTTGCCCGGGTTTTTGCTGTTGGCGGGACTCGGGATTCGGGATTCGGGATTCGGGATTCGGGATTCGGGACTCGGGACTCGGGACTCGTAAGCAACAGCAACAGCGATAGCGACGGCAATCTGCTTTTGCGAGTCCCGAGTCCCGAGTCCCGCGCTAAGCCCGGTGATACGGGTGATTGGCCAACAACGCCGCCGCCCGGTACAACTGCTCGGCCGCGACCAGGCGCACCAGCATGTGCGGCAGGGTCAGCGGCCCCAGCGACCATTGTTCGTCGGCGCGGGCGAGCACGTCGGCGGCGTGGCCTTCCGGGCCGCCGATCAGGAAGGCCAGGTCGCGGCCCTGGCCGCGCCAGTGCTCCAGGCGCTGCGCCAGTTGTTCCGAGGTCCAGAGCCGGCCGCGCCCTTCCAACGCCACCACGCAGGCGTTCTTCGGCAGCGCCGCGAGCACCCGCGCGCCTTCGTCCTGGGTCGCGCGCGCGGCGTCGCGGCCCTTGCCGCGCAGGCCGGGTTCGATCTCCACCAATTCCAGCGGCAGCCAGTGCGAGAGGCGTTTCTGGTACTCGCCGAAGCCCTCGGCGACCCAGCGCGGCGCGCGTTCGCCGACCGCGATCAATCTGCTTTTCATCCGCGCATGGTAGCCAAGCGCGGGCGCCTCATCGCGCGACTGTCATATCCCGGTTACCGCGCCGGCCTAGGGTGCGGGGTTCCCCCGCCCCAGCCCCGCAGGAGTATCCCGATGGATGCGTTCGACCCCTCCCGCCGCCAGGTCCTCAAGAGCAGCGCCGCCGCCATGGCGGTCGGCGCGATCGGCAGTCTCGGCGCCTTGTATTCGCGCCAGGCCGAGGCCGCGACCGACCCCAGCCGCATCGCCCCGGTGCCGAGTCGCTACGGCCCGCTCGCGCCGGTCGCCGACCTCAGCACCGGCCTGCCGCTGCTGCAGTTGCCGCGCGGATTCAGCTATCGCTCGTTCGCCTGGAGCGGCGACCGAATGGCCGACGGCCGTCCCTGTCCGGACCGCCACGACGGCATGGCCGTGGTCGCCGCGCGCCGCGTGCCGCATCGCCCGCACGGCCGCGGCCACGCCAGCCACGAGCTGGTGCTGATCCGCAATCACGAACGCGGCGCCGGCGCCTCGCCGATCCAGGCGCCGGGCATGTACGACACCGGCACCTTCGCCGGCGGCCAGCCCGGCGGCGGCACCACCACCCTGCGCTACCGCTACGACGGCGGCCGCCACGGCGGCGGTTGGGACAGCGCCGAGTCCAGCCTCGGCGGCACCATGGTCAACTGCGCCGGCGGCCCGACCCCGTGGGGCACCTGGCTGACCTGCGAAGAGATCAAGAGCAATGCGGTGTCCAGCACCGGCCGCAAGCACGGCTACGTGTTCGAAGTCGACCCGCGCAGCGAGCGCACCACCGGCCGGCCGCTGATCGGCCTGGGCCGCTTCAGCCACGAAGCGGTGGCGATCGATCCGCGCACCGGCATCGTCTATCTGACCGAGGACGACCGCAACAAATCCGGCCTGTACCGCTTCATCCCCAACGACCGCTTCGGCCGCCCGGGCTCGCTCGAACACGGCGGCCGGCTGCAGGCCGCGCGCGTGCGCGGCAAGCGCAACGCCGACCTGACCACCGCCTCGATCGGCAACGAGTTCCAGCTCGAGTGGGTCGACATTCCCGATCCGGACCTGGATTCGATCGTCGCCCCGAACGGCTTCCCCGACATCGGCGCCGGCGACACGCTCAGCGGCCCGTTCGCCCAGGCCTGGAGCGAAGGCGGCCTGCGCATGAGCCGCGGCGAAGGCATCTGGTACAGCTACGGCAAGATGTTCATCGTCGACACCAGCACCGGCGTCGACGCCCAGGGCCGCAAGGGCCGTGGCAACGGCACGGTGTGGGTGCTGGACCTGTTCACCCAGCGCCTGCGCGCGCTGTTCGTCAGCAATCACCAGCTGGCCGCGCACAACCCGGACAACATCACCGTCAACGTGCGCGGCGGCGTGGTGCTGTGCGAAGACCCGGACGCCGCGCCGGCCGGCAGCCCCGACGAATACGGCCCGGGCACGCGCCTGCTCGGCCTCACCCGCGCCGGCGAATCGTTCTACCTGTGCAAGAACAACGCCGAGCTGACCTCCAGCCAGATCGCCGACGCCGGCAAGCAGGTCGCCGAAGGCGATTACCGCGACAGCGAATTCTGCGGCGCCTGCTGGGATCCGGCCGGACGCACCCTGTTCGTCAACATGCAGAGCCCGGGCATCACCTTCGCCATCACCGGTCCTTGGGAACGCGGCCCGTTGTAAAGCCGCCTGGCGCCGCCGCCATGGCGCGGCGGCGGCCGGCCCGATCCGCGATCGATGGGCAAAGACCAGGCAAAGAAAAAGGCCCGGCGCGAGCCGGGCCTTTCTGGTGTCGCGGGCGCCTTCGCCGGCGCCCGGCGCGCGGATCAGCGCAGGTTGTCTTCGATCACCTGGATCTTGACCCGCTTGCGCAGTTCCGAGGTCAGCTCCCGGCCTTCCTCGTAACCGCCCAGCTGCGAGATCTGGGTGCGCATCATGTCCAGCTGCGCCGGCGGGATCTCGGCCTTGCTGCCCGGCACGACCTTGTCGACCGCGAACACCGCGACCCGGCCGTCCGGCAGCTTGGCCTTGCCCGCGCTGGCCTTGCCGGCGGCCGGCGCCTTCAGGGCGAAGATCGCTTCGCTCACTTCCGGGGTCGGCAGGGGCATGCCGCGGGCCACGTTCGGTACCGATTCCGGCGCCGGCAACTGCTTGGACGCGGCCACCGCGGCCAGGGTCTCGCCGGCGTTGACGCGCGCGACCAGCGCCTGCGCTTCCTGCTCGGCCGCCTTGCTGGCGCGGTCGGCGCGCACCGCGGCGATCACCTTGTCGCGGACCTGGGCCAGCGGCAAGGCGCGTTCCGGGGTGTGCGAGACGACCCGGATCAGCACGCTGTGCTCCTGGCCGATCTCGATCGGATCGCTGACCGTGTTGTCCTGCAGGCGCGCTTCGGAGAACGCGGCGCGGATCACCGCCGGGTTGGCGCCGATGCCGCCGTTGTTGAGCGCCGGATCGCGGGTGATCGGGCCGGTCTTCATCACCGCCAGGTTCATCGCCTTGGCCGGCTCGGCCAGCGAGGTCGGGTTCTTGTAGACCATGTCGACCAGCTTGGCCGAGAAATCGTTGAACGCGCGCTCGCGACCGGTTTCGGTTTCTTCGCGCAGCAGGGTCTCGCGCACCGCTTCGAACGGCTGCACCTGGCCGGCCTTGACCTCGCGCACCACGATCACGTGCCAGCCCGACTCGTCCTTCACCGGCGCGCTGATTTCGCCGACCTTGAGCTTGAACATCGCGTCTTCGAACGCGCCCGGGAAGGTGCCCTTGTTGATCCAACCCAGGTCGCCGCCGACCGCCTTGGAACCGAGGTCCTCGCTGTTGGCGCGCGCCAGCGCGGCGAAGTCGGCGCCGGCGGCGCGGGCCTGGGCGGCGATCTGCGCGGCCTTGGTTTCGGCGGCTTTCTGCGCCGCGGCGTCGGCGCCGGCAGCGACGTTGATCTGGATGTGCGAGACCAGGCGCTGTTCTTCGGCGACGAAGCGGCTCTTCTCGTCCTCGTAGCGCTTGCGCAGCGAGGCCTCGGTCGGCGCGCCCGGCGGCGGCAGGGTCGCGCCGGTCAGCTCGACGTACTCGAGGATCACGCTTTCCGGAGCGCGGAAATCCTTGCCGTGGCCGTCGTACCACTTCTGGATCTCGGCGGCGGACACTTCGGCGGTGTCGGCGGCCGGCGGCGGCATCAGCAGCAGGCTGACGTCGCGGCGTTCGCCCATCAGCTTGATCAGGCGGTCCATCTCGGCCTGGGTCAGGAAGCTGCTCTGGCCGACGTTGCCGACGATGAGGTTCTCCATCAGGCGGTCGCGTACGAACTGCTCGAACTCGGTCGGCGACTGCGGCGGCTGGCGCATCTGCAGGCCGTACAGGTAACGCTCCTGGCTGAACTTGCCGGTGCCGTCCTGGAATTCGGGCACGGCCTGGATGGTCTTGACCACCGCGCCGTCGGCGACCGCCAGGCCTTCGACCTCGGCGGCGAGCATGCGCACGCGTTCGTCGATCAGCTGGTCGAGCACCTTGCGCTTGCTTTCCGGCTTCTCGAACTCGCGTGCGTCGAAGGCCTCGCCTTCGGCCGCGCGGCGGCGGTCGCGCTCGCGCTGGAAGCGCTCGTCGAACTCGGAACGCTCGATCGCCGCCTTCTTCCACAGCATCGACGCCGGCCACCACGACGGCGCCGAACGCCACCACGACGGCGCGATCTCGATCCGCGCAACGGCGTTGTCGACCCGCTGCACCAGGTACTGCTCGATGCCGACGAAGGCGAAGGGAATGATCAGCAGGCCCAGGATCACCGTGGCGATCCAGCCCGAGGTCTTGTCGCGAAGTGTCTGCAGCATGTTCCGGGTCGCGTTCAGTCGTAAGCCGGACAGTTTAGCGCGGTTCCGGGCGGCGGGCGGAGGCCGGCGACGGCGGTCGCAATCCGCCCGGCCGGGCCCGATCCGTCCCCGCTCTCGCCCCGCTCTCCGGTCCGGTCGCCCGGCCGCGCAGGCCGGCCGGAGCAGGCGCCGGATCATGCTGCACAGCAAAACGACGAACGCGCCGCGGCCGCGGTGCGCGGGCAAAAAGAAAAGGCGCCGTTTCCGGCGCCTTCGGCAAAACTGGCGGAGTGGACGGGACTCGAACCCGCGACCTCCGGCGTGACAGGCCAGCATTCTAACCGACTGAACT
>NZ_JBDGIR010000012.1:31748-116238 GCF_057657315.1 Lysobacter sp. Soil_C_15
ACGGGACTCGAACCCGCGACCTCCGGCGTGACAGGCCAGCATTCTAACCGACTGAACTACCACTCCGCGTTTTGAACTCGGTGCAACCGAACCCGACTCGTACCCGCTTGGATCCCGTCCTTGGACGGATCCGGCAGAAGACCAGGCCCAACCTGGTGGGTGCTGAGGGTTTCGAACCCCCGACCCTCTCCTTGTAAGGGAGACGCTCTACCGCTGAGCTAAGCACCCCGAGTCTAGGGTTCCGCTGGCGACCGCCCCTGGCAGCCCCGGCGAGTTGCTTAGTTTACAGCGTCCTTCAGAGCTTTGCCAGCCTTGAAGGAAGGATTCTGCGAAGCGGCGATCTTGATGGTCTCGCCGGTCTTCGGGTTGCGGCCCTGGCGGGCTGCGCGCTTGCGCACCTGGAAGGTGCCGAAGCCAACCAGCGTAACAGTGTCGCCCTTCTTGAGCGCCTTGGTAACGACATCGATCAGCGCGTCAACGGCAGCGGTAGCGTCGGTCTTCGACAGCTCTGCGGTTTCGGCGACTGCCGCTACGAGTTCGGCCTTGTTCATTATTTTCTTTACTCCTATGCGGATAGACCGCGTGTTCTGAGAATCGCCGCGACGTTGCGGCGTCGCTACGATCAAGCGAGCCGCGTCGCAGTTTTGTGATGAATGCCTGCGACGCGGTTGCGGTCGTTATACCAGCGGCATATTAGGGGCGCAAGCTGGAAAGCTAGCTGTGGCGCGGCTTTCAGCGGTTTTCGACGTTTCCGACAGGCGGCCCGAATCAGTGCTTGACGTCGGGCTGAGTCGCTGCCTTGCCGCTCTCGCGCACCGGGATTTCTCCCTCCCCGGAAGCGCTCGGCGGCGCGATCGGACGCTCCAGTGCGAGGTCGAGCACTTCGTCGATCCAACGCGCCGGCACGATCTTCAGCCCCTGGGTCACGCTCTTGGGCAGGTCGGCCAGATCCTTGCGGTTCTCGTCCGGGATGATCACCGTGCGGATGCCGCCGCGCAGCGCGGCGAGCAGCTTTTCCTTCAGTCCGCCGATCGGCAGCACGCGCCCGCGCAGGGTGATCTCGCCGGTCATCGCCACGTCGGCCTTGACCGGGTTCTTGGTCAGCATCGACACCAGCGCGGTGGCCATGCCGATGCCGGCGCTGGGGCCGTCCTTCGGCGTCGCGCCCTCCGGCACGTGCACATGCACGTCGTGCTTCTGCAGGAACTCCACGTCGATGCCCAGCCGCTCGGCGCGCGCGCGCACCACCGACAGCGCCGCCGACGCCGATTCCTTCATCACGTCGCCGAGTTGGCCGGTCAGCAGCAGCTGGCCCTTGCCCGGCACCAGGGTCGCTTCGACCTGCAGCAGGTCGCCGCCGACTTCGGTCCAGGCCAAACCGGTGACCAGGCCGATCTCGTTGGCTTCCTCGGCGCGGCCGAAGTCGTAACGGCGCACGCCCAGGTACTTCTCCAGGTTCTTGGAGCCGACGCTGACCGCGCCTTCCTTGCTCTTCTTCTTCGGTCCGGCCAGGGCGATTTCCTTGACCACCTTGCGGCAGATCTTGGAGATCTCGCGCTCCAGGTTGCGCACGCCCGATTCGCGGGTGTAGTAGCGCACGATGTCGCGCACCGCCGACTCGGCGATCTTGATCTCCTCGGCCTTCAGGCCGTTGGCCTTGATCTGCTTGGGCAGCAGGTAGCGCATGGCGATGTTGAGCTTCTCCTCCTCGGTGTAACCCGGGATCCGGATCACTTCCATGCGGTCCAGCAGCGGACCGGGAATGTTGAGCGAGTTGGAGGTGGCGACGAACATCACCTCGCTGAGGTCGAGGTCGACTTCCAGGTAGTGGTCGTTGAAGGCGTTGTTCTGCTCCGGGTCGAGCACTTCCAGCAGCGCCGAGGACGGATCGCCGCGGAAGTCCATCGACATCTTGTCGATCTCGTCGAGCACGAACAGCGGATTCTTGCTGCCGACCTTGTTGAGGTTCTGCACGATCCGGCCCGGCATCGAACCGACGTAGGTGCGGCGGTGGCCGCGGATCTCGGCCTCGTCGCGCACGCCGCCCAGCGACATGCGCACGAACTTGCGGTTGGTGGCCTTGGCGATCGACTGGCCGAGCGAGGTCTTGCCCACGCCCGGCGGGCCGACCAGGCACAGGATCGCGCCCTTCATGTTCTTCACCCGGGTCTGCACCGCGAGGTACTCGAGGATGCGTTCCTTGACCTTCTCCAGGCCGAAGTGGTCGGCGTCGAGCACGTCCTGCGCGGCCTTGAGGTCCTTGCGGATCTTGCTGCGCTTCTTCCACGGCACGCCCAGCAGCCAGTCCAGGTAGTTGCGCACCACCGCGGCTTCGGCCGACATCGGCGACATCTGCTTGAGCTTGTTGAGCTCGTTCTTGGCCTTGGTCTCCACCGGCTTGGGCATGCCGGCCTCGGCGATCTTGCGCGCGAGCTCGTCGACGTCGTTGGGCGCGTCGTCGATCTCGCCGAGCTCCTTCTGGATCGCCTTCATCTGCTCGTTGAGGTAGTACTCGCGCTGGCTCTTCTCCATCTGCGACTTGACCCGGCCGCGGATGCGCTTCTCCAGCTGCTGGACGTCGATTTCGCCGTCGACCAGGCCGACCAGCTGCTCCAGGCGCGCGCCGATCTCGTGCGTTTCCAGCAGCTTCTGCTTGTCGCCGATGCGCACGCCCAGGTGGGCGGCGACGGTGTCGGCCAGGCGGCCGGGCTCGTCGATGCCGGCCAGGGTCTGCATCAGCTCCGGCGGCAGCTTGCGGTTGGTCTTGACGTACTGCTCGAACAGGCCCATCAGCGAGCGGGCGATGGCCTCGATCTCGCGCTCTTCGCGGTCGACCACCGGCTCGACCGACGCGGCCTGGCCGGACAGCGCGCCGTCGGCCTCGACCACTTCGGTGACGCGCACGCGCGACACGCCCTCGACCAGCACCTTGATGGTGCCGTCGGGGAGCTTGAGCAGTTGCAGCACCTGGGCCAGGGTGCCGATCTCGTACAGATCGGCGGCGCCCGGGTCGTCGGTCTCGGCGGACTTCTGCGCGACCAGGAGGATGCGCTTGTCCGCTTCCATCGCCAGGTCGAGGGCGCGAATCGACTTGTCGCGGCCCACGAACAGCGGGATCACCATGTGCGGGAACACGACCACATCGCGCAGCGGCAGCACCGGCAGGGTCATGAATTCGGCGGAAGACTGAGTCATCGGGGGTCTCGACAAGCGTGGGGTGAGGATGCCGGGGCATCCAGGCTCCCGTTATGGGGGTGCCGGCCCGAGAGCGCAAGCAATGCCTGCCGGGCGGCCCGCAAAATCGACAAAAACCTCTTGAAAATCATCGCTTTGTGATACAAAGCCGAGCCCGGGACAGAGCATTCCAGCCGCCCGCCCATCGCCAGGACGCCACCGATGCAACGACTGCAGGACGCCATCGATCAATACAACGCAAGCCGGGCCCGCTACTGGGACGACGACTACACCACCTTGCTCGCCGCCGGCCCGGCTGAGCCGGCGCAGCTCGAGCGGCTGCAGGCGCTGGAGCCGGCACCGCTGCCGGCCGAACTGGTAGCGTTCTATCGCCGCTATGGCGGCCTGCACAACCAGGACAACACCGAGTCCCATTGCATGGAACTGCCGGCGCCGGGGCAGTTGGCCGATGGCCTGGAGCAGGCCGACGGCTACGCCCGGATCCGCTCGCTGGGCCTGGTCGACATGATCGTCTACAGCTGGGGCAACGACCGGCCGGAGTTCGCCCCCGGCCGCGCCTTCTCGCAAGCCGACCTGGACGAGCTGAACGGGCGCTACCGCTGCTACGGCTGGTACCGCACCGACACGGTGCTGGAAAGCGCCTGGTATCTGTACGCCGACCCGGACGGCCGCTTCGGCGCCCTGTTTTACGACCAGGACCGGTTCGACGCGGCTGCGCGCGAGCTGCGCGCCCTGCTCGCCGCCAGCCCGGCCCGGCAGAGCCTGGAGCAGGCGCTGTGCGAGGGCGTGGCGCGGATGCGCGCGGCGATGGTCGAGTGGTGCGACGAGGGCGCCTGAACGGGCAGCCCTGGTCTGCGGCGACCGCCCCGCTCGCGATCGGGCGCAAGTCGCCGGCGGAGCCGAAGCGAGCCGGCCCGGCTGCGCGGACTCGCCCCCGCCTCGAGCGCGGCCAGAAACGAATCGCCCCCGCCGGAGCGGGGGCCACAAACGAACAGCCCCCGCCAAGGCGGGGGCGGGAACTCACTCGGCCGAAGCGACCTTGGGCTGGGCCGGCGGGTTCTGGTAGATCAGGTAAGGTTCGGACTTGTGCTCGATCACCGACTCGTCGACCACCACCTTGCTGACGTTCTCCAGCGAGGGCAGTTCGTACATCGTGTCCAGCAACACCGACTCGACGATGGTGCGCAGGCCGCGCGCGCCGGTCTTGCGCTTGAGCGCCTTGCGCGCGATCGCCGCCAGCGCGTCCGGACGGAACTCGAGCTCGACGCTCTCCATCTCGAACAGCTTTCGGAACTGCTTGGTGATCGCGTTCTTGGGCTCGGTCAGGATCGAGATCAGCGCCGCCTCGTCCAGTTCCTCCAGGGTCGCGACCACCGGCAGGCGGCCGACGAATTCGGGGATCAGGCCGAACTTGATCAGGTCTTCCGGCTCGACCTCGGCCAGCACCTTGCCGATGTCGGCCTTGCGCTCGCTGCTCTTGACCTTGGCGCCGAAGCCGATGCCGCCGGCCTCGGTGCTGCGCTGCTGGATGATCTTGTCCAGGCCGGCGAACGCGCCGCCGACCACGAACAGGATGTTGCGCGTGTCGACCTGCAGGAATTCCTGCTGCGGATGCTTGCGCCCGCCCTGCGGCGGCACGCTGGCGATGGTGCCTTCGATCAGCTTCAGCAGCGCCTGCTGCACGCCTTCGCCGGACACGTCGCGGGTGATCGACGGGTTGTCGCTCTTGCGCGAAATCTTGTCGATTTCGTCGATGTAGACGATGCCCTGCTGCGCCTTCTCGACGTCGTAGTCGCACTTCTGCAACAGCTTCTGGATGATGTTCTCGACGTCCTCGCCCACGTAGCCGGCTTCGGTCAGCGTGGTCGCGTCGGCGATCGTGAACGGCACGTTGAGCAGGCGCGCCAGGGTCTCGGCGAGCAGGGTCTTGCCCGAACCGGTCGGCCCGACCAGCAGGATGTTCGACTTCGACAGTTCGACGTCGTCGTTCTTCTGCCGGCTCTCGATGCGCTTGTAGTGGTTGTACACGGCGACCGCGAGCGTGCGCTTGGCGCGCTGCTGGCCGATCACGTACTGGTCGAGCACCTCGAGGATCTCGCGCGGCTTGGGCAGGTGGCTGCGCGCCGACTGCGCCTTTTCCTCGAGCTCCTCGCGGATGATGTCGTTGCACAGCTCGACGCACTCATCGCAGATGAACACGCTCGGGCCCGCGATCAGCTTGCGGACCTCGTGCTGGCTTTTACCGCAGAACGAGCAATACAGGATCTTGTTGCTGTCGCCCGTGCTGCGTCCTTGTCGATCGTCGGTCATGCGTTGGCCCGTTGGTGCTCTAAATCGTACTCGTGTTCCGGAGCGGTTCCGGCGGCCCGGGCCGCCGCAGCTCGTTCAGCTGTCACGGCCCGAGGATAACACAGCGGTCCGCCCCCGCCTTGGGTCGGGGGCCGGACGGTTATCCGATGCGGATCAATGGCTTGCGGCCCGCGTCGTTCAGACCGACTGGATCGTCTCGTCCGGACGGCGTTCCAGCACCTGATCGACCAGGCCGTAGTCGCGGGCGGCCTCGGCGCTCTTGAAGTTGTCGCGCTCGGTGTCGCGCGCGATGGTCTCCAGGGACTGGCCGGTGTGCTTGGACAGGATCTCGTTGAGCCGCTGGCGCAGGGTCAGGATCTCGCGAGCGTGGATGTCGATGTCGGTGGCCTGGCCCTGGAAGCCGCCCAGCGGCTGGTGGATCATGACCCGCGAGTTCGGCAGCGCCAGGCGCTTGCCCTTGGCGCCGGCGGCGAGCAGCAAGGCGCCCATGCTGGCGGCCTGGCCGATGCAGATCGTGCTCACGTCCGGCTTGATGTACTGCATGGTGTCGTAGATCGCCATGCCGGCGGTGACCACGCCGCCCGGGGAGTTGATGTAGAAGTTGATGTCCTTCTCGGGATTCTCGGCTTCCAGGAACAGCATCTGGGCCACGATCACGTTGGCGACGTGGTCGTCGACGCCGCCGACCAGGAAGATCACCCGCTCCTTGAGCAGGCGCGAATAGATGTCGTAGGCGCGCTCGCCGCGGCTGGTCTGCTCGACCACCATCGGCACCAGGTTGAGGGCTTTGGTCAGGTTATCCATTTCGACGGCACCTATTGACTGACATAGAAGTTGCGCTTGTTAACGCAAGCGCGGCCCGACCAACTTGGGGCCGGCCGGGCCGCAGCGCAAGAGGCGCGCTTGCTAATTGCTTGCGCGCCGGCGCGAACGCCCGATCGGGCATGCTCGCGCCGGCACGGACCCGGCTCAGGCCGGGCGGATCGCTTCGCTGAACGACAGCGGCTGCTCGGTGTGCTGGGCGCGCTCGGCGATCCAGTCGATCACCTGCTCTTCCATCACCCGGTTCTGCAGGCCGGCCATCAGCTGCTGGTCGTTGCGGTACAGGTCGATCACCTGCTGCGGCTCCTCGTAGGTCGAGGCGATCAGGCGCAGGGTCTCGTTGACGCGCTTGGGCTCCAGGCGCAGCTCGTTGCGGCGGGCGATCTCGCCGACCAGCAGGCCGACCAGGACGCGCTTGCGCGCCGCATCCATGTAGTTCAGGTGGGCGTCGGCCGGGGCTTCGATCTGGCGGCCCTGGCGGCGGGCCTGCTCGACGGTCTGCCAGACCATGTCGCGGGCTTCGGCCTCGACCAGCTTCGGCGGCATTTCCACCGACTCGTAGGCGGCGATCAGCTGCTCGCCGACTTCGCGGCGCAGGCGGGTCATCAGCGCGCCCTTGAGCTCGCGCTCCAGGTTGGTGCGGATGTCGTTGCGGAACTGGTCCGCTTCGCCGCTCTTCACCCCGAAGCTGCGGATGAACTCGGCGTCGACTTCCGGCAGGACCGGCTCGGAGACGTTGTTGAGCTTGAGGTGGACCTTGGCCTGCTTGCCGGCCAGCTGCGGCGCGCGCCAGTCGGCCGGGAACTCGACCTCGGCGACGGTCTCCTCGCCGGCCTTGACCCCGACCAGGGCCTCTTCCAGCGGCTTGAACATCGATTCCGAGCCGATCACGGTGCTGCCGTATTCGGCGCCCTCGGCCGGGAAGCGCTCGTCGCCGATCTCGGTCCAGGTCTCGACCTCGACCACGTCGCCGGCCTGGGCGGCGCGCTCGACCTTCTGCAAGGTGCGGCGCTGCAGGCGCAGGTTCTCGATCATCGCGTCGATGTCGGCATCGGCGACTTCGGCGGTATGGCGGACGATGTTGAGCTTGGACACGTCGATATCGCCGAAGTCGGGCACGACTTCGAAGGTGGCGACGTAGGACAGGGTCTCGCCGGCGTCGGCGGCCGGCTCGATGCGCGGCTGGCCGGCGATCTGCAGCTGTTCCTGGCGCACGGCGTTGCTGAAGCCTTCGCGCAGCATGCCGTCGAGGATCTCGGCGCGCACCTGCGCGCCGAAGCGCTGCTCGATGACCTTGGCCGGCACCTTGCCCGGGCGGAAGCCCTTGATCTTGGCGCCGCGCGCGATCTCGCGCAGGCGGCCGCCGACCTGGTTCTCCAGGTTCTCGGCCGGGAAGCTGAAGGTCAGTCGGCGTTCGAGCGAGCCCAGCGATTCGAGCGAAACTTGCATATCCACTCCTGCGACCGCGGCCCCGCCGCGGCACGAATGTTGATGATCCTGTCCGGCCGCCGGCTATAGCGACAGCGCCAGCCAGCGGAACTTGCTAGTTTGGCCGATAAAGGCCGCCGCTGCCAGCGCCGGCGGGCGGCAAGTCCCCTCCGGACGAGGTTTTGCGCGCGGTTCGGCGGTTTTTGCGCCGCCGCGGCGGCCCGGGCGGGGACGGGGGCGGGTCCGCCCACCGCTACCCAACGGTATCCCGGGGCATTGAGACGCTCCACCCTGCGGGCATGGGTGCCGCACCCGCGATCGCCGGCCAAGGCCGCCCTATTGCGGAATCTGCGCCAGCAGCAACGACTGCCGCCGGTTGGCCTTGTGGTGCATGGCCAGCGCCCAGGCCAGCTCCGGCTTGGACCGGAGCACCAGGCCGAAGCTATCGCGGATGCAGCGGTCGATGCGCGGGCCATGCCCGCCGAGCAACCCGTCGACCAAGGCCGGAACCACCCGTTCGAGCAGCGACGGATGTTCGCCGACCGCGGCTGCCAGGGCCCGCAAGGCATGCGAGCGCCGCAGGTGGTGCGGCTCGCTCTGCGCCAGTCGCACCAACTTCGCGACCTGCCCTCCCGCCGCCTCGCTGCCGGCATCGGCCAGGCCACGGATCGGCCAGGCCGATACGGTCACGATGCGGTTGACCTCGTCCTGTTCCCAGGCGGCCGCCAGCGCCGACATCAACGTCCGCTCGCGCTCCGGGCCGCTCAGGTACTCGGCCGCCATCGACAAGGCCTGGCAGCGGTACCAGGGGTGCCTGATGGCGCGCGCCGTCGCGAGTGCGCGGGCGGCGTCCAGCGGCGCGAGTTCGCCGGCGCGCTTGCGCCCCGCTATGTCCTCCCGGTTGACGTCCATTGCGCTCATGCCGGTTCCTTCCGATGCCGGCCGCCCCGTGCAGGGCGCCCCGGGGACGGTTCATGCGCTCCAGCCGACGCTGGCCGGCGCGACGGCGCAATCCCTCTTCTCGCACGGTATCGGGCTTCGGGCCGTGTCGACCTGTCGTCCAAGACGGGCTGAGGTCGCCGGAGGGGTTGGTCGGCCATTGCGGCGTTCGTGGCGGACCGTTCCCGACCCGCCGGCGTGGTGCGAAAGGCGGGACTCGAACCCGCACGCCTTGCGGCGCTGGAACCTAAATCCAGTGCGTCTACCAATTCCGCCACTTTCGCATGCGCCTCGCGCGGTGCCGGCGCATTCTAGCGGCCGCGCCGGGGGAACCGCCACGGCCGTCGCGCTCGCCGCCGTCGGCACGCCCTCTCGCCCGCCTGGGGTACGGCACGGCCTTGCGAGGGCGCTATCCTCGCCCGTCCCCAGCGGAGAACGCCCGTGCGCGAGCTGTACCCGGAAATCGAGCCCTATCGCAGCGAACGTCTGCAAGTCGACGCGATCCACGAACTGCACCTGGAGGAATGCGGCAACCCGGACGGGCTGCCGGTGCTGTTCCTGCACGGCGGCCCCGGCGCCGGGGTCTCGCCCTATCACCGCCGTTTCTTCGATCCGGCGCGCTATCGCATCGTCCTGTTCGACCAGCGCGGCGCCGGCCGCTCGACGCCGGCCGCGGAACTGCGCGAGAACACCACCTGGCACCTGGTCGCCGACATCGAAAAGATCCGCGCCCATCTCGGCATCGAGCGCTGGGTGGTGTTCGGCGGCTCCTGGGGCTCGACCCTGGCCCTGGCCTACGCTCAAGCCCATCCCGAGCGCGCGCTGGGCCTGGTCCTGCGCGGCATCTTCCTCGGCCGCGATTTCGAGCTGCGCTGGTTCAACGAACTCGACGGCGGCGCGCGCTACATCTTCCCCGAGCGCTGGGCGCGCTACCTGGCCCACATCCCGGCCGAAGAGCACGGCGATCTCACCGAGGCCTACTGGCGCCGGCTCGACAGCGAAGACCCCGAGGTGCGCCTGGCCGCGGCGCTGGCCTGGAGCGACTGGGAAGGCGGCAGCACCACCCTGGTCCACGACCCCGACGGCGCCGACACCCGCGAGGAGCCGCAGGTCGCAGTCAACGTGGCGCGCAACGAGGCGCACTACTTCCGCAACCGGGTCTTCCTGCAGCCGGACCAATTGCTGCACGGGGTCGACCGGATCCGCCACATCCCGGCCACGATCGTGCACGGCCGCTACGACATCATCTGCCCGGTCGCCAGCGCGATCGACCTGGCCCGGGCCTGGCCCGAGGCCGAGCTGCGCATCGTCCTGGCCGGCCACAGCGCCGCCGATCCGGCGATCGTCGACGCCCTGGTGACAGCCACCGACGCGCTGGCCGACCGCTTCGGTTGAGCCATCGCCCGGCGCCTGCCTTCCAGGGCAGGCGCCGGGCGCGCCGCGGCAACCATCGCGGCAACCATCGCGGCGATCGACCGCGATCGCGCCGGTCGCGTCGGCGGACGGCGCGCAAGGCATACCGATCGCGCCCGGCAGCGATGCGCCGCTACCGGGAGCCGCATCGGCGGCGTTGGTATATTGCGATCCTTCACCCCGGCGACGGAGGCTCCGACGCATGGATCGCGTACTGCTCAAGCTGGACGACGCGGCGCCGACCTGCCGGATCGGCTACCAGACCGGCGCGGCGCTGCTGGTCGAAGCGCTGCGCAGCGACGGCACGCCGCTGGTGGCGGTGCGCTTGCGCGACTGCCTGATCGTGCGGGTGCAGAACGACCGTCCGCGACTGGCGGCCACCGGGCGCGCGGTGCCCGTGGATTTCCTGCTGATGGAATTCACCGGCGACAGCGACTTCAAGCAGGAAGCCGGCGGCTGCTACACCCGCGAGCAGGGCGAGCCGAGGCACTTCTATCTGAGCGTCGGCGACGAAACCATCGACGTGATCGCTTTCGCCGAGCCGGAGATCCTCCGCTAGGCGAGGCCCCGCCCCCCCGGCGTGCGCAGCGCGCACAGCTGCTGTGCGCGCGCACGGCTGCCTGGGTTCCGCGGCGGCGCGCAGCATGGCGCCTCCCATCCACAGGCCCACGCCCATGCGACTGACTTCCCTGCTCGGCATCGCCACCCTCGGCATCGCCGCCCTCGGCCCGCTCGACGCGAGCGCCGCCCAGGCCCATCCCACCATCCGCGCCCTGGCCGGCGCCGCGCCGGTCGCCGAACTGCAGGCCGACAAGACCGTGCTGGTGGTGATCGACTTCCAGAACGAGTACTTCGCCGGCGGCCGCATGCCGATCCCCGACGGCGCGGCGGCGCTGCGCCAGACCCAACGCCTGCTCGACTTCGCCGACCGCCATCGGATCCGCGTGGTCCACGTCCGCCACGTGCTGCCGGCCGGCGCGCCGCTGTTCGCCGAAGGCGGCGAAACGGCGAAGTTCCATCCGGCGATGCGGCCGCGCAAGGACGAACCGGTGGTGCAGAAGGACACGGTCAGCGTATTCGCCGGCGCCTCCGCCGCGGCGATGGACCGGCTGCTGCGCGAGGCGAAGGCCGACACCCTGATCCTGGCCGGCCTGCAGACCCACGCCTGCGTCGCCGGCGCCGCGCGCGACGCCGCCGCGCGCGGCTACAAGGTGCTGGTGTCCTCCGACGCCACCGCCACCCGCGACCTGGACCTGCGCGACGGCGCCCGCATCGGCAACGCGCAGCTGCATGCCGCCGCCCTGGCCGAAATCGAAGACGCCTTCGGCGACGTGATGCCGACCGAGCGGATTCTCTCGTTGCCGGTGCGCTGATACCCTGGGTCCGAACGCGGCATCCGCACTGCGCGGATGCCGCCCTGTCGATGCGATGGCGGAGGCCGCGATGGATCAGTTGTCCGCGATGCGCACCTACCGCTGCATCGTCGAAGCCGGCAGCTTGACCCGCGCGGCCGAACGCCTGGGTACCACCCACACTTCGCTCTCGCGCCAGCTGCGCCAGTTGGAAGAACACCTGGGCGTGCGCCTGCTCAACCGCAACAGCCGCGGCCTGGCCGCGACCGAAGCCGGCCAGCGCTATTACCGCGACTGTCTGGATATCCTCGAACGCGTCGACGCCGCGCGCCAGGCGCTGAGCGCAGACGCCGCGCAGCCGGCTGGCCGGCTGCGGCTGAGCCTGCCGCACGCGATCGGCGCCCTGGAACTGGCGCAGTGGCTGCCGGAGTTCATGCGCCGCCATCCGCAGATCGAACTGGACCTGTCCTGCGACGACCGCATCGTCGACCTGGTCAAGGGCGGCTTCGACCTGGCGATCCGGATCAGCGAGGCGCTGGCCGACAGCCGCCTGGTCGCACGCGAACTGGCCGCGTTCGAACGCGTGCTGGTGGCGGCGCCGTCCTACCTCGCCCGGCACGGATTGCCGCGCGCGGTCGCCGAGTTGGCCGACCATCGTCTGCTGGCCTATGCCGGCGACGGCCGCGGCCTGGCGCTGGGTCCGCAACGCGGCGAAGAGTCGTCGGTCGAATTCGACGCCCGGCTGCGGGTCGACTCGATCCTGTCGCTGCATGCCGCCGCCGTGGCCGGCCTCGGCATCGCCGCCTTCACCTTTCCGACCGTGCGCGATGACCTGGCCGCGGGACGCCTGCTGCGGGTTCTGCCGCAACATCACGCAGGCCGGCGCCGCTATTACGCGGTCTATCCGAACGCGCGCCAGTTGCCGCCGAAGGTGCGCGCCTTCGTCGAGTACCTGCGCGCGCACTACGCCGCGGCGGCCTTACCGCCGCGGGACTGAGCCTGCCGTCCCTTGCGGCGTCCGCCGGCGCATCAATTGGGGTGAAACAGCATCCCCGCGACCTGCTCCAGGAACCGCACGCAATCGCAGGCCGCCGCTTCGCCGTCGCAGACGATGCCGTACAGCATGGCCTGGTAGCGGCCGCTGCGCGGATCGCGTTGCGCGCTCCAGACCCGGTTCTGCCCTTCGCCGAGGCACTCGGGCTTTTGCCGCGCCCACTCCTCCGGCCAGGGAAAGGCGCGCTCCACCTCGGGCGGGCTCGCGACGGCGAGCGCGCCGAGGCGAAGCCCAGCGCCTGGGTCGGCGATACGAAGACCGTCACCGACACATCGACCCGATACTCCGCCCGCGTCGCCGCTTCAGTGCCCAAGGACCGACTCCGGCAGCTTCATCCCCGGCGTCCAGCCGCTGCGCTGCAGGAAGGCCTTGGGATCGTCCATCTCGATGATCGCCTTCAGCGCCGCCTTGCGGTCCTTGGACTGCAGGTAGTAAGCCTTGACGATGCGGTAACCGACCCAGTAGCCCAGGTCGTAAGGCTGGTCGGAACCCGGGCGGTAGTCGTAGAACCACTGGCTGATATCGGTGCCGTGCATGTCCTCGACGAACGCGGCCTCGATCTGCGCTTCCTTGCCGCGGGTCCACTGCGCGTGCTTGCCGTTGCCGACCCCGCCCGAGGTCAACTCGGCCAACAGTTCGGCGGTGCCTTCGGCCAGGGCGTAGCGCAGCACCGTCGCGTTCGGGTCGCCCGGCTCGAACTCGGTCTGCAGGGTCTGCTGGATATGGCCGTATTCGTGGGCGATGACCCGGACGAAGCGCTCTTCCAGGTCGGGATGCATGATGTCCGCGGCGCACAGCGCTTCCAGCCCCAAGGTCACGCCGGCCGGGTTGGTGATCCCGACCGGCTTGCCGCGCCCGACCACGATCGCCACCGGCGGAAACTTCGCCTGCGGGTACAGCTCGGCCAGTTCGGCGAACACCGGCAGCAGGCGCCGCTTCACCGCCGGCAACACCGCCAGGCAGTCCTTGGCCTTGGCGTAGAGCGCCGGCTCCGCGTTCATCCGCTCGGCGATGCGCTGCGCGGTGACCCGGCGCGCCTGGGCGAACTCGCGCAGGCTCTGGGTGCCCTGGGCCAGATAGTCCCGTTCGATCTGCTCCACCGTCGGCCGGCCGCCGGTGGCGTCGTACAAGGCGTAGAAACGGGTCACATCGTCGGTGCGGATGTCCGGCCCGCGGCGCGGTTCGGCCGTCGCGGCGGCGGCCGCGACCAGGGCGGCGAACAAGGCGGCAAAACGCAACAGTCTGGGCATGGTCCTGGGTCCTGATGAGGCGCGGCGCGGTGCGGCGTCGGTCGGCCGCGTCTGCGGCGAAGGGCCGGGGTGCGAACGATGGCCCGGCTCACTCCAGGCCGGGGTCGCGCGGCACCCCGGCGGAACGGCGCAAACGCAACGCGCGCGCCGCCGCAAGCGCCGCGGCGCCGACGGGCGGCGCACGGATCGGCGGGTGCGGCGACGCGGTCCCACGGTGCATTGCCGAGCGGGTCGACTCGCGCATCACCGCACATCCGCGGCGCGACCGGAAGTGTTTTTTTGTGACCGGACTCGATCGCCGCTCGCGGCGGCGACGTCCGGCGCGCGGACGCGCAACGCAGGCCGGACACGTCCCCCCTTCGCCGATGCGCCGCCCTATTCTCCGCGCAGCCCGCGTCGGCCAGAATCGAGCGCCCGCCTCCACCTTCGCCCGCCATGCCCGCCCCACCCCGCCAGGACCTCTGGACCGGCACCCTGCTGCTCGGCGAGCACGTCGCGGTACTGCAGGGCCGGGCCGGCGGCAGCCTGCGCCATGCGCACTACGCGCATCAACTGCTGCTCAGCGAGCACGCGCCGTGGCGGGTCGAGATCGACGGCGAGCGGCACGAGGGGCGACGCTTGTGGCTGCCCTCGTTCCAAGCCCATGCCGTGCTCGACGCGCCGACGGACGGCTGCACGGTATTTCTGGAACCCGGCCATGCCGACGTCGCCGCGGTGCTGCGGCAACTGCCGCAACTGCCGGCGCGCTTGCCGGCGTTGCAGCCCTTGCTGCCCGGCCTGTGCCGCGCGCAAACGCTGGACCGGCGCCTGCGCGCGGCCATCGCCGAGATCGGCGCGCGATTGCCGGACGGCATCGCCGCGGCCGACATCGCCCAGGCCGCGCACCTGTCGCCGAGCCAGTTGCACCGGCGTTTCCAGTCCGACCTGTCCATCACCCTGCGCGGCTGGGTGCTGTGGCGGCGCCTGCGCCATGCCCTGGTCCGCCACCTGGCCGGCGACAGCCTGACCGCCAGCGCGCATGCCGCCGGCTTCGCCGACCTGGCCCACCTGTCGCGCAACCTGCGGCGCATGTTCGGCATCGGCGCGGCGCAATTGCGCGAGTTGCGGTTGCGCGACTACGCCGACTGAGCGCCGGAACGCCGCAGCGCCGCCGGCAAGGCCGGTTCGGCCTGCTTCGGCAGGCGCGCGAACGGCGCCCGCAGTTGATCGAGATAGTCGCGCGGGTAATCCGGCTGGCTGCCGATGCCCAGGTCGCCGCCGCCGATCCGATAGCCGGGCGCGTCGAAGGCGGTGCCGAGCACGCGGTCCCAGACGGTGAAGAACAGGCCGAAATTGACGTCGCCGGCGGTGCCGTAGCGCAGGTGATGGAAGCGGTGCAGCGGCGCCCAGGCCATCAGCCGCCCCAGCGGTCCCGGCCGCGTGTCGACGTTGGAATGCTGCAGCAGCAGTTGTGTCGCGATGGCGAAAGCCAGCACCGCCGCCACCGGCTGCGGCATGCCGAGCAGCAGCAGAGGCAGCACGCCGCCCAGCGCTTCGACCGCCTGGTGCAGCGGATGCTTCATCAGGCCGTTGAAGCCGTACATGCGGGTCACGCTGTGGTGCACCGCGTGCAGGCGCCACAGCCAGCCGACGCGATGGCTGGCGTAGTGCATCAGGGTGATGCCGAGGTCGGCGCCGATCACCGCCAGCAGCAGCTGCGCCGCGAACGGCCACTGGCTCGGCCAGGCCTGCCACGGCACCCACGCCGCCGCCAGCGGCACCAGCGCGATCGAGGCCAGGTTCAGGCTTTCGTTGACCAGCGCATGGGCGACATCGCGGCGTCGATCGCCGTGGCCGCGGTTGAATTCGGGATCGTAAGGCCAGCAGCGCTCGGCCAGGAACGACAGCGCTATCGCCAGCGCCAACAAGGCCAGCAACCATAGCGCGTTGCCATGACGATAACCGACCCACCACGTCGCCGCAGCGACGAATCCGATCAAGAACACAGGCGCATACACACGCAATATCCAACTTTTCACGGTCGCTTCCGCACCGAACGGGAGCCACAGCCTCGCCTGCGCGGCGGGCGCGCGGCTTGAACAAACCGCGCATGCCTGATCGGCCATCCGCCGCCAGCGCCGAGCCTGGCGGCGGTGCCGGTCCCGGGTTGTCCAGCGCCGCGAACGGGCCTACAGTGCGCGCCGTCGTACCCCACCCACCCAGAGGCCCACCACCCTGGACAGTCATAGTCGATCTCGTTGCGGCGCCTGAGCCGACGGAACCTTTGACCCCAAGGTCGCTCCCGTCCGCTCAGGACGGGGCTCGAACCTCCAGGCCGGCATTCTCGCCCTGGCCTCGCATCCCCCGACGTACATCCGAATAAGACCCGAGAGGGAGGTCTTTGGCATATCCGCGCATCCGGAGATGGCCAATGCCCTGGCTGTTTTCTTCGCGCGCCGTCGCTGCGGCGCTGTCCTGCGCTGCCTGATCGTTGCCGGGCGCGTTCCCCGCGCACGCCGGCGCCAGTTGGCTCGTCGACGACGCCGCCATCGTTCCGAGCGGGCATTGCCAGGTCGAGTCGTGGGTGCGCGCGCGCCCGCATCGACGCGAACTCACCGCAATCCCGGCCTGCGATTTGGCCGGCACCGAATTCGGCCTCGGCCTTAGTCGAGATGGCGGATCCGGCGCATCGGCGGGTCTTCGACCTGTTCCATCCGCAGGCCGCAGACCGCGTCCTTGATCAGCGCGGCCGGGTCGCAGCCGGTCGGCCAGGCGATGATCCGGCCGACCTCGTCCTCGCTGCGGCCCTTGCGTCCGGCCTTTTGTACCCGGTCGCGCAACGGATGTCGGTTTGCGTTTGCGATCGAAGCGAGCGCCGGCCGCTTCGATCGGCGCCGGTGCTTCGCTGGCCGGATCAGCGCAGGGGTTCGAGTTCCGGGATGACCGCCGCGGCCAGCGGCGCAAGCACCGACCAGCCGAGGGTCGCATACAGGCTGCGGCCCTCGTCCGTCGCGACCAGCAGCTGCGGCGTGGCCGCGGACCGCTTCGCCGCGCCGAGCGCGATCATCACCGCGACGCCCAAGCCTTTGCGCCGGTGCGCCGGTACGGTTTCGATCCGGTCGTAGATGAAGACCTCGTCGGTTTCCGCCGCGCAGCCGCTTGCGGCCAGATCGCCGTCCGGCCCGACAACGCTGGCGCGCACGACCGCCCCGGTCCGGTCCACCTGCATTGCGTATCCGTCCGGCAGCGGCTTGGCATCCGGGCGGGCCGCGGCCGCGAGCATGAAATAGTTCGTCGGCTGGATTTCCCAGCGCGCCGGCAGCGCGCTACGCAGTTCCTCGTCGGAGCCGCACAGCTTCAGGTAATGCCGCGGCGCGACGATCTCGTCGGCGACGACGCGCAGACCGTCGCACAGCTGCGGGAACACCCAGCGCTTGGTTTCCTTTTCCGAATGGGTATCCACCCGGAAGCCGCCGCGGTCGTGGACCGGGGCCGGCGAACCACGGGCGATGGAGTGCGCGGCCTGCCAGGCGAGAACGAGCTTCGGATCGATGCAGGATGAGGTCATGAGGGATAAGTGGAGGTGCGCGAAAGGAATGCGCGCTCCGGCGATCGCACTGTCGTGCCGATCGACTCCCGGCCGCGCGCCGCCGTGGCTCGGAACTAGAGCATCGTTGCGTCTCAGCAGCCAAGACGGCCGCCACGGCCGAGTTCAAAGGACAGCCCGGGCAAACCGCCGCAGGACACGCATTGCGCTCACGCCCTGTAGGTCACACCGTCCGGAACGCATCGCGTACGCGCGCCTTCGCAGCGAATGCCGCAAGCGCAGGGACCGTCCTGCCTCGCCCTCGTTCGTTCGCTACCGCGCCGGCCGGCGCGCGCCCCGCGCAGAGAACGGACAAAGAAAAAGCCCCAGCGTTTCCGCTGGGGCTTTCCGGGTTTGGTGGGCCGTCAAGGATTCGAACCTTGGACCTATCGATTAAGAGCCAGGGAAATTTTGCCATTAAGTCAATGACTTAAGTCATTCCAGCTTACCGGCTTCGCCCGCCTTCGATACCGCAGATCAACGTCTTAACAGCCATTCCGGTGTCCGCTGCCGGCCAGGAACGGACATCAGGGGGAATGCTGGAAGACGAGGGCAGGTACTGACGATAGCCAAACCTTCGCTTCATCGGCCGATTCGAACTCATTCGCGGTGGGATCGTCAATTTCGCCCACCGGTAATTCGGCAGAAGCAGCGAGCAGCTCGGCTAGCTGCTCATCTAGCGCGACCAGGTTGAACGAAGCTGTACCGCCTTGTACCCATTGAGCAAGTTCGTCGACTTCGTACCACTCAACGTGGCGGAAGTCCCGCAAGACGGTTCTTAGCGGCTCTTGGATACGCGGCATGCCAGCCCCCTGCCCCGTTTTGCTCCGCCGAAAAGAGGCTATCCGTGCGCTTGGGGGCGAAAGCGGCCTTCCGCTGGCCGCTTTCGAAGGTCGGGCTACGCCTCGGCATGCTCGGCAAGCATCAGGGCATCATCCACTTCTACCCCCAGATAGCGGACGGCGCTGCCGATCTTGCTATGTCCTGGCAATAGCTGGAGGGCGCGCACATCGCACGACGTACTACCCGATTTTCAGTCGATCTGTAGATAGCTTCGCGATCTGCCAGAACAGCAATGCGTTGCCCGTAGCTCGAGCCGAGAGCATCGCCCCGTGGATCGAGGCCATGAACATCGCGGCCTCTCCAGCTGGCGGCTCGACCAAGCGCATCACGCCCTTCGTCTCGCCCTCCGTCAGGGTCTGTGCGAGCCAATTCTGGAGATCGTTGAAGTGGCCGGTGACCTCCTCGGCCACCTCTGCCGGGATACTGGGCAATTCGGCCGCAAGCAATGCGCAGATGCAGATGGGAGGATTCGACTCCTGAATGCAGTCCGCCCAATAGCGGCTGTAGGCGACCAGTCGCGCGTAGGGATCGGGAATCGATTCGTTGAGTGACTGCAGTCCTCGCCGCATCGCCTGCCGGTGCTGAACGACGGTCGCCTTCACCAAGTCCGCCTTGGCCGGGAAGTGATGATGGATGCTGGCCTTCCTGACCTCCACCAGTTCGGCAATATCGGCATAGCTGAAGCCGTTGTACCCACCCGAAGCCAGCAGCTCGTTGGCCCGCTGGATGATCTCTTGCGCTTTGGGCGAATACTGAGGCTGGGCTTCTGCGGACGACATCAACGGGTTACCTGGTCTGGATAGGGACGCTGCTTATGAAGCGCTCGCACTTGCAGTGGAATGCCCACGATGAGCGCCAGGAAGAGCGCGCCCTGGACACCCAGCAGCAGCGGATCCTTCAAGTCTGTCACCACCGGATCGCCAACCGGAAGCCTGCGCAGGGTTTCGCTCACCGTGGGGACCATCAGCAGGAACACCGTGATGCTCAGCGACACCGTCTGGACGTAGGCCCACAGTCGCTTCGCCGGCCGCCACAGCGCGATGCCGTATCCGACCAGCAGAAACACCAGGGTGATCGTCGCGACGATCGAGCTCACCGGCTGGTGCGCGATGGGATAGACGGTGAGGATGCCCAGCAGCATGAACCAGAAGTAGGCGCGGCCGGGACCGGTCTCCGGAGCGATCCGCCCGTGCCTGACCAGCATGAAGACCGCAAGCGGGATCGCGGGGAGGCTTCCCAACGTGTGAAGCCAACCGATTGGAGAAATGCCCATGAGGAGTTCCTTGCTGAAGTCGAGTGAGTCTACCTACTGATAGGTAGATAGCGCAATAGGGGGCAGTCGCATGGACGCTTTCATGCCGACGGACGGGTCTTCTGTGCCGGGAGAGCCCGGCTTGCCGGCGGTGTCGCGGTCTGCGGTCGCTGCGCCATGGCCGATTCGCCTGCTGAGCCCGGCGCCCCCCTCGCGGTCACCGCCAGCCTCCGGCTGAGAACGGCGGCCACGGCCATGGCGCTGGCGATCACGACGCAGGCGGCCGCGAAGCCGGATGCCACCTCTTCGACGCCTGCTCCATCCGGCGCGAGCGAGAAGAAGACACCGCCCACCAAGGCGACGGAGAGCGCAGCGCCCAGCTGCATCGCTGCGCTGACCATGCCGGCCGCCAAGCCTGCCCAGCGTGGCTTCACGAGATCAACGTTCAATCGCACCAGCGCCGGCAGCGCGATGCCTTGTCCGATCCCCACCACCAGCAGAGGAACCCAAAGCCACGACGGCCGGTCGATCGCCGCCGCCCCGGCCGCCAGGACCAGGCCGAAGGCTTCCAGACTCATGCCGAAGGTCGCTGCGCTCGAACCCAGCCATCGCGAGAGCCGGAGACCGCACGTCGGCCCCAGCAGTTGCCCGATGCCGAGCGGAAGAATCGCCAGGCCCGCCGCGAGCGCGTCGCGACCCAGCCCGGCTTGCTGGTACACCGCGAACGTCAGGAACAACGCCGCCAAGGCATACAGCAGGACCGCCGCCAGCAGACCAAGAGGCAATCCGCGGGTTGCCGAGATGACCGAGGGCGGAACCAGCGTCGACGCCCCCAAGCGCTCCCGATGCTTTTCGTAGCGCCAGAAGAGGGCCAAGAGTGCAGGACTCGACGCCAGCGAGCCCAGGCTCCACCACGGCCACCCATGTTCGCGACCTTCGATCAGCGGAACCACCAACGCCAGCACGCCCAGTGCCAGCAGGATCGCACCGGCGAAATCCATGCCGCCGGCTTCCTCTCCCCGGGTCTCGCGCACCAGGATCAACGCGGCGGGAATGGCCAAGGCGATGACGGGAAGATTGATCAGGAAGACGCTGCGCCAGCCCATATTCCAAAGATCGGCCGATACAAGCAGCCCACCCAGAAGCTGCCCGCCAACGGAGGCCAATCCAAATGTTGCCCCGTAAAGACCGAGCGCGCGTCCCTTCTCGCTCGCCGGAAACAGCGCGTGGATGGACGCCAAGGCCTGCGGTGCCATGACCGCGGCCGAGATCCCCTGCAGAAATCTGCCGAAGATGAGCGCACTTGGCGAGGTTGCAAATCCACACAGAGCCGACGCCAGCCCAAACCCGAACATGCCGGCCACGAAGGTACGCCGGCGTCCATGGAGATCCCCCAGGCGACCGCCCAAGATGAGGGTGACGGCGTAGGCCATCGCATAGACCGACACGACCAGTTGCGCGACATCCGCCGATGCATGCAGATCGGACCGGATGGCCGGCAACGTCACGTTGACGATGAAAAAATCGAGCGGAGGCAGCAGCGTGCCGGACAGGAGCACGGCCAAGGCGGGCCAGCGGCGCGGGTCCGTTGCGGTGGGATTCGGATCGATGCTCAAGAGGTTCATCCTCGGAATGCCACGGCTCAGCGCATGCCGCCCGAGCCGATGATGTGTTCGCCGGTGACCCAGCCCGCGTCGTCCGACGCAAGGAAGGAGACGATCGACGCGATGTCCGTCACCTGCCCGATCCGGCCGAGCGGGGTCTGCTGCTCGTTCCAGATCTGGAACTCCGAGCCCATCACGCCGTTGGCGTGCGTACCGTCCGTCTCGATCAGCCCGGGGTTCACGGCGTTGACGCGGATTCCCCGTTGCCCCAGCTCCCGCGAGAGAACGCCGGTGATGGCATCGATAGCGCCTTTCGTTCCGCTGTAGATCGCGCTTTGGGTGGGCAAAATCCGGGTGACGAAGGAACTGACGTTGATGATGCTGGCGCCTTCGCCCAAGAAGGGCACGGCGGCTGCCGTGACCAGCAGCGACCCGAGTACATTGAGGTCGAACTGCTGGCGATACAGCTCCTCCGTGGTGTCCTCGATCTTTGCGAACTGATAGATACCGGCGTTGTTGATCACGATATCCAGCCGACCGAACCGGTCGACGGCCGTCTGGACGAGCGCATCCACATGCGTTTTGCTGCGTACATCGGCGCGCACGGCGACGGCGGTTCCGCCGGCGCCTTCGATCCCGGCAACCACCTTCTCGGCCTCGTATGCGCTCGAGGCGTAGTTGACGACCACCTTGGCGCCATCGCTCGCCAGCCGACGCGCGATGCCCGCGCCGATGCCCTTCGAAGCGCCGGTGACGAGCGCCACTTTCCCGTTCAACTTGCCCATGTCGTTGGATTCCAGATAAGGCTGGCCCGGGATGGGCCAACCCGCCAGGACGGCGTTTACCCATCTACCGAGATCTCCCGGACTTCGCCGGGGATGCCCACGGGTCGCAGAGCCAGACCATCGGTGCAGGGGCGGGCATGGTGGAATCAACAGGATTGTTTGTGGACTGCCATTCCTGCATATTTCGCGTACATTTTTGAACGAGCAATCGCGGGATGGAATGGAGTGATATCCGGATATTCCTCGCGGTCGTCCGCGGCAGATCGCTCGGCGAGGCGGCTCGCAGCCTGGGCGTGAGCCACCCCACCATCGGCCGTCGGATAAAGGCGCTCGAAGACGAGGCCGAGCAACCGCTCTTCCGCAGGACGAAAGACGGCTTGGTGCTCACGGATGCCGGAGACGCGGTGCTATCGCTCGCCGAATCCATGGAGGCGGCGGCGCTGTCCATGGAAAGGCGCCTGGCGGGCAACCATGAGCGGCTCGAAGGCCTCCTGCGGATATCCTCGGCGGACTGGTTCGCTGCCTATGTCTTGGCGCCGGTCTTTGTCGAATTGGGGCGCCTTCACCCCGGCGTCGTACCCGAGGTCATCGCGAGCTACCGACTGCTCGACCTTTCCCGTCGCGAAGCCGATGTGGCCTTCCGCATCGTCCCGTTCAGCGAGCCGGACATCGTCCAGCGCCGATTGATGACCATGCCTTACGGGCTCTATGGATCGGCGTCGACGATGCACGCGGTGGCGAACGATCCCCGTTCCGTGAGCCTGATTCTCATGAACTCGGCCCAGGCGCACTTCCCGGATGTCGCCTGGCTGCTGGACCGATTCCCGCACTCACGGCGTGGTTTCACCAGTACCAGCCGGAGCGTCCAGGCCCAGATGTGCCGTCGAGGGCTCGGAGTCGCGGTACTGCCGAGACCGCTTGGCGAGGGAATAGACGGGCTTCATCGCATCGACCTGTTCGGGGAACCTCCAGGAAGGGATGTCTGGGTGGGTTACCACCAAGACCTTCGCCACATGGATCGGCTAAGAGCTTTGCTCGATATCGCCGAAACGACGCTCCATTGATGCCTGCAATCGGCCGATAACGGACATTCGCGGCTCAACCCCTCGATGGCGAGCGATGACACATGGCATCGCCGCACAGCAGCTATCGACTGGAGTCGATGGCCCCGAGATGCGGGCCGGTTAACGTCATCGGGACAGGCCCTAACCAGCGACACTTTCTCGCGCGGCTATTCTCTCGACTAGCGTATTGATCGCCGCTTCCAGGGCTCGGGCGGTCTTGTCGCCGCTCTGGTTGGTGATGACGAATATGCCAAGGTCGTACTTCGGCATGATGTAAACGTAGCACTGCGATCGGGGCACGCCGCCATGATGGGCATAGTAGACGCCCTTCAAGCGGTCGCCACCGACGATGTTCCAGAAATAGCCGATACCGAACTCGGAATCGAATTCGACGAGGGCGCGACGCGATTCCGTCACGACGGGCCCGCCAGCCAGCTGGAATTTGAGGTACTTCAGCATCTCCGGGACCGTCGCCTTTACGTTTCCGGAGGCGCCCCAGGGCAACTCCGGCATCGGCGTGGTCGGTACCGCATTGTCACTGTGGTAGCCGACCGCAAGCCGGAGCGCCTCGACGTCGCTCAGCCTGATTCTGAGGCCCGACATTGCCGCGGAATCGCGAAAGAACCCGCGTAACAGCGACTCGTAGTCGCTGTCGTAAACCGTCTCCAGGATATGCGCCGCCAGTTGGGTACCGGCACTGGAGTAGGCGTAATCCTTTCCGGGCACCTGGCGAATCTCGACAGCGTGCAGGTCCCTGAAGAAGTCCGCCTTGCCGTAGCCGGTGTAAATGGCATTGAGTTCGCGGGGCGTACGCTGATCGGCGAAGTCCGCGAGCACCTTGTTCGCGCGTTCCGGCAACATGTTCGGCAGGCCGCTGGTATGCGACAGCAGGTGGCGGATGCGGATGGGATCGCCCTTGTACTGCAGGTTCGGGTAGTTCCCGTGCAGATACATCCGAACATCGTCGTCCAAACCCAGCCTGCGCTCCAGGACGGCGTTTGCCATCAGGGTCCCCGCCATGGTCTTGCTCAACGAACCGATTTCGTAAAGGGTCGCATCGGTCGGAGGGCCCGGCTTCCCGGTTTCCATGTCGCCGCGATGACGGATGAATTCCTGGCCCCGATATACGACTCCGATCGAGGCCGAGTGGAGCAACGGCTGCTCAATCAGCCTTGCCGCGACCTCATCGATGTCCGCACCCAGATCTTTCGCCGGCACACGCTCGTCCGTACAACCGGCGGCCAAGAGCACGGTCGACAATACGAAGTGGTTAAGCCATCGCCTGGTTCGAACCATCATCGAAATCGCCTGCATGCGTCAGCGTTTGAAGGGAAACGTAGGAAGGGTTTCTGCGTTGGCCGGCCAACCAGCCGACGTTTGACTGTGCCGGGGCGCTCGGACGGAGCCCCATCCAGCAACCAGAAGGCGTACGCAGATGTCTGCTTTGGGCAGGAAGCGGACCTTAGCACTGCCACCGCGGAAGCGACCGCCTGGTTGCCGCACGCTCGATCAACTGCCCCGCTCCCGGCAGAAGTATGGCCGGCGCTGGTCGCGCCTTGCGCCGCGGGCTCATTTTCCCGCGGCGGACAAAGAAAAAGCCCCAGCGTTTCCGCTGGGGCTTTCCGGGATTGGTGGGCCGTCAAGGATTCGAACCTTGGACCTATTGATTAAGAGTCAACTGCTCTACCAACTGAGCTAACGGCCCGGTGAAGCTAGGTGCGAAATGATACACCAGGATTTCGCACCGCACAACAACTTCAAAATTACTGCATTACCGCGTACTGCCATGCAACTGGGGTGGCTGAGGGGACTCGAACCCCCGACAACTGGAATCACAATCCAGTACTCTAACCAACTGAGCTACAGCCACCATAAAACGTTCGGAACGCAACGCCATTCGGCCTACGTCCCGCTGCGATTTGGCGCGCCCGGCAGGAATCGAACCTGCAACCACCGGCTTAGAAGGCCGGTGCTCTATCCGGTTGAGCTACGGGCGCCAGTCGAACAATCTTAACTGACGGCCGGCCTGGGACGGATGGTCGGGGCAGAGGGATTCGAACCCACGACATCCAGCTCCCAAAGCTGGCGCTCTACCAGGCTGAGCTATACCCCGAAGGGACTTCCTAGGCACGCCAATGCCGCGAAAGGCCGCATAGTGTGGTCGGCGCTGCGGTCCGTGTCAATCGTCTCGAAGCATTCCGAAACGCACGCCGAACCGACCCGGTTCGCGGCGCTCGTTCCGGGCATCGCCGCCTTGGCCGAATCCGGCGGCGCGGCTGGGCCCGCCGTCCGGCCGATCCGGCCTCCGCCGGCCCCGTGTATGCTTCGGCGGTCGGCCGGTCTCCCGCGCCGCGCCCTATCCAGCGATACGTTTCCCAAGGAGCAACACATGCGCAGCGGCAATCCCGCATTGAAGGAATCGACCTTCCTCGACCTCGGCAGCGGCGCCGTCGTGCGCGGCAGCGACCAGGCGATGACCCTGAACGGCACGGTCAACAAAACCGGCATCCTGCTGCTGCTGACGGTGCTGACCGCTTCCTTCGCCTGGAGCCAGATCCAGATCACCCCGCAAGGCGCGGTGGGCGCCACGCCCTACCTGCTCGGCGGCGCGATCGGCGGCCTGATCCTGGCCCTGATCACCAGCTTCAAGCACGCCTGGGCGCCGGTCACCGCTCCGTTGTACGCGCTGGTCGAGGGCTTCTTCCTCGGCGCGATCTCCTCGATGTTCGAGGCCCGCTTCCCGGGCATCGTGATCCAGGCGGTGATGCTGACCTTCGGCACCATGTTCGCTTTGCTGTTCGCCTATCGCTCCGGCCTGATCAAGGCGACCGAGAACTTCAAGCTCGGCGTGGCCGCGGCCACCGGCGGCATTTTCCTGATCTACCTGGCCAGCATGGTGCTGCGCCTGTTCAACATCAACATCCCCTACATCCACGAGTCCGGCATCGTCGGCATCGGCTTCAGCCTGTTCGTGGTCGTGGTCGCGGCGCTGAACCTGGTGCTGGATTTCGACTTCATCGAAACCGGGGTCGAGCGCGGCGCGCCCAAGCACATGGAGTGGTACGCGGCGTTCGGCCTGATGGTCACCCTGGTGTGGCTGTACGTCGAGTTCCTGCGCCTGCTGTCGAAGCTGCAGTCGCGCAACTGATCCGGCCTCGTCGGGCGGCAGGAAGGGGCGCCACGGCGCCCCTTTCTTTTTTGCCCCTTCGAGAGCGTCCGCGGCGGATACGAAAACGGCGCCTCGCGGGCGCCGTTTTCGCGATCGGGCGACGGGCGCCCGCAGCGGAACTCAGAAGCGGTCGTCGTCCTGGATCTCGAACTCGCCTTCGATGCCTTCCTTCGCCGGCGGCTGGTCGCCGACCGTCCACAGGCGCTCGAGCGCGTAGAACTCGCGCACCCTCGGCAGCATGACGTGGACGACGACGTCGCCGAGGTCGACCAGCACCCACTCCGCCTCGCGCTCGCCTTCCACGCCCAGCGGCATGACGTCGAGGTTCTTGGCGAACTTCACCACTTCGTCGGCGATCGACTTGACGTGGCGGGTCGAGGTGCCCGACGCGATCACCATGTAGTCGGTGACGCTGCTCTTGCCGCGCACATCGATTTCCACGACATCCTTGGCCTTGAGTTCTTCCACCGCGGCATGGACCGTCTTGAGCAGCAGCTCGGTCGGCGGCGGCGGGTTCGGCAGCTGGGTCTTGATGACTTGGGCTTGGCTGGTCAAGGGACGATCGGCTCTGTCTTCGGAATATGCCGGGATTATACCGGAGCGTCGGGAACGGCCACGTCATAGAGCCCGTGCCGCTCGATGTAGGCGGCCACCGGCGGCGGCACCAGGTCCGCCCAGGGCTCGCCGGCGGCGATCCGGGCGCGAACCTGACTGGCCGATTCAGCCTGCAACGGCTGGCGCAGGCGATAGACCCGGCCGGCCGGGGCCTGGCGCAGCGCGTCCACCGATGCCGTCTCGCGTCCGGCTGCGAACGGAATCCGCTCCGGCTCCAGCGGGCTGCCGGGGCGTTCGGCGACGATGAAATGGGCCAGATCGAACAGCGCCTGCCATTCGCGCCACTGCGGCAGGCCGAGAAAGCTGTCGGCGCCGACCAGCAGCGCCAGCGGACGCGCCGGGCCGACCTCGGCGCGGACCTCGCGCAGGGTCTCGACCGTGTAGGATCGGCCCTCGCGCAGCAACTCGCGCCGGTCGACCACCAGGCCGGGTTCGCCGGCCACGGCCAGCTCGAGCATGCGCGCGCGATGCGCGGCGCTGGCGCCCGGCACCGCCCGATGCGGCGGATCGGCAGCCGGCATCAGCCGCACCTGCGCGGTCAGCGCATCGCGCGCGGCGCAGGCGATGGCCAGATGGCCGTCGTGGATCGGATCGAAAGTGCCGCCGTAGAACACCAGCAGACCGGGCTCGCCGCCGTTCGCCGCGCGCATCGGCGGACCTCAGCCCGGCGACAGGGCGAGCAGGCGCAGCGCGCGCGGCTCGGCGACCGCCAGCAGCAGCCGCTCCAGCGCGACCCAGGCGTCGCCGGCCTCGCGGCCCTTGGCCATGCGGTCGACCCGCCCGGCCTGGGCCAGCAACGCCTCCCAGCGGCGCGCGTCGTGGCGCTGCAGCGCGCGCCGGTACATCGGCTGCTTGGAATCCCAGATCCGTTGCGCCTTGAATTCGGCGGCGATGTTGCCGCCGCGCGCATTGACCCGGGCCAGGGCCGCGGTGCGCTGCAGTTCCATCACCACCATGCCGAGCAGGGCCGGCACCGCCTCGCCCTCGGCGCGCAGGCCGGCGAGCATGCGCGAGACCTGCGCGCCCTGCCCGTTCATCGCCGCGTCCAGCACCCGGAACACGTCGAAGCGCGCCGCGTCGGCGACCAGCGCCTGCATGCGCTCCAGGTCCAGCGGTTGGCCGTCGGACAGCAGGGCGAGCTTGTCGACCTCCTGCGCGGCGGCGAGCAGGTTGCCCTCGACCCGGTCGGCCAGGCTTTGCACCGCCTCGCGCTCGGCGCGCAGGCCGCGCGCGCGCAGGCGGCGCTCGATCCATTCCGGCAGCTCGTGCGGCTTGATCGCCCAGGCGACGGCGACGTGGCCGATGCGGGCGATGGCCTCGCTCCACTTGCCGCCGTGCTGCTTGCTCCACTCGCCGGCGGTGACCAGCAGGCTCACGTCCTGCGGCGGGTCGGCGCAGAAATCGGCGATGACTTCGGCGCCCTCCTTGCCCGGCTTGCCGCTGGGCAGGCGCAGCTCGAGCAGTCGCCGGCTGGCGAACAGGCTGGGCGCGCGGAACGCGCCGGCCAGCGCGTTCCAGTCCGGCTCGCGCTGGTTGCCTTCGGCTTCGAACACTTCGCGTTCGCCGATGCCCTGCTTGCGCGCGGCGGCGCGCACCGCATCGGCGGCCTCGAGCACGCGCAACGGCTCCGGCCCGGCGATCAGATAGGCCGGGCGCAGCGGTTCGGCGTCGAGTTGGCCGAGCAGACGCTCGGGAGTCAGTTCCATGATCGGCGATGCCTCATCGGCGCGAGCCGGGCGCCGCTCAGCGCCGCTCGCTGACCGCGCCGACTCGGCGCAGCACCGCGGCGCTCATTTCGCGACGCAGCTCGCGCATCAGGATTTCGCGCTCGCCCTCGGTGCCGATCGCGTTGACCGGGTTGGCGACGTAGTCGCGCGCCAGCTCCACGCTCTGCCGCGGCAGCAGCGCCGAGCCGTCGGCCTTGCGCAGTTCGAACACCACCGCGTAGCGCAGGGTGTACTCCTGCACGCGGCCGAGTTCGTCGAGCGCGGCCGGGGTGTCGCCCCAGCGCTCGGACATCAGGTCGAGCACCGCGACTTCGCTGCTGTCCGCGGTCGCCGGCACCGCGCCGGCGCGGGTCAGGGCCTGGGCCAGCGATTCGGCCAAGGGGCTGTAGCGGTCGGAGGAGACCACCCGCACCGGACCGAGGTCGGGCGGCAGGGTCAGGGCCTGGCGCAACTGGAAACCGCAGGCCGACAGGGCCAGCACCGCGGCCGCGAGCGAAGTGCGCACGGCGGCGCGCAGAAAGGGGGAGCGAGGCGTCATGGGGCGAAGTCTGGACGAGGCGGCTGCGGGCATCAATAGCGGAGCCTGAACCGCGCCGCCTCGCCGCGCCATGGCGCGACTCAGTACCGGATCTCGTGCCCGGCGAACAACGCCTGCGGGGTTTGCGCGCCGGGCAGCGCCAGCAGCCGCTGCTGCCAGCCCTGCACCGCCGGCCAGCGCTCGGCCCAGGTCCGCGCCGGGAAGCCGGCGGCTTCGGCCCAGGGCTCGACCGCGTAGAACAGGTAGCCGTTGCAGGCCACGTCGGCGATGGTCGGCGCCGCTCCGGCCAGCCACGGCGTGGCGCTGAGCTGGGCCTGCAGGCGGTCGAGGTCGGCGATCGAGCGGCGGTCGTACCAGGCCAGCACCGCCGGGTCGTAGCCGCCGAACTGGCGGCCGTAGCGCGAGTGGGCGAGGTTGAGGCTGACCCGGTTGGCCTCCCAGCTCAGCCATTCGCGCACCTGCAGGCGCTGGTCGAGATCGGCGCCGTCCAGGCGGCCCTCGCGCTCGGCCAGGTAGTCGAGGATCACGTTCGACTGGCACAGCACCCGGCCGTCGATGCGCAGCACCGGAATCTCGCCGTGCGCGGCGAGCTCGCGGAACTCCTGCGAGCGTTGGTCGCGCGGGCGGCGGATGTCGACCTGGCGCTGTTCGAACTCGATCCCGAGCAGGCGCAGGGCCAAGGCGACCTTGTAGCTGAAACCGGAATCGGGGTGGCAGTAGAGGATCGGGGTCATGGCGGGCGGGTCGGAGATGGGGCTGGGGATGAGGGTGGGAGCAAGAGCGAAGCAAATCCCCCCTGCCCCCCTTTTTCAAAGGGGGGAACAGCAACCGCAACGGCAACCGCAACGGCAACGGCAACGGCAATGCGACAACAGCCGACGGCGCCAGCGCCACCAACGGCAGACGGCAGCGGCTGCGGCAACGATGCGCTCACCTACCGGATTCCCCCCTTTGAAAAAGGGGGGCCAGGGGGGATTTGCCTTGCGCTCTTGCCTTGCGCTCTTGCCCTACGCCGTCGCCTCCCGCTCCGCGCGTGCGGCTTTCGATGCGGTCAGCTGGCGACGATGTTGACGATCTTGCCCGGCACCACGATCACCTTGCGCACGGTCAGGCCTTCCATGTACTTGACCGCGTTCGGCTCGGCCAGGGCCAGTTGCTCGATCTCGTCCTTGGGCGTGTTGACCGCCACCTCGATGGTGCCGCGCAGCTTGCCGTTGACCTGCACCGCCAGGGTCACCGCGTCGCGCGCCAGCGCGGCCTCGTCGGCCTGCGGGAACGGCAGGTCTTCGAGCAGGGTCTCGGCGTGGCCCAACGCCTGCCACAGCGCATGGCTGGTGTGCGGGGTGATCGGATTGAGCAGCAGCACCATCGCTTCCAGCGCCTCCTGGCGCAGGGCGCGGCCGTTGTCGCTGGCGTCGTCGAACTTGTACACGTGGTTGAGCAGTTCCATCACCGCGGCGATCGCGGTGTTGAAGCTGTGGCGGCGGCCGTAGTCGCCGCCGACCTTCTGCACCGCCTCGTGGATCTGCCGGCGCAGGGTCTTCTGCGGCGCGCTCAGCGTTGCCGCGTCCAGCGCCGGCGCGGCGCCGCCGTCGGCGTGCTTGTGCACCGCCGTCCACAGCCGGCGCAGGAACCGCGCCATGCCTTCCACGCCGGCCTCGTTCCACTCCAGCGACTGGTCCGGCGGCGCGGCGAACATCGAGAACAGACGCACCGTGTCGGCGCCGTACTTGCCGACCATCAACTGCGGGTCGACGCCGTTGTTCTTCGACTTGGACATCTTCTCGGTGCCGCCGATCTGCACCGGCTGGCCGTCGGCCTTGAGCACCGCGCCGGTGATGCGGCCGCGCTCGTCGCGCACCGTCTCCACGTCGGCCGGATTGATCCAGTCCTTGGAACCGTCGCCGTTGTCGCGATAGAAGGTCTCGGCGATCACCATGCCCTGGGTCATCAGGTTGACCGCGGGCTCGTCGCTGTTCACCAACCCCTGGTCGCGCATCAGCTTGTGATAGAAGCGGAAATACATCAGGTGCAGGATCGCGTGCTCGATGCCGCCGATGTACTGGTCGACCGGGGTCCAGTACTTGGCCCGCTCGTCGACCTGCTGGGCCGCGCCCGGCGAGGTGTAGCGGGCGTAGTACCAGCTCGACTCCATGAAGGTGTCGAAGGTGTCGGTCTCGCGCTCGGCCGCGCCGCCGCAGCTCGGGCAGGTGGTCTTGCGCCAGTTCGGATCGGCCTTGATCGGCGAGGCGACGCCGCTGAACTCGACGTCCTCCGGCAGCACCACCGGCAGTTGATCCTCAGGCACGGGCACGTCGCCGCAGGCCGGGCACAGGATCACCGGGATCGGGCAGCCCCAATAGCGCTGGCGGCTGACGCCCCAGTCGCGCAGGCGGTAGTTGACCCGGCGCGCGCCGCGGCCGTCGGCCTCGAAGCGCGCGGCCAGCGCGTCCAGCGCCTGCTGGAAGTCCATGCCGTCGTACTCGCCCGAATTGACCAGCCAGCCGCGCTCGGTGAACGCGGCCTGCTCGGCGATGCCCTGGACGAATTGCTCGACCACCTGCACCGCGGCGCTGGTCTCGTACACGTCGACCGCGGGCGCGCCGCCCAGGGCGGCCTGCATCGGGTCCTTGTGCGCGATCAGGTCGTGGCCGATCTCGGCCAGGGCGTCGCGCACCGCGTCGGGCACGATCACGGTCCTGATCGGCAGCTGATAGCGCTTGGCGAACTCCCAGTCGCGCTGGTCGTGGCCGGGCACGGCCATGACCGCGCCGGTGCCGTAGTTCATCAGCACGAAGTTGGCCACGTACACCGGCACCGCTTCGCCGGTGACCGGATGGATCGCGCGCAGGCCGGTGTCGCGGCCGCGCTTCTCCTGGGTTTCCAGTTCGGCCTCGGAGACCCCGCCGCGGCGCAGCTCGGCGATGAATTCGGCCAGGTCGGCGTCGCTGCGCGCGGCGTGCGCGGCCAGCGGGTGCTCGGCGGCGATCGAGACGAAGCTCACCCCCATCAGGGTGTCCGGACGGGTGGTGAACACGGTCAGCGGCGCGACCGCGGCGCCGTGCTCGTCGACCACGTCGAAGCGGATTTCCAGGCCCTCGCTGCGGCCGATCCAGTTGCGTTGCATGGTCTTGACCGCGTCCGGCCAGCCCGGCAGCGCGTCCAGGCCGTCGAGCAACTCCTGGGCGTAGTCGGTGATCTTGAGGAACCACTGCGGGATCTCGCGCTTCTCGACCAGGGCGCCGGTGCGCCAGCCGCGGCCGTCGATGACCTGCTCGTTGGCCAGCACGGTCTGGTCGACCGGATCCCAGTTGACCACCGAGTTCTTGCGGTAGGCCAGGCCCTGTTTCATCAGCCGCACGAACATGCGCTGCTCGTGGACGTAGTAGTCCGGGGTGCAGGTGGCGAATTCGCGCGACCAGTCGATGGCGTAGCCCAGCTGCTTCAGCTGCGCCTTCATGTGGGCGATGTTGGCGTAGGTCCACTTCGCCGGCGCGGTCTTGTTCTTGATCGCGGCGTTCTCGGCCGGCAGGCCGAACGCGTCCCAGCCCATCGGCTGCAGCACGTTGTGGCCGGTCATGCGCTTGTAGCGGCTGATCACGTCGCCGATGGTGTAGTTGCGCACGTGGCCCATGTGCAGCGCGCCGGACGGGTACGGCAGCATCGACAGGCAGTAGTACTTGGGCTTGTCCGACGATTCGTCGACCTCGAACGCGCGGGACTCGTCCCAATAGCGCTGGGCGGCGGATTCGACCGCGCCGGGGTCGAAGGCCTTGGTTTCGTGCTTGGGGTCGTGCGATGCGGGGGAGACGTCGGTGGACACGGGCAGGCGGGAAGCGAAAGGACAGGACCGGCAAGCCTACCGCAGCGCACAAACCGCCGCCATGCGCGGCGCGGCGCGAGCCGGGCCTTTTTTGCCGGCCGGGGCCCGGCCGACCATGACTCTTGGCATCGGCCGCGGCCGCCGGCGCGTGTTTAGATCGGGCCTTTCTCCGCCCCTTCCGCACCGGAATCCGCCCATGACCCGCCTTGCCGCCGCCGTCGTCGCCGTGCTGTCCGCCGCTGCCCCCGCCCTCGCCGGGGCCGCTCCCGCCGCCGCCGAGCCGGTGGCGCTGCAATGCGGCCGCCTGTTCGACGCACGCAGCGGCAAGGTCCTGGAGGCGCGCACGGTGGTGGTTCGCGACGGCAAGGTCGCCGAGGTCCTGGCCGGCCGCGCCGAGGTCCCGGGCGCGCGCGCGATCGACCTGTCCGGCCACACCTGCAGCCCCGGCTGGACCGACCTGCACGTGCACCTGGGCTCGCAGTCCAGCCCGCAGAGCTATTCCGAGGGCTTCCGCCTGGACGAGGTCGACTTCGCCTTCCGCGCGGTCGGCTACGCCAAGAAGACCCTGCTGGCCGGCTTCACCAGCGTGCGCGACCTCGGCGGCGAGGTCAGCCCGCACCTGCGCGACGCGATCAACCAGGGCCTGGTCGACGGCCCGCGGATCTGGGCCGCCGGCAAGTCGATCGCCACCACCGGCGGCCACGCCGACCCGACCAACGGCTACAACGACGCGCTCTCGCACCTGATCGGCCCGCCCGGCCCGACCGAGGGCGTGATCAACTCGATCGACGACGCCCGCCAGGCCGTGCGCCAGCGCTACAAGGAAGGCAGCGACGTGATCAAGATCACCGCCACCGGCGGCGTGCTGAGCTACGCCAAGTCCGGCGACGCGCCGCAGTTCACCGTCGAGGAAGTCAAGGCCATCGTCGACACCGCGCGCGACTACGGTTACCGCGTGGCCGCCCACGCCCACGGCACCGAGGGCATGAAGCGCGCGATCCTCGGCGGGGTGACCTCGATCGAGCACGGCACCTACATGACCGACGAGGTCATGAACCTGATGAAGCAGAAAGGCACCTGGTACGTGCCCACCGTCTACGCCGGCCGCTTCGTCGCCGACAAGGCCAAGCTCGACGGCTACTTCCCCGAAGTGGTGCGGCCCAAGGCGGCGCGGATCGGCGCGCTGATCCAGGACACCGCCGCCAAGGCCTACAAGAGCGGGGTCAAGATCGCCTTCGGCACCGACATGGGCGTCGGCCCGCACGGCGACAACGCGCGCGAGTTCCTGTACATGGTCGAAGCCGGCATCCCCGCCGCGACGGCCCTGCAGGCCGCCACCATCCGCGCCGCCGAAGTGCTGGGCGTGGACGACCAGGGCACGATCGAGCCCGGCAAGCGCGCCGACATCGTCGCCGTCCCCGGCAACCCGGTCGAGGACATCAACGCGGTGCTGAAGGTCGACTTCGTGATGAAGGACGGGCAGATCTACAAGCAGGCGCTTTGACTTCGCAGGGACGCAGGGGGGTAAGCCCGCTTAACCCCCTCCGTCCCTGTCGCGGCGATGCCGCCATCCTTCGCTATGGCCGCCTCGACGTGAGCAGGAGCGTCCTGTCCTAGTCGCTACCGCCCGCGCGGCCCTACTCTATCGACCTAAGGCCTGGCCGGATCGACGTTACCGATGCGCGTATCGGTCGCGATCCAGTTGACCTCCCAACTGCGCCCGCCGTCCGCCGAATACGCCTGCTCGAACCGCGCCGTGTCGGCGGCGATGCGGGTGATGACGAAGCGGACCAGCACCGCCTTGCCGTCGAGGTCCTCCAGCCCGTAGAACTCGCCGCGCCCGTCGCGGAAGCCGCCATGGACCGGCCGGGTCAGCGCACCATTGCGCAGGCTGGCGTAGTGCAGGCTCCACTGCCGCACCAGCGGGTTGTACAGGCGCAGGTTCACGCCCTCGATCTGTCCCGCCGCCCCCTGCACGCGCAGCTCGACCAGGTTGGCGCGCCCGCCCATCACCTGGCGCACGACGCTGGTGCCGGAATATTCCAGCCACTCCTGCGACCCCGACAGCGGGTTCGCCAGCCTGCGCAACTCGGTTCTCCACACGCCGATCTCCCAGTCGAAATCGTGCTGGCTGTCGCTGGGCAAAGCCTGGGCCACGCCATGCCGCGGCGACTGTTGCGCGATCGCGTTCGGCGCCAGCAGCGCGATCGCCAGACAGGCGTGACCGATCCAAGCTCCCTTGCGTTGCATCGTCTCGTCCTCGCTCCCATGATGCGCCGAGGATGCGAGCGCGAGGCCGCCATGAACAAGAACGCACCTGCAGGTAACCATGCCCGGCACCATCCGGCCCGATCCAGCCCGGCCCGCGCCAATCCGCTCGAAGGCTGCCCGCTGGCGGCGGCCTTCGCCGCAATCGGCGGCAAATGGAAGCTGACAATCCTCTACTGGCTGGCGCACAGCGAACTGCATTTCGCTGGCCTGCGCGGCCGGGCCGCGCCGATCTCGCCCAAGGTGCTGGCCCAGCAACTGCGCGAACTCGAAGCCGACGGCCTGGTCGCCCGCATCCCGACCGGCGACGTTCCCGCGCCGGTGATCTACCGGCTCACCGAGTACGGGCACACCGTGGCGCCGATCGTCGAAGCCGTGCGCGTATGGGGCGAAGGGCATCTGCGGCGTTCGTCGGCGGAGCGGCGTTCGGATGGCAGGGGCTGCGGCGAGAGTCTCCCGCAGTCGCCCACCTGAGGGACCAAGCGATTCCCGCCTGCTTCGCGGATAAAGCCCGTCCAGCCGCAAGCCGCGGCGGGACGCCCCCTTGGAGAGAGAAGAAGCCGCGACTATTTGTGGACGAATATGAAGGAGACGGGCGGATAGGTCGGGCGTAAACTCAGGCAGAAACTCCATCGCTCGATCGCATCAATCGCATTCTCCGAAAGGGACGTGTTATGCCCGCGCGCTCATCTAGCATCCAATCTATTGCCGGTCTTCTGGCCTGCTTGGTATTGGCGGGCTGCGCGCAAAAACCGGCTCAAGCCGAGCTTCAGGAAAAGGATCTCCCGATGACTGTCTCCCCTCTACCCGACGGTTTTGTGGCTGCCGATTCGGTGGCTGAGAAGTTGGATCGGATCGCTGCAGAGACCACTAGCCAAACCCACACGCAGCCCCACCTCCCGAAGCCTCCCACGCCAATGAGTGCGCCTATGGAGGCAGAGGTCTTGATAGCCCGTACGCTCACCTATATGGCCGAGCTAAAAGCTCAAGAAGACATTCGACCGGAACGCGTTAATACGGCGCTGGGAGTAACGCTCGCCCCCGATCCTGACTGGCCGAACGGGAGAGGCTGGGTGGTGCATGGCCCAATGCCCGGCGGACGAAGCTACCGCATTTCCGCCTTCGCCCCGGGCGGTGAACGATTGGGCCGGTTCACCGTGGCAATTGCCTTCGCTCCCGAGGGTGCCCGCGGCGATCCCCGTCGCCGCGAATTTGCGGTCTCGGCGTGCCCGTTTCCGCTTTCCGTACTGGATGAACATGCACGCGCCGCAGGCTATCGGGCGCCAGTCCGCACGACCGACCGGAAAGGCCACGAGCATTCGCTGTATCGGAAACAAACCCAGTCCGGTCGGGACGAATTAGTCGCCGAGGCAGATATCTACTACGCAGACGACACGAAAATAGCTTGTGTTCTGAGCGTCGAATTCCTTGCCAACTCCACGGACAACGACGATGCCTAGGGTTCAACCGGAACTGCGGCCGCTGATGGATGAGTTCGCAAACCAGGCCGGACTGCCGGCAAACGCCGCATCGGACCTGGAAGCAACCATAGCCAGCTCGCCGTACCTATCGAACATAATAATGGATGCCGTAGAAAGCGGCGCGTTGAAACGTTTCCGCGTAACCACTGATCCGCACCAGTCGGGCCGTTACAGCGCCGAATCGGACACCATCTATCTTCAGGCCGACAATTTCTTCAAGCACAGGCACAACGACGAACTATCCAGACTGGATAATCTCGCGGTCGTGGTCGGCCATGAATCCGGACATGCGCTCCTTGCAGAAGCCGAAGAACTTGAGCGCCGCCGCCTGCAAACACTCGCTACTCAGACGATCCGGGAAGCATCCCGGGACAGCGTTGGGGCAGACCTAACCGATTACGCGGAGCGTTATCTAGATTTCATGAGGCGCAACGAAGCAATGGCGGAACTGCTAGGCATGAACGCCTTGGCCAGCCGCGTAACTCAGGGCAATAATGGAGTCTTCATCGAAATCGATTTTCTCAGGCGCGCGGCGCCCGGCTCGCCTTGTGTCAACCAAGACAATGACCGATTTCAACTTGCCAGCGGACTGAAGCCATCGCCGGACGGCACGATTCAAATCGGCCCTGGCAAGTTCCATGGCAGCCCGTCGCTGCATGCGATGGAACGATGCTACACCGATACCACGGAAACCATCGGCCAACACGGAAAATCCGGCTACCAGGCCTATAACGGCGCATATGTCATCCGCGCGCTCGCCGCCATGCAGTCCGATTATGCTCGCGGCACTTCCATGCATGTACCGGAAATCGAACTCGACATGCGACGGCTGAAGCTCGACTCGCGACTCATCGAGGAGGCCGGTGTGAACTTAGGCGGCAAAGGCCGTTCCTTCGATTACGTCGACATCAGCAACGGACAGCGCCGGCACGACAGCATTTCCCATACCCGTGATGCCCCCAATACGCCCACGCCTCGGACGGAGACGGCGACAACGTCACAAGCCAGTCGGGTCTTGGCCTCCCACCCGTCTCATCCCGATCACAAGGCGTTCCAAGCTATTCACTCGACGGTCGCCGCGGACGGTCGATGGAACGCCGAGCAAAGCGCCAATATCGCCGCGGCGCTGCTACGAGAGCACAAAGCCGACACGCTCAGCCATCGGCTCGACCGCGTAGTCATCGGCAACACGACCGCGCAGGGCGAGACCAACGCCTTCGCGGTCTACGCCCCGCACGGCGACAAAGATCCGTTCTTCACCACCCGAGTGGAAATGAACGCGGCAGCACGGATTCCCGCAGAGCGTAGCCTCGAACAGGTCGAGCAGATCAACCTGCAACGCGCTCAAGAGAAGACCCAGTCTCAGCAGGTGGATACGCAATCGCAAAGCCAGACTGTCAACAAAATGACGATGCAGCTGTAGCGTCGCAGTCAGTTTCACCGGAAGACCGCTCTAATCCAGAGGCGATGGACCTCTCGACATGCCGCAGCGCCGCACGCCGTTGCGTGAATCCAGTCACGGCGACCGCCCAGCGGACCTGTCATAAGCAGGCCGCCGACCACGCCCGGCAGAAGTTCCTTTCTCGCCCTCGGGCCTCGTCCGTCCGCCCCAGCGCGTACAGCGCCGCCCTACGAAACGGAGTTTCGCCATGACCCGATCGCAATCCCTGCTCGCCGTGGGCGCCCTGGTGTTCGGCGGTGCGTTCTCGATCGCCACCACCCAGGCCGCGCCGCCCTGCCCGGAGTGTTATTACCCCTATCGCGCCTGCATGCGCGAGGCCGCCAACGCGGATGAGGAAGCGGCTTGCCGGGCCGAATACCACGAGTGCCTGGACATCTTCTGTTCGATTCCCTGGTAGGACGCCATCGATCGGCGCGGTCGGCGCCACAGCCGGCCCAGTGCGCCGGGCCGCGCTGGCGCGGGCCGGCCTCAGCTACCTACGCTCCCCGCGCACCGCCAGCCACGCCGCCCCGGCATACGTGCTCAGCCACAGCACCAAGGCCAGGCGCTGCGCCGGCGGCGCCGCGACCAGCCTCAGTTCCGAGCCGATCACGATCGCCAGCACCGCGGCGGCGCCGGTCGCGGCGACGGCGGCCAGCGCCGGCCGGGTCCTGCGCGCGCCCAGGGCGAGCAGCGCGGCGCCGGGCACGAAGGCCAGCCACCACAGCATCCAACTGGTCGCGTGCAGGCGGCTGGCGTGGGCGTCGAGGTCGGTCGGATCCAGGCGCAACAGGCCCTGCCCGGCCCAGGCCAGCGCCGACAGGGCGCACAGCCAGGCGCCGATGCGCGCGGCGGCGCCGAGCGCGTCGTAGCGTTCGCGCAGTCGCCAGGCCAGCGCGGCCAGCAGCAGGCCCGGGACGATGAAGCCGAGCAGGTTGAACGCGGCCGCGCGCGCGATGCCTTGCGCGCCGAGCAGACCGGGCGGGTGGCGCCATTGCGAGTAGCCGTCGAGCGCGGCGCCGAAGCCGAGCAAGGCGCCGAGGCAGCATACGGCCGCGAGCAGGGCCAAAGCCGGTTCCAAGCGCAGGCGCGGGTTGGCCGGACTCGATGCGCGCGGCGCCGCGGCGCCTGCGGCGGAAGCGCCCGGCATCGCCGGACCGGGCCTGGATGAGCGTTTCATCGTCACATGCTAGCGTGCGCACCGACCCGGCGCGCTTGCCTTGCGTCCGCGCCGCCCCCACCTCCGGTTTCGACCCGCGCGGACTTTGCGCGCCGACCCCTTGAAGAGCCAGCCGATGACCGCCACCGCCCTGCCCCACGTCTTCGACGCCACCACCGAACGTTTCCAGGAAGAGGTGCTGCAAAAATCGCTGCAGACGCCGGTGCTGGTCGATTTCTGGGCCGATTGGTGCCAGCCGTGCAAGGTGCTGGGGCCGATCCTGGAAAAGCTGGCCGGCGAGTACAACGGCGCGTTCGAGCTGGCCAAGGTCGATGTCGAGGCCGAGCAACAGCTCGGCGCGGCGTTCCAGATCCGCTCGATTCCGACCGTGTTCCTGATCAAGGGCGGCCAGTTGGTCGACGGCTTCGCCGAAGCGCTGCCGGAAAGCGCGGTGCGCGAGTTCCTCAAGCATCACGGCATCGAGCCGGGCGAAGCGCCGGCCGAGGCCGAGCCCGTCGAAGCCGCACCGGTCGATCCGCACGCCGAAGTGGTGCGTCTGCGTCGCGAAGTCGCCGAGCAGCCGGACAAGCCCGAGCTGCAGCTAGACCTGGCCCTGGCCCTGCTCGCCACCGGCGCCGCGCAGGAATCGGAGCAGTTGCTCGACAGCCTGCCGGCGAACCTGGCCACCGACGACCGCAGCCTGCGCGCCCGCGCGCGGCTGGGCTTCCTCGCCGTGACCCGCGACGCGCCGCCGCTGGAGACCCTGGAGGCGGCCCTCGCCGCCCAGCCGGACGATCTGCAGGCGCGCTACCTGCTCGGCGCGCGCCTGATCGCCGCCGGCCGCGACCAGGCCGGCCTGGACCAGCTGATCGAACTGCTGCGGCGCGACCGCGGCTACCAGGACGGCCTGCCGCGCAAGGCCCTGATCGACGCCTTCCGGGTGGTCGAAGACGCCGATCTGGTCGGCCAGTACCGGCGCAAGATGTCCTCGCTGCTGTTCTGAGCCTGCGCCCCGGGACCGGCCGCGCCGCCCCGGGGTTAACTATACGTATGCGTATGGCAGGATGGCGGAGCTTCGGTTTCCGCCCTCCCAGACTCGCCTGCTTGTCGCCCGCATGAAAGCCAGCACCCTGCGCCACGGCCTCAACCTGTGGCCGCCGTTTCTGTTCTCCGGCATCCACGTCGCCGCCATCGCGCCCGATTACCGCCGCGCCGCGGTCGAACTGCGCATGCGGCCGTGGAACCGCAACTATGTCGGCACCCACTTCGGCGGCAGCCTGTTCGCGATGACGGATCCGTTCTGGATGCTGTTGGCGCTGCAGGCCCTGGGCAAGGATTACATCGTCTGGGACCGTTCCGGGTCGATCGAATTCGTCAAACCCGGGCGCGGAACGGTGCGCGCGGAATTCGTCCTGGACGACGCGATCCTGGACGAACTGCGCGTCGCGACCGACGGCGGCGAGAAATGCCTGCGCTGGTTCGACACCGACATCGTCGACAGCCAGGGCGACGTTGTCGCCAAGATCCGCAAACAACTGTACGTGCGGCGCAAGCGCGACCGGCGCTAACGGCGCCGTAACCTGCCAGGCCCCAAGCTGTGACCGCGTTCGCAGAGCGAATCGCGGCAGCGTCCGACTGTGCTCCCCTTGTCATCACGGTCGAATAACAGACACACTAGCTCGAATGCGGGCACCGGCGGCGGGATTGCCGACCGGTCGCGATATGGGGCCGCGATGTCCACCACGAACCATCCAACCGAAGGCGCCAGCGCTCCGATGCCGGAGATTCCGGGCTATCGGCTGCGCGCGATCATCAACCACGGCGGTCTGTCGACCGTCTACCTGGGCGAGCAAGCCGCGCTCGGCCGCGAAGTCGCGGTCAAGATCATGCTGCCGCACGCATTGGCCGACGAAGTCAGCCGGCGCCGGTTCGAGAACGAGGTGCGCACGATCGCGCGCCTGGAACATCCCAACGTGGTCGGCATCCACGAAGTCGGGCGCACCCGCGAGGGCCTGCCCTACTACGCCATGCCGTACCTGCCGCGCGGCCATCTGGGCAAGCGCATCGAGCAGGGCTTCGCCGGCGGCGAGCGCGAGGTGATCGCGATCGCCGAGCCGCTGCTGGCGGCGCTGGAGTACGCCCACGCGCGCGGGGTGGTGCATCGCGACGTCAAGGCCGAGAACGTCTTGTTCGACATCGCCGAGCGGCCCTTGCTGGCCGACTTCGGCATCGCCTTGCGCCGCGGCTACGGCGCGCGCATGACCGCGACCGGCCTGGCGGTCGGCAGCACCGCCTACATGGCGCCGGAGCAGGCGCGCGGCGAAGACGTCGACGGCCGCGCCGACCTCTACAGCCTGGGCGTGCTGATCTGGGAAATGCTGACCGGACGGCTGCCGTTCGAAGCGCCTGACGCGCTGTCGATGGCGGTGATGCACGCGCAGGACCCGATCCCCAAGTTGCCGCCGGCGCTCAAGCATTGGCAGCGCTTCATGAACCGCGCTTTGGCCAAGCAGCCCGAGCAACGCTTCGCCGACGCGGCCGAAATGGCCGCCGCGATGGCCGAGATCAAGCACCGCGGCGAGATGTCCGCGCTGGCCCGCGGCATGGCCCACTTGCGCCCGCTCAAGCGCTGGGCCACGCCGGCCTGGGCCGGCCTGGCGGTGGTCGCGATCGCCCTGGTGACCCTGGCCTTCGGCCTCAACCGGGTCGAAAAGGACGGTTTCTTCCGCGCCCAGCCCGCGGCCGATGCGCAACGCAGCGCCGCGGCCGAGCCCGATCCGACCCAGGCGATGATGGCGCCGCTGCCGACCGCGCCGTTGCAGGATTCGCTGCAGTCCGCGCGCAACTACATCGCCCAGGGCCGGCTGGCCGCGCCCGCCGACGCCAACGCCTACAACAGCCTGCTCACCGCCTGGCACCTGGACAGCACCGATCCGGAAGTCGCCGCGGTGGTCGAGGAACTGACCCGGGCCTTCGCCGAGGAAATGGCCCGCGACCTGCGCGAAGGCCGCGACCAGCGTGCGCGCGAGCATCTGGTCAACGCCACCGCGCTCGGCCAGCAGACCGGCACCGCCGACTCGGCGGCTCAGCGCGGCCTGCGCGAAAAGGCCTCGGCCGCGCTGGAGGCCAGGCTCGAGCAGGCCGCACGCCGCGGCGACGGCGCCGATGCCGGCAAAGTGATCGCCCTGGCCGAAGAGTTCGGCTTGCCGCGCAACGTCTCGACCCGGCTGGTCGCGCAGGCGCGCGGCATCGCCGGCGACGGCGCGGTGGCGCGCGGCGCGCCGGGCGCGATCGCCGCCTCGCCGACCGCCAGCGTCGCGGTCAGCTTCAATCCGCGCCCGGTCAGCCGCGGCGAGTACGCACGCTTCGCCAACGCCAACGGCCGCACCCCGGCGCTGTGCCGCGAACGCGTCTCGCTGTTGCGGGTGATCGCACCCAAGGACTGGCGCGCGCCGGGCTTCGACCAGGGCGAGGCCGAGCCGGTGGTGTGCGTGTCGATCGCCGACGCCGAAGCCTATGCGCGCTGGTACAGCCAGCAGACCGGCCGCAGCTACCGCCTGCCGACCGCCGAGGAAGCCCAGCGCATGCCCGCCACCGGCGGCCGCGCGTTGTCGATGTGGTCCGGCGACTGCGGCCGCAACTGCCAGCAGCGCCAGGTCGGCGGCACCTCCTGGCGCAGCCGCACTGCGCAGCGCCCGCTGAGCGGCAGCCGCGGCTACGACGACGTCGGCTTCCGCCTGGTGCGCGAACGCTGAGCGATGACGGCCGCGGCGACGCGGCCGTCATTCATTGGGACGGCGCCCTGTAGGAGCGGCGTCCCACGGGGATTTCCTGAGGTCATAAGCCGCGACCGACCGAGGCGACGCAACATCACGCCGTCCTCCGATGCCGACGACTCCGCTGCCCCTTTCCGATCTACCGGGCTTCGGCCACCGCGCTCGCATCCGTCGCTGCGGTCGTCGCGGCTGACGCCGTTCCTACCAAGACCGGCGCCGCCGCGGGCGGGGCGGTGCGCCCCCTTCCGAACCCAGGCCGCCATGCGGTCGTCGCGGCAGGGCCGTTAGAATCGACGCCATGCGCCCGCCTACCCTGCAACGCCTGTTCCTCACCGGCTTGTTGACCTTGCTGCCGATCTGGCTGACCTGGGTCGTGGTCAAGTTCGTGTTCGTGATGCTGTCGGACATCAGCCGGCCCTTGATCGGGCCGCTGCTGCAGGACCTCGCCCTGGCTCATCCGCAAACGCTGTCCTGGCTCGGCGCGCAGTGGGTGCAGACTGCCCTGGCCCTGATCGCGACCCTGGCGGTGATCCTGCTGTCCGGCGCGATGGCGCGGGTGGTGGTCGGCCAGACCGTGCTGCGCTGGTTCGAATCGCTGATCAAGCGGGTGCCGCTGGCCAGCATCGTCTACGGCAGCGCGCGGCAGTTGCTCGACATCCTGCAGACCAAGCCCGACGGCACCCAGCGCGTGGTCCTGATCGACTTCCCGCACAACGAGATGAAGTCGATCGGCTTCGTCACCAAGGTCCTGCGCGAGGCCGGCAGCGGCCGCGAACTGGCCGCGGTGTACGTGCCGACCACGCCCAACCCGACCTCGGGCTACCTGGAAATCGTGCCGGTGGAAAAGATCACCCCGACCGACTGGACCGTCGACCAGGCGATGAGCTTCATCATCTCCGGCGGCGCGGTGTCGCCGGCCTCGATTCCATTCTCCGTCCCCACCCCCGCCCCCGCCGCGCCCGCGGCCCCCGACATGGACCGTCCGCAATGACCCCACGCCTGTTGCAACGCCTGCGCTGCGCCGCCTTCGCCGTTGTCGCCCTCGCCGCCGCCGCCGCGTCCGCCGCGCCGGCCGCGCTGACCCCGCACCCGGTGCGCCTGGACGACGGCCGCCGTTTCAGCCTGAACCTGCCGGCCGGGCTGGAGATCGTGCCGGTGGTGCAGGGCCTGAAGCGGGTGCGCTTCTTCGCCCGCAGCCCGGACGGACGCCTGTTCGTCACCGACATGCACGACCTCAGCGACAACAAACTGGGCCGGGTCTATGCGCTGGACGGCTGGGACGAACAGAAAGAGCGCTACACCAAGGTGTCGGTGTACCTGGACAAGCAGCGCAATCCCAACAGCGTCGCCTTCTATACCGATCCCTCCGGCAAGAGCTGGCTGTACGTCGCCAACACCGACAAGCTGCTGCGCTACCGCTACCGCAACGGCGACCTCAAGCCGTCCTCGGAACCGGAGGTGCTGGCCAGCTTTCCCGACTACGGCCTGAGCTACAAATACGGCGGCTGGCACCTGACCCGCACCCTCGCCTTCGGCGGCGACAAGCTCTACGTCTCGGTCGGCAGCAGCTGCAACGCCTGCGTCGAAAAGGAAGACGTGCGCGCGGCGATCCTGCAGATGAACCCCGACGGCAGCGGCCGCCGTTTCTACGCCACCGGGCTGCGCAACGCGGTCGGCCTGCTGTACCGCCAAGGCCGCCTGTACGCGACCAACCAGGGCTCCGACCACCTCGGCGACCAAAAGCCCGACGAAACCCTGTTCGAGGTCCGCGACGGCGCCGACTACGGCTGGCCGTACTGCTACCACAGCCAGGGCAAGCCGCTGGCCGACGCCAAGTTTCCGCGCAAGGCCGGCTGCGCCGCGGTGCCCAAGGCGTTCGCTTTCTTCCCCTCGCATGCCTCGGCGCTGGGCCTGAGCTGGTTCCCGGCCGCCGACGGCGGCCTGCTGCGCGACGAGTTCCTGGTCGCTCTGCACGGCGCCAGCAAGCTCTCCCTCGACCACGGCTACCGCATCGTGCGGGTCAAGGCCGACGGCCGCAGCGGCGGCGAACTGGTCAGCGGCTTCCTCGCCGGCGGCAAGGTCCTGGGCCGCCCCTGCGACGTGCTGCGCACCGGCCGCGACAGCTTCCTGTTCACCGACGACAAGAGCGGTGTGATCTATCGGGTGAGGCCGAAGCGGTGAGCGCGAACCCGTCGCCGATCGCGGCCGCCAGCGGCGAAGGCGCGCGCACCCTGCAGGATCGCGCGCTGCGCTTGTTCATCGTGTTGGCCGCGTTCTTCTGCGTCAACGCGGCGCTGGCCGAGTTCATCGGGGTCAAGATCTTCGCCCTCGAAGACACCTTGCGCATCGCACCGCTGCAATGGAACCTGTTCGGACAGACCGGCTCGCTGAACTTCACCGCCGGCACCTTGCTGTGGCCGATCGTGTTCCTGATGACCGACGTGGTCAACGAGTTCTTCGGCCGTCGCGGCGTGCGCTTCATTTCCTGGCTGGCGACGCTGCTGATCGCCTACGGTTTCGTGTTCGCGTTCGCGGCGATCGCGCTGGCCCCGGCCGGCTGGTGGGTCACCGCAGCGCAGGCGCAGGGCGTGCCGGACTACCAGGCCGCGTTCGCGGCGATCTTCGGCCAGGGCCTGTGGAGCATCGGCGGCTCGCTGGTTGCGTTCATGCTCGGCCAGTTGATCGACGTCTCGGTGTTCCACCGCATCCGCAACGCCACCGGCGAGAAGCACGTCTGGCTACGCGCCACCGGCTCGACCGCGGTCTCGCAGCTGGTCGACAGCTTCGTCGTGCTCTACATCGCCTTCGTGCTCGGCCCGCAGCACTGGCCGATCCCGCAGTTCCTGGCGATCGGCACGGTCAACTACGGCTACAAGATGCTGGCCGCGTTCGCGATGATCCCGCTGATCTATCTGCTGCGGCGCTGGATCCACCGCTACCTGGGCGAAGCGCGCGCACGGCAGCTGCGCGAAGAAGCCGCGGCGGACTGAGCGGGCGGCGCCGCCGGACGACGAGCCCCGATCGTCCGAGCTGCGGCGACTGCGCTCGCGTACACCGCTGCGGTGGTCGCGGCTTACGCCGCTCCTAAAGGCGGTGGGTCTGGGCTTCGACGGATGACGCAAGCCTTGAGGATTCTGCGCGTCCCGTGGTCGCGGCTTGTGACCGAAGGAAATCCCCTTGGGACGCCGCTCCTACCCAGGAACAACGACGCTGCATCCAGCCTTGCCGTTGCCGTTGCCGTTGCCGTAATGAGCTTGGCGCCGCCACGAACTCGCGAGAACGCCCTGAAGCCCCGGAGGGCGGCCCGCAGGGAGGCGGGCCGTGCGCAGCCAGGCCAGGGATGGCCTGTGCGGAGCAGCCCGGCGCAAACCTCGTCCCATAGTGGCTTTTGATTCGAAACAGTTATGGCGTTTTCTTTGGTTACTTTTGACCGCAGGAAATCCCTTGGGACTTTGTCGCCTTGGACAAAGAAAGTGACCCGGCCGCTTGCGGACGGAAGCTTTGTTTTTGAAGCTTTTGAGGCTTTTGAGGCTTTTGGAGCCTTCGAACACAGACGCCGCGAGACCGCAAGAACGCGGTCGCGGCTCACGCCGCTCCTACAAGGGGCGCAGGACAAAGACGCGGCGAACGGGCGCGAAGGCCGTCGCGGCTCGTGACCGAAGGAAATCCCTGTGGGACGCCGCTCCTACCCCACCGGGGGCGGACGAACGTCAGCCCAAGCCCAGGCCGGCGCGGACCTTGTCGCGGTAGCTGGCGCCGCTGCCCAGGCGCAGGCCGTTGGCCATCCGCAGCAGGTAGCGCCCGCCGTCGAGGTGCTCGATGTCGCGGATCGCATCGACCCGGACCAGGCGCGAGCGATGGATGCGCAGGAACCGGCCCGGGTCCAGCCGGCTTTCGATCCCGCTCATGGTCTCGCGCAACAGATAGGACTGCGCGCCGCAGCGCAACTCGACGTAGTTGCTCTGCGCCAGCACGCATTCGATCTCGTCGACCGCGATCAGGCGCAGGCGCGCGCCGACCGGCACCGCCAGGCGCTGCGGATAGGCCTGGCCGTCGGCCGCCTCGACCGCGCGCGGCGCCGGGTCGCGCATCCGCCTAACCCGCGCCAGCGCCGCCGCCAGGCGTTCGGCCGAATACGGCTTGAGCAGGTAGTCGGCCGCGTCGGCGTCGAAGGCGCGCAGGGCGTGATCGGCATAGGCGGTCACGAACACCACCTGCGGCCGGCGCTGCGCCGGCAGCGCGTCGAGCACGCCGAAACCGCTGAGTTCGGGCAGGCGGATGTCGAGGAACACCACATCCGGCTGCAAGCGGCGCAAGGCGGCGATGGCGCTGTCGCCGTCGGCGCATTCGGCCACCACCTCGACCGCGCCGGCCTGGTCGAGCAGGCGCCGCAGCCGCGCCCGCGACATCGCCTCGTCGTCGACCACCACCGCGCGCAGCGGGGTCGTGTTCATGCCGCCGCCTCGGCCGGCGTCCAGCGCCGGTACGGCAATTGCAGGCGCACGCAGGTGCCGCCGGTCGGGCGCGCGCCGATCTCGAGGCGATGGCCGTTGCCGTACAGGCATTGCAGGCGCGCGCGGGTGTTGCTGAGGCCGACGCCCTGGCCGGGCGCGGCGGTGCGCTGGCCGCCGTCGTCGCTGACTTCCAGGATCAGCCGGTCGGCCTCGCGTTGCGCGCTCACCGACACCGCGCCGGGCGTGACCCGGGTGGCGACCGCGTGGTGGATCGCGTTCTCGACCAGCGGCTGCAGCAACAGCTGCGGCACGCTGGCGTCGAGCAGGGCCGAATCGATCGCCCACTCGACCTGCAGGCGCTCGCCGAGGCGGATCTTCTCGATCCCGAGGTAATGGTCGAGCGCGACCAGTTCGTCGCGCAGCGCGATCTCCTGATTGCGCGAGTTGTCCAGGCTATGGCGCAGCAAGGCGCCCAGGTCGACCAGCATGCGATCGGCGCCGTCGGGGTCGCGGTGCACCATCTCGGCGATCGAGTTCAAGGCGTTGAACAGGAAATGCGGATTGAGCTGCGCCGACAGCGCCTCCAGCCGCGCCCGCGCCAGCCGCGACTCCAGTTCCAGGGTCTGGCGCTCGCGCACCCGCGCGCGCGCCGCGTAGGCGCCGGCGTGGGCCACGCCGACGATCATCCAACTGCTGAGGGTGTTGTTGAGCACGCTGGTCGCCAGCACCTGGCCCGGCGAGGGCAAGGTTTCGTACCAGCCGATCCAGCGGTTCAACAGCAGCACCGCGCCGGCCCGCGCCACGATCACCGCCGCCACCGCCAGTCCCTGCAGGCACAGCGCGCGGGCGACGCGGCCGCGCTCGATCGGCTGCCGGCGCACGCATTCGAACAGGAACAGGGTCAGCGGCACCCACAGCCAGGCGCTGGCCAGTTCCTTGCGCAGGGTGCCGCTCCAGTCCGGGGCCTGGCCGGCGGCCTCGTGCATGGTCGCGATCTGGCCGACCCAGACCAACCCGCTGAGGGTCCACCAGCCGAGTACCGCGAGCAGCAGCAGGGTTCGATCGCGCATGGAAGCCGATGCTGGACCGACGCGGGCGCGCTTGCAATCGCAGGCGCGGCGTTCGTCACCGGGCGGCTCCGGTTCGTCCCCCACGCCGTCGCGGCGCGCGGCGGCCGGCGCAGGCTGCGCCGACCTTCCGCTTCCGCAAGGACACCGTCATGCGCCGTTCCCTGCCGCTCGCCTGCGCTCCCCTGGTCTTCGCCCTCGCCGCCAGCCTGCCGGTCCTGGCCGCGCCGGCAAGCGCCGGCGACGTCTGCCCGGAGGTCCGCCGCTACGGCGACGGCAGCCTCAACAGCGCCGGCTGGGAGTGGCGGCTGAGCTTCAGCCCCGACCGCCGACGCGCCTATTGGTCGCACACCGCCGGCTGGTGGCCGGGCACGCGCGAACGCGCCACGATCCGCACCGCATCGCACGACGGCGAGGGCTGGAGCGCGCCGCAGACGGCCTCGTTCTCCGGCGTGCACAGCGATATGGACCCGTTCGTCTCGCCCGACGGCCGCTGGCTGGTGTTCTCCTCCGAGCGCCCGCGCCCGGACGGGCAAGCGGCGAAGATGGACCTGTGGATGGCCCGGCGCGGCGCGCACGGCTGGGGCGAACCGCGCCACCTCGGCGCCGCGGTCAACAGCGCCGGCGACGAGCTCTACCCGAGCATGGACCGCCACGGCCACCTGTATTTCGCCAGCGAACGCGGCGGCGAGTGGAACATCTACGTCAGCCGCCGGCTGCGCCACGGCGAGTACGCTCCGGCGCAGCCGGTCGCAGGCGGGGTCAACACGGCCGAACGCTGGGAGTTCAATCCGGAAATCTCGCCCGACGGCCGCACCCTGCTGTTCACCCGCCTGGACCTTCCCGACGCGCTGCCCGACCAGGGCCACGGCTGGGGCGACCTGTACGCGGCCCGGCTGCGCGACGGCCGCTTCGGCACCGCGGTCAACCTCGGCCCCTGCGTCAACACCAAGTGGGACGAGTTCCATCCGACCGTGCTGTGGGAGCGCCGGCAGCTGTTCTACGCCCGCGACATCGGCCAGCCCAGCGACTTCTACACCACCCGCCTGCGCCTGCCCGATCTGGGCGACTGAGCGGGACGCCGCGCGCGACCGAGCGGCCGGAACGCCGGCGCGTCTGGCGCCGGCGTTCCGCGACGTCGCGCACGCCGCCGTCGCAGCGGCGCATGACCTTCGGCGCTTGCCGTGGCGTGGCCCGCACGGGAGCCTGCGGGTCCGTCCGTTGCGAACGCCCGTTCCCATGACCCCGACCCCGTTCCGACCGGGCCCGGCGCGCGCCGCGCGCCCGGCCGCCGTGTCCCGCCTGGTCCTCGCTGCGGCCCTGAGCGCCGCGCTCGGCCCGCTTCTGCCCGCCGCCGCATTCGCCGCCGACGCCGGCACGCCGGCGCCGCGCGTCACCGTGCAGACCAAGGCCGAGAAACTCGATCGCCTGTACGAGCAGTACTGGGAAGAGACGCTCAAGCTCAATCCGCTGCTCGCCACCGCCCAGGGCGACCCGCGCTACAACGACCAGTTGCCGAACTTCGCCAGCGCCGAGTTCCGCCGGCGCAGCCGCGAGTTCGACCAGCGCTGGCTCAAGACCATCGAATCGGTCGGCTCGCAGGGCCTGTCGGCGCAGGACCTGCTGAGCTACGAGATCTTCGTCCGCGAGGCGCGCATCGACCTGGAGGCCGAGCGCTTCCCGGGCTGGATGCAGCCGGTCAACCAGTTCAACAATTTCGCCGCCACGATCGCCCAGCTCGGCTCAGGCGCCGGCTCGCAGCCGTTCAAGACCGTCGCCGACTACGACAACTGGCGCAAGCGCGCCGCGCTGGCGCCGGCGGTGTTCGACCAACTGATCGCCAACAGCCGCGAAGGGACCAAGCGCGGCGTGGTCCAGCCCAAGGCGCTGATGCTCAAGGTGCTGCCGCAGCTCGACGCGCTGATCAAAACCCGCGCCGAGGACAGCCTGTTCTGGAAGCCGGTGACGAACTGGCCGGCCGGCATCGAAGAGCAGGACAAGGCGCGCCTGAGCGCCGAATACCGGCAGATGATCGAAACCGAGCTGATGCCGGCCTACGTCCGCCTGCGCGACTACATCAAGAACGAATACCTGGCCCACGCGCGCGACAGCGCCGGGCTGGGCGCGCTGCCCGACGGCGCCGACTGGTACGCGTTCAACGCCCGCCGCTCGACCACCACCGAGCTGAGCCCGGCGCAGATCCACCAGATCGGCCTGGACGAGGTCGCGCGGATCCATGGCGAGATCCGCAAGGTCATGGCCGAGGTCAAGTTCCAGGGCTCGCTGCAGGACTTCTTCAAGTTCATGCAGAACGATCCGCGCTTCGTGTTCAAGGACGAGCCGGCCCTGCTCGCCCACTACCGCGGCCTGGAAGCCAGGATCAACCGCAAGGTGCCGGAGCTGTTCTCGCTGACCCCGAAGGCGCCGTTCGAAATCCGCCCGGTGGAGGCCTTCCGCGCCCAGTCCGCGGCCGGCGGCTCGTACATGCGGCCGAGCGAGGACGGCAGCCGGCCGGGCATCTTCTACGTCAACACCTACGACCTGCCGACGCGCAAGACCTGGGATGCGGAAGACCTGTACCTGCACGAGGCCATTCCGGGCCATCACTTCCAACTGGCCCTGCAGCAGGAACTGAGCGACCTGCCGAAGTTCCGCCGCTTCGGCGGCGCCACCGCCTTCACCGAGGGCTGGGGCCTGTACGCCGAATCGCTGGGCAAGGATCTGGGCGTGTACACCGATCCCTACAACTACTTCGGCTATCTGCAGAACGAACTGTGGCGCGCGATCCGCCTGGTGGTCGACACCGGCCTGCATAGCAAGGGCTGGACCCGCGAGCAGGTGATCGCCTACATGCTGGAGAACTCGGCCGAGAGCGAGACCCAGTCGACCGCCGAGGCCGAGCGCTACATGGCCATCCCCGGCCAGGCCCTGGCCTACAAGATCGGCGAGCTGCGCATCATGCAGCTGCGCAAGCGCGCCGAGCAGGCCCTGGGCGCGCGCTTCGACATCCGCCAATTCCATGCCGAAGTGCTCAAGGACGGCGCGGTGCCGCTGGACGTGCTGGAGCGCAAGATCGACCGCTGGATCGAGTCGCGCCGCGGCTGAGGCCCGGCGCCGGCGGCCGGTGGGACGGCCGCCGCCCCGGGGCGGGCAAGTTCGAGGGCCGGCCCGCGGCGGGCCGGTCCGGTTCCGTACAGCGAACCCGGGCCGGGCGGCGCTAGGATGCCCCGGAGGTCCGGGCGCGCGTTCCGTGCCGGTCGCTGCGGCAAAAATGTGATGGAAAGCGCATAATTGGCGGTTGCAATGCCGCTGCCGCCCCGTCGGCCCCGCTGTCCCACCCAGCTACGGAAAACGGATGCATCCCACCTCAGCGCTCCCGCTCCCCGCCCTCGTGCGCGCCATGCGCCGCCGCCTGGCCGCCGCGCGCCGGCCCGCCGCCGCGGCCGCCCTGGGCGGCCTGCTCCTGCTGGGCGCCGGCCTGGCCCAGGCCGAAGACTGGGCCTACCGGGTCCGCCCCGGCGACACCCTGTGGGACCTCGGCGCCAAGCACCTCAAGGTCGGGGTCAACTGGCGCAAGCTGCAGGAATACAACCGCATCGCCGACCCCTACCACCTGCCGCCGGGCTCGCGCATGCAGTTCCCGATCGGCTGGCTGCGGATCGAACCGGCCAAGGCGCGGGTGATCGCGGTGCGCGGCGCGGTCAACCTGCTGCCGCCGAGCGCCGCGCCCAGCGCGAGCCCGGCCAAGCTGGTCAGCGAGGGAATGCGCATCGGCATCGGCAGCCGCCTGGAAACCGGGCCCGGCGCCAGCGCCACGCTCGAGTTCGCCGACGGTTCGCGCCTGCTGGTACAGGACAACAGCAGCGTGGTGTTCGACCAGCTCAGCAGCTACGGCAGCACCGGCATGGTCGACACCCGCATGCGCCTGCGCCGCGGCCGCACCTTGAACCGGGTCATCCCGGCCAAGGGCCCGGCCTCGCGCTACATCATCGACACGCCCTCGGCGACCTCGAGCGTGCGCGGCACCCATTTCCGGGTCAGCGCCGGCGACGAGGGCGCGGCCGACGCGACCGAGGTGCTGGAAGGCAAGGTCGCGGTCGGCGCCCAGCACAGCCAAGTGCTGCTGCGCCCGGGCTACGGCACCGTCGCCGCGGCCGGCGCCGCGCCGTCCGCGCCGATCGCGTTGCTGCCGCCGCCGGCCTGGTCGGACGCACAGACCCGGCTGGAACAGTTGCCGGCCGAACTGGCCTGGGCGCCGGTGCCCGGCGCGGTCGCCTACCGGGTGGAAGTGGTGCGCGACGACGCACCGGAAGTGCTGCTGTTCGAAACCCGCACCGGCGAGACCCGGGTGCGCATCGACGAACTGCCGGCCGGACGCCAGCGGGTGCGGGTGCGTGCGGTCGCCGACAACGGCCTGGGCGGCCGCGACAGCGAGCGCAGCTTCGTCGTCCACGATCTGCCGCCGCCGCTGACGATCAGCCCGGTCGACGGCCAGCGCATCGGCCTGCCGCGGCCGCGCTTCGAGTGGGCCCGCACCCAGGGCGCCGAACGCACCCGCCTGCAGGTCGCCGCCGACGAGCGATTCGCCCAGCCGCTGATCGATGCCGAGGTCGACGGCCAACGCTTCCGCCCGGCCCAATCTCTGGCTCCGGGCCAGTACTATTGGCGCGTGGCTTCGCGCGACGCGCAGGGCCGCGTCGGCCGGTTCGGCAACGCCTTGCCGTTCCAGGTCAGCGACGCGCCGGCCGACCCCGGCCTGGAAGCGCCGCAAGCCGCGCAGGGGCGCCTGACCCTGCGCTGGCAGAAGGGCGAACCGGGCCAGCGTTATCGCGTGCAGATCGCGCGCAAGCCCGATTTTTCCACGCTGTTGCTCGAAGAGGTGGTGGACGTGCCGCAGATCGAACTCAAGCGCCCCGGCGGCGGCCGCTGGTACGTGCGCGTGCAGACCGTCGAAGACGACGGCTACGCGGCGCCGTTCGGCCCCTCGCAGGAAATCCGCCTGCCCTGCCGCCTGTGCTACGGCGCGGGCGCGGCGGGCGCCGTCCTTCTGCTGCTGGCTCTATGACCTTCGGCGCCCGGTCCTGGCTGCTGCGCGGCGCGACCGCGCTGGTCGTGGCCGGCCTGGCGGCGCTGCTGACCGTAAGCGGCGCCACCTGGCGCCTGGACGATTTCTTCTACGACCTGCACCTGTCGGAGTGGGGCTACGCGCCCGACGACGACGTGGTGATCGTCGCCATCGACGACCGCAGCCTCAACGAACTGGGCCAGTGGCCGTGGCCGCGCGACATCCACGCCCAGATGCTCGACCGGCTCGGCTACGCCGGCGTGCGCGGGGTGGCCCTGGACCTGGTCCTGACCGAGCCCGACCGCAACGGCGACCAGCACGACCGCACCCTCGCCGCGGCGATGCGCCGGCTCGGCCGCGTCGCCCTGCCGGTGATCACCGCGCCGCTGCGCCAGAACGCGCCGCCGGTCGAGGTGCTGCCGACCCCGCTGATCGCCACCGCGGCCACCACCCTGGGCCATACCGACATCGAACTCGACGCCGAGGGCACCACCCGCGGCATGTACCTCAAGGCCGGCCTGGGCGAATCGCGCTGGTCGGCGCTGGGCCTGGCCCTGATCGGCCTGGAGCCCGGCACCGCGCCGCATCCCCTGCCCGGCCTGCGCCGGCCGAGGTCGCAGCAGGGCTCGCCGTACCAGTGGACCCGCGACAACTACGTGCGGATCCGCTTCGCCGGCCCGCCCGGCACCTTCGGCCAGGTCTCCTACGCCGACGTGATCAACGGCCAGGTGCCGACCGAACTGCTGCGCGGGCGCTGGATCGTGGTCGGGGTCACCGCCACCGGGCTGGTGCCGAGCTACCTGACGCCGATGGCCGACGACGCGCGCATGCACGGCGCCGAGTACCAGGCCAACGTGATCGAGATGCTGCTGCACGATCGCGCGATCGTGCCGCTGCACCCGCTGTGGCAGGCGCTGCTGGCCGCGGCGATGCTGTTCGCGGTGGTGCTGCTGATGCTGCATCCGCGCCTGGAACGGCCCTTGCTGGTGACCGGCAGCGGGGCCCTGCTGACCGCGATCGGCAGCGTCGCCCTGCTGCGCCTGGGCAACGTCTGGTTCGCCCCGGCCACGACCATCGTCATGATCGCCCTGGCCTACCTGCTGTGGGTGATTGGCCACCTGCGCCATTGGCGCCGCGAGGCCAATCTCGACACCCTGACCCAGCTCGGCAACCGGCGCCGCTTCGACCACGTGCTGCAGCGCGAACTGGCCAGCGCCCGCCGCACCCGCGCGCCGCTGTCGCTGGCGCTGATCGACGTCGATTTCTTCAAGGCCTACAACGACGCCGAAGGCCACCGCGCCGGCGACAAGCTGCTGCGCGAGATCGCCGAGATCATCGCCGCGCACGCGCGCCGCCCGCGCGACCTGGCCGCGCGCTTCGGCGGCGACGAGTTCGCCCTGATCCTGCCGGACACCCACGTCGAAGGCGCCGCGCGCGTCGCCGACGGCATCCTCGAGGACATGCGCAAGCTCGACGCGCGCTACGGCAAGGCCTCGGCCGACCAACGGGTCAGCCTGAGCATCGGCCTGTACACCTGTGTGCCGGGCGTGCACACCCACGTGCGAACCCTGTTCGACGCCGCCGACGCGGCGCTGTACCAGGCCAAGGAAAACGGCCGCGACCGCCGCGTCGCCAGCCGGCTCGGCAGCGCGGAACCCTGAGTTCGGGACTCGGGACTCGGGACTCGGGACTCGGAAAAGCGTCGCACCGCGGCCTCCTACGTCCTATCTCCCCTTCGCTATCTCGTGGATTTCCCGGGCAAAGCAAAAGGCCGGCTTGCGCCGGCCTTCGCCTGGTGCCTCGCTGCGGCTGCGCCGCGCGGGACGATCAGCCCGCGTTGCGGTCGCGGCGCTGTCCGCCCTGGCCGCCGCCGCGATGCTGCTTCGGACCGGCGTGCGCATGGCGCGGCGCCGGCTTGCCGTGCGGACGGTGGCCGGGCTTGCGCGGCGCGTTGTTGCCGCGGTTGCCGCCCGGACCGGGACGGCGCGCGCCCGGCGCGTCGGAGCCCATCCGGATCGGGCGCGACGGCTCGTAGCCGGCGACCGTCACCATCTCGATGTCGTCCTTGAGGATGCGCTGGATCTGGCGCAGCAGGCCGCCCTCGTCCGGCGACACCAGCGACAGCGCTTCGCCGCTGGCGCCGTTGCGGCCGGTACGGCCGATGCGGTGGACGTAGTCCTCGGCCACCATCGGCAGATCGAAGTTGATCACCAGCGGCAGGCTCGGGATGTCCAGGCCGCGCGCGGCCACGTCGGTCGCGACCAGCACCCGCGCCTTGTTCGCCTTGAAATCGCGCAGCGCCTTCTGGCGCTGGGCCTGGCTCTTGTTGCCGTGGATCGCCACCGACTTCAGGCCGGCGTCCTCGAGCTGCTCGGCCAGGCGGTTGCAGCCGTGCTTGGTGCGGCCGAACACGATCACCTGATCGTTCGGGCGGCCGGCCAGGATCTCGATCAGCAGGTCGCGCTTGCGGCCGCCGTCGACCGGATGCACGCGGTGGCTGATCGCATCGGCCACGGCGTTGTTGGCGGCGATCTGCACCTGGCGCGGCTCGCGCATGAATTCCAGCGCCAGCTGCTTGATCTGCGCTTCGAAGGTGGCCGAGAACAGCAGGGTCTGGCGCGAGGCCGGCAGGCGGCCGAGGATGCGCTTGATCGCCGGCAGGAAGCCCATGTCGAGCATGCGGTCGGCTTCGTCCATGACCAGCAGTTCGACCGCGTCGAGCTTGGCGCTGCCGCGCTCGAGGTGGTCGATCAGGCGGCCCGGGGTCGCCACCAGCACGTCGACGCCGCGACGCAGCGCGTCCAGCTGCGGCCCCATGCCGGCGCCGCCGAAGATGGCGTGGATGTTCAGGCGCAGGTACTTGGCGTAGCCGCGCAGGCTGTCGCTGACCTGCAGCGCCAGCTCGCGGGTCGGCGCCAGGATCAGCACGCGCGGCTTGCGCTGGCCGCCGCCCTGGACGGTGGCCAGGCGGTGCAGCAGCGGCAGGCCGAACGCGGCGGTCTTGCCGGTGCCGGTCTGGGCGCCGCCGAGCAGGTCGTGCCCGGCCAGGGCCAGCGGGATCGCTTCGGCCTGGATCGGGGTCGGGGTGGTGTAGTTCTGTTCGGACAGCGCGCGCAGCAACGCGGGCGCCAGCCCAAGCGATTCGAACGTCATGGTGAAACTCCAGCTTGCGCGGCATCGACGACGGCGCGGGCAGCGAGCCTGGCCGATCGCGGACGATCGCGTGACGACTCCAGCGTTCCCTTGAACCGCGCTGCGAGTGATCGGATGAACGGCACCGGATGCTCCGGAACCGTGTCTGCGCTACGAAAGACGTGCGGGATAAGGTCGCGCCGGCGAATCCGAGAACTCGGTGCGGGGCGACAGGCAACCTGGGAAACGTACCCTTGCGGGGAGGCAGCCGTGCGCTGAACGGGGCGGACTTTACGCGAAAACCCGCTTCTCCGCCAGCCGCGTCGGTTTCGGCCCGGCTGAGGCCGACCCGGCGTTCAGGCTGAAAGCTCGCGCCGGACCAAGGCAGCGCCGCTCGCCGTCCGCCTCCGCCGGGCCCTCCCCCTCCCTGAAAGCGCTCCGCCTGCGATCTCCCAAGCCCCCGATCTCCCAAGCCCCCGGAACGCATTCCCCCCTTTGAAAAAGGCGGGCTAGGGGGATTTGCTTTTCCCGCCGGACGATACGATCGCCCTGCGCGCTCGTAAGCGACAGCAAGAGCAAATCCCCCCTGCCCCCTTTTTCAAAGGGGGGAGGCTTCGGGTGGGGGCGTAAGAGTGGTGCGAGGGGCGTGTTGAGGCGTACCCGGGTCGTGCCGCGGTCGTGATCGCGGCGAATCCGATCACAGCGCAGGCAGGCGGGCTCGCCGCGCCGCCTGCCCCGGCCTGCTCACAACTGCTTGCGATTATCCGCCGGCACCCGGTCGATCAGCTTGTTGTACGGATCGAAGCCGACCTCGTATGGCGCCTCGTCGACCACCACGGTCAGCTTCGGCTCGGCCTCGGTGATGCGCCGGCGCTCCAGCCACAACGGCTTCTCGTCGCTCTCGTCGCCCGAGGGGCCGCGCGCGAACACGCCGATCTCGATCCAATCGTCCATCTTGCCCGGGCTCTCCTTGCCCTTGCCGTCGGCGTAACGCTTGGCCGCATGCAGCCGCATCGTCACTTCGTACTTGCCGTCTGCGCGGCGCTTGGCGCTGGCCTCGACCACCCGGTTGTCGTAGAAGCTGATCTTCTCGAACAAGTCCTCGATCAGGCCCTGCTGGTCCGGCTTGGCCTCCGCGCGCAGATAGCTCAGCAGTTCGGCCGAGTTGGTGTACGGCGGCGCCTGGTAGGCCTTGTCGCGCAGGAAGCGCTGCAGGGCGCGGTTCACCGCCGCCTCGCCGAGCTCCTCGCGCAGCCGGTAGAACACCAGCGAGCCCTTGCGGTAGTGGACGTAGGGCTGGTTCTCGACCCGCGCCAGCGGCAGTTCCTCGACCCGCTCGCCGCCGCGCCCCGACAGGTACTCGTCCAGCTCGTACTTCAGGAACCGGCGCATCTTGGCCCGCCCGTACTCCTTCTCCATCACCATCAGCGCCGAATACTGCGACAACGACTCCGACAGCACGGTCGAGCCCTGGGTGGCGGCGCCGATGACCTGGTGCGCCCACCACTGGTGCGCGATCTCGTGCGCGGTGACGTAGAACACGTAGTCGATCTCGTCCGGGTCGCGCAGGTCGGCGATGAAGCCGATCGATTCGGAGAACGGGATGGTGTTGGCGAAGCTCTGGGCGAAGCGTTCGTAGCCGGGGAACTCCAGGATCCGCACCTGACGATGCTGGTACGGGCTGAAGTTGGCCTGGAAATAGTCCAGCGACTTGCGCGAGGCGTCGATCATCCGCTCGACGTTGAAGGCATGCCGGGGGTCGTAGTAGATCTCGATCGCCACGCCCTTGTGCTCGACCCGACGCACCGCCCAGCGCGCCGACAGGTAGGCGTAGAACGGCATCATCGGCCGGTCCATCGCGTAGTCGAAGCAGCGCCGGCCGTCGCGGCGGTACTCGCGCTGCAGGTAGCCCGGGGCCAGGGCGATCTGGTCCGGCGCGGTGCACACCGTGGTCTTGAACGCGATCCAGTCGGCGTCGGTGGCGATGTAGTGGTTGGCGCGCGCGGCCTGGTCCTCCAGCTTGGCCATCCGCGGCAGCTCGCCGAGGCCGCGCTTGCGGCGCTCGTTGCGGTCGTCCAGTTGGCCGTCCTGGTCGTAGCCGAAGTGCGGCAGCTCGTTGGAGTTGAAGAAGCTGCCGTTCTCGACGATCGAGGTCTCGCCAGGTTCGTTGGCGAAGCCGCGCTGGGCGTAGCTCTGGCGGAAGTCGAAATTGCGCTGTTCGCCGGGCTGCATCGGCCGGTCGAGGCGGTAGATGCGATAGCCGATGCGGCGGTCGTCGCTGACCAGCTTAGCGCCGCCGAACTCCATCCGTTCGATCCGCGCCTGCGGCGAGTAGCTGACGTGCAGCTCGGCGATCGGCGCCGGGTGCGGGTTGGCGATGCGGTAGCGGCCGGTCACGGTCACCGCCAGCCGCTCGGGCTGCAGATCGACCCGATTGTCGACCGCGAGGATGCGCGGCTGCGGCAAGTCCTTGTAGCGGCGGTAGCGGGTCTCGTACTCGGCCTGCTCGTCCATCGCCAGGTCGGACGGCTGGTAGCGGTTGAGTACGTTGGTGTTCCAGAAAATGAAGGCGCCGGTGGCGACCCAGCACGCCGCGACCGCGGCCAGGACCAGACCGGGACGGCCGCGCAGGCGTTCGCGCGCCACCGCCGTGCGGCCGCGCCAGCCCGGCACCACGCCGCGCACCCAGAACGCCGCCGCCAGCAACAGCAGGGCGAGCAGGAACAGGCCCCAGTAGCCGGTGAACCACAGCCGTGCGGCGAGGAAATGGCCGAACCCGTTCAAGTCCGAATACGGCACGCTCGGGGCGCGACCGTAGTTGTACAGGTTGTGCTCCAGATCCAGGTAGCGCATCCCGATCTTCAACAGCATCACCAGGATCACCACGCCGTAGCCGGCGTAGCGGTTGTTGGTCAGCACCTGCATCGCCAGCGCCAGCCCGCCCATCATCACGAACGGAGTCGAGTCCAGCAGCAGTTTCTGCAGGTACAACGCCGGCTCGAGCGCGGTGTAGCCGTTGACCAGCTGGAAGCCCATCGCCGCGACCGCGCCGACCGCCTGGAAGCTGGCGATCACCGCGATCAGGCAGACGAACTTGCTCGCCAGGGGCAGCCCGTTGGGCACCGGCATCGCGTCGACCACCTCGGCCAGGCGCACGCTGCGCTCGCGGAACACGAGCTCGCCGGCGTAGTACAGGACCACGAAGATCAACATGTAACTGTAGGAGCCCTGCAGCGCCTCCAGCATCAACGCGGTGGTCGGGTAGGTCTTGGTGCCGAACATGCTCTGCATGACGCTGACCGAACCGAGGAAGTTCAGCAGCGCGAACGCCAGCATCACCAGGAACGGCACGCTGCGGAACACTCCGAGCAGGTCCATGCGCAAGCTGTGCCAGAACTGGCTGCGGCGCGCGCCGGCGTCGAACCGCGGCGCGACCTTGGACAGCACCAGCGGCGGCGCTGCCGGCGCGGCCGCGGCGGCGCGGCGGCGTTGCCACCAGCGCGGCTTGCCGGTGCCGGCGCGCATCGGCTTGAACAAGGCGAAGGCGAAGCCGATCACCGCCAGGCCCAGCGCGCTCCACAGCAGCCGGTTGGCCAGCAGGAAGCCGTCGACCGCCGGCAGGGCGCGGTTGTATTCGTCGGCCGACCAGTAGCGGATGCTGCGGCCGAACGCGGTGGTGCCGAACGGATCGAGCAGGGTCGCCAGCCACTCGTTCTGCAGGTCGCGCATCAGCACGCCGGCGATGCTGCTGAGCAGGAAGAATCCCATCGCGCCCAGGTACACGACCAGCAGCTTGCGCGTGGTCAGCGCCAGCAGGGTCAGCAAGGCGCCGCAGACGATCAGGTTCGGCAGCACGAACACCGCGAAACCCCACAGGTAGGGACGCAGCGAGAACGCGCCGACCCGCTCCGGGTCGACCCAGGGCATCAGCGGCCCGAGCATCGCGCCCACCGCCACCAGCAGGTACAGCACCAGGCAACCGGCCAGGGCCGCGGCTAGGCGTCCGATCAGGTAATCGCGCTTGCGCATCGGCGCGGCGAAGAACAGGTCCGCGGTGCCGAGTTCGAAATCGCGCAACAACGCGCCGGCGATGAACACCATGATCGCGAACAGCCCGACCACGCTGAAGTTGCCCAGCAGGTTGACGATCACCACCGGCGCGTTGCGGTCGACGTTGCCGACCGCGCCGCCCATCTGCACCGCCTCGCTGCTGGTCAGGGCGAAGGCGAGCAGGCCGTACACCGCCGCAAACAGCCACAACAGCGGCGAGCGCAGTTGCTGGCGCAACTCGAAACGGAAGAATTCCCGGATCATGGGCGCGCTCCGCTCAGGCCGCGACGCGCGAGTGCTGGCGCAGGCGCTGGAAGTAGACGTCTTCCAGGTCCGGCTCGACCGGCTCGAAACCCGGCTCCGGGGCGTCGGCGCTGAACACGTGGATCACCGGCTGGCCGCCGACCAGGCGGGTCGACAACACGGTGAAACGGGTCTCGTAGCTGGGCAGCTCGGCCTTGGTCACCTGCTTGCGCCAGACCTGCGCGCGCAGCGCGTCGATCGCCGCGGCCGGTTCGCCGGTCAGCAGCACCTTGCCCTTGTTGACGATCGCCATGGTCGGGCACAGGTCGGTCACGTCCTCGACGATATGGGTCGACAGGATCACCGCGACCTGCTCGCCGATCTCGGCCAGCAGGTTGAGGAAGCGGTTGCGTTCCTCCGGGTCCAGGCCGGCGGTGGGCTCGTCGACGATCACCAGCCGCGGCTGGCCGAGCAGGGCCTGGGCGATGCCGAAGCGCTGGCGCATGCCGCCCGAATAGGTGCCGAGCTTCTGCTTGCGCGCGCCCCACAAGTTGACCTGGTGCAGCAGGCCGTCGACCACCTCGCGCCGCTGCTTGCGCTGGCTCAGGCCCTTGAGCACGGCGAAGTGCTCGAGCAGGTCCTCGGCGCTGACCTTCGGGTAGACGCCGAAATCCTGCGGCAGATAGCCCAACTGGCGGCGCACGGTGTCCTTGTCGCGCAGCACGTCGATCGGCTTGCCGTCGGCGCCCTCGAGCGTGGCGCTGCCGGCGTCGGCATCCTGCAAGGTCGCCAGGGTGCGCATCAGCGAGGACTTGCCGGCGCCGTTGGGGCCGAGCAGGCCGAACATGCCGCGCGGAATCTCCAGGCTGATGCCGTCGAGGGCGCGCACGCCGTTGGCGTAGGTCTTGGTCAGATCGCGGATGGTCAGCATCGCTCGGTCCCTGTCGTTGCCCGTCGGGCGCGGCCGGCGGCCGCGAATGGCGGTCCGCGGCGCGCGCGGACGTTCCGACCTGGATGCTAGCGGCGACGCGCGCCGCCCCCATGGCCGAATGGTCTAGGTGACCGATGGCAGGGGGCGGATGTGACCCGAGCGACTAACCGGCGCTGCCGCGGTACTCGCGCGGCGAGACGCCGTAGCGCTTCTTGAACGCCGCCGACAAGTGGCTGTGGCTGGCGAAGCCGGTCTCCAGCGCGATCGTGGCGATGTCCTGATCGCCGTCGCGCAGGCGCAGGCAAGCGCGGCGCAGGCGTTCGCCGAGCACGTACTGGATCGGGGTCGCGCCGAACGCGGCGCGGAACGCGATCAGCAGGCGGTGCACGCTGAGCCCGGCGATCTCGGCCAGCGCGGCCAGCCGGATCGGTCGATCCAACTGCGCCTGGATGTAGTCCTCGATGCGCCGGCGCTGCAGCGGCGTCAGCTGCGCCGGCGGCGCGGCCCGCGCCGCCGGTTCCGGCCCCGGCCTCGATCCGTATTCGCGCAACAGGTGCAGGCCCAGGGCCTGGCCCAAGGCCTCGCGCAGCATCGCGGCCAGGTCGTCGCCGGCGCCGCTGAGTCCGGCCAGGCGCGCGGCCAGGCCGTGCACGAACGGGTCGCGCTGCTTCATCCGCGCGCCCAGTCCGGCCGCCGCCGTGCGGCAGGGGGCGAACCGCGCCGGGTCGATGGTGAGTTCGGCGTAGGCGATCTGTCCGCCGAGGGCTTCGCCTCGATACTCGCGCCCGGCCGGGATCAGCCACAGGTCGCCGGGCGCGGGCGGCAGGCGCAGCCGGCCGGCGCCCTCGATGCGCGTGTCCAGGCGCCGCATCGCCCCGTCGAGGTGGACGATCAGGGTATGGCGGTCGTGCTGCAGCCGCCACTGGGTCGGCTCGGCGATGCTTTCGGCGGCGAAGGCGAACTCCAGCCCCGGCGCCAGGCTCAGTTCGCGGTTGAACGCCAGCCGGCGCGCGCCGGTCCAGTCGCGCACCGCGGCCGCGGCCAGCGCGGCGTCGCCGCGGGCGCCGGGGTCGGCCGCGATGGGCGGCGGAGATGTTGATAGCGGCTCGGACATCGTGGAAGCGCAGCGGGCCCGGGGCGAGCTAAACATGACACCAATCACATTCGTGTCAACACGCGGCGGCCCCGCCCCGCGCCTTGCCCCAGCCCGCAACGGAGTCCATCCATGCCCAACCGCTCCCTCCACGGCAAGACCGTCGTCATCGGCGGCGGCGCCAAGAACCTCGGCGGCCTGATCTCGCGCGATCTCGCCCAGGCCGGCGCCGCCGGCATCGCCGTCCACTACAACTCCGACGCCACCCGCGCCGCCGCCGAGGAGACCGTGGCCGCGGTCCGCGGCGCCGGCGCCGAGGCCTTCGCCCACCAGGGCGACCTGACCCGGCCGGACGCGGTGGCCGCCCTGTTCGACGCCGCGCTGGCACGGTTCGGCAAGATCGACATCGCCATCAACACCACCGGCATGGTGATCAAGAAGCCGCTGGTCGAGGTCAGCGAGGCCGAGTACGACCGGATGTTCGCGGTCAATGCCAAGGCCGCGTTCTTCTTCATCCAGGAAGCCGGCAAGAAGCTCGCCGACGACGGCAATATCTGCACCATCGTCAGTTCGTTGCTGGCCGCGTACACGCCCTACTACGCCGTCTATCCGGGCAGCAAGGCGCCGATCGAGCACTTCACCCGCGCCGCGTCCAAGGAGTTCGGCGCGCGCGGCATCTCGGTCAACGCGGTCGGCCCCGGGCCGATGGACACGCCGTTCTTCTACCCGGCCGAATCGCAGGAGTCGGCGGCCTACCACGCCACCGCCGCGGCGCTCAGCGGCCGGACCAAGAGCGGCCTGACCGAGATCCAGGACATCGCCCCGCTGGTCCGCTTCCTGGTCGGCGAGGGCTGGTGGATCACCGGCCAGACCATCTTCGCCAACGGCGGCTACACCACGCGCTGACCGCGCCGACCAGGACGCGCGCCGCGGTCGATGCCTGCGGCCGGTCCGGCGTTCGCAGCGGCCCTTGGCCGGGGCGCCGCGCGCCTGCACGTCGCCTGCACGCGTCGCCGCCAACCATGCGCGGAACGGCCGGGTTCGCCTCCCGTCCGCGCTTCGCAGGGGGAACATCATGCATACGGTCCTGGTCCTGCTCGCCGGCTTCGCCCTGCTCGGCCTGTGTCTGCTGATCGCGCGGCTGAGCGCCGGCCCCGGGCCGGCCCCGCTGCGCAAGGCGGCGGCGGCGTTCGTGCCGCTGTGGCTGATCGGCGCCGGCGTCAATCTCTGGGTCGGCGTGAATCGCGCCGGCTACGGCGTCGCCGAGGAACTGCCGATCTTCCTGCTGGTATTCTCGGTGCCCGCGCTGGCGGCGCTGGCCCTGTGGTGGAAGCTGTCCCGCCGTTGAGCCCTGCGCAACGCCAGCGCCCTTACCGCCACCGCACGCGCCGATGACCGCCCACCCACGCCCCACCCTGCTGCGCTCGCGCGAAGACGGCCACGCCAAGGTCGGCTTCAGCGAGTTGTTCTTCGATCTGGTGTTCGTGTTCGCGGTCACCCAGCTTTCGCACACCCTGCTCGAACACCTCGGCGGCGCCGGCGCGCTGCGCGCCGGCCTGCTGTTCCTGGCGGTGTGGTGGCTGTGGATCTACACCTCGTGGGTGACCAACTGGCTGGACCCGGAGAAGATCCCGGTGCGGCTGATGATCTTCGGCCTGATGCTCGGCGGACTGTTGCTGTCCGCGTCGCTGCCGCAGGCCTTCGGCGCGCGCGGCCTGGCCTTCGGCGCGGTGTTCGCGGCGATGCAGGTCGGGCGCACCGCGTTCATGCTGTGGGCGCTGCGCGGCGGGCGCAGCCCCGGCAATTTCCGCAACTTCCTGCGCATCCTGGTCTGGTTGTCGCTGTCGGGGCTGTTGTGGATCGGCGGCGGCCTGGCCGAGCCGGAACCGCGGCTGTACTGGTGGCTGGGCGCGGTCGCGATCGAATACCTCGGCCCGGTCTCGTATTTCCGCGTGCCCGGCCTGGGCAGGTCGAGCCTGTCCGACTGGGACGTGGAAGGCGGGCATCTGTCCGAACGCTGCGGCTTGTTCATCATCATCGCCCTGGGCGAATCGATCCTGATCACCGGCGCCACCTTCGCCCGGCTGGACTGGAACCCGGCCACCGTCGCCGCGTTCTGCATCGCCTTCCTCGGCAGCGTGGCGATGTGGTGGATCTACTTCGACAGTGGCGCGGCGCGCGGCGAACACCGCATCGTCCACGGCGGCGACAGCGCGCGCCAGGCGCGCCTGGCCTATACCTACCTGCATCTGCTGATCGTCGGCGGCATCGTCGTGTGCGCGGTCGCCGACGAACTGGTGCTGGTGCATCCCGATCATGCCGACGCGGCCGGCATCGCCGCGATCGTCGGCGGCCCGGCGCTGTACCTGCTGGGCTGCGCGCTGTTCAAATGGGTCACCAACACGCGCCGGTTTCCGCCCTTGTCGCATCTGGCCGGCCTGGCCCTGCTGGCCGCGCTCGGGCTCGCCGCCGCGCCGCTGCACCTGTCGGGCCTGGCTTTGGGCGCGACGACCACCGCAGTCTTCATCCTGGTCGCCGGTTGGGAAACCCTGGCCGTGCGGCGCGGCCGCGCGATCGCGCCGACGCACTGAGCGAAGGCGGCGTCACGCCCTCTTGCTCAACCCCTGAATGCGGCACTGGCAGCGCATCGCGCCGGCAAGATTTTCCGTCCGCGCGCAATCTGCGCCCATTGCGCCGCGCGCAAGCGCGTGATCGCCGCTGCGCCGGCGCTGGCATGGAATCTGCGACGCTCAGGGGGTCCTGTCCGCAGAGGAAGTCGCCATGAGAACGTTCGTCCTGCTCCTCGCCCTCGCCGCCGCGAGCGGCTGCAACAATCCGCGCAACGATCCCGATCGCCCGGCCGATCACGCCGCCGATGCCGCCGCCGGCCCGGCTCCGGCCGCTACCGACGCGCCGGCCGCAGCCACGCCGAGCGCCGACGCCGTCGGCCAGCCGCCGGCCGACGCCGCCGCGCCGATGCCGGCGACGGATGCCGCGCAAGGCGACCCGCTGGCCCTGGGCCTGCTGACCGCGCTCAACGAACACGAAATCGCGGCTGCGCGCCAGGCCCAGCAGAAAGGCGTGAGCGGCGCGGTGCTGGAGTTCGCCAACCTGATGGAGAAGGAACACGGCGCCAACCAGGCCAAGACCCGGACCCTGGGCACGCCGGCCGAAGGCGGCGACGTCCAGGCGATGAAGGACAAGGGCAAGGCCGAACTCGACGCGCTCGGCGCCAAGGCCGGCGACGACTACCGCAAGGCCTATGTCGCGGCGATGGTCAAGGGCCATCAGGATGCGCTGGAGCAGATCGACAACACGCTGATGCCGGCCGCGACCGGCGAACCGGTCAAAGCGCATCTGCGCGAAACCCGCGAACACGTGGCCATGCACCTGGACAAGGCGCGCAAGCTGCCGCAGGACTGAGCCCACGCGTCGCCTTCGATACCGCTCGAGGTCCGAACACGAGGTCCGAACACGAGGTCTGTATGAGCAAGCTGCGTAACGACCGCCCGCGGGACGAAGAAGTCGATCACGAGCGCGGCGAACTGCGCAAACCGGAGGATCGCAGCGATCAGCCGGGGCAGCAGGCGCCGCGCGGAGAACGCGATCCGGAGGGCGATGACCCGGACCTCAGCGCCGGCGGATAGATCGGGCCAGGCGAGTATCGCAGCCTGGATGTTACGCCCTCTAACGTCCAGCTTCGAACGTCGGCTCCTCGAACGTCCGCTCCTCGAACGTCCGCTCCTCGAACGTCCGCCCCTCGAAAGTCCGCCCCTCGAACTTCTGGCCGTCGGACTTGCAGGGCATCGTTCCCGCGCAGGCAGGACCCAGGCTTCGGGCTGATTCTTCGGTGAAGTCCTGGGGTCCGCTTTCGCGGGAACGATCTTGCCTGCTCGGCTGGAGCGGGCCTCGGAACCCAGCGGATCGGCAGTCGGCGCCCTTCGACCGCGTTTGTCCGCGCGCGCCTCGCAAGCCAGCATCTCGGCGAAGGCAGGCCGATGCGCATGCGCGCCGACGGTTCGCGCATCGCAGTCGCCGCTCAGCGCCGCACCCACTTGCCGCAGCGCTCCCGGTCTTGCGCTGCAGCCGCGGATACTCGCTGCGCCGCAAGATCACGTGAAGGCCGATCGCGACGCAGCTGTTACAATCGCCGCGTCCACCGCACCGGAGCGCTGCTCCGCTTGCGCCGTCACCGCTACGGCCATGGCTCGCGACCGGACTTCCCGCCCAGTATCGCGCGCCTGCCGGCGCCGTTGACTCGTTCGCGCCTTGCGCGTGCGCGCGCCGCTGAGCGCCGCTGCCCTCGGGCGCAAGCCGAACCACGCCACGCCTGCCTGGCAGGCCCCATCGAATGCCCGCGCGCCGCGCCGCTGCGCCGCCTTCCTGCGCGTCCCGCGCGCAAGCGGTCGCGCGCCGACCGCAACGCGTCCGCGCCCCCGACAGGAGTATCCATGGTCTTCCGCGTTTCGATCGTCCTGCTCGCCCTCCTGGTCGCCGCCGGGGTACTGGCTCCGGACGCGTTCAACGCATCGATCCGGTCCGTCCTTGCCCCGACCCTGGCCCATGCCGGCTGGCTGTATCTGCTGATCGTGTTCGCCGTTCTGCTGTTCCTGCTCTACCTGTGTTTCGGCCGCTTCGCCCAGCTGCGCATCGGCGGCGACGACGCCGAACCCGAGTTTTCGCGCCTGAGCTGGCTGTCGATGCTGTTCGCCGCCGGCATGGGCATCGGCCTGGTGTTCTGGGGCGCGGCCGAGCCGCTGTCGCACTACCTGCATCCGCCCGAGGGCCTGGCGCCGCAGAGCCAGGAAGCGGCGCGCGCGTCGATGCGCTACGCGTTCTTCCACTGGGGCCTGCATCCATGGGCGGTGTACGCGCTGGTCGGCCTGGCGATGGCCTGGTTCCAGTTCAACCGCCGCGGCCGCGGCCAGGTCAGCGACCTGCTGGAGCCGGTGATTCCGATCCGGCACCGGCGCTGGGCGGGCCCGGCGGTCGACATCGCCGCGGTGGTCGCCACCGCGATAGGGGTCGCCACCACCCTGGGCTTCGGCACCATCCAGATCTCCGCCGGGCTGGCCCGCGTGTTCGGCCTGAGCCAGACGCCCGCACTGCAGCTGTGCGTGGTCGCGGTCGCCTTCGTGCTGTACATGGCCTCGTCGCTGACCGGCCTGCACCGCGGCATCAAGTGGATGTCCAACCTCAACCTGGCCCTGGCCGCGGCCCTGCTGGCCTTCGTCCTGGTGTGCGGGCCGACCGGCTTCGTGTTCGAAACCTTCACCACCACCCTGGGCAGCTACATCAACCAGTTGCCGAACATGAGCCTGCGCATGGCGCCGTTCTCGCGCGACCCCTGGGTCGGCGAGTGGACGATCTTCTACTGGGCGTGGTGGATCGCCTGGGCGCCCTTCGTGGGTAGTTTCATCGCCCGCATCTCGCGCGGCCGGCGGGTGCGCGAGTTCGTGTTCGGCGTGGTGCTGGCGCCGGCGCTGATGAGTTTCCTGTGGTTCTCGAGCTTCGGCGGCAGCGCGCTGTGGGCGCAGATGTTCGCCGGCGCCGACCTGGCCGGCGCGCTCTCGCAGGGCTACGAACAGGTGCTCTTCGCCATGCTCGAACACTTGCCGGCGGCGCGGGTGACGGCGATCGCCGCGATCGCGCTGCTGATGATGTTCTTCGTCACCTCGGCCGACTCGGCGACCCTGGTCCTGGCCAGCATGTCCAGCCAGGACCGCGCCGATCCGCCGCTGTCGCGGCGCGCGCTCTGGGGCGCGGTGCAGGCGCTGATCGCCGTCGCCCTGCTGCTCGCCGGCGGGCTCGATGCGCTGCAGGGCCTGATCATCGTCGCCGCGCTGCCGTTCGCCCTGCTGCTGGTGCTGGTGCTGGTCGCGCTGTACCGGGCGCTGGATCGAGAGCATCGCGAGCGGCAACGCTTCGAAGCCCGCCAGCGACACGCGATGCAGCGCTGGCTGGCGCGCGAGGCGGCGGACTGAACGGCGTCCCTCAGACCGTCAAGCTCATCCCCGGCCGCGCCAACACCACCTCTACCCCGTAACGCTCGCCGATCTCCCCCGCCAAGGCCTCGCGCGCCTGGTCCTCGCCGTGCACCAGGGCCAGCGGCGGATGGCCGGCGATGTTGCCGTACCACTCGATCAGGCCGCGCTGGTCGGTATGCGCCGACAGGCCGCCGATGGTGTGGCGCTGGGCCAGCGCGCGCACGTCGCGGCCGTGGATGCGCACCCATTGCGCGCCGTCGACCAGGCGCCGGCCGATCGTGCCTTCGGCCTGGTAGCCGACGAACACCACACGGGTCTGCGGCTTGCCCAGGTTGTGCTTGAAGTGATGGAGGATGCGCCCGGCATTGGCCATGCCCGAGCCGGCTATGACTATCGCGCCGCGCTCGATGCGGTTGATCGCCATCGACTCTTCGGAGGTCTGGGTGAACTGCAGGTTGGGCAGGCGGAAGGGGTTGGGCCGGTCCTGCCAGACCCGCGCCGCGTCCTCGTCGAACAGTTCGGCGTGGCGGTCGTAGACCTCGACCACCTTGGCCGCCATCGGGCTGTCGACGAAGATCCGCCAGCGCGCCAGTTGCCATTCGTCCCAGTACTTGGCGAACCAGTACAGCAGTTCCTGGCTGCGGCCGACCGCGAACGCGGGGATCAGCACGTTGCCGCCGTCGTTCCAGGCCGCGTCGAGCACCCGGCCGAGTTCGAGGATGGTCTCGGCGCGGTCCTTGTGCAGGCGGTCGCCGTAAGTCGATTCCATCAGCACCAGGTCGGCCGCGTCGATCGGCGCCGGGTCGCGCAGGATCGGCGTGCCCTTGGGTCCGAGGTCGCCGGAGAACACCAGCTTGCGCCCATCGGCCCACAGCTCGAGCGCCGACGAGCCGAGGATGTGGCCGGCCTCGCGGAAGGCGATCTCCACCCCGGGCAGGATCGTCTCGCGCGCGTCATAGGCCAGCGTACGCACCTGGCGCAGGCAGGCCTCGACGTCGTCGCCGGTGTACAGCGGCGTGGTCTCCGCCTCGCCCTCGCGGCGGCGGCGGTTGCTGCGCTCGGCGTCGCTTTCGGAAATCGAGGCCGCGTCGAGCAGCATGATCCGCATCAGCTCGGCGGTCGCGGCCTGGGCATAGATCGGCCCGCGGAAACCGCGCCGCACCAGCAGCGGCACCCGGCCGATGTGGTCGATGTGGGCGTGGCTGATCACCAGCGCGTCCAGCGCGGCCGGCTCGAAACCGAACGGATCGAAGTTGCGCCGCTCGGCCTCGGGGCTGCCCTGGATCATCCCGCAGTCGAGCAGGATGCGCCGGCCGGCGGCGTGGACCTCGTGCAGGGAACCGGTGACTTCGCCCGCCGCGCCGTGGAAATGGACTTGCATCGCTGGATCGCCCCGCCTGCCGTGGAAAGCCCGAACGCTAGCACGCGCGCGGTGCCGGGCCGGTCGCGGGCCGGTGCACAGCCGAAGCGCAAACCGGGCAAAGCTGAACGAGCCCGCGCCCCCCGACATGACCTTCGACACCCTTCGCGGCGCCGGAACGGGACTATCGTCCGGCCGTGTCCCGGGCCCGACGGCACATACGGCCCCGAATCCGCGACAATCCCGCTTTCCTTTTCCACCAGCGTCCACCCCAACGCTTTCACGCCAACGCCTTTCCGGCCGGAGCCCGCTGTGACCCTCAAGAAACCGCAAGTCCTGTTGCTGTCCCTCGCCATCGCCACGGCCGTGGCCGCCTGCGGCAAGCAGGAAACCCCTGCCCCGACCGCGCCGGCCGACACCGCCGCCAAGCCGGCCGAGGCCACCGGACTCAAGCTCGACGAGAGCAAGCTGCCGCCGGTCAACCGCTTCGCCCTGTCCGACCTGGACACCAGCAAGGACGCCTGCACCGACTTCGGCGGCTACGTCAACGGCAAGTGGCTGGCCGCCAACGCCATCCCGGGCGACCGCACCTCCTGGGGCGCGTTCGAAATGCTCGACGAGCGCTCGACCGCGGTGCAGCGCCAGATCGCCGAGCAGGCCGCGGCCGACGCCAAGGCCACCGGCGTGGAAAAGATCGTCGGCGACCTGTGGGCGACCGGCATGGACACCGCCAAGATCAACGCCCAGGGCCTGGAGCCGCTGAAGGGCGACCTGGCCAAGATCGACGCCATCGACAGCCCGGAGAAGATCGCCGAGTACCTGCGCGCCTCCGCCGCGACCGGCGACAACCCGCTGTTCGGCTTCGGCGCCGAGGCCGACTTCAAGGATTCGGCCAACAACATCGCCTACGCCGCGCAGGGCGGCCTGGGCCTGCCGGACACGCCGTACTACTTCGACGCCAAGCACAAGGACAAGCTGGCCAAGTACGAGGCTCACATCGCCAAGGTGCTCGAGCTCGGCGGCACGCCGGCGGCCGACGCGGCCAAGCAGGCCAAGGACGTGGTCGCGTTCGAGACCCGCCTGGCCAAGGTCTCCAAGTCGCGCGAACAACTCTCGCGCGACGTCTCGCTGTACTACAACCCGGTCAGCCCGGCCGACGCCGACAAGCTGACCCCGAACTTCTCCTGGACCAAGTTCTTCGAATCGCAGGGCGTGGCCCTGCCGAAGATGTTCTCGCTGGCGGTGCCGGCGTTCCACCAGGAAGTCAGCAAGATGATCGGCGAGGTTCCGGCCGACCAGTGGAAGGCCTACCTGCGCTTCCACGCCATCGACGGCGCCTCGCCGTACCTGTCGGACGCCTTCGTGCAGGAGAACTTCAACTTCTACAACCACGAACTGCGCGGCCAGAAGGAGCTGAAGGAACGCGGCAAGCGCGTGCTCGACACCATCGAGGGCCAGGCCGGCGAAGCGCTGGGCCAGATGTACGTCAAGGTCGCGTTCTCGCCCGAGTCCAAGGAGCGCATGCAGACCCTGGTCAAGAACCTCAGCGAGGCGCTCAAGGTCCGGATCGAGAACCTGGCCTGGATGAGCGCCGACACCAAGAAGAAGGCGCTGGAGAAGTGGGCCAGCTTCACCCCGAAGATCGGCTACCCGGACAAGTGGCGCGACTGGACCGGCCTGAACACCAGCCGCGACAGTTACTACGCCAACGTCAAGGCGGCCAACGAGTTCAACTACAAGTGGAACCTGAGCAAGGTCGGCAAGCCGGTCGACAAGACCGAGTGGGGCATGCCGCCGCAGATGGTCAACGCCTACTACAACCCGCTGCAGAACGAGATCGTGTTCCCGGCCGCGATCCTGCAGCCGCCGTTCTTCGACCCGAAGGCCGACGACGCCACCAACTACGGCGGCATCGGCGCGGTGATCGGCCACGAGATGACCCACGGCTACGACGACCAGGGCTCGCGCTTCGGACCGACCGGCAACATGGAAGTGTGGTGGGCGCCGAGCGACGCCAAGGCCTTCTCCGGCCTGACCGACAAGCTGATCGCCCAGTTCAACGGCTACGAGGCGGCGCCGGGCAAGTTCGTCAACGGCAAGCACACCCTCGGCGAGAACATCGCCGACCTGGGCGGCCTGGCCACGGCCTACGACGCGATGAAGAAGGCCGCGGGCGACACCCCGGACCCGAAGACCGACGGCCTGACCCGCGACCAGCGCTTCTTCCTCAACTGGGCCACGGTGTGGCGCCGCAACTTCACCGAGAAGGAAATGGAAGTGCGCCTGCAGACCGACGAGCACGCGCTGGCCAACTTCCGCGCGATCGGCGCGCCGTCGAACCTGCCGGCCTTCGCCGCGGCGTTCTCGTGCAAGCCGGGCCAGCCGATGGTCCGCGAGGGCGACAAGCAGGTCGTGATCTGGTGATGCACAGGGATGCAGGGGTCAAGCCGGGCTTGAACCCTGCGTCCCCTAGCCACTCGAGCTGAGGCGAGAGCCCGGGATTCCCGGGCTTTCGTTTTTTCGGGACTCGGGACTCGGGACTCGGGTTTCGGGTTTCGGAGTCCGGAGTCCGGAGTCCGGAGTTCGGGGACGCCGGCCGCGACCTGCGATCGCAGCACAACGGGCCCACCCCGAAACCCGAATCCCGAATCCCGTCCCACAACCCGTTCATCGCCTTCCCACGCCGGATTGTTAAACTCGCCCATCCCCAGGATGGAATACGCGATGTCGACCCTACGCCCGCTTGCCTGCGCCCTCGCCCTCAGCCTGATCGCCGGCCTGGCTTCGCCCGCCGCCGACGCCGCCAAGAAGAAGGCCGCCGCCAAGCCCAAGGCGCCGGCCGCGGCTTCCGCCTGCAGCGACTTCTACGCCAGCGCCAACGCCGACTGGCTGCGCGCCAACCCGCTGTCCGGCGCCGGCTCGGTCTCGACCCTGGAGCAGCTCGCCGGCAACGCCCGCAAGCAGCAGCTGGAACTGCTCAACAACGCGATGACCGCGCCGCAGGGCAACGTGCAGAAGCTGCTCGGCGATTTCTGGGCCAGCGGCCTGGACGAGGCCGCGGTCGAACGCGACGGCGCCCAGCCGATCGCGCCGCTGCTGTCGCGCATCAACGCGATCAAGAAGGCCAAGGACATCCCGGCCTCGATCGCCGCCCTGCACCAGGTCGGCATCCCGGTCGCGTTCAACTTCGGCGCCGACATCGACCTGCAGGACCTGGAACGCCACATCGGCTACTTCAGCCAGGGCGGCCTGGGCCTGCCGGATCCGGCCTACTACACCCGCAGCGACAACGACACCCGCCAGTTGCTCGGCCACTACAACAACTACGTGCAGAAGATCCTGGCCCTGACCGGCACGCCGAAGGACAAGCTGGCGGCCGAGTCGCAGCAGGTGATCGACCTGGAGACCCGCATCGCCCGCGCCTCCAAGCCGCTGCCGGACCTGCGCGATCCGCGCGCCAACTACGCCCGCGTCGCGGTGGCCGACGTGGCCAAGCAGTACAAGCGCATGCAGTTGGGAGATTTCCTCAAGGCCCAGGGGGTCAGCGACGACAGCGTCTCGCTGGCCAACCCGCAATTGTTCGCCCAGCTCGACGGCCTGGTCGCCACGCTCAAGCCCGAGCAGTGGAAGACCTATCTGCGCTGGCGGGTCGGCGACGCGATGGCGCCGTACCTGGCCAAGCCCTTCCGCGACGCCGAGTTCGAATTCCGCGGCCGGGTGCTGCGCGGCCAGGCCGCGCCGCCCGCGCGCCAGCAGGCCGTGCTCGACGCGATCACCCTCGCCGCCGGCCCGATGGTCGGCCACGAGTACGCCGCGCGTTACCTGCCGGCGGCCACCGACAAGCGCGCCGAGCAGATCGCCGACCAGGTCCGCGAAGCGCTGGCCAAGTCGATCGACGCCGACACCCGCTTTTCCGACGCGGTCAAGAACGAGGCCCGCGCCAAGCTGGCCAAGCTCAAGATCGAAGTCGGCACGCCCAAGCGCGACCTGGACTACACCGTGCAGCCGATGGGCCGCGGCAGCTTCGGCAGCAACATGCTGATCGCCTCGACCTGGCGCCACCGCGAGGAAATGAAGCGGATCGGCCGCGGCAACGCCGACCGCCGCTGGGACGTGCTGCCGCAGGAGCCGTCCCTGGCCTACGACATCGCCCAGAACCGCCTGATCGTCACCGCGGCCATGCTGCAGGCGCCGGTGCTGGACCTGAGCAAGCCCGAAGCCGCGCAGTACGGTTCCTACGGCGCCCTGGTCGGCGCCGAGCTCACCCACGGCTTCGACAACCGCGGCCGCTACGTCAACGCCAAGCAGGAAGTGCGCGACTGGTGGACGGCGAACGAAGTCGCCGCCTGGGAAGCGCTGGGCAGCCGCGTCGCCGCGCAGTACAGCGCCGAGGCCTATCCGGGCCTGAGCGGGACCAAGGTCAACGGCGGCCAGGTGCGCGACGTCGCCATCGCCGACCAGGCCGGCCTGGAGATCGCCTGGAACGCCTACCGCAGCGCCGCGCCCTCGGCGAGCAAGGACGCCAACCAGGCCTTCTTCCGCGCCTGGGCTGGGCTGTGGGCGCAGCACCTGAGCCCGGAAGTCGCCGCCCAGCGTTCGGCCGCGGGCATCCACGCCCCGGGCCAATGGCGCACCAACCTGCCGCTGTCCAATCTGCCGGCGTTCGGCGAGGCCTTCGGCTGCAAGGCCGGCACGGCGATGCAGCGCAAGGCCGACCAGCAGATCAAGATCTTCCCCTGATCGCTCGGACGCTTGAGGCGGCCTGGCCGCCGCAGGCCGCGACGGCAAGCCGCAACGAAAAGCCCGGCGCAAGCCGGGCTTTTTCTTTTCCGTCGTCCGCTCGCGCTCTGGCTTGGCCCGCCGCTGCGGGCAGCGCCGCTCAGCGCAACGCGAACGAACGCAGGGCCGAGGTTTCGGTGTCGATGTCCAGCACCCGGCCGTGCGCGTCGAACAGCAGCAGATGCCCGGCCTGCTCGCGCACCGCCACGCCCAGCCCGGGTTCGGGCCATTCGATCTCGGCCACCACCTGCCCGGCCAGGTTGAGCGCATAGGCGCGCGCGCGGCGCTCGTCCTGCAGCCAGGCCAACAGGCCGGCGTCGAGGGTGCGCAGGGTATGCCAGAACGGCTGCGCGGCTTCGCTCGGCGGCGCCAGCGTCGCGCTGCGCCGCTGCCGGGCCCATTCATAGGCCAGCAACAGGCCGCCCTCGGCCTGCGGGTCGGCGAACACCGGCAGCGCCGCGGCGTACGGATGCAGATACACCGACTCGCCCTCGCCCGGCGTGCGGATCGGATTGCGCGAGACCAGCGCGCGCCGCGCGCCGGTGCGGTAATGCCAGGCCGAGGCGTACTCGCGCTCGCGCACCAGGTACACCTCGTCGCCGGCGAAGTACTGGGCCGCGACCACCGGTCCGCCCAGGTCGCCGACGCTCCACAGCGCGTCGAGCCCTGGTCGCGCCGCGTCGAGCACCGCGATGCGCTCGTCGGCGACCACCGACCAGGCGATGCCGTCGTAGCGGTCGGCGAAGAACTGCAGGCGCATCGCGCCGAGGTCGTCGACGCGATGGCGGACCAGGTCCAGCCGGGTCACCCGCGCGATCGCGTCGCGCCGGATCACCGCCAGCGCGACTTGGCCGCTGTCGCCGATCACCAGGTGCGAAGCCGGCACCGGATAGCGGCGCAGGCACCGACCCTGGCGATCGAACGCCGCTACCCCGGCCTCGCCCAGCGCGACCAGATAGCGGCCGCCGGCGAGCGCGGCGACGTCGAGCGGGCGCTGCAACCCCGGCGCGGGATCCAGCCGCAGCCGCGCCGGCTCGCCGGTGCGGTCCCACAGTCGCTGGCGCGGCAGCGGCGGCGTCTGCAGCGCCGGCAGATCGGCCTGCAGCCAGGGGTCGCGCGACAGCTTCAGCAGCCGCTGCAACTGCTGGGCTTCGAGTTCGTTGGCGCCGAGGGCGCGATCGGCCGCCAAGGCCGGCAGCACCCGCGTCGCCAGCAAGGCGAGCGCGCGGTTCTGGCCCTTATGCGCGGCCAAGGCCTGGCCCAAGGCCGCACGCGGCGCCGGCGCCGCGGCCGGGTCGGCCAGGGCTTCGATCCGCGCTGCGTAGTGGATGAGCGTATCCGGCAACAGCGCGGCGCGCTGCACCAGGGCCGCGGCCGACAGTTCGGCGCCGGCTTCCTCGGCCGCCAGCAGCCAGCGCGCGGCCTGCTCGCGCGAGCCCGGGTCCGGCCACACCGCGTCGACCGCGGCCAACCAGCGACCTTGTTCGACCAGGGCCTGGCCCCATTCGCGACGCAGGGCCAGGGCGTGCTCTGGATGGGCATGCTCGGGATGCCCGTTCTCCAGCATCGCCACCGCGCTGGCGAAAGCGCCGTCGCGGCGCGCGACCAGCACCGCGCGCTCGCGGTCGCCGGCCAGCATCAGCAAGCGGATCACCGTATCGGCCGGCATGTCCCAGCCCAGCGCGAGTTCGGCGGCCTGTTGGTTGCGCTGGTGGCGGACCAGATAGTCCAGCGCTTCCTGGCGCACGTTGAGCAGTTCGGCGAGCACGAACGCGGCCTCGTCGACCCGGCCGTCGCGGTCCAGGCGCTGGAACGCGGCGCGGTAGCGCTTGCGCAGCAGTTCCCGGGCCATCTCGCCGATGTCGATGTTCAGTCCATACGACGCCTTGCCGTGCAGGCCCAAGTCGGCGCGCCGCCCGGGCAGGCCGAAGCCGGCGCCGACGCCGGGATCCTGGCCGTCGATCGGCAAGGCGTGACGCAGGGCCTCGAGCAGATCGCCGCGATCGAACTGCTGCATCAATCGCCGCAGGTAAGCGCCCTGGCGCGCGCCGAGCAGGCTCGATGCGCGGCTGGCGACGGCCAGGCGCTCCAGCCACTGGCGCCATGCCGTCGGCGGCGGCGGGGTTCGTCGCGCGGGCACCGCGTCCGTCGTCGCCGCGCGCCCCGGCGCGGCGCCACGGCCCAACAGCCATCCGGCCATGCGCTCGCGCGTAGCGGCGACGCGCTGCCACCAGCCCTGGCCGCCTTCGCGACCGCGCGCCAGCCGCTCCAGGAAGGCCTCGCGCTGCGCGCTCGGCGCCGGCACCCGCGGGCCGAACACCTCGCGCACCGGCTTCACCGGCAGGCGCTCGCGCCGGCCTTCGGCGACCGCATCGCTGCAGTCGTAGGTCGGGTAAAGCGGGTATTCGTCGAGGCCGATCGCCAGCGACGGATCCAAGACTTCGGCCCGGCTCAGCTCCAGGCTGAGCAGCCCGCCGCCGAGGCTAAGGTGCAGATCGGCCGGCGCCAGGCCGGCGCGCTCGGCCTCGCTCAGCGGCCCGGAATACAGCGCGTGGGCGCCGATCCGGCATAGCGGCAGCCCCGGCGCGCGCTCGCAACGCATCGGCCGCGGCGGATCGAAGCACAGCAGGTCGCCCTGGGCGAAACGCCAGGCGCGGCAACCCGGCGCCCAGGCCTGCAGGATTCGTTCGGCGCGCGATTCCGGCGCCAGCCAGGCGGCGTCGAACCACAGCGCGGCCACCTGCTGGCGTCCGCGCCAGACCGGGTGGCGCGCGGCGGCGCGCGCGTTCGCGGCGTTACCCGGCTCAGTCATCGCCGCCCTCGTAAACCACTACGTCCCGCCCTTGATGACGCAGGATCGTCAGCCGCCCGGACACGTCGATCAGGGCGATCGTATCGGCCGCCGCGGCGACGCTGGCGACACTGATCTTCTGCGGCGAGGCGTACAGCGTGGTGCGTTCGCGCTCGCCGATCCGCACCACCGCGCGGCGCTCGGGGTCGAGCGCGATCAGGCCGGGGCCGTCCTGCGGCATCGGCGCCAGGCCGATCACTTTCCACTGCGCGCCGAGCGCGAGTTCGAAATCCTGCTGGCCCTGCCGCGCGCTGCGCCGCCACACCCGCCAGCGGCTGTGGCGTTCGCCGCCGCGTTGGCCGGCGCGGAACTCGACCGCGACATCGCCCTGCCAGCCGTCGCTACCGGCGTGGCCGAACAGGAAGCCCGCGCTGGCCTCGCCGGTGCAGGGCAGCGTCGACAGCGTGCTGTTTCCTTCGCGATCGAACCGGCACACCTGCACGCCCTCGCCGCTGCGCTGCAGATAGAACGCGCGCTTCGGCGGCATCGCGGCGAAGCCGATCACGCCCTCGAGCATGCGATAGCCGGGCGGATCGCAGCGGCGGCCGTTGCGCGGATGGCGCGCGCTCCAGCACAGCAACCGGCTGCCGCTCCACAGCAGCAGATGGCGCTGCTCGTCGCGCCCGTCGAGGTCGGCGCATTGCATCAGCCGCGCCTGGCCGGGCGCCGCGTTGAGATGCTGCGGCAGCGGATGCGGCAGGCTGCCCCAATTGGCCAGTTGCCAGGCATCGAGAAACTGCGAACGGGTCAGCACGCCGGCGAAATGGCGTCCGCTCAGACACGCGGCGAGCAAGTGCCGGTGCCTGGCCCAGCGCGTGGTCTTGGGCGGCGACAGGCGTTGCGACTCGTGCGGCGGCGTCAACCGCTGCACGTAGGCCGCGCTTTCGCCCGCCCACAGCGTCGCCACCGAACGTCCGTCGGCGGCGACGATCGGCGGCTGCTGCCGCGACAGCCGCGCGCTGGCGGGGATCTTGTGCCGGGTCGCGGCGAGGCGCTCGAATTCGCCGCGCAGCAAGCGGCTGGACGGTTCCGGGTCGGGCAGGCGCAGGCGCAGTTCGCGCCGCGCCTGGCGCGCAGCGACGGTGACCGCAAGCTCGTCGGCGTCGGCGCGGAGCACGTCGACGCGATGGCCCAGCGCGTAGCCCGGCGCATGCGCGCCGACCGACCAGCGCTCGCTCGGGCTGGGTTCGGCCGCATCCAGCGCCTGCGCCCACTGCGCCTGCAGGTCGCCGGCCAGGTCGACGCCCTGCTCCGCGCTGGCGCGCGCCTGCGCCGCACCGCCGGTCAAGCTGCGCGCGCTGAGCAGGCGCTTGAGCGCCGCAGGCGAATCGGCCTCGTGCAGCTCGCCGGGCCGGGCCAGCACGCCCCACGCGAAGCGCGCGCCGGCGGCCTGGGCGCGCTGCGCGAGCAGGATCCATAGCGCGGCGTGGACCAGGCGCGGCGCGCCGAGCTGGCTGGGTCCGGTGTCGAACACCGCCACGGTCAAGGCATCGACCTGGCGCGCGACCAGTTTCGGGTTCAGGAACAGATGCTCGCCGCCGGCGGCGCGCCGATCGAATTCCTCCGGCGCCGCATCGGCCAGCGCCCACTCGCTGAGCAGCAGGCGCTCGTAGGAACCGCGCCTGCGCAGATCGTCGATGCCTTCCGGCTCGGCCGCGCCGCGCTGGGCGCGCATGCGGAACGCGCCCAGCGCCGGGTGCAGGCGCAGCAACAGTTCGCCGAGCACGCCGGCAATCTCGGCGTCGAACCAGATCAACCACGGCGCCCAGGGCTGGAGCGTGTCCGGCAGGCGCATCGCTCAGTCCCGCCAGTGGGCGCGGATCCGCGCCAGCAAGGCGTCGCTGGCCGGCAACGCGCGCTGCAAGGGCAGCAGCCGGCGCGGCGCGCGCAGCATCGCCAGCGGCGCCGGCCCGTGCCGGCGCGCGATCGCCCGCGCCAGCAGGTCCAGCGGCAGGTCCGGCCGTTCGTGGGTCGGCAGCCACAGCGTGGTGGCCTCGGCGCGCGGCGCCAGATAGACCACGCCCTCGCACCAGGGCAGCGCCTCGGCCGCGCCGGCGACGATCAGGCTGTCGTCGTTGGCGGTCAGGGCCAGGGTTTCGCGCGCATGCGGTTGCAGCCGCTCGACCGCGTCGAGCAGGCGTCGCGATGCCGCGCCGATGCCGATCGCGCCTTGCGGCGTCGGCGGGGCCCCCTCAGCCCGCCAGTGCCAGTTCATACCGGCGCCGTTATCCGCGCGACCAGCCGCGCGCGCTCGGCGGCGAGTTCGGGTGGAATCGAGACGGCGTCGAAGTTGGCGTCGATCTCGCGCAGCACCGCTTCGGCGCCGGCGTGGTCGCCCGCGGCCGCCGCCAGGCTGGCGCGTGCGGCCTCCAGCAGCCGCGCCTCGCGCGACAAGGGCTGCAGCACGGCGTACTCGACCGCCGCGCGCAGGGTCGGGTTGGCCGCCGCCGACAGCGAATCGCGCAAGGCGTCCTGCGCCGCCGCCTGCGCTTCGCGGGTCGGCATGACGTAGAACAACGGCCACAGGTCGGCCTCGCTGGCGCGTTCGCGCCCGGCCAGCACCGCCGCGGCCGCGATCAGCCGCTGCGCCTTGACGATGCGCCGGTCCGACAGGCCCAGGCCGGCGCCGCGCAGCTTGCGGATCGCGTCGGCGAGCAGGCCGCGCGCGCTGCCCAGATCGACCTGGTCGACGCAGCGGCTCAACGCGTCGATGTCGGCCAGGTCGGCGTAGTGCTGCGGGCGCGCGCGGCCGGCTTCCCAGCCGCCTTCCAGCAGCGCTTCCAGTTGATGGTCCGGCACCGGTTCGACGAACAGGTGCAACAGGAAACGGTCGGCGAAGGCCGCCAGCGACTCGTCGTCGGGCAAGCCGTTCGCGGCGCCGACGCAGACCCGGAGCGGACAGGCCAGTTGGGTGTGGCCGCGGCGGAACCGGCGCTCGTTGAGCACTCCGAGCAAGGTGTTCAGGATCGCGGTGGAGCCGAGGAAGACTTCGTCGAGAAAGGCGATCTCGGCCTCGGGCAGCATGCCGCTGACATCGGTTTCGACCACGCCCTCGCGCAGCCGGCGCAGGTCGACCGGACCGAACAGTTCCGAGGGCTCGGTGAAGCGCCCGAGCAGGTATTCGAAATAACGCCCGCCCAGGGCGGCGGCGACCCGGCGCACCACCGCGCTCTTGGCGGTGCCCGGCGGGCCGAGGATCAGCAGGTGTTCCTGCGCCACCGCGGCCAGCACGATGAGCTCGGCGAGCTGTTCGCGTTCGACCAGCCCGGTGGTGGCGGCGTGCACCGCTTCGCGGACGCGGGCGGCGGCCTGCTGCGCGGCGGAGAGTTCGTGCTCGGACATCATCGACGGCCGGAATCCTTGGCGTACGGGGACGACGGCACGCGGACCGCGGCCGGCCTCCCCAGGGCTGGCGTAGGGCGCGACACCAGCAACCCGGCGCCACCTGCGCACTGTAGGCGCTGGCCTGCACGAACCGCAACCTGCGCCACGTACTCTGAACGCCGCGCCGGTCTATCCTGCCCGGTTTTTCATTACCCTAGTGCCTCGCCACGCCCGGCCAGGACGCCGTCATGCCCGAAACTCCGCTCGAGGACCTGCTCGCCGCATTCGCGGCCAGCCCTCAGAATTCCGCCCTCGGCGCGCTGGTGCTCAAGGCCTGCCTGAACGCCGGCGACCCGGACGCCCTGTTGCGCGCGCTCGAGCTCGGCGGCGAGACCCTGCTCGCCGAGCCGGCGCAGCGCGACGCCGCCTGGCGGCTGCTGCTGCAGCACCGCCGCGACGCCGAGGTGGCCCGGCTGGCGCCGGCCAACTCGGCCGCCGCGCTGCTGGCGCGTTCGCGGCTGAGCCTGGAAGACGGCCGCCGCGACGAGGCGCGCGCGCTGTACCAGCAGGCGATCGCGCTGAACCCGGCGCTGGAAGACGCCGCGCTGGCCAACGAACTGGCCGGCAAGGTGATCTCCCTGGCCCATGCGCGCCGGCAACAGGATGCCGTGCCCGGCAACCGGCTGCAGACCAGCGTCGCCAACGACGATACCGACGCCGAAGACGTGGTGCGCCTGCTGCAACCGGCGCAGGAGCGGATCGCGTTCGCCGACGTCGGCGGCCTGGACGAGGTCAAGCAGCAGATCCGCCGCCGCATCATCACCCCGTTCCTCAAGCCATCGCTGTTCGAACGCTTCAAGCGCCGCTCCGGCGGCGGCATCCTGCTGTACGGCCCGCCCGGCTGCGGCAAGACCCTGCTCGCCCGCGCCACCGCCGGCGAATGCGGCGCGCGCTTCTACAACGTCGCCATCACCGACGTGCTGGACATGTACATCGGCGAGTCCGAGCGCAAGCTGCACGCGATCTTCGAACAGGCGCGGCGGACCGCGCCGTCGGTGGTGTTCTTCGACGAGGTCGAGGCGATCGGCGGCAAGCGCCAGCATTCGCGCGAAGCCGGCTCGGCCAAGCTGGTCAGCCAGTTCCTGACCGAACTCGACGGTTTCGGCCAGAACAACCAGGGCGTGCTGATCCTCGGCGCGACCAACGTGCCCTGGGCGGTGGATTCGGCGTTCCGCCGGCCCGGCCGTTTCGACCGGGTGCTGTTCGTGCCGCCGCCGGACGAACCGGCGCGGCGCGCGATCCTCGACCTGCTGCTGCGCGAGCGCCCGCTCGACGGCGCGATCGACGCCGCCGAACTGGCCCGGCTGAGTTCGGGCCATTCCGGCGCCGACCTGCGCCACCTGGTCGAAAGCGCGATCGACGAGGCGATCGACGATTCCATCGAGCAGGGCCGCGAAGTGCCGCTGAGCATGGCCCACCTGCGCACGGCGCTGAAGGACAGCCGCGCCACCACCCTGGAATGGCTGACCACGGCGCGCAACCACGCCCGCTACGCCAACCAGGGCGGCCAGTACGACGAAGTGCTGGAGTTCCTCAAGCGCCACGGAGGCGGCTGATGGCGGCCTCGGTCTATCGCCTGCCCGACGAACCGCTGCCGTCGGGCCTGTCGCGCTACGCGGTCGATCCGCTGTGGCCGATGCTGACCCTGATGCTGGCCGGCAACGGCTTCGGCCTGGCCTGGTTCGCGTTCAACAGCTTCGCCCTGGGCAGCCCGACCCGCGGCCGCGAACTGGCCCTGCTGGCGCTGAACCTGGCCGGCGCGGTGGCGCTGCTGTGGCTGCTCGGCGCGCTCGGCCAGGCCGGCTGGCTGCCGCCGCGCTACATGGCCTATGCCCTGCTGTCGCTGATCACCCTCAAGCTCGCCACCGGCTACGCGCTGTACATGATGCAGCAGCGGTGCTTCGAGCTGTGGGAGTACTACGGCGGCGCGGCCCGCAACGGCCTGCCGCTGTTGATCCTGGCGACGTTGTTCGCGCGCCGCCTGTTCGATCTGCAATGGCCGGCGCTGCTGCGCATGGTGCTGGAATGAGCCTGGAGCCGCGCGCATGAGCCTGGACCTGTCCCGCCACGCCCTCGCCCTGGCCCGCCGCCATTACGGCCACGGCCAGGTCGACCAGGCCATCGACGTGCTGCTGCGCCTGCTCGGCGAAGAGCCCGAGCAGGCCGAGGCGCACGCCCTGCTCGCGTTCTGCCTGCTCAAGCGCAAGCGCCTGCACGTGGCTGCGCTGGAAGCCGCGCGCGCGCTCGAACTGGAACCCGATTCGGTGTCCGCGCACCTGGCCGCGGCCCTGGTCGCGATCGCGCGCCGGCGCTTGGCCGAGGCCGAAACTCATTTGAACGCGGCGCGCGAGCTCGACCCGGCCTCGGCGGTGATCGAGGACGGTTTCGCCCGCCTGCACCTGGCTTGGGGCCACGACCAGCGCGCCCTGGAGCATGCGCGACGCGCTTGCGAACTGGAGCCGGAGGATCTGGATTACCGCGCCCTGCTGGCGACCCTGGAATTCCGCCGCGGCGACCGCGGCGCGGCCGAAGCGCTGGCGCGGGAAGTGCTGGAACTCGACCCCGAGCACCTGGAAGCGCTGTGCGTGCTCGGCCACTGCGAACTGGCCGCCGGCCGCGTCGACGACGCGCGCCAACACGCGGCCTGGGCGGTGCAACTGGACCCGATGGACGAACAGGCGCTGACCTTGCTGGCGGCGGTCAAGGCCCGGCGCAGCCCGCTGCTGGGCCTGTGGTGGCGCTTCCAGAGCTATCTGACCGCCGGCTCGCGCACCCGCACCGTGGTGATGCTGCTCGGCCTGTTCCTGCTCTACCAGGTCGGCATGATCGCGTTGAGCCAGAACGGCCTGCAGCGCTGGACCCTGCCCTTGTCGCTATTGTGGCTGGGCTTCTGCGCCTACACCTGGATCGCCCCGGGGCTGTTCTGGCGCTCGGTGAAGAAGGAACTGCAGCAGGTGACGCTGCGCCCGGGGTTCTGAGCCGCCTGGTTCGCCGCGCGACGCGCAAAACGCCTGCCGTTGCCGTTGCCGTTGCCGTTGTCGTTGTCGTTGTCGTAAAGAGCTTGGCGCCGCTACGAACTCGCGAGAACGCCCTGAAGCCCCGGAGGGCGGCCCGCAGGGATGCGGGCCGTGCGCAGCCAGGCCAGGATGGCCTGTGCGGAGCAGCCCCGCGCAAGCTGCGTCCCATAGTGGCTTTTGATTCGAAACAGAAATGGCGTTTTC
>NZ_JBDGIR010000013.1:0-84203 GCF_057657315.1 Lysobacter sp. Soil_C_15
GCCGTCGCTGTCGGTCGAGCTGTCGGTGAACGCCACGGTCAGGCCGCTGGCCGACGAGCTGAAGTTGGCCACCGGCGCGGCGTTGCCGCCCGGCGCGCCGCGGAACGCGGCCATCGTCGCCTTGGTCTGCACCAGCACGCGCTGGTTGTGGTTGCGGTCGGTGGTGCCCATCGCCGCGCCGTTGTAGGTCACGTCCGGGTTCGACCAGTAATTCAGGCGCGGGCAACCGCCGCTGCAGTTGTAGGCCATGATCGTGCGCCACTTGCTGCCGGTGGCGGGCTCGTAGCGGTAGCCGTGGCCGTAGGCGTAGGGGGTGTTGGTCGGGTCGGCGGCCGGATCGTGGCGGGCCGACAGCAGGTGGCCGATCTCGTGGGCGAAGCTGTAGTAGCCAGTGGCGCAGTCGTAGTGGACGGTGGCGAAGGCGGTGTCGGCGGTCGAGCCGATCGAATGGGCCAGGCCGCAGTTGCCGCCGTCGTCGATGACCAGCACGTTGACGTCGGCGGCGTTGGCGTCGCGGCTGGCGTGGATGTCGTCCATGTAGCCGTCGTTGGGGTCGGCGAAGCGCTCTTCGTCGGTGAAGTGGCCGTCGCCTGCCGAGGTGTACTCGACGGTGCGGTAGTTGGCCAGTTCGAGCTGGATGCCGACGTTGGAGTTGGCGTAGCCCTGGTTGCTTTCGGCCACGGCCAGTTCGACCAGGGCCTGCATGTCGCCGCCGTAAGCGGTAACGGCCTGGTTGGTCGCGACGACCTGCACGCGGATGGTCGCGGTCGCGCCTGGGTCGACCGCGGCCGCGCCGATGCCGCCGGAGGCGCTGCGCGCGGCCGGCGCGGCGTCCATCGCGATCTGCGGCAGGTCCGAATCGAGGAAGCCGCGCGGGTGGTCCGGCGGCATGCGGCTTTCGTCGACCTCGACCACCGCGTGGTTGCCGTCGGCGAGCGGGCGGATCCGGTACAGCTGGCCGTCGATGCGCACGTTGCCGGTGACGCCGTTGCCGCGCCGAACCAGGGCGACCGAGTTGCGTTCGTCGTGGCGCACTTCGCGCGCGTCGCGCGCCGCGGCCTTGGCGGTCTCGCGCACGTGGCCCAGCCACACCGTGCTGCCGCGACCGGTGTCGCGGGCCTGGTCGAGCACCGCATTGACCCGGTGCGCGCCGAGCTGCAGTTCGATCTCGCGGGTCGCGACGCTGACCACGGCGGCGTTGGCGCGCTTGAGCTGCATCGCCGCGGTGGCCGGCGCGGCGGCCAGGCCCTGGGCGCGGGTCAGGCCGGCGCGCGGCGTCGGCGCGTCGCCGACGAACAAGGGCTGGGCGGCGAACGCCGGCGCGGCGGCCAGGGCGGCGGCCAGCGCGGTCAGGCGGACGGCGAGAACGGCGCGCGATGCGCGACGCGGAGAACGAGTGGACATCTGTGTAACCCCCGATGGATGAAGGCCGCGATGGCGGCCGAAGCGGCGAACGCCGGCGCGTCGGCGACGCTTGCTGCGAACGCGCGTCGTCGTGTCCGGGCGATGGCGGCGCGAGTTCGTCGTCTCGGCCGCGATACGACGCTAGCGGCTGCGCGAATCTCCAGGCAACGGCGTTCGCCGCGTTTGATGCGGCGCGTTCGTGACTGTGGTCATGCATCGGAAAACTGCTGCGGCAGGCGACGAACGCGCCATCCCGAACCGGTCCATTCCGAGCGATTGCGCGGAATTTTCCGCCGATTCCCTGCGTCGCCCAGACAACGAAAAACCCCGGCCGGAGCCGGGGTTTCTTGAGATCTCCAACCCGCGCGGTCGCGGGCTGCGGCGCGACTATTTGTCGCTCTTCTCGATCACTTCCGGATTGCGCACGTCGGGCCCCTGAATGGCCGGGCCGCGGATGATCGGATCCAGCGCGATGTGATTGTCGGGTTCGATGAACTGCACGTCCGGATCGGCCGCGAACGCCTGCATCAGCCGCCGCGCGCCCTCGGCGTCGAGCGCGGGCTCGACCGCGAACACATCGGCGTTGATGCCCATGCGATGTTTCCAGGTCAGCTTCAGCGCCTTGCCGGGCAGCGTGCCCGCAGTCCGGTTAAGCCGCGCCTGCACCAGGCCCTGCTGTTTCAGCGGAGCGCTGCTGTCGCGGTACTTGACGATGAACTGGCCGAACGGACCGGCGCCGACAGGCGCGCCGACCTGGGCCGGCGCGCGCTCGGCGGGTGCGGCGTCGGTGGGCGGAGGCGTTCCGGCGGCCATGCAGGCGCTTACCGCGAACGCACTGAACAAGGCCGTGGCCGCCAGCCACGGCGCGCGGGAGGAAATCGGCATACGGGCGTCTCCTGAGGCGAATGGGTCGGGCGATTCATGACAACGCACCAAGCGGGCGAACGGGGTCGGCGGCCGGAGGATGGCGATTCGGACCATCGACTCGATGGCGCCAACGATCTAAGAACCCTGCGCCCCAACCGCGGCTGAAGCGCCCGGGACCGCGGCCTGAGCTTAACCGAGCGCGCGGTCGATGCGGCGCAAAGACAAACCCCGGCCGAAGCCGGGGCTTGGGTCGCGCCGCCGTCCAGGCAGCGGCGCGGTTCGGGCGGTGCGGCTTAGAACGTGATGCTCCAGGTGTCGATGCGGCCGACGTCGCCGCCGGCGTTGTCGTTCACGCGCAGCTTCCAGGTGCCGTTCAGCGCTTCGGTCGACAGGTTCTTGGTGAAGGTGCCGATGACGTTGTCGGTCGAGGAGCCGGTACGGTTGTGGATGTTGTACAGCGAGCCGTCCGGCGCGACCAGGTCCACCTTCAGGTCGCCCTTGTAGGTGTGGTAGATCGTCACCGAGATGCTGGCGGTGCTCGGCGCGTTGCCGCTGCGGCCGGACACGGCGATCGAGCTCTCGACCGTGGCGTTGTCGCGGATGCTGACGTCGGTGCCGTTGGTGTAGGTCTGGGTGCCGCCGCCCGGGGTGCCGCCGCGCACCGCGTCGACCGCGGCCTTGGCGTTGACGATGCCCGAACCGCAACCGCCCGAGCAGGCGCCCGGCAGCGCGCGCGCGGTGCTCTTGAGGATGCTCTCGATCTCGGCCGGCGTCTTAGGCGTGGTCGCCGCCGACTGCATCAGCGCGACCACGCCGGCCACGTGCGGCGAGGCCATCGAGGTGCCGCTCATGTAGACGTACTGCTCGGCGCCCTGGGTGGTGGCGCCGCCGTTGTGGGTCGAGGCGATCTGGTCGCCCGGCGCCGAGACGTCGATGCCGGTGCCGTAGTTGGAGTAGCTGGCCTTGGCGCCGGTCTCGGTGGTCGCGGCGACCGCGATCACGTTGGCGCAGTTGGCCGGGGTCGAGGTCGAGACGTTGGCGCTTTCGTTGCCGGCGGCCACCACCACGGTGGTGCCGCGGCCGACCGCGCCGTTGATCGCGTTCTGATAGCTGCTCGGGCAAGCGCCGCCGCCGCCGAGGCTGAGGTTGATGACCTCGGCCGGGTTGGCGTTGGCCGGCACGCCGGACACGGTGCCGCCGGAGGCCCACACGATCGCGTCGGAGATGTCGGAGTCGTAGCCGCCGCAGCGGCCGAGCACGCGCACCGGAACGACCTTGGCGTTGAACGCGGTGCCGGCCACGCCCTTGGCGTTGTTGGTCACCGCGGCGACGGTGCCGGCGACGTGGGTACCGTGCCAGCTGGAATCGCTGGCGCCGACGTCGTAGCCCGGCTGGTCGCACTCGGTCTCGTTGTTCCAGTCGCCTTCGTCGTTCGGGTTGGAGTCGCGGCCGTTGCCGTCGCGCGAGACGAAGGTGTCGGTGATGAAGTCGTAGCCCGGCAGGATGTTGGCGTTCAGATCGCTGTGCGGGGTGATGCCGGTGTCGAGCACCGCGACCACCGCGCCGGTGCCGGTGGCGACGTCCCAGGCTTGGTCGGCGCGGAGGCCGCCGTTGGCGCCGTTGAAGCCGTACTGGACGCCGTAGTGGGTGTCGTTCGGGGTCAGCAGGCGGTGCCGGCGCACGTCGACTTCGACGAAGTCCACGTTCGGGTCGGCGGCGATCTGGCGCATCAGCGATTCGGCTTCGGCGCGGTCCAGGGCGCGGTCGGCGCGGACCACGTCGGCGCCGATCGCGGTGCGGCGCAGGTGCTTGAGGCCCAGCGCGGCGCCCTTGGCCTTGGCGCCGGAGGCGCTGGCGGCGGTGCTCAGCGCGCGCTGCACGTTGGCGGTGCTTTGGCGCTCGACGCTGCCGTCGCGGTACTTGACGATGAAACGGTCGAACTTGGCGGCGGTCTGCAGGCCGCTGAGGTTGACGCGCTCGGCAGCGAAGGCCGAGCCGGCGGCGGTCGACGCCAGCACCAGGGCGGTGGCGGCGGCGAGGACATGGATGCGGTTGGAACGGACGGACATCTGAGGAAACCCCCGAACAGGAAAGCCGCGATCGCGGCGGATGACGTCCGGTGAGCCGGCGGCGGCGACGAGGAGCCGCGGCGCCCGGACTGATCGCGGACGCGCCCCTCATCGGCCGTTGCCGATGCGCATCCACGATTCACGCTAACGATTGCAGCGGCGGGTCGACAAGATGGCGGCGGCGCGATTTCGCCTGTTCAAGAGTGAGGTCAATCACGCATTCGGAATGTGCCCGTCACAACGCAAATGACTCTAATCCCCCTACCTTGCCGGATAAAATGCGGCATACGTCGAATATCTCGGCGTCGTTCGCAACATGATCTGCGAACCCGACCGGGCGCGCTGCGGAAGCCTCAGGCGTCCGACAAGTCGCAAGTCCCGGCGCCTTTCGATAGTCGATATATATCGAAACCGACCGAGGTCGCCGGCCCGCCGCGCATCGGCGCCGCCAATGCGAACCCCGGCCGCAGCCGGGGCTCGCGGGCGACGCATGCGGCCGTCCCTGGCCGCGCAGCGATCAGAAGGTGACGCTCCAGGTGTCGATGCGGCCGGTGTCCTGCGCCGCGTTGTCGTTGACCCGCAGCTTCCAGGTGCCGTTGAGCGGCTCGCTCGACAGGTTCACGGTGTAGGTGCCGATGACGTTGTCGGTGGAGGAACCGGTGCGGTTGTGCAGGTTGTAGATCGAACCGTCCGGAGCGACCAGGTCCACCTTCAGGTCGCCCTTGTAGGTGTGGTAGATGGTCACCGACACCGAGGCGTTGCTCGGCGCGTTGCCGGTCCGGCCGGACACCGCGATCGGGCTGTCGACGGTGGCGTTGTCGTTGATCGTGTAGTCGGTGCCGTTGGTGTAGGTCTGCGCGCCCGGGGTACCGCCGCCGCCGAGCGAATCCAGCGCCGCCTTGGCGTTGACGATGCCCACGCCGATCGGCTGGTCCGGGGTCTGCGGGAACGGCCGCGCGGTGTTCTTGAGGATGGTCTCGATCTGCGCCGGAGTCTTCGGCGTGGCCGAGGCGGCCTGCAGCAGCGCGACCACGCCGGCGACGTGCGGCGTCGCCATCGAGGTGCCGCCGTAGGAGGCGTAGCTTTCCGCGCCCGGGGTGGTGCTGCCGGCGTTGAGCGTGGACAGGATGTTCGAGCCCGGAGCGGCGATGTCGACCACGCTGCCGTAGTTCGACTTCTGCGTGCTGCTCCACACCGAGCGCGCGCCGGCGCTGTCGACCGCGCCGACGGTGATCACGCTGTTGCAGTTGGCCGGACGCGAGTTGGAGGCGTTGCCGTTGTTGTTGCCGGCGGCGACGACCACGGTGGTGCCGCGCGAGACGGCGCCGTCGATCGCGGCCTGGTAGGTCGAACCGCAGGTGCCGCTGCCGCCCAGGCTCATGTTGATCACTTCGGCCGGGTTGGCGTTGGCCGGCACGCCGGACACGCTGCCGCCGGAGGCCCAGGTGATGGCGTCGGCGATGTCGGCCAGCGAGCCGCCGCACTTGGCCAGCACGCGCACCGGCACGACCTTGGCGTTGTAGGCGGTGCCGGCCACGCCCTTGGCGTTGTTGGTCACCGCCGCGACGGTGCCGGCGACGTGGGTGCCGTGCCAGCTCGACGGGCTGTCGTAGGTGCGGCCGCATTCGCCGGCGTTGAACCAGTCGCCTTCGTCGGCCGGGTTGGAATCGCGGCCGTTGCCGTCGCGCGCGGCGGTAGCGTCGCTGACGAAGTCGTAGCCGGGCAGGATGTTGGCGTTGAGGTCGCTGTGGCTGGTGATGCCGGTATCGATCACCGCCACCACTACGCCGGTGCCGGTGCTGATGTCCCAGGCAGTGGTGGCGTTGATGCCGGCGTCGGCGTCGGTGTAGCCCCACTGCTCGCCGAAGCGGGTGTCGTTCGGGGTGCCCAGCGGATACATGCGCGCGTTCGGCTCGACGTACTCGACGTTCGGATCGGCGGCGATCTGGCGCATCAGGGCCTCGGCCTCGACGCGGTCGAGCTTGCGCCCGGCGCGGACCAGGTCCGAGCCCAGGGCGGTGCGGCGCAGGTGCTTCAGGCCGAGCGCCTTGCCCTTGCCGGCGAAGCCGGTCGCGGCCGTGCTCAGCGCGCTCTGCAGGCTCGCCGCGCTTTGGCGCTGGGCGCTGCCTTCGCGGTACTTGACGATGAACTCGTCCTGGGTCTCGTTGGCCAGGGCGGCCAGGTTGATGCGTTCGGCGGCGAACGCCGAGCCGGCGGCGGTGGAGCCGAGCACCAGGGCGGTGGCGGCGGCCAAGGCGTGAATGCGGTTGCTACGACGGGTACGAACGGACATCTGAACTAACCCCCGAAACAGGAAAGCCGCGGTCGCGGCGAATGTCGTCCGGTGCGTCGGCGGCCCCTGCGGTACGCGGCGCCCGGACTGGTCGTGAACGCCCTAGCGGCCGGGGCCGATACGCGTCCTCGATTCACGCTAACGATTGCGCGGCGATGTCAGCAAGACGTCGTGCCGGCGACTTTGCCCGTTCAAAGGTGAAACCAATCACGCATTGAGAAGTGTCTTTACGTGTCCTGCGCTCAACGCAAATGACCAAAAACCCCCTACCCCGGCCGAAATATGCGATGAATTTCATGAATTCATGCGGAGTTCGCCGGTCCGTCGGCGCCCGCGCTCCGGTCGCCCGTACTCGTCGCAGCGATACCGTATCGACGCGGATGGCGAGCTTGCTCCATAGCTTTCGTTTATCGGCAACGGGCGCGCACCGGACAGCGAACCCCGGCCGCGGCCGGGGTTCGCGGAACGAAGGGCGCGGCCGCTCTTCCGGCCGCGCCGCGCGGTCAGAACTTGATGCTCCAGCTGTCGATCCGGCCGGTGTCGTTGTCCCAGTTGTCGTTGACCCGTAGCTTCCAGGTGCCGTTCAAAGCCTCGGTCGACAGATCGCGGGTGTAGGTGGCGATGACGTTGTCGCTGGCGTCGTTGCTGTTGTAGTTGAGCAGGTTGTAGACCGAGCCGTCGGGCGCGACCAGGTCGACCTTCAGATCGCCGCGGTAGGTGTGGTAGATCGTCACCGACACCGAAGCGTTGCTCGGCGCGTTGCCGGTCCGGCCGGACACCGCGATCGGGCTTTCGGCGGTGGCGTTGTCGTTGATCGCGTAGTCGGTGCCGTTGGTATAGGTCTGCGCGCCCGGGGTGGTGCCGCCGCCGAGCGCGTCCAGCGCCGCCTTGGCGTTGACGATGCCGGCGCCGATCGGCTGGTCGGGCGTCTGCGGGAACGCGCGCACGCTGTTCTTCAACAGCGTTTCGATTTCCGCCGGCGTCTTCGGAGTGGCCGCCTTGGCCTGCAGCAGCGCGACCACGCCGGCGACGTGCGGCGTCGCCATCGAAGTGCCGCCGTAGGAGGCGTAGCTTTCGGTGCTCGGCGTGGTGCTGCCGCTGTTGAGCGTGGACAGGATGTTCGAACCCGGCGCGGCGACGTCGACGACGCTTCCGTAGTTGGACTTCTGGCTGCTGCTCCACACCGAACGCGCGCCGGCGCTGTCGACCGCACCGACCGTGATCACGTTGCTGCAGCTGGCCGGCTGGCTGTTGGCGGCGTTGCCGTTGTTGTTGCCGGCGGCGACGACCACGGTGGTGCCGCGCGACACCGCGCCGTTGATCGCGCTCTGATAGGTCGAGCTGCAGCTGCCGCCGCCGCCCAGGCTCATGTTGATGACCTCGGCCGGATTGGCGTTGGCCGGCACGCCGGAGACGGTGCCGCCGGACGCCCAAGTGATCGCGTCGGCGATGTCGGCCAGGGTGCCGCCGCACTTGGCCAGCACGCGCACCGGCACGATCTTGGCGTTGTAGGCGGTGCCGGCCACGCCCTTGGCGTTGTTGGTCACCGCCGCGACGGTGCCGGCGACGTGGGTGCCGTGCCAGCTCGACGGGCTGTTGTAGTTGCGGCCGCACTCGCCGGCGTTGAACCAGTCGCCCTGGTCGGCCGGGTTGGAGTCGCGGCCGTTGCCGTCGCGCGCGGCGGTGGCGTCGCTGACGAAGTCGTAGCCGGGCAGCACGTTGCCGTCGAGGTCGCTATGGCTGGTGATGCCGGTATCCAGCACCGCCACGACCACGCCGGTGCCGGTGCTGATGTCCCAGGCGGCGGGCGCGTTGATGCCCGCGTCGGCGTCGCTATAGCCCCACTGCTCGCCGTAGCGGGTGTCGTTCGGCGTCGCCAGCGGGTACATGCGCGCGTTCGGCTCGACGTACTCGACGTTCGGATCGGCGGCGATCTGGCGCATCAGCGCCGCGGCTTCGGCGCGGTCGAGCTTGCGCCCGGCGCGGATCAGTTCCGAACCGGTGGCGATGCGGCGCAGATGCTTGAGGCCGAGCGCCTTGCCGTTGGCGGAGAATCCGGCCGACGCGGCGCTCAGCGAACGCTCCAGGCCGGCCGCGCTCGCGCGTTGCGCGCTGCCGTCGCGGTATTTGACGATGAACTCGTCCTGCACGTCCTCGCTTGCCGCGGACAGCGGCGCGGGTTCGGCGGCGGACGCGGACCAGGCCGCGCAGGACAGCGCGGCGGCGGTGGCGATGACGAGCGCGCGCTTGCGCAAAACCTGCGAAGGCGCGGACGTGATGCGATTGGACATGATGGAAAACCCCCAAAGCGAATGCCGCCGATGCGGCGTAAGCGCGAAGGACTTTCGAACCGCGTGCGGTCCGCGACGAACTCGCGCCGTGCGTGCGGACTCGTCGGTCCGCGCGGCACACGCTACGAGCGCGCAGTCGGCGCTCACAAGGCACAAGAAAGGGGCTTATGCGGACATACCCGTGCGTCCGATCACGTATCGACACCATACGTAACGGCATTGCGACGCAACCGCGGCATGCGCCTTCGAAACTAATGTGCTTTGTTGTATCGACGCATGCGGTCGCGCCGTCGCTCGGACGGCGCGACGCGCGCGGCTTTCGCCGCGGCGCAATGGACTCGATCGGGCGCTGCGCGTTCGCGTCGTGCCGGACGACGCGGGCAGCTCAGAGCATGCCGGTTTCCAGGCGCGCGGCCTCGGACATCATGTTGCGATTCCACGGCGGGTCGAACACCAGCTCGACATCGGCTTCGGCGACGGTCGGAATCATTTCCAGCTTGCTGCGCACGTCGTCGACCAGGATGTCGCCCATGCCGCAGGCCGGCGCGGTCAGGGTCATGCGCACCTCGACCGTGCGCTGGCCGTCGTCGCGATGCTTCACCGCCGCCTCGTAGACCAGGCCCAGCTCGACCACGTTGATCGGGATCTCCGGGTCGAAGCAGGTGCGCAGCTGCTGCCACACCAGGCGCTCGACCGCTTCGTCGTCGGCGCCCTCGGGCAGTTCCAGCGGTTCCGGCGGTTCCTTGCCGATCGCATCGGCGTCGCGGCCGTGGATGCGGAACAGATTGCCTTCGACGAACACCGTGTAGCTGCCGCCCAGGGCCTGGGTGATATAGCCCACGCTGCCGGCCGGCAGGGTCACCTGCTCGCCTTGGGGCACCATGACGACGGCGCAATCGCGCTCGAAACGGACGGGTTCGCTGCTGCGGGAGTACATGCCGGAAAGATGGGGACGCCGTGCCGCAGCACAAGAAGGCCTATTCTACCGGCCCCGGCCGGCTATGCTGTAGGGCTTGCCCCGCCCACAGTGTTCCGCCGATGACCGTCGCCGTGCCGACCGAACCCCGCATCCCTCGCCAGAGCGAACGCCCGCAGCGCCGGACGACGCCGTTCTCGTGGCTGTTGCTGGTCCTGGGCACGGTCGGCTTCGCCGCGTTCTGGGTCCTGTTGGCGGTGGCCTGGGACCGCCAGTGCAGCTGGATGGCGGTGCTGGGCGCGCTGGATATCGCCTGGATGCTGCGCCTGGGCGCCTGGCGCCCCGGCCCGCGGCGCGCCGCCCTGGGCCTGGCGGCGAGCGCGCTGATCGTGCTGATCGCCAACTGGGGCATCGCCGCGACCCAGTACGGCGGCATGCTCGGCTTCGACGCCCTGGAGTCCGCCACCCGGCTCGGCCCGAACTTCGCCTGGACCCTGTTCCAGTTGGCCAACACCGGCACCGACCTGATCTGGCTGGGCCTGGCCGCGGTGGCGGCGGTGGTGGCGTCGCGCTGAGCCGGGCGACGCCGACGGCCGCCAACAACGCAAGACCGGAGCACCGCGGTCCCGGCTTGTGACCGCAGGAAATCCCTTTACGCCGCCCCTACCCCTGAAGCGACAGCAGCGCCCACCGTTGCCGTTGCCGTTGCGGCGAGGAGCTTGGCGCGGGACCGAACTCGCGAGCAGACCTGCAGCCCCGAAGGGCGGCCCGCGGGGAGGCGGGCCGTGCGCAGCCAGGCCAGGGACGGCCTGTGCGGAGCAGCCCGGCGCAAACCCCGTCCCATAGTGGCTCTTGATCCGAAACAGCCATGGCGTTTTCTTTGGGTTACCTTTGACCGAAGGAAATCCCGTGGGACTTTGTCGCCTTGGACAAAGAAAGTAACCCGGCCGCTCGCGGACGGAAGCTTTGGCTCTTAAGGCCCTGAGGCTTTCAAAGCCTTCGAAAAACAGACGGCGCGAGGCCGCAACAACGCAGTCGCGGCTTGTGATCGAAGGAAATCCCTGTGGGGCGCCGCTCCTACCCGCCGCGACGTTTTCGAGCTTCGATCCATGACGACGGCGGTGGGTCTTCTGCGCGTCCCTTGGTCGCGGCTTACGCCGCTCCTACAGGGGCGCAGGACAAAGACGCGGCGAAGTCGATGGCGGCACGGCTGCAGCGCTTCAATCGGGGAAATCCATCTCCGCCAGGCAGTTGGCGAACAAGCGCGCGGCCTCCTCGATCTCGGCCACCGACAAGGCGCCGTAGCCCAACAGCAGCCCCGCCCGATCCGGCGGCTCGAAGTAATACGGCGCGATCGAATACAGGCCCAGCCCGCGCCGCTGCGCCGCGGCGATGAACGCATCGCCCTGCGCCGCATCGCGGCCGCGCAGCCACACCAGCAAGTGCATGCCGGCATGCGAATCGTCGATGTCCAGGGCGTCGCCGCAGGAACGCCGCAAGGCCCCGAGCAAGGCGTCGCGGCGCTGCTTGAGGGTCTTGGCGGTGCGGCGCAGATGGCGCTCGAAACCGCCATCGGCGAGGAAATGCGCCAACGCCGCCTGCTCGATCGCCGGCGAGCCGAAATCGTCGACCCACTTGGCGCTGACGAAGTCGTCGCGCAGCCCCGGCGGGGCGACGATATAGCCCAGCCGCAGCGACGGAAACAGCACCTTGGAGAAGGTGCCGGTGTAGATCACCCGGCGGCTGTCGTCGAGCCCGCACAAGGCCGCGTGCGGCTGCGCGTCGTAGCGGAATTCGCCGTCGTAATCGTCCTCGAAGATCCAGCAATCGTGGCGGCAGGCGTAGTCGAGCAGCGCGCGCCGCCGCGCCAGCGACATCAGCGCGCCGGTCGGGAACTGGTGCGACGGGGTCACGCAGATCAGCCGCGGCGGACGCTCGGGCAGCAGGTCGGTGCACAGGCCCTCGCGATCGACCGGCACCGGCACCAGCCGCGCGCCGTGGATCTGCAAGGCCTCGCGCACGGCGAAGTACTGCGGTTCCTCGATCGCGACCTCGTCGCCTTCGTCGAGCAGCACGCGCGCGGTCAGGCTGACCGCCTGCTGGGTGCCGGTCACCACGATCACGTCCTCCGGCCGCGCCTGTACCCCGCGCCGCAACGACAGGTATTCGCACACCGCCGCGCGCAGCATCGGCAGGCCCTGCGCGGTGGGATAGTTCGGCGGGGTGTAGGCGGCGGCGTGCGACAGCGCGCGCGCCCAGGCCGAGGTCAGCAACGGGTTGGTGAACGGCACGCCGTACTGGAAGCTGTGCAACACCCCGGGCACGCCGCGGCCGGGCATCGCGGCGTGGTCGTGGTAGCGGCGCAGGCGGCGGGCGTAAGCGCTTTGCGGCGGAACCCTTTGCGGCGGCTCGCTGCGCGGCTGCACCGGCGCCCCCGGCATGACCACGTAGCTGCCCGAGCCGACCCGGGCCTGCATGAAGCCCTCGGCGCGCAGTTGTTCGTAGGCGGCCAGCACGGTGTTGCGCGACAGGTCCAGCTGCTGCGCCAGCAATCGGCTCGGCGGGTAGCGCAGCCCGGCCGGCAGGCGGCCGCCGAGGACCGCGTCCTTGAGCGAGCGGACCAATTGGCCGTGCAGGGGCCCGCGACCGTCCAGCGGCAGGTACATGTGCGCGGCTCCGATTGGCCCCTCGCGGGCCGTCCAGGCGTCCGATAGTGCCAAGCCATTGTTCCGCCGGCGAGACCGGCGCGGCGATTCGGTCCGGCCCTGCACAAACCGGGCCAGCCTGTCGCACCAGGCTTCGCGACCCAGGTGGCTGAATCGGCCCCGGTAACGGTAACGGCAATTGGCTCCTTCCAGTTCCGGTCGATTGGCCCTCCAGCCGCGGCGGCCGGCTGGCTAGCGTAGGAGCCATCGCCGGGTCACCGCTGCGCCACCAGGACGAGGGACGCATGAACCTGCACCACCACCGGATCCACTTCGCCGAACACCTGGACCTGACCGCCGCGCGGCCGGGCCTGCACCTGATCCGCGCCTCCGGCCGCGCGGTGCAACTGGAACTGCCGGCCGGCTGGCTGTCGCTGTGGCTGCCGCTGCGCGGCCCGCTGCGCCTGGAGACCGCCGACAGCAGCTGGGAGTTGGCGCCCGGGCATCTGCAGGTGTGGCGCGACGGCCGCCTGCGCAGCAGCGCGAGGGTGCCGTGCTGGTGGCTGTGCCTGTCCGGCCCGGAGGCCGCCTGGCGCCCGCATCTGCCGGCCCCGGCCGAGGGCGCGGCGCTGGAGCCGCTGCCCTGGGAAGGCGTCGCGCCGCGCGACGCCCAGCGCCTGCTGGTGCGGCTGGCGCGGCGACTGCAGCCGGACGGCGAACGCAACGCCGGCGCGCTGCTGCGCACCCTGTGCGCGCTGCTGCTGGAGCAACAGCGCGAACTGCTCGCGCGCCTGCCGCGCTGCAGCGGCCGCACCCAGCGCCGGCGCCAGCAGACCCTGCTGCGGCTGCTGCGGGTGCAGCACCTGATCCGGCGCCATCCCGAGCTGCGCCTGGACCTGGGCCGGCTGGCGCGCTGCGCCAGCTACTCGCCCTGCCACCTGATCCGGATCTACCGCGAAGTGTTCGACGAGACCCCGACCGAGTTCGCCTCGCGGCTGCGCTCGGACCGGGCCTGGCGGATGGTCCGCGACACCCGCATGCCGGTGTGCGAGATCACCGAGGCGCTGGGCTTCGAGAGCCAGAGCGCGTTCTGCCGCGCGTTCAAGAATTCCTTCGGCTTGACCGCGACCCAGGCGCGGCGGCTGGAGCGCGCTACGGCACGGGTGGCCTGAGCCGCATTGCCGAGATCATGGGCGCCGCCGTATCCGCTGCGCCGTCGTCGACGCAGCGCCGGCCTTCGTCCGTCCGCCGCCCTCTCACCGAGCCTCGCCATGACCGACGTCTCCCGTTCGCCCCGTTCCGCTCCGCCGTCGCGCCTGCTCTTGTGGACCCTGGCCGGCGGCCTGATCGCCGCCACGCTCGACATCGTCTACGCCATTTCGTACTGGGGCCTGAGCGCGGGCGTGCCCGCGCAGCGCGTGCTGCACAGCGTCGCCTCGGGCCTGCTCGGCCGCGAGGCCGCGCTCGCCGGCGGCGCGCCGACCGCCGCGCTGGGGCTGTTCCTGCACTGCTTCATCGCCCTGGCCATGGCCGCGGTCTACGCGGTGGCCGCGGTGCGCCTGCGCTGGATGCGCCAGCATCCATGGATCGCCTCGACCCTGTACGGCCTGTGGCTGTTCGTGGCGATGAATTTCATCGTCGTGCCGCTGTCGCGCGCCGGGGGCAAGGGCCTGCCGGACGACATGACCTGGATCGTGCTCAGCGTGCTGGTGCACGTGATCTGCGTGGCCTGGCCGATCGCCTGGGCGGTGGGAGTTGGAATGAAGACGAGGAAATAGCGTGGAGGAGTGAGGAGTGAGTGGAAGCCAAAGCCCGCGAACGCGCTTTCGCTCACTCCTCGCTTCTATGCGCTCGCTCCTGCCTCAATGCCCGCCGTCCAGCGCCTTCAACTCCGATACCAGGGCGCTGGCCATCTCGGCGCCGTCGCCGTACAGCATGCGGGTGTTGTCGGCGTAGAACAGGGCGTTTTCGATGCCGGCGAAACCGGTGCCCTTGCCGCGCTTGATGACGATGGTGTTGCGCGAATTGACCACGTCCAGGATCGGCATGCCGTAGATCGGCGAGGCCGGGTCGGTCTTGGCGACCGGGTTGACCACGTCGTTGGCGCCGATCACCAGCGACACGTCGGTAGTGGCGAACTCGGGGTTGATGTCGTCCATGTCGGCGATCAGGTCGTAAGGCACGCCGGCCTCGGCCAGCAGCACGTTCATATGCCCGGGCATGCGTCCGGCGACCGGGTGGATCGCGAACTTCACCTTGACCCCGCGCTCGATCAGCTTCTGGGTCAGCTCCCAGATCTTGTGCTGGGCCTGCGCCACCGCCAGGCCGTAGCCGGGCACGATCACCACCCGTTCGGCGAAGGCCATCATCGCGGCCACGTCGCCGGCCTCGATCGGCTTCTGGGTGCCGCTGATCTCCTGCGCCTGGCCGCCGCCGCCGAAGTTGGAGAACAGCACCCCGCTGATCGGCCGGTTCATCGCCTTGGCCATCAGCCGGGTCAGCAGCATGCCGGCCGCGCCGACCATGGTGCCGGCGATGATCAGGGCCTCGTTGCCGAGCACATAGCCTTCGAACGCCACCGCCAGGCCGGTGAAGGCGTTGTACAGCGAGATCACTACCGGCATGTCGGCGCCGCCGATCGGCAGGGTCATCAGCACGCCGAGGGCGAGCGCGACCACGAAGAAGGCGATGATGATCGGCACGTTGAGGGTCATGATCGCGGCCACGCCCAGCGCCACCATCGCCAGCGCGACCGCGGCGTTGAACACCTGCTGGCCGGGGAACACCACGCGCTTGTCGAGGCGGCCGTCGAGCTTGGCCCAGGCGATCACCGAGCCCGACAGCGAGACCGCGCCGATCGCCGCGCCGACCACCGCCAGCACCAGGGCCACGGTCGGGGTCTGCATGTCGATCACGCCGCGCTCGAGCTGCGCCTGCAACGGGTCGGCCGGCAGCCGTCCGGCCAGGCGCAGCAGTTCGACCGCGCCGATCGCCGCCGCCGAGCCGCCGCCCATGCCGTTGTACAGCGCGACCATCTGCGGCATGTCGGTGATCGCGACCTTTTTGCCCGAGACCCAGGCCAGGATCGTGCCGATGCCGAGCGCGAGCGCGATCAGCCCCAGGTTGTGCAGGCCGGGCAGGAAGAAGGTCGCGACGGTGGCGATGACCATGCCGGCGCCGGCCCAGCGGATGCCGCTGCGCGCGGTCACCGGCGAGGCCATGCGCTGCAGGCCCAGCAGGAACAAGGTGGCGGCGACGAGGTAGCTGGACTTGACCAGGATATCCAGCCCACTCATGCGCCACCCGCCTTCTTGCTCGACTTGAACATCTCCAGCATGCGCTCGGTCACCACATAGCCGCCGGCGGCGTTGCCGGCGCCGAGCAGCACGGCGATGAAGCCGATGGCTTTTTCCAGGGTGGTTTCGGCGTGGCCGAGGACGATGATCGCGCCGATCAGGACGATCCCGTGGATGAAGTTGGAACCCGACATCAGCGGGGTGTGCAGGATCACCGGCACCCGCGAGATGATCACGTGGCCGGCGATCGCGGCCAACATGAAGATATACAGCGCCACGAAACCGTCGTTCATCCGGACCTGTCCCCATGCGATGTCTTCCGCATCATAACCGGCCCTGAATGCAGCGCCAGCCTCGTCAACCGAACGGCGCTCGGCGCGTTTCCGGTTTCGTATGTGACGCCCATTGCGTCGCCCAGGATCCCGCGATGCCGACCCCACCCGCCGACCGCCGCGCCCGCCGTCCGCGCGCCTTCCGCTGAGGAGCCGCCCAGGTGCTGCAACCGCCAGGCGCCCGTATGCTGGAGCCCGTGAGCGTCGAAGCCGAGCCGCTGCCGGAGTCCGTCCCGCCCCCGTCGCACGGGCCCGAGGCCGACCCGCCCGGGACTGACCCGCATGGAGCCGCGTCCGCGCGCCCGCCGGCCAGCCTGGATGCGTTCCTGGCCGGGCTGGGCGCGCGCGCGTTCCGCTTCGCCGAGCTCGGCCTGCGCCACCGTGAGGACGCGCTGGACGCGGTCCAGGACGCGATGATGAAGATGCTCGGTTACCGCGACCGCCCGCCCGGCGAGTGGACCCCGTTGTTCTGGAGCATCCTGCGCAGCCGCATCGTCGACCTGCAGCGCCGGCGCACGTTCCGGCTGCGCTGGCTGGCCCCGGCGGTACGCGAGGACGACACCCCGCTGGACTGGGCCGACGACGGCCCCGACCCGCAGCGCACTCACGACGGCCGCGAAGCCTATGCGCGCCTGTCGCAGGCACTGGCCGCGCTGCCGCGGCGCCAGCGCGAGGCTTTCAGCCTGCGCGTGCTGGAAGAACTCGACGTCGCCACGACCGCGCGGGCGATGGGTTGCAGCGAAGGCGCGGTGAAGACCCATCTGTCGCGCGCGCGCGAAGCCTTGCAGCGGCAATTGGAGGAATGGCGATGAACCGCAGCACCCACACCGATACCACCGGCCCGGCGCCCGGCGCCGGCGACGAGCGCGACGCGCGTTTCGACGCGGCCATGCGCGCCCTGCACCGGCAGGCCCTGGAGCGGGTCGAACCGGCCACCCGCGCCCGCCTGCGCTCGATCCGCGGCGAGGCCGCGCGCGCGCCGGTACGGCGCGGCGGCCTGCTCGGCTGGGCCCTGGCCAGCGGCGGCGCGGCCGCGGTCGCCCTGGCCCTGGGCCTGCAGTTCGCCGCCGGCCCGGCGCCGCAGGCACCGGCCTCCGCCCCGACGCCGGCCGAGCTCCCGGCGGCCGGCTACGACGCCGACACCGCGGTCGCAGCGCTCGACGAAAATCCCGATCTTTATCTGTGGCTGGCGTCCAATGGCGACGTCCTGCCGAACCAGCCGGAGTAAACCGCCATGCCCCGCCTCGCCTTTCTTCGCCGCGCCGGTCTGGTCCTCGCCGGCATCGCCCTGCTCGCCGCCGCGCCGGCCTTCGCCGCCGACCCGCCGGCCGCGCCGCTGCCGGCCTGGGAGCAGCTGAGCCCGGCCCAGCGCGAGCAGCTGATCGCGCCGATGCGCGAACGCTGGAACAGCTCGCCGGAAGAGCGCCAGCGCATGCTCCAGCACGCCCGCCGCTGGCAGCAGATGAGCCCGGAGGAGCGCCGCAACGCGCGCCAGGGGTTGAAGCACTGGGAACACCTGAACCCGGATCAGCGCAAGCAGATGCGCGCGCTGTACGCCAAGATGCGGGTCCTCGACGAGGCCGGCCGGCGCGCGCTGATGGACCAGTGGCGCGGCATGAGCGAGGAGCAGCGCCGCGCCTGGGTCAAGGCCAACCCGCCGCCGTGGCGCCGCGACGGCGCACCGCGCGAGTGAGCGCCAACGGCCGCCGCGCGACGGAACGCCCTGGTAACGCGCCAGCTGAAAAAGCCGAGCCGCCCGTGGGCCCAGAGGCAAGATAATCCGGCGCATTCGGTCTGCGGCCGCAGCGCTCGCGCACACCGCGGCGGCGGTCGCGGCTCACGCCGCTCCTACAAAACGCCGGCCGCCACTCACGGCGACCGCCGGCTCCCTCGCCGACGCAAGCTTTGCCGTTCCCCCTTTGGAAAGGGGGCAGGGGAAATTTGCTCTTGCCCTGCCCTTGCCGCGCGGCGATGCCGCTTCGCGGCGAGAGGCGGCTCAGGCCGCCGCAGCGGCGGCCGAGGCCGGCGGCTGCGGCCACACGGTCTTGGCCAGCAACTCGTCGTTCCAGTCGTACTTCAGCGCGCCCTGGTCGACGAACAAGCTGACGAAGTTGAGCAGGTTGCGCGCATACATCTCGCTGGCGTGGACCGCACCGCTGCTGGCCAGGTTGAGCGGGCCGGCGATGGTCACCCCGTCGGCATCGACGGTCTCGCCGGGACGGGTGAGCTCGCAGTTGCCGCCGGTCTCGGCGGCCAGGTCGACCAGCACGCTGCCCGGCTTCATGCCGGCGATCATCGCCGCGGTAATGATCTTCGGCGCCGGCCGCCCGGGCACCGCCGCGGTGCAGACGATCACGTCGATGTTCTTCAGGTGTTCGCCCAGGCGGCGCTGCTGCTCGGCGCGCTCCTCGTCGGTGAGCTGGCGCGCATAGCCGCCCTCGCCCGCCGCGCTGACGCCGAGGTCGAGGAACTTGCCGCCCAGCGATTCGATCTGCTCGCGCGTCTCCGGACGCACGTCGAAGCCTTCGACCTGGGCGCCCAGGCGCTTGGCGGTCGCCACCGCCTGCAGCCCGGCGACGCCGGCGCCGACGATCAGCACCCTGGACGGGCGAATGGTGCCGGCGGCGGTGGTCAGCATCGGGAAGAAGCGCGGCGCCAGTTGGCCGGCGATCAGCACCGCCTTGTACCCGGCCATGCCGGCCTGCGAACTCAGCACGTCCATGGCCTGGGCGCGGGTGGTGCGCGGCAGGCGTTCGAGCGGGAAGGCCAGCAGCTTGCGCGCGACGATGGCCTCGCCGCGCGCGGCGTCGGCCTGCGGCGCGAGCAACCCGACCACCGCGGCGCCCTCGCGCAGCGCGGTCAGGCGGCCCGGGTCGGGCGCCTGCACGCACAAGATCACGTCGGCCTCGCCCAGCGCCGCGGACGCGTCGTCGGCCAGCTCCGCGCCGGCCTGGACATAGGCCTCGTCGGTGAAACTGGAAGCACGGCCTGCGCCGCGCTGGATCCGCACCCGCGCGCCGCGCGCGATCAGTTTCTTGCAGGTCTCCGGCGTCAGCGCCACGCGCTTCTCGCCGGTCGCGGTTTCGCTGGCAACGCCAATCGTGATGCCCGACATGCTTCGCTCCGTGCCCGGTTCGCCGCATCGTAGCGGATGCGGCCGGGCCCGCGCGATCCCGCCGGACGGACGGCGGCGCGGAAACGGCCGCGGGTCACGGCGGGGACGGGAAGTAGCGCATTGGAGCGAGAAAACAGCGGAGAGGAGTGAGGAACGAGTAGAAGCGCAGGCCGCTCTCGCTCACTCCTCACTCCTCTCCACTCGTTCCTGGCTTCAAATCACCCGATCCAGATGCCGCCGCACCTGCCGCATGGCCTCGTCGAAGGCGGTGCGCTCGGCGCCGACCACCAGCCGGCCGGACGCGGCCAGGACCGCCAGTTCCTCGGCCGAAGCGACCAGGGCGCGCACGCCGCGGCGGTTGACCAGCAGCAGGCGCGAGGTCAGCGGGCTGACCCAGGCGACCTTGACCGCGATGGTCTCGCCCTGGGTGTTGGTCAGGCGCAGCCAGTCGCCGGGTTCCAGCTCGCGCATGCGCTGGGCCAGCAAGGGATCGTGCGCGGTCTGGTCCATGCCGGCGGCCAGGTACAGCTTGCGCTCCTCGGCCACGTCCTCTTCGACCTCGGCCGCGCTCGGCTGCGGATGCTGCCGGCGGGTGTGGTCGGGGGTGGCCAGGGCGCGGACCAGCTCGGCCATCGCCTGCTGGGCGGCGTTGTCGTCCAAGCCCGAACTGGCCAGGCACTGCACGATCACCGGCTGCAGCGCCAGCAACTGGTCGGCCAACTCGCGGCCGCGGTTCTCCGCGGCCAGGCGGTCGGCCATGACCAACGCATCGCCCAGCGCCAGCGCCTGGGCGCGGCGCTTGGGATCTTCGTTCTCGCGCAGCAGCACCTGGACCACGTGATGGCGCCAGGGCGTGGCCAGGAACTCGGCCACCGCCGGGGTCAGCTCGGAGTCGCCGACCCGCTCGCGCACCGCGTGGTCGGCCTGGTTGCGTGCGGCGTTGAGGCGCTCGCGGCCGTAGGTGGCCTTGGCCGCGCGCTGCTCCTGCAGCTCGATCCGGCGCCGGTGCTGGGCCAGCAGCGCGTCGAGTTCGGCGTGGGCCAGCTCGAACACCGCCAGGTCTTCGTTGTAGTCGGACACGATGCGCTGCGAGATCGACGAGGCGCGCTCGAGCAGATCGCGGTCCTGCTGGGTCTCGCCGTCGTTGCCTTCGCAGGCCTCGGTGATGGCGTCCAGCAGGCGCCGCGCCGGGTGTTCGCGCTTGACGAACACCTCGTTGTCGGTCAGCGCGACCTTGACGTAGGGCATGACCAGCCGCGCATAGACGCGGCGCGCGCGGTCCTGCAGGGCGTGGTTGCGGAACAGCGAGTCGAACAGCAGCGCGACCAGGTCGATCGCGTCGTCTTCCTCGGCGCTGAAGCAGGTCTGGTCGGGATTGAAGCCGAGCCGGCGGGCGCCGTCGTAGAGCTGGTCGCGGATGGTTTCGCCGAGTCGGCCGGACACCGCCAGGGCGCGGGCGAAGGCGTCCGGCGGTTCGGGCTGCAGCAGCGAGACCATGCCGACCACTTCGTCCACGCGCAGCTCGCGGCGCGGCGCCATCGAGCGCTGCGGCATGTGCGCTTGCGGCAAGGCGCCGGTGTTGAGCATGCCCTCGCGCCAGGCGTGCAGCTGCGAGCGCAGCTGGGCCAGTTCGTTGGCCATCGCGGCGACTTCGGCCTGCGACACCGGCGCCTGCGCGCCGTAGTGGCCGCCGTAGCCGGCGGGGCCGCCGTGGCTGTCGCTGTAGCCGCCCATCGCGGCGCTGTAATCGGGCAGGGGCGCGGGGGGCTCGCGGTGCGGCACGGTGTCGAATACCTCATCGAGCGTGTTGCGCTCGCGGGCGCGATCGTCGGCCGCGCGCACCGGCGCGCTGGGCGCGGGGGCGCCGAAACCGACGCCGTAACCGGCGGTCGCAAGCAGATTATTGACCCGGCCATAGAGATCGCCGAGCAATCGCGCCAGTTCCTGTTCGTACTGGCGGAACAGGCGCAGGCGCAGGCTTTCGGTCACCGTGGCTTCGTTGTAGACCGCGGTGAAGGCGCGCACCAGGCGGTACGGGCCGAGCGGGTTGATCCCGATCGGCGTGCCCATCGCCTGCGACAGCATCTTGAGCCGGCCCTGGATCATCTCCAGCGGGCGCAGATAACGGTGATCCAGCGCCTCGGTCAGGCGCTCGCCGTCCAGGTCGAAGGCCAGTTGCTGATCGCCGACCAGTTGCAGCGGCGTGCCGCCGAGACCGCCGACCGCGGCGCCCGGGGCGCGGAACGCGTCGAAACCGAGCGCGACCTGCTGCCGAAACGCCATCACATGACTGGCCTGCTGCTGGCGCAGGACCCACAATGCAGCCTGATCTTCGAACTGGTGATTGCGTCCGTCGCCCTTCAGCGACTCGGCCTTGAGGGCTTCCTCGATCGGCAGGTACAGGCTGCCCGGCAGCCCCCCGAGTTGCTCGAGCGTCTGTCGTTTGATTTCTTCGAGCACGCGCACGGGATCGGTGCGCGTTGCCTGAGCGACGCCGTGCAAGTGGCCGGACACTTACGAGTTCCCCTGATGAGCTGGACGCTGCTGCGTCGATTTCCGACTGCAGAGGCAGGATAGTGCCAATATGCGTCCATTAATGTGTTGTCGTTCATTTTTGTGACCGGAGTCCCCTTGTCTCTTATGTCCCCCACCGCGCCCGACCTGCTCCACGCCCTCGATTTACGCCGCTCGGTGCCGGCCAAGCAACTGACCGAACCCGGTCCGGACGAATCGACGCTGCAGCGTATGTTGCGGTCGGCGGTGCGCGTGCCCGACCACGGCAAGCGCGTGCCGTTCCGGTTCCTGCTGCTGCAGGGCCAGGCCCGACACGAACTCGGCGAACGCGTCGCCCGGCGCGGCCAGGAACGCTTCCCCGACGCCGGCCCCGCCGCGATCGAAAAGGACCGCAGCCGCTTCTCGCATGCGCCGCTGGTGGTCGCGGTGATCGCCAAGCTCGGCCCGGACGAGAAGATCCCCGAGTTCGAACGCACCCTCACCGCCGGCTGCGTCTGCTTCGCCCTGCTCCAGGCCGCGCAGGCCTTCGGCTACGGCGCCGTCTGGCTGACCGGCTGGCCGGCCTACGACGAACAGGTCGCGCAATGGCTGGAACTGGAGGCCGACGAACGCATCGCCGGCTTCATCCACATCGGCACCGCGCGCCTGGACGCGCCGGAGCGCGAGCGTCCGGATCCGTCCGAACTGACCCGGACCTGGTCGCCGCGCTGAGCGGCGCGTGTTGGAATGAAGCGATGAACGCAACGCCGCGCCCCCCGCTCTACCTGGTCGACGCCAGCCTGTACGTGTTCCGCGCCTGGCATTCGATCCCCGACGAATTCCAGGACGCCGAAGGCTGGCCGACCAACGCCGTGCACGGCTTCGCCCGCTTCCTGCTCGAGCTGATCGAGCGCGAGCGGCCGCGCCACATCGCCATCGCCTTCGACGAGGCGCTGGACTCGTGCTTCCGCAATCGCCTGTACCCGGCCTACAAGGCCAACCGCGACCCGGCTCCGGACGCGCTCAAGCGCCAGTTCGGCCATTGCAAGGCGCTGTGCGCCGCGCTCGGCCTGGCGGTGCTGGCCGATGTCGAGTACGAGGCCGACGACCTGATCGGCAGCGCGCTGATCACGATGCGCGGCCAGGGCTACCGCGGGGTGATCGTGTCCGCAGACAAGGACCTGTCGCAGTTGCTCGACGTCCACGACGAGCAGTGGGACTTCGCCCGCGGCCAGCGCTGGGGCGCCGACGGCGTGCCGGCGCGGCACGGCGTGCTGGCGAGCCAGATCGCCGACTACCTGGCCCTGACCGGCGATGCGGTCGACAACATCCCCGGCGTGCCCGGGATCGGCGCCAAGACCGCGGCCGCCCTGCTCGGCCACTTCGGCAGCCTCGACGCGCTGCTGGCGCGGGTCGAGGAAGTGCCGTTCCTGCGCCTGCGCGGCGCCGCCAGCGCCGCGGCCAAGCTGCGCGCGCACCGCGAGCAGGCGCTGCTGTGCCGGCGGCTGACCACGATCGCGATCGACGCCCCGCTCGGCGGCGACCGCGGTCACTTCCTGCGCGATCCGGCCGACCCGGCCGGCCTGCTGGAACTGTGCGACCGCCTGCGTTTCGGACCGATGACCCGGCGCCGTTTGCACGAAGCGGTCGGACTCGACTTCGCGACGTCACAGGTTCCGTCATAACATCGTCTTTCCGCACGTATATGGCGACGCAATGACGCGAGGACCGCAATGACCCCAGCCGACCAAGGACGCGACCACCCCGAGCAGGCCCATGCCGGCGCCGGCGACGGCGCCGAAACGCTGTACCAGGGCCAGTGGCTGCGGATGATGCGGCGCGGCCATTGGGAATACGCCGAGCGCACCCACGGCAAGGGCATGGCGGTGATCATCATCGCGGTGACTCCCGACGACCGGGTGCTGTTCGTCGAACAGCAACGGGTGCCGCTGGGCGCGCGCACCATCGAGATGCCGGCCGGCCTGGTCGGCGACGATCACGATCACGACACCCTGGAATCGGCGGCGCGGCGCGAACTGGTCGAGGAGACCGGCTGGGAGCCGGCCAAGGTCGAAGTGCTGCTGATCGGCCCGACCTCGGCCGGAATGAGCAGCGAGCGCATCGCCTTCGTGCGCGCCACCGGCCTGCGCCGGGTCGGCGACGGCGGCGGCGTCGACGGCGAGGACATCGTCGTCCACGAAGTCCCGCGCGACCTCGCCCCGGCCTGGCTGATGCGCAAGCAGGACGAAGGCTACGAGCTCGACCTCAAACTCTGGGCCGGGCTGTGGATGATCGAACGCAATCCCGACGGCAGCGCGGCGGGCTGAAACGGACGGTTTCGCCCCGGACACGTCGGCGTTTCCTGTAGGAGCGGCGTGAGCCGCGACAGCCGAAGCGACGCGATACCACGCTGCGGCACGAAGCGCGGCGAGACCGAACGATGGCGGTCGCGGCTTGTGACCGGAGGAAAGCCCTGTGGGACGCCGCTTCTACCGACGATAGCTTCGGCTTCGGTCGCTGGCGACAGTCCTGGATTTTCTGCGCGTCCCGTGGTCGCGGCTTACGCCGCTCCTACAGGCGATAGCTTCCGGCTTCGATCGCCGACGACAGCCCTGGATCTTCTGCGCGTCCCGTGGTCGCGGCTTGTGACCGAAGCAAATCCCTGTGGGGCGCCGCTCCTACTGGGGAGCGACGCAAGCGCGACGGGTGCGGATCAGGCGAAGCGGTCGGTCGCGCGCACCAGCGCGTCGACGTTCTCGGCCTCGAACGCCGAATGCCCCGACGCCGGAGTGATCGTCAGCTCGGCCTTCGGCCAGGCCTGCTTGAGTTCCCAGGCGTTCTGCACCGGGCAGACCACGTCGTAGCGGCCGTGCACGATCACGCCCGGGATCTCGGCGATCTTGTGCGCGTCGCGCAGCAACTGATCCTCGACCTCGAAGAAGCCGCCGTTGACGAAGTAGTGGTTCTCGATCCGCGCGAACGCCAGGGCGAACTGCGCGTCCTCGTGGCCGCTGACGAAATCCTGGTCGACGTGCAGGAAGCTGGTCGCGCCTTCCCACACGCTCCAGGCGCGCGCGGCGTCGAGCCGAGTCTGCTCGTTGTCGCTGGTCAGGCGGCGATGGAAGGCGCTGATCAGGTCGTGGCGCTCGACCGGCGGAATCGCCTTGAGGTAATGCTCCCACGCATCCGGGAACAGGCGCGAGGCGCCCTCCTGGTAGAACCACTCCAGCTCCCAGCGGCGCAGCATGAAAATGCCGCGCAGGACCAGTTCGGTCGCCCGCTGCGGGTGGGCCTGCGCATAGGCCAGGGCCAGGGTCGAACCCCAGGAACCGCCGAACACCTGCCAACGTTCGATGCCCAGGTGCGCGCGCAGTTTTTCGATGTCGGCGACCAAGTCCCAGGTGCTGTTGTCGACCAGGTCGGCATGCGGCGTCGAGCGGCCGCTGCCGCGCTGGTCGAACAGCACGATGCGGTACTTGGCCGGGTCGTGGAAGCGGCGCATCTTCGGGCTGCAGCCCGCGCCGGGACCGCCGTGCAGCAGCACCACCGGCTTGCCGTCGGGATTGCCGCACTGCTCGTAGTACAGCGTGTGGCGGTCGTCGACCGGCAGGGTGCCGGTGTCGAAGGGTTCGATCTCGGGGTAGAGCGTGCGCATCGCAGGCCTCGCAGTCGTGAGGCCGACCAGTTTACCGGCGCGAGCCCGCCGCGTCGGCAACGCCGGCGTATGGCGCCGCCGGCGAATGCGGCGCCCAACCGCCGGCTCAGTCGCCCGCCGCCGGCATCCGCGCCAGGCTGACCCGATCGCGCCCTTCCAGATCGCGCTCGGTCATCGCATCGGCCAGGCCCGCGGCGGTCAGCAACGCGCGCACCGCCGGCCCCTGGTTCCAGCCGTGCTCGAGCAGCAGCCAACCGCCCGCTCGCAGATGCGCCGGCGCGGCGGCGGCGATGACGCGGATCGCATCCAGGCCGTCGGCGCCCGAGGCCAGCGCGCTGGCCGGCTCAAAGCGCAGGTCGCCCTGCTGCAGGTGCGGGTCGTCGGCCTCGATATAAGGCGGATTGCTGGCGATCAGGTCGAAGCGCTCGCCGGCCAGCGGCGCGAACCAGTCGCCCTCGCGGAACGCGACATTGCCCAGCCCCAGCGCGCGCGCGTTGGCCGCGGCGACCGCCAGCGCCGCAGCGCTGGCGTCGCTGGCGATCACCCGCGCCTGCGGCCGCTCGTAGGCCAGGGCCAGGGCGATCGCGCCGCTGCCGGTGCCCAGGTCGGCCACGCGGGCCGCCTGCCCGTCCGGCAACCGCGCCAGCGCCAGTTCGACCAGCAACTCGGTTTCCGGACGCGGAATCAGAGTCGCCGCGCTGACCTGCAGATCGAAGCGCCAGAAGCCGCGCCTGCCGATCAGGTACGCCACCGGCTCGCCCGCCTCGCGCCGCGCAAGCCAGTCGGCGAAACGCTGCGCCGCCTGGTCGGAGACCACATGGTCGTCGTGCGCGAACAGCCAGCCCCGGTTGCGGCCCAGCGCCTGGGCCAGCAGCAGCTCGGCCTCGGCCGGCTCGATGCGCGCGCGCGCCGCACGCAGCAGCGCGTCGACGCGGCGCGCGCCGGGGGCCGGCGGATGCGCCGCGGAACCGGTGTCGTCGGAAGAAGTCATCGGCGCATTGTAAGGGCCGCGCACGGCGCGACGCGCCGAAGCAACGCAGTTCCGTCCCTTCCCCCTACTGCGCGGCATCGCGCCTGCGCGCCCGCCGCCGAGCGCAGCGGCGGCTTTGCGCGCATCCGTGTTGCGACGCAACGCAGGCCGGCCGCGATCCGTGCGCGCGGTCGCCTTCGCCGGCCGATGTGCGTTTTCGCTCAGCGTGTTGATTGCTCGGGGAAAACTCCGGCGCACCCGGGTTTTTAAACGATTTGACCGGGTTTAAATCGATCCAAACGTTGACACCGCGAAATCGCCGCTCGCAATGTCGGCCGCGTCGCCGCCGTGGCGACAAGCAGCGCGAGCCTGCGCCGTCGTGCGCGCGATCGCGGCCTGCCCCGCCGCCGACCATCCATCCGGGGACCGCCCATGACTCAGCCGACCCAACGCTCGACTTCCGCCTTGCGCCGTTTCGTTCCGCGCCTGGCCGCCCTGGCCCTCGCCGTCGCCGCGCCGGGCGCGTTCGCCGCCGAGTCGGCGATCTTCGGCGGCGGCCCGTTCTATTCCGGCGGCCAGACCGTGATCAACGACCTCAAGGCTTCCGGCTTCACCACGGTGTTCCTGTGGAGCATCCACATCGAGGACAACGGCGACCTGGTCTACAACGACATTCCGATCGTCAAGAACGGCGCCTACACCGGCGCCGACGCGGACTGGCCGGCGCGACTGGCCTCGCTGAAGACCGCGCCGACCTCGGTCAAGCGGGTCGAGGTGTCGATCGGCGCCTGGGGCGTGCCGGATTTCGAACGCATGGCCAAGCTGGCCAACGGCACCGCCGTCGGCTGCGGCACCACCATCGTCTGCGGCACCGGCAGCGGCAGCATCCTCTACCGCAATTTCCAGGCGCTGAAGACCGCGACCGGCGCCGATGCGGTCAACTTCGACGACGAGAGCCACTACAACGTCGCCGACACCACCGCCTTCGGCCAGATGCTGGTCGGGCTGGGCTACAAGATCACCTTCGCGCCGTACACCAACCAGAGCTTCTGGAAAGGAGTCAAGGACAACCTGGGCAGCTCGGTCGACCGGATCTACCTGCAGGTCTACGACGGCGGCGCCGGTAACGACCCGGCCAACTGGAACGCCGCGATGGGCATGACCGTGATGCCCGGCCTGTGGACCAAGCACGGCACCGGCTGCACCGCCGGCGACAGTCCCACGCAAGTGCAGACCCGCATGTCCGGCTGGAAGACCAGCGCCGGGATCGGCGGCGGCTTCCTGTGGCTGTACGACGACATCCAGAAATGCTGGTCGCAGGGCACCAGCGCGCAGTACGCGGCGGCGATCAACAACGCGCTCAGCGGCAATACCGCACCGGTGGCCAACTTCGGCGTCAGCGTCAACGGCCTGACCGCCAGTTTCAGCGACGCCTCCAGCGACGCCGACGGCAGCATCGCCGCGCGCAGTTGGACCTTCGGCGACGGCGGCACCTCGACCGCGACCAACCCCAGCCGCACCTACGCCAGCGCCGGCAACTACACCGTCAGCCTGACCGTGACCGACAACGGCGGCGCGACCCACACCAAGAGCCAGACCGTCTCGGTCGGCGCCGGCAACGTCAACCTCGCGCTCAACAAGCCGGCCACCGGCTCGACCGCGTGCAACAGCAACGAAGGCCCGGCCAAGGCGGTCAACGGCAGCGTTTCCGGCGGCAACACCGACAAGTTCTGCTCGCTGGCCTCGCCGGCCTGGCTGCAGGTCGACCTGGGTTCGGCGCAGACGGTCAGCAGCTTCGTGGTCAAGCACGCCGGCGCCGGCGGCGAGTCGACCAGTTGGAACAGCAAGGCCTTCACCATCCAGACCTCCAGCAACGGCAGCACCTGGAGCACGCCGGTGTCGGTGAGCGCCAATACCGCCAGTTCCAGCACCCACTCGATCGGCGCCATCTCGGCGCGCTACATCAAGCTCAACGTCGCCACCCCGACCCAGAACGGCGATCCGGCGACCCGGATCTACGAGTTCGAGGTGCGTTGAGGGGACGGCGCCGGCGGATCGGGGGAGATCCGCCGGCGCCGAGATCGGCATCGTCCGCCGGACGGTCGAGGCGCGCGGTTGCAGGCGGTTGCGGCGCAAACGCGCGAGGACGCGGTCGCGGCTCGTGACCGAAGGAAATCCTTGTGGAGCGCCGCTCCTACCGTGGGGATTGCGGTCGTTGTTGTTGCCGTTGCTATGCGTCGCCGGACACTCGCGAGGGCTAACGAAGACCCGGAGGGCGGCGCGCAGGGATGCGCGCCGTTTTTCATCGGGACAGGGACGTCCCGTATGAAAAATCCCTGCGTCGGCATCGAACGCGCGGGCCTTTGATTCGAAGAAAAGCACTTTTCTTTGGTTACCTTTCTTTTGTTGCTTATGACAAAAGAAAGTAACCCGCCGCTTCAGCGGCGGAAGCTTTACGCGTTTGATCTTGCTTGAGCGAGACGGCGAAAGATCGTCGCAACGCGGTCGCGGCTTGCGGCGCTCCTAGAGAGGAAGGATTCACGCTGTTTCATCGTTGAAGCAAGAGCTGAAGCTTCCGTCCGCTGGCGCGGCCGGGTTACTTTCTTTTGCTAAGCCCAAAAGAAAGCTAACCAAAGAAAAGGGCTTTCCTTGACGAAGCTCCCCTGCGAGTTCGAAGCGCGCGCCGGGATTTTCCGATAAGACATCCCTGTCTTATCGGAAAACGCCGCACGTCCTGTGCGGCGCCCTCCGGGTCTCCACCGGTCTCGCGAGCTACAGGCTGCGCCAGGCAAGGGCCAAGGCGAAAGTGATGAGATGCTGGCGAGATCGGTCTGCGTGTCGTTCGGCCTCAAAAAAAAATCGCCGGCTTTCGCCGGCGATTCCAGGGAGGCGCCATGCTGCCGGATCAGACGATCACATCTGCTCCAGCGTCACCGCCACCGCGTGCACCACCGCGCCGATTTTCAGCGCGCTCTGCACGCCCTGGGCGTTGATCTCGTGCTTGCGGATCACCTTCTCGTGCGAGTCCATGCAGGCACCACAGCCGTTGATCGCCGACACCGCCAGCGAGGCGAGCTCGAACGACATCTTGTCGATGCCCGGATTGGCCATCACGTTCATGCGCAGGCCGGCGCGCAGCTGGCCGTACTCTTCGTTCTGGATCAGGTGGGTGGCGCGGTAGTAGATGTTGTTCATCGCCATCACCGCGGCCGCGGCCTTGGCGCCGGCGATCTCTTCCGGCGACAGCTTTTCGGCGGCGAAGGCTTCGACCGCCGCGGCCAGCGGCTTGTAGCGCGAGGCGATCGCCGAGGCCAGCGCGATGGCGCGGATCTGCTTGCCGTCCAAGCCCGGCGAACCGGCGTCGCTGAGCACGCTGTCGAGGTTGAGCTTGAGGTCCTTGGCGTAATCGGGAAGCGAATTGCGAAGATCGGAAAGGCTCATCGGGAACTCCTGAATGCTGCGGAAGGCGCCGGTCCGAAGGCCGCGCAGGCGTCGCCGCCTGGCGGGCGTGCGCGGGGCGCAGGGCTGGCTCGGAAACGACGGAAAGGAACGCTGCTGCGATTAGAGGCAGCCGGGGCGAACCCCGGCTGCAGGCATCCCGCACGGGAGGGAGGGAGGCCGGCCGAGCCGGCCCGCATGCGGGAATGGCCGAAGAAGACTGCGCTGCCGGCGGGGCCGCCAGCGCAGGGAGAACCAAGGGGGCGCCGGGTCACGGAATCCGGCGCCGCGGGAGATCGCTCTCCGGTCGGATCGCGACGGGCCGTCCGTTCGGGGGACGACCCGGCACGGATCAGGCGACCTTGAGGGTGTTCTCGCCCTGGTTCCAGTTGCACGGGCACAGCTCGTCGGTCTGCAGCGCGTCGAGCACGCGCAGCACTTCCTGCGGGTTGCGGCCGACCGAGCCGTCGGTGACGTAGACGAAGCGGATGATGCCTTCCGGATCGACCAGGAAGGTGGCGCGCTGGGCGACGCCGTCGTCGGTCAGGATGCCGAGCGCCGAGGTCAGGTCCTTCTTGATGTCGGCCAGCATCGGGAACGGCAGGTCGCGCAGGTCCTTGTGGTCCTTGCGCCAGGCCAGGTGGACGAACTCGCTGTCGGTCGACGCGGCCAGGACCTGGCAGTCGCGGTCGGCGAACTGCTGGTTCAGATCGCCGAAGCCCTTGATCTCGGTCGGGCAGACGAAGGTGAAGTCCTTCGGGTAGAAGAACACCAGCAGCCACTTGCCCTTGTAGGTGTCGTTGTCGATGTCGGCGAAGGCGCTATCGAGGTTCTCGATACCGACGGTGGCCTTGACCTTGAATTTCGGGAACTTTTCGCCGATCGAAAGCATGCTCGTGACTCCTGAGTCAGGGGATGGGTTGGGATGAGGGGGTGACGCCGAGGGGCACAACCTATGCCGGCTATGTTGCATGCCAGCATTTGATTACTGAAATGAATTGTTCCTATTATGCCGATAGCCATCCTCAATGGACAGCCGTCGATGAATCTACGTGACCTCAAATATCTGGTCGCCCTGGCCGATCACAAGCACTTCGGCCGGGCGGCCGCGGCCAGCTTCGTGAGCCAACCCACGCTTTCCACCCAGATCAAGAAGCTCGAGGACGAGTTGGGCGTGTCCCTGGTCGAGCGCGCGCCGCGCCGGGTCATGCTGACCCCGGTCGGGCGCGACATCGCCGAGCGCGCGCGCAAGGTGATCGCCGACGTCGAGCAGATGGGCGAGATCGCCCGCCGCAGCCAGGACCCGGAGGCCGGCACGGTGCGCCTGGGCCTGTTCCCGACCCTGGGCCCGTACCTGCTCCCGCACGTGGTGCCGGGGCTGCGCAAGCGCTTCCCGCGCCTGGAACTGCTGCTGGTCGAGGAGAAGACCGACCAGATCCTGGCCCGGCTGCGCGACGGCCGCCTCGACGCCGGCCTGCTGGCGCTGCCGATCCACGACGACCAGTTGCACGTCGAGCCGTTGTTCGACGAGCCCTTCCTGCTGGCGGTGCCGCAGCAGCATCCGATGGCGGCGCGCGACAGCCTGGAACTGCACGACCTGGACGACCAGCACCTGCTGCTGCTCGAGGAAGGCCACTGCCTGCGCGATCAGGCCCTGGACGTGTGCCGCCTGGCCGGCGCCGACGAGCGCGACGGCTTCCGCGCCACCAGCCTGGAGACGCTGCGGCAGATGGTCGCCGCCGGGGTCGGCATCACCCTGCTGCCGATGCTGGCGGTGCAGCCGCCGGTGCCGCCCTCGCCCGACGTGCATCTGCTGCGCTTCGACGGCGAGCCGCCGCACCGGCAGATCGGCATGCTGTGGCGGCGCAGTTCGGCGATGTCCGAGTTCCTGATGCAACTGGCCGACGAACTGCGCAAGCTGCCGCCCTCTCTGCTGCAACCGCCGCGCAGCCCCGGCGGACGCAAGCCGGTGCGCGAGGCGCGATGAGCCTGCGCGGCTGGATGGCGCTGGCGCTTTCGCTGAGCGCGGTCGGCTGGTGGTATTCGCCGCTGTCGCCGCGCGCCCTGCACTATCCGGCGCCGGCGGCGGGTGCGAGCGTGCGCTGCCCGATGCCGCCGCGAGTGGCCGATTACGCCCAGCCGCTGCAGACGCCGGTGCCGGCCGGCCTGCAGCCGTTCCGGCTCGAACCCGGCACGCTGACCCCGCTGGCCGGCTTCAGCATCGAAGGCCGGGTGCTGTCGCGGCGCGATTACCGCAACGGCCTCACCGCCGAGTTTTCGCCCACCGACCTGGGCCTGGGCTGGGGACGCATGCGCGAGGACGCGGTGCTGTCGAAATTGCGCTTCAGCCAGGAAGCGCGGTTCCTGACCTACCGTTTCGAAGGCCAGCCGCCGATTCCGCTGCAGGAGATGCAGCGCTCCAGCGCCAACCTGCACATCATCCCGGCCGATGCCGAAGTCGCGCGCGCGCTCAAGCGCACGCGCGCGGACCAGCGCGTGCGCGTGCACGGCTGGCTGGTGCAGGCCGACGCCCCGGGCGAATGGCGATGGCGCAGTTCGCTGACCCGCACCGACACCGGCGACGGCGCCTGCGAACTGGTCTACGCCTGCGCGATCGAACCGCTGTGAGCGCTGCGACTCCCGGCTAGCGCGAGGCCGCCGGGAGAGCCCCGCATCGCCGTCGCGCCGGCCGATCGGGCGGCGGCTCAGCCCAGGCCGATCGGGCAGCTCACGCCGGTGCCGCCGAGGCCGCAGTACCCCATCGGGTTCTTGGCCAGGTACTGCTGGTGATCGTCTTCGGCGTAGTAGAACTCCGGCGCCGGCGGCGCGGGAATGTCGGTGGTGATCTGGCCGTAGCCGGCGGCGCTCAGCCCGGCCTGGAACGCGTCGCGGCTGGCGAGCGCGGCGCGGTGCTGGGCTTCGTCCTCGCAATAGACGACCGAGCGGTACTGGGTGCCGGCGTCGTTGCCCTGGCGCATGCCCTGGGTCGGGTCGTGGTTTTCCCAGAACGTCTTGAGCAAGTCTTCGAACGCGATCCGGGCCGGGTCGTACACCACCAGCACGGTCTCGGCGTGGCCGGTCTGGCCGCTGCAGACTTCGCGGTAGGTCGGGTTGGGCGTGTAGCCGCCGGAATAGCCGACCGCGGTGGCGACCACTCCCGGCAGCGACCAGAACTTGCGCTCGGCGCCCCAGAAGCAGCCCATGCCGAACTGGACCCGGGCCAGGCCGACGAATTCGTCGCGCAGCTTGGCGCCGCTGACGTAGTGGACGTTATGCAGCGGCAGCGGCTCGTCGCGCCCCGGCAACGCGTCCTCGCGCTGCGGCAGGCGCTGCTTGAACGCACCGATCCCGGGAATGGACGTGCCGGCCATGGGTTGTCTCCGTCTGCGGTTGCGGCGTTCGTTCGCCGTGCGAGTGAGATGCGGGCCGGCGGGCGGGATTCAAGGAGCAGGAACGGGTGGGGAGAAAAGAGGAGCGAGGAGTGAGAGCAAACCGTCGCTTTCACTCGCTACTCGCTGCTCTCGACTCGTTCCTTGCTTTCAGTAGTGCAACAAGGCGTGCACCGGCGCCGGGCCCGGCCAGCGCCGGCGGCCGCCGAGGGCGTCGAGTTCGATCAGCACGCTGGCGCCGACCAGCGCCGCATCCAAGCGCTCGACCAGCTCGCGCGCCGCGGCCAGGGTGCCGCCGGTGGCGAGCACGTCGTCGACGATCAGGGTGCGTTCGCCCGGCTTGAGCGCGTCGCTGCGCGCCTGCAGGGCGTCGCGGCCGTATTCCAGCTCGTACTCCACCGCCACCAGCGGCGGCGGCAGCTTGCCCGGCTTGCGCAGCGGCACGAAGCCGGCGTGCAGCTTCTGCGCCAGCGCGGCGCCGAAGATGAAGCCGCGCGATTCGATCCCGCACACCGCCTGCACCCCGCTGCCCTGCCAGGGTTCGGCCAGCGCGTCGATGCAGCGGGCGAAGCCGCCGGCGTCGGCCAGCAGCGGGGTCACGTCGCGAAAGGTCACGCCGGGCTTGGGGAAGTCGGCGACGCTGCGGATCAGGGAGGAAATCGAAGCCAGGGAATCGCTCATGGTTGCACCGTAAGAAAGTCGAGGCGCTCAGGCCGGGTCGCGGCGGGACGAGAACAGCGGCTGATCGCCGCGCGCCAGGCCGAGGAAGATGCCGGCCAGGGACAGGGCCAGGCCGACCAGTTCGATCGCGCCGAGCCGCTTGCCGAACAGCAGCACGTCCCAGACGTAGGCCAGCAGCGGCTGCAGCAGCAGGCACAGGCCGACGATGCCGGCCGGCAGCAACGGCATCGCCCGGCCGATCACCAGCCAGCCCAGCACCTGGGCGATCGCGGCGTAGGCGAACAGGATCAGCCAGTCGTGCGCGCCGCTCGGCCACAGGTTCTCGCCGCCGAACGGCACCGGCGCCAGCAGCATGATCGCGCAGCCCAGGCACAGCCACCATTGCAGGGCCTCGTTCGGGGTGCGCCCGCGGCGCGCCTGGGCGGCGCGGAAGGCGAGCAGGAAGCCGCCGTAAGCCAGCGCCGCGCCGAGGCCGTAGACCACGCCGAGGCGGAAACGCGTGTCCATCCCGCCCCAGCCCGGCGCCAGCAACAGGCCCAGGCCGAGCAGGCCCATGACCAGGCCGGTCCACAGCCGCCAACTGGTGTGTTCGCCCAGCCACAGCGCGCCGACGCCGGCGAGCACGAATACCTGGAAGTTCGCCAGCAGGGTCGACAGGCCGACGCCGACGTAGAGGATGCTGCGATGCCACAGCCAAAGATCCAGAGCCAGGAAGGCCGCGCCGAGCATGACCAGACCCAGCGTGCGCGCGTCCGGGCGCCAGTCGCGCAGGCGCCCGCGTTGCCACGGCCGCCCGACCACCGCGAACAGGATCAGCGCCGCCAGCGCCATGCGCCAGAACGCCGACGCGGCCGGCCCGATCTGCACCCAGCGCACGAACACCGCCGAGCTGCTGATCACCGAGGCGCCGAACAGCATCTGCAGCAACGGGGTGCGCAGCGAATCGATCGAAGAGACGGCCGGCGCGCTCATGCGCTGCGCCCGCGGCGGGTCGAGAGACGGTGAGACATGGCAGGCAACTCCGTTCGGGTCGGATCGTCGCGCACCGGCTGCGGCGAACGCGGCGGGTGCGGGACGCGGCGCCCGGCGGGGCCGCGGCGCGCGATCGATAGGGCGATGGGACGGCCGGCCCGCGCAGTCGCAGCGGCGGCCGATGAGCGTTGTTGCGGGCGGCGGTGCTGCGGCCGATCAGGCCGGCAGCCAGCCCGGCGGCGTCGGCTCCGGTTCCGGCCGTTCCGGCGGCGGTTCGCCGAAGGACAAGCGCTCGACCACCTCGCGCGCCTGCGGCCAGGCCGCTTCCGGCACGCAAACCTGAACCGCGCCGAACGGCGGCAGCTCGCCGACCCCGCCGAGCAGGGCCTCGCCCTTCAGGAACACCGGGATCCCGGCGGCCTCCAGGGCATGGCGGACCAGATGGGCATCGATCAGGTGGGCGGCTTCGTAGACGACTTGCATCGTCGGCGTCCTTCGGCGCGTAAGGCCTGGCGGGTCTGGGCCCAGCATACGCCGCCTGGCGCGCCGCGGGCGTGGCGACGCGCGCCCGGCCCGAACCGCCCGAACCGGCAAGCCGCCGCCGAGCGGCGACGACGCCGCGGACCGCCGTCCGCCGCCGTCGCGCCCCCGGCCGCAGGCAAGGACTGCCGCCAGCGGCTAAACTCCCGTTTCTCCCTTTCCCACTGCCGTGACGCATGTCCGCCGATCCTGCCCGCTCCGCTCCCGAACTCCCGTCCGACACCGCCGCCGCTGGCGCGGTCAAGCAGGATTTCATCCGCCAGATCGTTCGCGACGACCTGGCCAGCGGCAAGCACCAAGCGATCCGGACCCGCTTCCCGCCCGAGCCCAACGGCTACCTGCACATCGGCCACGCCAAGGCGATCTGCCTGGACTTCGGCATCGCCAACGAGTTCGGCGGGCTGTGCAACCTGCGCTTCGACGACACCAACCCGGCCAAGGAAGACCCCGAGTACGTCGCCGCGATCCAGGAGGACGTGCGCTGGCTGGGCTTCGAGTGGGCGCAGCTGCGCCACGCCTCGGACTACTTCGAGGTGTTCTACCTGGCCGCGCAGAAGCTGATCCGCCAGGGCGACGCCTTCGTCTGCGACCTCAGCGCCGAGGAAGTGCGCGCCTACCGCGGCAGCCTCAACGAGCCGGGCCGGAACTCGCCCTACCGCGAGCGCAGCGTCGAGGAGAACCTGGACCTGTTCGCGCGCATGCGCGCCGGCGAGTTCGCCGACGGCGCGCGCACCCTGCGCGCCAAGATCGACATGGCCTCGGGCAACATCAACCTGCGCGACCCGGCGCTGTACCGGATCAAGAAGGTCGCCCACCAGAACACCGGCGATGCCTGGCCGATCTATCCGATGTACGACTTCGCCCACTCGCTCAGCGATTCCTGCGAAGGCATCACCCATTCGCTGTGCACGCTGGAATTCGAAGACCACCGTCCGCTGTACGACTGGTGCGTGGGCAGGGTCGACCTGCCGAATTCGCCCGAGCTGCTGGCGCCGCTGCTGGCCAAGGGCTATCCGAACGAGGCCGCGATCCCGCGCCAGATCGAGTTCTCGCGCGCCAACCTCAACTACACCGTGATGAGCAAGCGCAAGCTCATGGTGCTGGTCCAGGAAGGCCTGGTCGACGGCTGGGACGACCCGCGCATGCCGACCCTGCAGGGCATCCGCCGCCGCGGCTACACCCCGGCCGCGCTGCGCCTGTTCGCCGAGCGCCTGGGCGTGAGCAAGCAGAACTCGCTGATCGACTACTCGGTGCTGGAAGGCTGCCTGCGCGAAGACCTCGACGCGGCCGCGGCGCGGCGCATGGCGGTGGTCGACCCGCTCAAGCTGGTCATCACCAACCTGCCCGACTCGCACGAAGAGTCGCTGAGCTTCTCCAACCACCCCAAGGACGAGAGCTTCGGCAGCCGCCGGGTGCCGTTCTCGAACCAGTTGTGGATCGAGCGCGAGGACTTCGAGGAAGTGCCGCCGAAGGGCTTCAAGCGCCTGATTCCGGGCGGCGAAGTGCGCCTGCGCGGCGCCGGCATCCTGCGCTGCGACGAAGTGATCAAGGACGAGTCCGGCCAGATCGTCGAACTGCGCGGCAGCCTGGACCCGGAGTCGCGCCCCGGCATGGCCGGCGCCGACCGCAAGATCAAGGGCACCATCCACTGGGTCAGCGCGCGCCACGCGGTCGAGGCGGAAATCCGCCTGTACGACCGCCTGTTCGACGTCGCCGCGCCGGACGACGACAGCGACGGCAAGACCTACCAGGACCATCTCAATCCGAACTCGCGCCGCAGCGTGGTCGGCTACGTCGAGCCGGCCGCGGCCGCCGCGGCGCCGGAGCAGTCGTTCCAGTTCGAGCGGGTCGGCTACTTCGTCGCCGACCGCCGCGACCACAGCGCGCAGCGCCCGGTGTTCAACCGCAGCGTGACCCTGCGCGACACCTGGAGCGCGCAGGCATGAGCCCGAAGATCGCCCACCGGCTGATGGCCGACGTGCGCCTGGTCCTGCCGGACTGGGTCGACGCGGCGGTCGACCGCCAGCGCGCCTACCACGACGACGAGGACAAGGTCGCGTTGGCGATCGAGCTGTCGCGGCGCAATGTCGAGGCCGGCACCGGCGGTCCGTTCGGCGCGGCGATCTTCGACGGCAACGGCTACGTGGTCGGGGTCGGGGTGAACCGGGTCGTGCCGCAGAACTGCTCGGTCGCGCACGCCGAAATGATGGCCTTCATGTGCGCCCAGTCGGCGGTGAGCGCGTTCCGGCTCAACGAGATCGGGCCGATGACCCTGGCCACCTCGGCCCAGCCCTGCTGCATGTGCTACGGCGCCAGCTTCTGGGCCGGCATCGACCGGATGCTGATCGGCGCGCGCTCGGAAGACGTGATGCGCCTGACCGAGTTCGACGAAGGCCCGCTGCCGGCCGACTGGATCGGCGAGTTGGAGCGGCGCGGCATCGCCGTACGCCGCGACCTGCACCGCGATGCCGCCTGCGAAGTGCTGCGCCATTACGGCGAAAGCGGCGTGGCGTACTGACGCGACTGCATGTACGAGCGGCGCGAACCGCGCCAGCCGAAGCGGTTGTCGCCAGCGCCGCCACCGAAGCGCGATTGGCCGCCCCGCAGTCTTCGGCCAGCCCGCTTCCGCTAATCGCTTCGGTTGTCGCGGCTCACGCCGCTCCTACAAATTCTTCAACTACCGCGCGAATCCGACCATGACCGACTCCGCCCTGTTCTGCTGGTGCCGCGCCGGTTTCGAGCCCGAACTCGCCGTCGAACTCAACGAGCGCGCCGCGGTCGCCGGCCATCCCGGCTACGCCCGCACCGAACGCAACAGCGGCTACGTCGAATTCATGGTCGAAGACGCCGCCGCGCTGTCGCGCGCGCTGCCGTGGTCGAAGCTGATCTTCGCCCGGCAGAAGCTGGTGCGCCTGGCCGATCTGCGCGGGCTGCCGGCCAGCGACCGGATCGCGCCGATGCTGGCCGCGCTGGAGGCGATCGCCGGCAGCGGCCTGAACGTGTCGATGTTCGGCGAACTGTGGGTCGAGCACCCCGATTCCGACGCCGGCAAGCCGCTCGCCGGGCTCGCGCGCAGCTTCGGCAACGCGCTGCGTCCGGCGCTGCGCAAGGCCGGCTGGCTCAGCCGCGAAGACGATCCGCGCCGGCCGCGCCTGCACGTGGCCTTCCTGGCCGGCGATCATGCGGTGCTGGCGATGTCCGATCCGCACGACAGCTCGCCCTGGCCGCTCGGCATCCCGCGCCTGCGCATGCATCCCGACGCCCCCAGCCGCTCGGCGCTGAAGCTCGAAGAAGCGCTGCTGACCCTGCTCGACGCCGACGAGCGCGAGCGCCGGGTGCGCGACAACATGCAGGCCGCCGACCTCGGCGCCGCGCCCGGCGGCTGGACCTGGGTGCTGATGCGCAACGGCATGAAGGTGACCTCGGTCGACAACGGCCCGCTGCGCCAGGCCCTGCTCGACAGCGGCCGGGTCGATCACCTGCGCGCCGACGGTTTTTCCTGGCAGCCCAAGCGCACCCTGGACTGGATGGTCTGCGACATGGTCGAACAGCCGGTGCGGGTCGCCGAGCGGATGGCGGCCTGGTTCCGCGAGGGTTGGTGCCGGCAGGCGATCTTCAATCTCAAGCTGCCGATGAAGAAACGCTGGGAAGAGACCCGGCTGTGCCTGGAGACCTTCGAGTACCAGGCGCACCGGCCGCTGATCGTGCGCGCGCGCCAGCTGTATCACGATCGCGAAGAGATCACCGTGTTCGCCGCGCCGAAGTAAGCCGGCGCCATCGCCGCCACGCGGCCCGTCCAAGGAAAGGATCGCCATGCACCGAAATCGTCACGCCCGCGCCCGTATGCGCGCCGCCGCGCTGGTCCTGGCCTGCGCGAGCGCCGCGGCTTCGGCCGCACCGCCGCCCCGCCCGGCCTGGAACGAAGCGGCGGTGATCCGGCAGGCCACCGGCGGCCGCCTCACCGGCACCCGCGGCGAGTATTACGACGACAGTTGCGAAGAGCGCATCGGCTACACCGCCCAGGTCGTCGACCTCAACGGCGACGGCCTCCCCGAGGTGTTCACCGAACTGGAGTCCGAATGTCTCGGCGGCCGCATCGGCGTATCGCTGGAGCTGTACGTCCGCGACGCGCACGGCCGCTGGCAGGCGCAGTTCGGTTTTCCGGCCGGCTACAACATCCTGCCAAGCAAACACCTGGGCTATCCCGACCTGGAACTGACCGGACCGGGCATGTGCGCGCCGGTATGGCGCTGGAACGGCAAGCGCTACGCGCTGCACAAGCCCTGCCCGCGCTGAGCGCGGCGGCGGCTTCGCCGTTGCGCGCGATGCAGCGCCGCTTCATCGATGTGCACAGCGGATCAAGACGCGACAACGCTAGCATTGCGCGCAGCCGGGGCGTTCGCATTCAGCGCCGGTTGCGCGAATTTATCCGCGGTTGACTCGCGCCGGTTTAGCGTCGTCTCGTCCCCACACGCGAGGCTGCGGCCATGAAGCGATACGCGATGAAGCGAAACGCCCTGTTGACCCTGGCGATGGCGGCGGTTGTGACCGGCGCGGCGAGCGCGCAGGTGCCGTCGAAGGTGCAGGCCAAACACGATGCGGTCGAAAAGGCCGACGTCGCCGCGACCGATGCGCGCGCGGCGCGCGACAGCGCCAGCACCGCGCAGGCGGCGGCGCAGGCCGCCGCGGCGACCCGCGACCAGGGCGCGCTCAGCGCGCGCGGCGCGATCGCCGCGCAGGCCACCGCGCAACAGGCCAAGCGCTCGGCCGCCGACGCCCAGGCCGCGGCGCACCAGGCGATCCGCGCCGCCGACGAGGCGCGCTCGGCGCAGGCCGCGGCGGTCGACGGCAGCAATCCGCAGGGCGCCGCCGAACTGGCGCGCGCGGCGATGATCGAGGCGCGCACCGCCAATGCGGTCGCGGTCGACGCCAGCGGCGTGGCCCGCGCCGCCGCCGCGGCCACCGCCGAGGCCAATCAATTGCCGGCCACGGTGATCGCGCCGCCGTCGGACGGCCGCAACGTCGATTTCGTCGCCGTCGACGCCAATGCCGACGGCAGCATCAGCCGCGAGGAAGCGCGCGCGCACACCGCGCTGAGCGCCAACTTCCTCGCCGTGGACGTGAATGCCGACGGCCGCATCAGCAGCGGCGAGATCGCCGGCTGGCGCCGCTGACCGGCCACGAGCGACGAAGCCAAGACCGTCGCCGATCAATACACAGCACCGCGAACGCTCCCGCCCGGGAGCGTTCGTTTGTTCCCCGGCCGCAACGGCGCAGGGCGCGGGAGCCATGGCGCTGAAGGCTCTGGATCCCCGCTATCGCGGGGATGACGGCCGAGAGGCGCGCTCGCTCCCGATCCCGCAGAAAAACCAATCGCGCCACGAAGCCCTCCCACCGTCGTTCCGGCGAACGCGGGAATCGCGGGAATCACGGGGCTTCATCCTGGCAAGGCTCCAGGCATGACGCCGAAGTCCCCGGATCCCCGCTTCCGCGGGGATGGCGGCAGATAACGACGTCGCTGGCACCGCGCCTCCTCCCACCGTCGTTGCCGCGCAAGCGGGCTCCGCCTGACCTCGGCGTAGCCCAATACCCAGGGCTTCATCCAGGTATGGCGCTGAAGTCTCTGGCCGCCCGCTTTCACGGGCAGGTTCGCGGGCAGGAGCGCAAGCCAGGCGTGGCGCTTCGCGGCGACCAACCTCCGTCGCCCGCGGACATCGTGCGCAGCCGCTAGTACTTTCGACCGCACCGGCCGCGCACCGCGGTTGCGCCCGCGACGCAATGCGGCATAGTGCCTTGCCCCTTCGCTGCCCCGCCGTCGCATGACCGCCACGCCGATCGCCCTCGACGCCGCTCCCCGCCCGCTCGACCGGCGCGACGCGCGCACCCTGCTGCTGTCGGCCCTGGGAGGCGCGCTGGAGTTCTACGACTTCGTCATCTTCGTCTTCCTGACCGCGCCCCTGCGCCAGTTGTTCTTCCCGCCGGGCATGCCGGGCTGGCTGGGCGAGTTGCAGGTGTACGGGATCTTCGCCGCCGGCTACCTGGTGCGGCCGATCGGCGGCATCGTCATGGCCCACTTCGGCGACCGCTCCGGGCGCAAGCGCATGTTCGCCCTGAGCGTGTTCCTGATGGCGGTGCCGACCCTGTGCATCGGCCTGCTGCCGACCTACGCCCAGATCGGCGTCGCCGCGCCCTTGCTGCTGCTGTTCCTGCGCATCGTCCAGGGCATCGCGATCGGCGGCGAAGTGCCGGGCGCCTGGACCTTCGTCGCCGAGCACGCGCCGCCGGGCCGGGTCGGCTTCGCCTGCGCCAGCCTTACCGCCGGCCTCACCGCCGGGATCCTGATCGGCTCGCTGATCTCCGCCGCGATCAACACCTGGTTCGCCCCGGCCCAGGTGCTGGATTGGGCCTGGCGCATCCCGTTCCTGATCGGCGGCGTGTTCGGCTTCCTGGCCGTGTACCTGCGCCGCTGGCTCAGCGAGACGCCGGTGTTCGCGGCGATGCGCGAAAGCCGCCAGCTGGTGCGCGAACTGCCGCTCAAGCAGGTGCTGCGCGACCATCGCGCCGGCGTGGTCCTGTCGATGCTGGTCACCTGGCTGCTGACCGCGGCGATCGTGGTGATCGTGCTGATGACCCCGACCCTGGTGCAGAGCCAGTTCGGCATCGCTCCGCAACGCGCCTTCCTCGGCAACAGCCTGGCCGCGTTCTGCCTGACATTGAGCGCGATCGGCGGCGGCCTGCTGGTCGACCGCCTCGGCCGCGGCCGCGCCCTGTTGATCGGCTCGCTCGGCGTGCTGGCGTCGAGCTATGCGCTGTACTACGACCTCGCCCACGGCGGGGCGAACTTCCTCGCTCTATATGCGCTGGCCGGCACCTGCGTCGGCGTGGTCGGGGTGATCCCGGCGGTGATGGTGGCTGCGTTCCCGCCGGCGGTGCGCTTCTCCGGGCTGTCGTTTTCCTACAACGTCGCCTATGCCGTGTTCGGTGCCTTGACTCCGCCGCTGATCGGCCTGCTGACACCCAAGCTCGGCGGCATGACCCCGGCCTATTACGTGATGGCGGTGGCGGCGATGGGCGTGCTGGTCGCGACGTATCTGCTGCGCACCCGGCGCGCGTTCCACGAGCACTGAGGCATCGCGCCCTGCTCGGCGGCTACGCTCAGCAGCGCACGACCAGGACCAGGAACAGCGCCGCCGCGGCCAGCGCCCACACCGCGATCATCGCCAGCAAGACCGCCAGCCGGCCGATGCCGCGGCGCATGCGCGGCGCCGACGCGAGCGCGCGCCACACCCGAACCGCGCCGCAGGCGGCCGCCGCGACGACCGCCGCGAACAGGCCCCACCACAAGATCAGCGCGCCGGGCGAATGGCTCTCCAGGCCGCCCCGGCACAGGCTCATCGCCTGCGCCGCCAGCGGCGCGGCCGCGGCCATGCCGGCGGCGATACGGCAGCGCAGCGGTGCCCGCGCAGCCTGCGACATCGAACGCGCCGGAGTTTCGGCTTGCCCCATCCGGCGTCCCTGGGCCTGCGATCGCGCAACGGCAACCGCGTCCGCCCGCGCACGGCCGCGCCGCAGCCGCCTCAGCACGGCAGTACGAAGAACACGAGGAACACCGCCAGCCCCAGTAACCAGACCGCGAACATCAGCGCGACGCCGAGCAACAGCGCCAACGCGCGCCATCCCGCGGAGCGCCGCCGGCTCAGGCGCCAGCCCAACACCGGCATGCTCAGGCCGAGCAGCACGAACAGGCCCAGCACGCCCCAGCCCAAGCCGAGAAACAGCGGCGACTTCTCGCCGGCCTCGGGCGGGCACTGCTTCATCGCCGCCGCCAGGCCGGGCCAGGCGGCCAGCGCGATGGCGACGGCGTGGCCGCCCGCCGCGCGCAGGCAATCTGCGCGCCGCAGCTCGTAGGGTTTCGCTTCCTGCATGGTCCAGCTCCCTTGCCGTTTGGCGGCGTTCGGCGCGGCGGGCTGCCGCCGCGCAACGGCGGCGGCTACAGGCCCGCGGCGCGTTTCCAGAAATAGTGGGTCAGCGGCGGCAGCTTGCCGGCCAGGCCGAGCAGGGGCCCGCGCAACAGCGTCGCGGCGAGTTCGTCGTTGGAGAACAGCTTGTTCAAGCCGTCGAAGCCGTAAGCCGCCAGCGCGTTCTCGCTGCGCCGCTGGCGCGCCCAGCGCGCCAGCCGGTGCGGCGACCCCGGGTCGGCGCCGCGCCGCTGCGCCTGGCGGAACAGCGCGCGCAGGCCGGCGACATCGCGCAGGCCCAGGTTGACCCCCTGCCCGGCCAGCGGATGGACCACGTGCGCGGCGTCGCCGGCGACGACCACGCGGCCGGCGAAGTAACGCTGCACCAGTTGTCGCCGCAACGGGAACGCCGCGCGCGCCGAGACCGCGGTCAACGCGCCGAGGCGGCCGTCGAAAGCGCGCTCGAGTTCGGCCAGGAAGGCCGCGTCGTCGACCGCGAGCAGGCGCTCGGCTTCGCGCTCGGGCAAGGTCCAGACGATCGAGCTGCGCCGGTCGCGCGCGCCGGGCTCGCCGACCGCCGGCAGGAAGGCGATCGGCCCGCTAGGCAGGAAGCGCTGCCAGCAGGTGGCCTGATGGCTCAGCTCGCTGTCGACGTAGGCGACCAGGCCGCGCTGATGGTAGTCGTGGCCCTCGGCTTCGATGCCGGCCAGGCGGCGCAGCTGCGAGTCGGCGCCGTCGGCGGCGACCAGCAGGCGCGCGCGCAGGCGGCGGCCGCCGTCGAGCAGCATGCCGACGCTGTCGGCGGGGTCGCGCTCCAGCGCCTCGATCCGGTTCGGGCAATACAGCTGCACGCCGGCCGCCGGCAGCGCCGCCCACAGGCGATCGACCAGCAGGCCGTGTTCGACGATCCAGCCCAGTTCGCGCCGGCCGAAGGCATCGGCGTCGAAATGCAGTTCGCCGCCGCCGGCCGCGTCCCAGACCCGCATGCCGCGGTAAGGCTGCGCGCGGGCCTCGCGCACCGCCGGCCACACGCCCAGGTCGTCGAGCAGCGCGGCGTTGTCCGGAGCGAAGGCGTACACGCGCAGGTCGGGACGGTCGGCCTGCCAGCGCGGCGGTTCGCGCGCCTCGACCAGGGCCACCTCGAAACCGTCGCGGGCGAAGGCCAGCGCGGCGGCGGCGCCGACCACGCCGGCGCCGACCACGACCACGTCGAGCAATTCGCGTCGGCTCATGCGCGGCCTCCGGCCGGGCGCGGCGCATCGACCGCGTCGCCGCGGCACAAGGCCGGCACTTCGCCGCGGTACCCCATCGCGCCGCCGACCAGGAACGACTGCGCGGTCGCGACCCGGTCGACCGCGAACAGGCCGAGGCTGCGCAGCGGCCGCAGCAGGCCGCTGTCGTTGGCGCTGAGCCGGGCCAGGCCGTCGGAGAACGCGACCGTGCGCTCGCGGTCCGGCAGGCGCCGGGCGGCATAACGCTGCAGCAGGTCGTCCGCGCCGCAGTCGCTTGCGCCGCCCGCGGCCAGTTCAGTCTCGATCAGTTCGGCCAGGGTCATCGCATCGCGCAGGCCGAGGTTGAAGCCTTGCGCGCCGATCGGGTGGATGGTCTGGGCGGCGTTGCCGACCAGCACCGCGCGCGCCGCGGTCAGGCGCGCGGCCAACACCCGGATCGCCGGGTACAGGCTGCGCGCGCCGCAATCGAGGAAGCGGCCGCAACGCCAGCCGAAGGCCTGCTGGGCCCGATCGAGGAAGCCGGCTTGGTCGAGCGCGGCGACCGCCTCGGCGCGCTCGCTGGCGACGCTGTGGATCAGGCCGTAGTGGCGGTCGCCGCGCGGCAGCAGCGCGGTCGGGCCCTCGTCGGTCAGGCGCTCGTAGGCGGTGCCGTCCGGGCCGCGCTCGCCGCGCAGCCGGGTCACGAACAGGGTCTGGCCGTAGTCGTGCTCTTCGGCGCCGATATTCAGCGCCGCGCGCACCGCGCTGCGGGTGCCGTCGGCGGCGACCAGCAGGCGCGCGCGCAGCACTCGCTCGCCGGCGCCGTCGGCGACCCGCACGCCGCGCCAGCCGTCGCCGGCCTCGGCCAGGCCGGTGAAGCGCACCGGCCGGTAGCGGTGCAGGCGCGGCAGTTCGGCCAGGCGCGCTTCCAGCGCTTCGCCGAAATCGCGCGCGACCACGATCCGGCCGAACTCCTCGCGGCCGTAGCGCGAGGCTTCGAGCACGGCGCGGCCGAAGTCGCCCTTGCGGCTGATGTGGATGCGCCGGATCGCGCCGGTCGGCGCGCGCAGCTTGGCCAGCACGCCGAGCGCCCCGAGGGCGTTGAGGGTGGCCTCGGCGAAGCTGAGGTTGCGCTCGTCGAACACCGCCGGCAGCGCGCCGGGTGGCGCGGCTTCGATCAGGCCGACGTCGAGACCGAGCCGGTCCAGGGCGATGGCGAGGCTGGCGCCGACCAGGCCGCCGCCGACGATGAGCACGTCGTGGCTGGCGTAGACGGCGGCGGGCGGCGTCGAAGCGTCTGCATTCATCCGCTCATGATACGGCCGGCCCCGCGCAGCGTCTGTCCGCGTCGTGGCGCGCGGCCCGGTGCTGCGACCCCGTGCCGCAGCGCCGGCAGCCCCGGCCCGGTGCCGGCGGGACGCTTGGAATCAACCACTTAGCGTCTGCTCGCCGCGCGCGCCGGCCGAAACCGGCACTTTCGCCGCAGGTTCCTTAGAATGGCGGGATTGGCGCGCCAGTCCGGCGTCAGGAGCCATCGTCATGCAGCCCAACACCCAACGCAGCCTCATCTTCGTCCTGCTCGCCGTGCTGATGGCGGCCACGCGCGTGAACCACTTCACGCCGATCCCGGACGCCTCGTGGGCGGTGTTCTTCATCGGCGGCTTCTACCTGCGCTCGTGGACCCGTTGGGCGTTCCCGGCGCTGATGGCGCTGGCGGTAGCGGTCGACTACGCGGTGATCACCCGCCAGGGCCTGAGCTTCTGGGATCACTACTGCGTCTCGGCCGCGTACTGGTTCCTGGTCCCGGCCTATTTCGCGATGTGGGCCGGCGGCCTGTGGGTCGCGCGCAACTACGCCCGCCGCTGGAGCACCCTGGCGCTGGCCGCGGTCGCCCTGCTGGCCTCGACCGCAGTCTGCCAACTGCTGAGCCAGGGCAGCTTCTACTGGCTGTCGGCCTCGGTCGCCGACAAGAGCGTCGCCGGCTGGGCCGCCAACTACGTCGAATGGCTGCTGCCCTACCTGCGCACCGCCGCCACCTACGTCGGCATCGCCGCGCTGGTGCAGGCGATCGCCGCCGGCGCGGCCAAGTCCAAGGCCGGCGCGATCGGCGCGGACGACGCGCACAAGCGCTGAGTCCGTCGCGACGATGGGCAACCGTCTCTCGAAGATCTACACCCGCACCGGCGACGACGGCAGCACCGGCCTCGGCGACGGCAACCGGATCGGCAAGGACTCGGCTCGGGTCGGCGCCTACGGCACGGTCGACGAAGCCAATTCCTGCATCGGCCTGGTCCTGGCCGCGGAACTGCCGCAGACCATCCGCGAACAGTTGGTGGCGATCCAGCACCAACTGTTCGACCTCGGCGGCGAGCTGTGCATTCCCGGCCACTCGGCGATCTTCGACGCCGACATCGACCGGCTCGAGCAATGGCTCGACGCGCACAACGACGAACTGCCGCCGCTGAAGGATTTCATCCTGCCCGGCGGCGGCGAAGCGGCGGCGCGTTGCCACATCGCCCGCACCGTGGTCCGCCGCGCCGAACGCGAGACCGTCGCCCTGGCCCGGGTCGAAGACGTGCGGCCGCAGGCGGTGCGCTATCTCAACCGCCTCTCCGACCTGCTGTTCGTGCTGGCCCGCGTGCTGGCCCGCGCCAGCGGCCACGGCGAGGTGCTGTGGAACCACGAGCGCCGCAAGGGCTGACCGCGCGATGCGCGTCTACACCCACCCGGCCTGCACCCGCCACGACCCCGGCCCGGGGCATGCCGAGCGGCCGCTGCGCCTGGTCGCGGTGACCGAGGCCCTGCGCGAGGCCTTTCCCGAACTGGATTGGCGCGAGGCGCCCAGCGCCAGCCGCGGCCAGTTGCTGCGCGCCCACGGCGACGCCCTGCTGGCCCTGGTGCTGGACACCGCGGTCGACGGGCCGATGGCGCTGGACCCCGACACCGTGCTCGCGCCGGGCTCGGCCGAAGCCGCCTTGCGCGCCGCCGGCGCCGGCGTGGCCGCGGTCGACGCGGTGCTCAAGGGCGAGGAGCGGCGGGTGTTCTGCGCGGTGCGTCCGCCCGGCCACCATGCCACCTACGACACGGCGATGGGCTTCTGCCTGTTCAACAACATCGCCGTCGCCGCCGCCCATGCCTGCGACAAGCACAACCTGGCCCGGATCGCGGTGATCGATTTCGACGTCCATCACGGCAACGGCACCCAGGCGATCTTCGATGCCGACCCGCGGGTGATGTACGTCAGCTCGCACCAGATGCCGCTGTACCCGGACACCGGCTACGCCCATGAGCGCGGGATCGGCAACATCGTCAACGCGCCGCTGCCGCCGGGCACCGGCAGCGAAGGCTTCCGCAAGGTCTGGCGCGAGCGCCTGCTGCCGACCGTCGACGGGTTCCGCCCGCAGTTGGTGCTGATCTCGGCCGGCTTCGACGCCCACCGCCGCGACCCGTTGGCCCAGGTCGAGCTGGACGGCGAGGATTTCGCCTGGATCACCCGCGAACTGGTCGCGATCGCCGAGCGCCACGCCGGCGGCCGGGTGGTATCGATGCTCGAAGGCGGCTACGACCTGGCCGCGCTGCGCGAGAGCGCGGTGGCGCACGTGGGGGCGCTGATGGCCGGTGCTCCAGCAGGAGCGGCGTAAGCGACCGCCCGGAGCCCGGCCAAACCAAGCGCCGGGCCTCGATGAGACGCCGGGCTACTGCCCGCCGCTGCTGAACGGCACGGCCGCCTGTCCGCCAGGAAACCGCCGGTTCGTCGCTGCCGAAGCCGCCTGGCCGAACTAGCGGGCTACGCACAGGCCGCGCCTTACCGCGCTGCGCGACGACGGTGTGTCGGCCGGAAGGCCGACGATTCGTCGCCGCCGAAGAGCCTGGCCGGAGGGCCGGGCTTCGGCAGGGCCGCGCATTACCTATCTTCGGTTCCCTCGAACCCCAACGCCGCCGAATTGATGCAATAGCGCAGCCCGGTCGGCCGCGGGCCGTCGGGGAACACATGTCCCAGATGCGAGGCGCAGCGCGCGCACTTGACCTCGATCCGACGCATACCGTGACTCTCGTCGGCGTGCTCGCTGACCGCCTGGGGGCTGAGCGGCTGCCAATAGCTGGGCCAACCGCTGCCGGAGTCGTACTTGGCTTCGGACGAGAACAAGGGCTCGCCGCAGGCCACGCAGGTGTAGGTGCCGGCCTGCTTGTGGTTCCAGTAGCGGCCGGTGAAGGCGCGTTCGGTGGCCGAACAGCGGCAGACCGCGTACTGCTCCGGGCTCAGCTGTTCGCGCCATTCAGCTTCGCTCTTGGCGACCGGGGCCGGGTCGGGACGGGAAGACGGGCTCATGGGCTCCTCCGGGTTGGGCCTGCGGCGTTGCGGGAAAATGAACGCCGATGCCGCTTAAATGGCGCTCGCGTTGCCCGCTTGCAAGGGATACGGCAAGCTAACCGCCGTTTTTCCGTCCATCGGATGGTCGCGTGCGCAAACCCCTCCGCCTGCTCCCGTTGTCGCTGTGCATCGCCATCGCCCTGCCCGCGTACGCGGCGGACGACAACGAGAACTGGGGGCTGTGTCCGCTGGTCGACGCGGTGCCGTCCTTCGACGACGCCCCGGCGCCGACCGGCACCGTCGAGCAGCGCGCCGAGCAACCCACCGACATCGACGGCGGCACCCTGCAGCGCGCCGGGGCCAACGAGAACATCGTGGTCCAGGACAATGTGCGGCTGAGCCGCGGCGACCAGTTCCTGGGCACCGACAAGCTCACCTACAACCAGGAATCGGGCAAGTACACCGCCGAGGGCCACGTCCGCTACCAGGACTCGAGCATGCGTCTGGTGGCCGAGCGCGCCGAGGGCGACCAGAACGCCGACCAGCACCGCATCGACGAAGTCGATTACCAGCTGACCGCGCGCCGCGGCAACGGCGGCGCCGAGCGGATCGAACTCAACGGCGCCAAGGGCTCGCTGCACGGCTCGACCTATTCGACCTGCGCGCCGAACCAGCGCGCCTGGGAACTGCGCGCCCACCGCATCGACATCGACACCGCCGAAGGCATGGGCGTGGCGCGCAGCGCCACCCTGCGGATCGGCAAGGTGCCGGTGCTGTACGTGCCCTGGTTCGTGTTCCCGGTCGACGACCGCCGCCGCACCGGCCTGCTGTACCCGAACATCTCGATGTCGGGCAAGAACGGCTTCGACTGGCGCCAGCCGATCTACCTCAACCTGGCGCCGAACTACGACGCCACCTTGTACCCGCGCTACATGGCGCGCCGCGGCGGCTCGATCGGCGGCGAGTTCCGCTGGCTGTACGAGAACGGCTCCGGCGAGGTCTCGGCCAACTGGATGCCGCACGACGACCTGCCCAACAAGGACCCGGACCGCTATACCGACTACCGCCGCAACGACCCCAGCGGCCGCCTGTTCGAGATCCCCAAGGACCGGCGCCCGGTGAACAACCGCGGCGAGTTCGCGCTCAAGGCCAGCCACCGCCTCGACGGCACCTGGTACGCCGGCGCCAACCTGGCCTGGGTCAGCGACAAGTACTACCTGCAGGACTTCAGCAACAGCCTGTACGGCCAGTCGGCGATCTCGCTGCGCAGCGAAATCGGCCTGTACGGCCGCGGCCGCTACTGGGACGCCAGCTTCACCGCCGACCACAACCAGCTGGCCGACTTCACCCTGCAGGAAAACTCGCTGGCCTACGACCGCCTGCCGCGCGCGACCTTCCACTGGGCGCAGCCGTGGAACCGCTGGGTCGAGACCGGCGTCGACACCGAGGCGGTGCGCTTCCAGCACGAGGACATGAAGTTCACCCCGGGCGATCCGGCCGCGCCGGCCGGCCTGCGCCGCGAGATCCCCGGCGGCAGCCGCTTCGACGTCAAGCCCTATGTCAGCTTCCCGCTGGAGGGCGCGTCCTGGTACATCCGGCCCAAGCTGGCCTACCGCTACACCGCCTACGAACTCGACGCCAACCTGGCGCGCCAGCTTGCGGTGCAGCGCGCGACCGAAGTCACCGGCGGCGCGACTCCGAGCGAGCCGCTGATCCAGAGCTTCTACAACCGCTCGCCGCACCGCGCCCTGCCGATCACCTCGATCGACGCCGGCATGTACTTCGACCGCCACACCGAAATCCGCGGCGAAAGCTACCTGCACACCCTGGAACCGCGGGTGTTCTACCTGCGCGCGCCGTACCGCGAACAGGACGGCCTGCCGCTGTTCGACACCAATCCGATGTCGTTCAGCTGGGGCGCGCTGTTCCGCGACAACCGCTATTCCGGCGCCGACCGCCAGACCGACGCCAACCAGCTCACCACCGCCCTGACCACCCGCCTGATCAGCGAGGCCGACGGCCGCGAGCGCCTGGCGGCGAGCATCGGCCAGATCCAGTACTTCGACGACATCCGGGTCACCGCCGGCGCCGAGCAGCCGATCAAGCAGGGCAAGTCGGCCTGGGTGGCCGACGTCAGCGTCTCGCCGAGCGACCGCTGGACCATCAACGCCACCTACCAGTGGGACCCGCGCCTGCGCAGCGAGGACGTGGCCAGCCTGCGCGCCCGCTACCTGTTCGGCAATTCCGGGGTGGTCAATTTCGCCTACCGCTACCGCCGCAACCTGGCGGTGTCGCCGAACGCACGCCGCGAGGACCGCGACCAGTACGAGCAGGCCGATTTCTCCTTCCTGTACCCGATCAACGACAACTGGAGCGTGGTCGGCCGCTACTACTACTCGCTCAAGGACAAGCGCCCGCTCGAGCAGATCGCCGGCGTGCAGTGGGAGAGCTGCTGCCTGGCGGTGCGCGCGATCGCCCGCCGCTACCAGCGCAACCGTTCCGAAGACCTCAACAGCTCCTTTCAGGTGGAGTTCGAACTCAAGGGTCTAGGCTCGGCCGGCCAGAACACGGAGCGCGTTTTGCGCCGTGCTATTCTCGGCTACAACCGCGACGACCTGTACCTGACGCCGCCGTCTCCCACGGTCAGCCGCGAAAACCGCGGCGCCGACGCCGACTCGACCCTCGACCCGACCCTATGAACAAAATTTTCGCGCGCCGCCCGCTCCTAGCGAGCCCGGTTTTGGCAAGTCTGCTGGCCGTCGGCGCGTGCTTCGGCGGGGCCGCCTACGCCCAGGACGCCCAGCCGATCGATCGGATCGCGGCGGTGGTGGACGAGGACGTGATCCTCAAGACCGAGCTCGACCGCGCCCTGGCCAACATCCTCAACCAGTACGCCGGGCGCAGCGAGCAGCTGCCGCCGCGCGACGTGCTGGAGCGGCAGATGCTGGAGCGCCTGATCCTGGTCAAGATCCAGGTCGCCCAGGCCCTGGGCACCGGCGTGCGGGTCGGCGACGCCGAGATCGAACAGGCCATCGCCGGCATCGCCAACTCCAACCGCATCAGCGTCGACCAGCTGCGCCAGCAGGTGGTCCGCGACGGCAGCTCGTTCGCCGATTTCCGCAGCTCGGTCCGCGACGAACTGCTGATCCAGCGCCTGCGCCAGCGTTTCGCCCAGACCCGGGTCTCGGTCAGCGACGCCGAAATCGACGCTGCCCTGGCCACCCAGGCCAACTCCGGCACCCAGTACCACCTGGCCCACATCCTGATCGCCCTGCCCGACGGCGCCACTCCGGAGCAGATCGCGACCGCGCAGAAGAAGGTCGACGGCGTCAAGGCGCTGATCGACAAGGGCGAGATGGACTTCAACGCCGCCGCCGTGCGCTATTCCGACAGCCCCAACGCGCTGGAAGGCGGCGACCTGGGCTGGCGCGGCATCGACGAGATCCCGGCCGCGTTCGCCGAGCTGATGCGCAAGATGACCCCGGGCCAGGTCACCGAGCCGCTGCGCGGCGCCAGCGGCTTCCAGCTGCTGAAGCTGGTCGAAGTGCGCGACGCCTCGCAGAGCGGGCCGAAGATGGTCACCCAGTACCACGCCCGCCACATCCTGATCCGCACCAACGACCAGACCAGCGACGCCCAGGCCAAGGCCAAGGCCGACACCCTGCGCGCCCGCCTCGCCGGCGGCGCCAAGTTCGAGGACGTGGTCAAGGAGAGCTCGGAAGACCTGACCTCGCAGACCAAGGGCGGCGACCTGGGCTGGTTCATGCAGGACGAGTTCGGCCCCGAATTCGGCGGCGCGGTCGCCGCGCTGGCCGACAACGAAATCTCCGCTCCGGTCCGCACCCAGGCCGGTTACCACATCGTCCAGCGCCTGGGCACCCGCCAGAGCGACGTGTCCGACCAGAGCAAGCGCGCCCAGGTCCAGGAGACCATCGGCCGACGCAAGCTGGAGGAAGAGTGGAACCGCTTCCTGCGCGAGAAGCGCGGCGAAGCCTATGTCGACTTCCGGGTCGGCAAGGGCTCGGAACAGAACAACCCGCCGGCCGAGCCGGCCAAGCCCGCCACCTCCGGCGGCTGACGTGACCCCGCCCCGGCTCGCGCTGGTGCCGGGCGAGCCGGCCGGCGTCGGGCCGGAGCTGTGCGTGCGGCTGCTGCAGCAGCCGCGCGATTACGACCTGATCGCCTACGCCGACCCGCGCAGCCTGCGCGCCGCGGCCGAAGCCCTCGCCCTGCCCCTGACCCTGCTGCCGCCGGACCGCCCCTCGCGGGCGCCGGGCGAGCTGGCGGTGGTCGAGATCCCCCATCCCGTGCTTCCGGCCTTCGGCACGCCCGAGCCGGGCAACGCCGCGGCCGTGGTCCAGGCCCTGCGCGACGCCGCCCAGGCCTGCCTGGACGGGCGCCTGGACGGGATCGTCACCGGCCCGGTGCACAAGGCCGCGATCAACCAGGGCGGCATCGCCTACACCGGCACCACCGAGCTGCTGGCCGAACAGGCCGGCTGCGAGGTGGTGATGATGCTGGCCAACGCCGTCGTCCGGGTCGCCCTGGCTACCACCCACCTGCCCCTGCGCCAGGTCGCCGACGCGATCCGGGCCGAGCCGTTGGCGCGCACCCTGCGCATCCTCGATGCCGCCCTGCGCCGCGATTTCGGCCTGGCCCGGCCGGCCATCGCCGTGCTCGGCCTGAACCCGCACGCCGGCGAGGCCGGACACCTGGGGCGGGAGGAGATCGAGGTCATCGAGCCGCTGCTGGAACAGTTGCGCGGCGAAGGACTGAATCTGATCGGCCCGCTGCCGGCCGACACCGCCTTCCTGCCGGCCAAGCTGCGCGGCTACGACGCGGTGCTGGCCATGTACCACGACCAGGGCCTGCCGGTGCTCAAATACAGCGGCTTCGAACACGCCGTGAACCTGACCCTGGGCCTACCCTATCCGCGCGTCGCGGTCGATCACGGCACCGCGCTCGACCTGGCCGGCCGCGGCCTGGCCGACCCGTCCAGCCTGATCGCCGCCGCCACCGCCTGCGCGCGCATCGCGCGCACCCGCCGCCAGACCGGAGCCACGCCATGACCGGCACGGCCAAGACCCATGCCAAGGGCTTCAAGCCCGAAGCCAAGAAGCACCTCGGCCAGCACTTCCTGCACGACGCCGGCATCATCGGCATGATCGTGCACGCGGTGGACCCCAAGCCCGGCGACCGCCTGGTCGAGATCGGCCCCGGCCAGGGCGCGATCACCTTCCCGCTGCTCGACCGCCACGGCGAGCTGACCGTGATCGAGTTCGACCGCGACCTGATCTTCCCGCTGACCGAGGGCGCGCGCGCCCACGGCACCCTGGAGGTCATCCACCGCGACGTGCTCACGGTGGATTTCAGCGCCCTGGCCCACAACGGCGGGCCGATCCGGCTGGTCGGCAACCTGCCCTACAACCTGTCCTCGCCGATCCTGTTCCATGCCCTGGAACACGCCGCGGCGATCGTCGACATGCACTTCATGCTGCAGAAGGAAGTGGTCGACCGCATGGCCGCCGCGCCGGGCAGCAAGGTCTTCGGCCGGCTCAGCGTGATGCTGCAGGCCTATTGCCAGGTGATCGCCCTGTTCGACGTGCCGCCGGCCGCGTTCCGGCCGCCGCCGAAGGTCGATTCGGCGGTGGTGCGGATGATTCCGCACCCGCCGGAAAAGATCGGCATCGCCGACCATGCGCTGTTCGCGCGGGTGGTCCGCGACGCCTTCGGCCAGCGCCGCAAGACCCTGCGCAACGCCCTGTCGCAGGTCTGCGACGGCGCCGCGATCGAAGCCGCCGGGCTGCGCCCGGACGCGCGCGCCGAGCAGATCGAGGTCGCCGATTTCGTCCGCCTGGCCAACTCGCTCGCCGCCAGCGGCGCGGCCCTGGCCGAACCGGGCTGAGCGGCGCGTTCTCACAACGCGAGGACGCCGCCGTTTTTCCAGTCGAACGGCCGCGGCCGCGCGGGACGCGCGGCGACGCTGTCTATCGGCCGCAGCGACGCACATAATGCGGCGCCGCCGCAGGCGCGCTATTTTCCGAACCGGCAAACCGCCCGGTCCCGCCCGCCGCGTCGGCGCCGGCGAACTCATTACCGCTTCATCCTTGCTTTGCTTACACTGCCGCCATGGAACACCGTCACGACTACGCCTTCGACATCGACGTCGCCACCCGCTATCTGGACGACCAGTCCGAGCCGGATCAGGACCGTTATGTCTTCGCCTACACCATCCACATCCGCAATGCCGGCAAGGTGCCGGCGCGGCTGGTGTCGCGGCACTGGGTGATCACCGACGCCAACGGCAAGGTGCAGGAAGTGCGCGGCGACGGCGTGGTCGGCGAACAGCCGTGGCTGCGTCCGGGCGACGATTACGAGTACACCTCCGGCGCGGTGCTGGAAACCAGCCTGGGGACGATGGAAGGCAGCTACGCGATGGTCGCCGACGACGGCACCCGTTTCGACGCGCCGATTCCGGCGTTCACGCTCACCGTTCCGCGCACCCTGCACTGAGCGCGGATCGTCTATGAGCGTTTGGGCTATCGGCGACCTGCAAGGCTGCTACGACGCGACCCAGCGGCTGCTGGAGCGGATCGCTTTCGATCCGGCGCGCGACACGCTGTGGTTCTGCGGCGACCTGGTCAACCGCGGCGGCCAGTCGCTTGAGACCTTGCGCCTGGTGCACTCGCTGCGCCAGAACAGCATCGTCGTGCTCGGCAACCACGACCTGTCGCTGCTGGCGATCGGCGAGCGCACCGAGGAAGAACAGCGCAAGGTCAACCCCGACCTGCAGCGCATCGTCCTGGCCGAGGACCGCAACGAACTGCTGGGCTGGCTGCGCAGCCAGAAGCTGGTCCACGCCGACCGCAAGCTCGGCTGGATGATGGTCCACGCCGGCCTGGCGCCGAAGTGGACCACCGGCATGGCCGAACGCCATGCGCGCGAGGTCGAGGAGCGCCTGCACGGCGACCAGTACCGGCGCCTGCTGAAGAACATGTACGGCGATCGCCCGGCCTGGAATCCCAAGCTGGCCGGGATCGACCGCCATCGCGCGATCATCAACGTCTTCACCCGCCTGCGTTACTGCACGCCGCGCGGCCGGATCGCGTTCGAGGACAAGGGCAGCCCCGGCACCCAGCCGGTCGGCCTTTACCCCTGGTACGAAGTGCCGGGCCGGGCCGAGCGCGACCTCAAGATCGTCTGCGGCCACTGGTCCACCCTGGGCTTGTTCATCGGCCACGGCGTGCACGCGATCGACACCGGCGCGGTCTGGGGCGGCAAGCTCACCGCGTTGCAGCTGGACACCGACGAGCTGCGCCTGGTCCAGGTGCCGGGCCGCGACGTGCCGGCGCAACCGCCGCGGCCGCGCCCGCCGCGCCCGCCGCAGGGCGGCTGAGCGCGCGCATGCGCCCGCCACGCCACGGATGGCGTCGCCCGGCGCAGCGGCTGCGCCGTTCGTCCGCAGCGGCGACGCTGCTCGCCGTCGCCCTGTTCGCCGGCTGCTCGCGCGATCCGGCGCCCACGCCCGGGCGCCGGGTCGAAGTCCGGGTCCAGCCCGCGCCCGCATCCGCCACGACCGAACCCGCACCGCCCTGGGTCGCAGCGGCGCGCGCCCAGATCGGCGTGACCCGGTACTACGATCCGGCCTACGTGCGCCTGGCCTACCCCGGCGGCGACGTCGCCGCCGACCGCGGCGTGTGCACCGACGTGGTGATCCGCGCCCTGCGCAGCCAGGGCCTGGACCTGCAGCAGGCCGTGCACGAGGACATGCGCGCGGACTTCGCCGCCTACCCGAATTTATGGGGCGCGGCCGGCACCGACCGCAGCATCGATCACCGCCGGGTGCCCAACCTGCGGCGCTGGTTCGAACGCCAGCGCTGGTCGCGGCCGCCGAGCGGGCGCGCCGGCGACTACCGCGCCGGCGACCTGGTGACCTGGACCCTGCCGGGCGGACTGCCGCACATCGGCATCGTCTCCGAACGCCGCGGCTGGAGCGGTCGGCCGCTGATCCTGCACAACATCGCCCGCGGCACCCAGGAAGAAGACCTGCTGTTCGCCTATCCGATCAGCGGCCATTACCGGCCGCAGCCGCAGGACGTCGCCGCCTGGGCCCGGCGCGCCGACGCCGGCGCGCAAACCGCCGCGGCGGCGCCATAGCGCCGCACGCTCAGTCCATGCCGACGCGCAGGTAGTCGACGAACTCGAAGGCGAACTCGTTGCGCGCATCGGCCGCATGCGACTCGCGCGCGGTCACCCGCCATTCCTCGCGGTCGAAGCGCGGGAAATAGGCGTCGGCATTGTCGACCTCGGTATCGACCCAGGTCAGGTGCAGTCGCGCCGCCGCCGGCAGGCACAGCGCATAGACCTCGCCGCCGCCGATCACGCACAGTTCCGCCGCGCCTTCGGCCTGCACGCCCTGGATCGCTTCCTCGACCGAGCCGACCGGCTCCATGCCCGGAAACGGCGCCCGCGCCGAACGGGTCAGGACCAGGTTGCGCCGGCCGGGCAGCGCGCGCCCCAGCGACAACGCGGTCTTGCGCCCCATCAACAAGGGCTTGCCCAGGGTCAGGGCCTTGAAGCGCTTGAGATCGTCGGCCAGCCGCCACGGCAGGGCGTTGTCGCGGCCGATGGCGAGCTTGCGGTCGAGGGCGGCGATCAGTACCAGTCGGGTCATGCGCGCGGGCTCCGTAAACAGGGGCGGACGGCGGCCTGGGGGCTGGCCGCGCAAGGCCTCGGCCAAGCGCGGGCGCCGCTCAGACCGCGACCGGCGCCTTGATCGCCGGCCACGGGTCGTAGCCTTCGATCGCGATGTCGTCGTAACCGAACTCGAACACGTCGCGGATCTGCGGGTTGAGCTTCAGCGTCGGCAGCGCGCGCGGCTCGCGCGCGAGTTGCTCGCGCGCCTGTTCGAAGTGGTTCGAATACAGATGCGCGTCGCCGAGGGTGTGGACGAAATCGCCGACGCCCAGGCCGCAGGCCTGCGCGACCATGTGGGTCAGCAAGGCGTAGCTGGCGATGTTGAACGGCACGCCGAGGAAGATGTCGCCGCTGCGCTGGTACAGCTGGCAGCTGAGCTTGCCGTCGACCACGTAGAACTGGAACAGCGCGTGGCAGGGCATCAGCGCCATCCGCGGCAGGTCGGCGACGTTCCAGGCGCTGACGATCAGCCGGCGCGAATCCGGATTGCGCTTGATCTCGTCGATCACCCAGCGGATCTGGTCGACCTCGACCCCGTCGGCGCCGGACCAGCGCCGCCACTGCTTGCCGTAGACCGGGCCCAGTTCGCCGTCGGCGTCGGCCCACTCGTCCCAGATGCTGACCTTGTTCTGCTTGAGGTAGGCGATGTTGGTCTCGCCCTTCAGGAACCACAGCAACTCGTGCACGATCGAGCGCAGGTGCAGCTTCTTGGTCGTGACCAGCGGGAAGCCCTGGTTCAGATCGAAGCGCATCTGCCAGCCGAACACGCTGCGGGTGCCGGTGCCGGTGCGGTCGGACTTGTCGCTGCCGCGCTCCAGCACGTGACGAAGCAGGTCGAGGTACTGCTGCATGGTCTCAGCCCTTGGCCGGTTCGGCCGCGGCCGGCGGCTGCGGTTGCAGGGTCGGCGAACGGCTCGACAGCCACAGCCAGAACAGTCCGAGCACGATCAGCGGCAGGCTCAGCGCCTGGCCCATGGTCAGCCAGCCGAACGCCAGATAGCCGTGGTCGCCGATCTGCGCGTCGGGCACGCGGACGAATTCGACCAGGAAACGGAAGCAGCCGTACAGCAGCGCGAACAGGCCGGACACCGCATAGCGCGGACGCGGCTTGCGCGAGAACCACCACAGCGCCAGGAACATGACCACGCCTTCCAGCGCCGCCTGGTACAGCTGCGAAGGATGGCGGGCGAAGCGCTCCAGCGCGCCGGCGGCGAACTGGGTCTGCAGTTGCTCGGCGCTCCAGCCGGCGAACTCCGGCGCGCGCGGGAAGATCACCCCCCAGCCGGCCTCAGTGGGCTTGCCCCACAACTCGCCGCCGATGTAATTGCCGAGCCGGCCGAAGCCCAACCCCGGCGGCACCAGCGGGGCGATGAAATCCATGCTGTCGAAGAAATGGGTGCGGTGCCGGCGCGACCACCACCACACCGCGGCCATGACCCCGAGCAGGCCGCCGTGGAAGCTCATGCCGCCTTCCCAGATCCGGAACAGCATCAGCGGATCCTTGGCCAACTCGGCGAAGTTGTAGAACAGCACGTAGCCGATGCGCCCGCCGAGCACCACGCCGAGCATGGCGTAGAACAGCAGATCGCCGTAGGCCTGTTCGCCGACCCCGGGCAGGCGTCCGGCGCGGACCCGCTGCCGGCCCAGCCACCAGGCGGCGACGAAGCCGAGCAGATACATGATCCCGTACCAGTGGACTTGCAGCGGGCCCAGGCTCAGGGCGATCGGATCGATCTGGTGCAGGGTGGTCATGCGGCGGGGACGGCTCGGGGGGACGATGACCGTCGTATTGTGCCCGACCGGGCCTGTACCCGGGGTGCCGGTTGCGGCCGCTGCGCACCGTCCGGCGGTGCGGTTTCCAAGTCCGCGGCGGACTTGGCTACAACAGCACCGGCCGGTCCGGCAGTTCGTTGCCGGCGGATGCGCTGTCGGCCGGATCGCGCGGGAAATGTTCGGCGACGATCTCGCTCAAGGCGGCGATGCCGGCCAGCACCGCGGGTTCGGCCTCGCCCGCGGCCAGGCCGCGCTGGATCGCATCGCAGACCGCCTGCCAGCGCTCGTCGCCGACCCGCGCCGCATAGCCGCGGTCGGCGACGATTTCGATCCGGTGCTCGGCCAGCAGCAGGTACAGCAGGACGCCGCTGTTGCCGGCGGTGTCCCACACGCCCAGGCCGGCGAACGCCGCCCGCGCCGCCTCGCGCGCGTCGCGCCCGGCCCATAGCGCGCGCCAGGACAGCCGCTCTTCGACCGCGAAGCAGACCTGGCCGCGATGGCGCGCCTCGCCGGCAGCGATCGCCGCGGCGATGCGCTGCAGGCTGCGCTCCGGAAACAGGCGCCGCGACGAAGGCGCGCACAGATGTCGCCACCAACGCATCACCAACTCCCCGAGGCGCCGCCGCCTCCGCTGGAACCGCCGCCGCCCGACCAACCTCCTCCGCCTCCACCGCCCCAGCCGCCCCCACCTCCGCCACCGCCCCAACCACCGCCCCAACCACCGCCATAGCCGCCCCAGCCGCCGCCGCGGGCGTAGTGCCCGCCGGCGCTGCCGAGCAGGCCGGCGAACAGGCCGATCAGGGCGCACAGGCCGACCAGCCACCAGGCCAGCGACAACAGCCAGGCGATGCCGCCGACCACCGCGGCGGTGATCGCCCCGCGCAGCAGCGCCGGCAGCCGGCCGAGCAAGGCGCGCACGAACTGGGCGCCGAACACGGCGATGAACACCGCCAGCAACCAGCCGTCGCCGCCGTCCTCGCCGCCTCCGCCCTGGCCGGAGGCCATCGGCGCCGGCAGCGATTCGCCGTCGATCAGCCGCACCAGCATCGCGGTGGCCTCGCTCAGGCCGCCGGCATAGTCGCCTTGGCGGAACTTGGGCGCCAGGTATTCCTGGATGATCCGTCCGGACTGGGCGTCGGTGATCGCGCCCTCCAGTCCGTACCCCACTTCGATCCGTACCCGCCGGTCGTCCTTGGCCACCACCAGCAGCACGCCGTCGTCGACGCCCTTGCGGCCGAGGCGGAACTGCTCGTAGGCGCGCACCGCGTAGGCGGCGATGTCCTCCGGCGCGGTGCTGGGCACCATCAGCACCTGCAACTGGCTGCCCTTGCGCCGCTGCAGCTCGCGCGCCTGCGCTTCCAGGCGCGCGCGGGCGTCGGCGTCGAGGGTGGCGGTGGTGTCCACCACCGGCGAGGTCAGCGCCGGGATCGGCTGCAGGGCCTGCGCCCGCAACGGCCCCGGCCAGGCCGCCAGCGCCAGCGCCAGCAGCCACAGCCCGGCCAACAGCGCGGCTAAGCCGCTGCGGCCGCGAACGGGTGCGGCGAACGCCGCCATCGCCGCCTCAGCCCTGCGGCGGCGCCGGCTGGGTCTGCGCCGGCGCGCTGGGCTGGCCGAAATCGACCTTCGGCGCCTGCTGGATTTCGGCCTCGTTCTCGACCGTGAAGTTGGGCTTGGTGGCGTAGCCGAACAGCTTGGCGGTGAGGTTGGTCGGGAACTGGCGGATGTAGGTGTTGTAGTCCTGGACCGCGCCGATATAGCGCTGGCGCTCGACCGCGATCCGGTTCTCGGTGCCTTCCAGTTGGGTCTGCAGGCTCAGGAAACTCTGGTCGGCCTTGAGCTGCGGGTAGTTCTCGCTGACCACCAGCAGCCGGCCGATCGCGCCGCGCAGTTCGCCCTGGGCCTGCTCGAACTGCTTCAGCGACGCCGGATCGTCGGCGTCGACGTTGATGCTGCCGACCTTGGCCCGGGCCTCGGTGACCTGGGTCAGCACCTGCTGCTCGTGGCTGGCGTAGCCGCGCACGGTCGCGACCAAGTTCGGCACCAGGTCGGCGCGGCGCTTGTAGACGTTGAGCACCTGCGACCAGGCCGCGGTCACCGCTTCGTCCTTCTGCTGGATGCTGTTGTAGCCGCAGCCGCTGAGCAGCGCGGTCAACGCAAGCACGATCAAGGCACGGAACATGGCGCGGCTCCTGGTTGCGCGGGCGACGGCCGCATTGCAGCACCCGCCCCGGGCGGACGCAATGGACGCGATGTGACGACCCGGGACGGGGGGTTAAATGTGCTAACCCCCTCCGCCCCCATACGACGAAGGCCGGCAATCGCTTGCCGGCCTTCGCGTGGCGTTCGCCGGGCGGCGGCGCTTATTCGGCGCTCAGCCGGCGCAGGGCGCGGCGCTTGGACCACAGGTTCAGGCATTCGACCAGGGCCGAGAAGCCCATCGCGCCGTAGATATAGCCCTTCGGGATGTGGACTTCGAAGCCGTCGGCGATCAGATACACGCCGACCAGGACGATGAAGGCCAGCGCCAGCATCTTGATGGTCGGGTTGTTGTCGATGAAATGACCCAGCGGCTTGGCCGCCAGCAGCATCACGCCGACCGCGAGCAGGATCGCCGCGACCATCACCGGAGTGTGGTTGGCCATGCCGACCGCGGCGATCACCGAGTCCAGCGAGAACACGATGTCGATCACCGCGATCTGCGCGATCACCATCATGAACGACGCCGCCGGCTTGGTGTGCACGTCCTCGGATTCTTCCTCGCCGACGATCAGGTCCTTGATCTCCATCGAGCCCTTCACCAGCAGGAAGGCGCCGCCCAGGATCAGCACCAGATCGCGCACCGAAATGCCCTGTCCGAACACATGGAACAGGTCGCTGGTCAGCCCGGCCAGCCAGGCCAGGGTCAGCAGCAGAGCGATACGGCTGATGCAGGCCACCGCGATGCCGAACTTGCGCGCTTTCTCGCGCTGGTCGAACGGCAGCTTGCTGACCGCGATCGAGATGAACACCAGGTTGTCGATGCCGAGCACGATCTCGATCGCGCTGAGGGTGATCAGGGTGATCCAGACTTGCGGATCGGTCAGCAATTCAATCACGTGGGGCCTGCCTCAAAGAATGTCGATAACGGAAAACCCGCGGCGCGAACCGCGGTCGGCGCGCCGCGAGGCGCGCCTGCGGCCGCGGACGCGGCCGGAAGAAACACGGAGCCGGCGCCGTCCCGGCGCTCAGCCCATCAGATGGGTCCACAGCCGCGGACCGAGGATCGCGGCCCAGGTCAGCAGCACGTTCATCAACAGCACGAACACCGCCGCCGAGCCCATGTCCTTGGCGCGTCCGGCCAGCTCGTGGAACTCCGGGCCGTAGCGCTCGATCACCGCCTCGACCGCCGAGTTGAGCAGTTCCACGCTCAACACCAGCAGGATCGAACCGATCAGCAGCGACCGCTCGACCCCGGTTTGGCCGAAGTACCAGCCCACCGGCGCCAGGACCAGGAACAGGTAGACCTCGAGCCGGAACGAGGATTCGTGCAGCCAGGCCGCCCGCAGCCCCTGAAACGACCAGGTCGCGGCCTTCAGGATCCGTCCCGGACCCCGCGGCAGGTGCCCGTATTCGTCAGCCATGCCGGCGCTCCGTCGTCGCGATCGTGCTGCGGCAGCACGGGCGTTCGGGTGGGAACGGCGCGGCGATGGGCATGGCAGAGGATCTCGATGTCAGGCCGGACGGCCAGGCGGACGCGGCCGAGACCGCTACGGCCGGGGATTTTGCCACAAGCCCGATGACCCTGCCCCCGCGGCGACGGCCGGCCGGCCCGTCGGCAGCCCAGGGTCCGGGCCGCGGCGCATACCGCCGGAACCGAGGCAACGACGATGACCGCCCTGGCCGCAGCCATCGCATCCGCGGCCACAGCCGCCGTTGCCGTTGCCGTTGCCGTTGCGTAAAGAGCTTGGCGCAGAACCGAACTCGCAAGAACGCCCTGCAGCCCCGGAGGGCGGCCCGCAGGGAGGCGGGCCGTGCACAGCCAGGCCAGGGATGGCCTGTGCGGAGCAGCCCCGCGCAGGCTGCGTCCCATAGTGGCTTTTGACTCGAAACAGCCATGGCGTTTTCTTTGGTTACTTTTGACCGCAGGAAATCCCTTGGGACTTTGTCGCCTTGGACAAAGAAAATGACCCGACCGCTTGCGGACGGAAGCTTTGCTTTGAGGCTTTAGAGCTTTGGAGCTTTGGAAGCCTTCGAACGACGACGCCGCGAGACCGCAGCAGCGCGGTCGCGGCTTGTGCCGCTCCTACAAGGGCGCAGGACCAAGACGCGGCGAACGGGCTAGATGGCGGTCGCGGCTCACGCCGCTCCTACAGGGGCGCAGGACCAAGACGCGGCGAACGGGCTAGATGGCGGTCGCGGCTTGTGCCGCTCCTACAAGGGCGCAGGACCAAGACGCGGCGAACGCGCTAGATGGCGGTCGCGGCTTACGCCGCTCCTACAGGGGGCGCAGGACCAAGACGCGGCGAACGGGCGAGATGGCGGTCGCGGCTTACGCCGCTCCTACAGGGGCGTAGGACCAAGACGCGGCGAACGGGCTAGATGGCGGTCGCGGCTCACGCCGCTCCTACAGGGGCGCAGGACCAAGACGCGGCGAACGGGCGAGATGGCGGCGCGGCTTGTGACCCAAGGAAATCCCTGTGGGACGCCGCTCCTACGGGGAAGTGCGCGGTTTCGCGGCAGCGATGTCGCGCTGCCAATAGCCGCGCAGTTGCTCGCGCTGGCGCGGGCTCAGGCCGTCGACGCAGGCCGCCAGCAGCGCGTCGGCGCCGGCGCCATCGCCGCCCGCCAGGGTCTCGCGCGCCGCCTCCAGCAAGGCGCGCCGGCGCACGTCCAGATTGCCGAACGGATCGAACCAGGAATCCACCCGCGCCGGGTCCTTGACCCCGGTCCAGGCGAACTCCGCCGCGCCGGCCTCGGCGGCGAGGGCGCGGTAGCCGGCGATCGCCGCGTCGCGGCCGATCCGGCCTTGCAGCCGATCCAGGCGCAGCCGGAACAAACGCGATTGCGGCGTGGCGCCGGCGGCTTCCAGCGCAGCGACCGCGCGGCCGACATAGGCGTAATCCACCGCACCGCTCGCGGCCTGCACGCCGAGCAGATTGAAGCTGGCGACGGCGGTCCGGTATTCGAGCCGGTCGTGCGCCTCGACGGCTCGCGCGTCGGGCCGTCCCAGCGACGAGGGCTGGACCAGGCGCAGGCCGGGCTGCTCGGCGAGAATCGCCTCGATGTCGTGCTTGTGGAACTCGCCGATCACCACCACCACCGTGCCGCCCGGATGCGCGCGCGCCGCCGCGGCGATGCGTTGCGCCTGCAGATAGGTGCGGTAGAGATACAACCGGCGCGGCAGGTCGTGCCTGGCTCGCGCCGCCGGCGTCGCCGCCCAGGTCCTGACCTTGTCCAACCGGGCCGGATCGTCGGCATGGAAGAAGTCGCGCTGCAAGGCCTCCTGGCCGAAACTCAGAAAGCCCATGAAGCCCTTGAGCGGACGCAGTTCCGGCGGCGCGTCCAGGGCCAGGCCGAAGCCCAGCTTCTGGTCCTCGACCGGCGGCTCCCAATCGATCGGGCACAACGCGATGCCGTGGCGGCGCGCGAACGGCACCGCCACGTCCTGCGCCTCGTAGGTGAACTCGTAGAAATCGCCGCGAGCGAACGCCTCGGGGGTGCGCTCGATGCAGATCGCATCGGGCCGTGCCCGGTCCAGGAACGCATCCAGCGCGGCCGGACGGTCGCGCTCGGACACCAGTTGAGCGCCGTGGTCGACGCCGAGCACGATCACCGTCGTCGCCATCGCCGGGTCCGGCGCCGGCGTCGGCGTCGGCGCAGCGCCGAATGCGAACAACGGCCACAGCCACAGCACCGCCAGCCACCGCTTGCTCATGTCCGCTCCGCTCCGGGTCGTCGCCGGGACGATGGCACGGCGCGCCGGCGCGCGCCCGTGCCTATGGTCGTAGTCGCGCGCGCGGCGCGGCTCACTGCTGGCGCAGCGCCTCGATCGGATCCAGCTGCGAGGCCTTGCGCGCCGGGTAATAGCCGAAGAACAGGCCGGTGGCGATCGAGAACCCCGCCGCCAGGCCGATCACCTGGCCGTTCAAGGCCACCGGCAGGGCGCCGAACTTGCTCACCAGCAAGGTGCCGGCCACGCCGATCGCGATGCCCAGCGCGCCGCCGATCAGCGAGATCAGCATCGCCTCGGCCAGGAACTGGCGGCGGATGTCGCCGGGCCCGGCGCCGACCGCCATGCGCAGGCCGATCTCGCGGATCCGCTCGGTCACCGAGACCAGCATGATGTTCATGATGCCGATGCCGCCGACGATCAGCGAAATCGTCGCCACCGCGCCGAGCAGCAGCGACATCAGCCGGGTGGTCTGGGTGCGGGTCGCGACCACTTCGGCGATGTTGCGCACGCTGAAATCGTCGTCGGCGCCGGGCTGGATCCGGTGGCGCTGGCGCAGCAGGCTTTCGATCTGCTCCTGCGCGTAGGCCACGTCCTCGGCGCGGCCCACTCCGACCGCGATCTGCATCACCGCGCCGGTCGGCAGGCCCATCGCGCCGAGCAGGCGCCGGCGCCCGGTCTCCAGCGGCACCAGGACCACGTCGTCCTGGTCCTGGCCGAAGCCGCCCTGGCCCTTGGGCTTGAGCGTGCCGACCACGGTGAACGGCACCCGGCCCAGGCGCACGGTCTGGCCGATCGCGTCCTCGTCGCCGAACAGCTCGCGGCGCACGGTCTCGCCGAGAATCACCGACTTGGCGCCGCTGCCGTAGTCGCGCGCTTCGAACGCCGCGCCGGAGGCGATGGCCCAGCCGTTGATGTCGAAGAAGTCGGCCTGCACGCCCTGCCACTGGGTCGACCAGTTGTTCTCGGCGTACACCGCCTGAGTGCCGCCGCGCAGCGAAGCGGCGACGTACTGCACTTCGCCGATCTCGTTGCCGATCGCCTCGGCGTCGGCTTCGGTGAGAGTGAAGAAGCTCGACGCGCTCAGACGCACGCCTCCGGTGCCGCGGCCGCCGCCTCCCGAGCTGATGTCGAGCCGGTTCGAACCCAGCCCCGACACCAGCTTGTCGATTTCCGACTGGGTGCCCTGCCCGACCGAGACCATCACGATCACCGCGGCGATGCCGATGATCACGCCCAGCGAGGTCAGCGCGCTGCGCAGCCAATTGCCTCGCAGAGCGAACACCGCCGTGCGCAGCACTTCGAGGAAGTTCATCCGCCGGCCTCCTGCTCGTGCAGCTCGCCGTCGCGCATGACGAAGGTGCGGCCGGCGTGCGCGGCCACGTCCGGGTCGTGGGTGATCAGCACCACGGTGTGGTGTTCGGCCTGCAGGCGCTTGAACAGGGCCAGGATCTCCTCGCCGGTGCGGGTGTCGAGCGCGCCGGTCGGCTCATCGGCGAGCAGGATCGGCGGCCGGTTGATCAGCGCACGGGCGATCGCCACGCGCTGCTGCTGGCCGCCGGACAGCTCGCTCGGCCGGTGCCCGGCGCGGCCGCCCAGGCCGACCGCTTGCAACGCCGCCTGGGCGCGCTGCAGGCGTTCCTCGCGCGGCACGTTGGCATAGCCCATCGGCATGGCCACGTTCTCCAGCGCGTTCATCCGCGGCAGCAGGTTGAAGCCCTGGAACACGAAGCCGATCTTGTCGCGGCGCAGGATCGCGCGCTCTTCCGCGTCCAGGCTGGCGATGTCGACGCCGTCGCACAGGTAAGTGCCGCTGCTGGGCGTATCCAGGCAGCCGATCAGGTTCATCAGGGTCGACTTGCCCGAACCCGACGGCCCCATGATCGCGACGAACTCGCCGCGCGCGATGGTCAGGTCGACGCCGTGCAAGGCGATCACCTCGGCCTCGCTGCCGGGCGAATAGACCTTGCCCAGCGCGCGGGTCTCGATCACCGGATGGGTATCGGCGAGCTCGCTCATGGAGCGGTGCGTCCGCTGCCGACCACGATCTCGTCGCCTTCGCGCACGTTGCCGGAAACCTCGGTCCAGCTGCCGTCGCTGACCCCGACCCGCACCACCACCGGCTCGGGCTTGCCGCCGACCAGCTTGTACAGCGGCACCCGGCGCGCGGTCACCAGGTTGGCGATCTGCGCATCCCAGCGCGCGCGCTGGCCGTCGTCGAGCAGGCCGCGGAAGGCGCCGAACTGTTGGTTGAAGCGTTCCAGCACGCGCTGGCGCGCGGCGCCGGACATCGCGCCGCCGCTGCGGTTGCGGTTGTTGTTGCCGCCTCCGCCGCCCGGCCCGCGGCCGCCGATGATGATCGGCGCGCCGCCGCCCGGCGGCCCGCCGGCGCTGGCCGCCGGCGCCGCGGTGCGCGCGGCCATGCGCTGCTTCATCTGCGCCAGGGCGGCGTCGAACGCGGCCTGCTGTTCGGCGGTCAGCTTCAGCGCCTGCGCCACCTGCGGCAGATCGTTGCCGAGGCCGCCGCGCACGCCGCCGTTCGGGCCGGCGTTGCCGGCGCCTGCGGCGTCTTCGTCGGCCGGTTTGTAGCGCAGCGCTGCGTTGCTGACCCGCAACACGTCGTCGCGGCGGCTGACTTCGATCTCGGCGTTGGCGGTCATGCCCGGCAGCAGCGCGCCATCGGGGTTGTCGACCGAGACCACCACCGGGTAGGTGATGACGTTGCTGGTGTTGGTCGCCGACAGCCGCACCTGCTGCACCTGGCCGCGGAAGCGTCGGTCGGGGAAGGAGTCGACGGTGAAGTTCACCCCCTGGCCGGCCTTGACCTGGCCGATGTCGGCCTCGTCGATCGCCAGCACGATCTCCATCTTCGACAGATCCTCGGCGATCTGGAACAGCACCGGCGATTGCAGGCTGGCGGCCACGGTCTGGCCGGGCTCGACGCTGCGGGTCAGGACCACGCCGTCGACCGGCGCGCGGATCACCGTGCGCTGCAGGTTGAGCCGGGTGGTCTGGGTCGAGGCGATCTGCTGCTGGATCTGGGCCTGGGCGCCGTTGAGCTGGGCGCGGGCCTGGTCGCGCGCGGCGCGGGCCAGATCGGCGTCGCTGCGCGAGACCAGTTGCTTGGCCGCCAGTTCGGCCTTGCGCTGGTAATCGAGCTCGGCGTTGCGCAGGGTGGCCTGGGCGGTGGCGAGGCCGGCGCGCGCGTTCTCGATCTGCGCCGAGCCCTGGGCGATCTGCGCCTCGTAGGTGGCCGGGTCGATGCGCGCGATCACCTGGCCCTTGCTGACCCGGTCGTTGTAATCGACCAGCACGTCGGTGACCTGGCCGGAGATCTGGCTGCCGACGTCGACGGTCGAGATCGCCGCCAGCGCGCCGGTGGCCGAGATCGCCACCCGGATGTCGCCGCGCTCGATCTTGGCGGTGCGGTAGGCGCCGGCCGCTTCGGCGGCGTTGTGCTTGCGGTAGTAGTACCAGCCGCCGCCGGCCAGCGCCGCCAGCACCGCCGCGATCAGCAACCGTTGCGGCCAGGGCGACTTGCGCGGCCGCGCGGCGGCAGTCGGTCGGGACGGGGAGGACGGCTTGGCTGCGCTCATGGGGCTGGTTTCGATGGTTATGCAGGCGCCAACGCACGAGGCTGAATGCGGTTGACACCGGCGCGGTCGGCGACGGCGGCACGGACGCGGCGGCGCAGCGACGGTTCAGCCGGGATCGAAGCGGCGGCGCCGTCGCGCCGACGCGCACGAACGATCTGCCCAAGGATTCGGATCGCGGCGAAACCGTCGCAGGCGCCGGCGCCCGGCGCGGGCGCGACATTCACAGTTCGGGCCGGCGCGGCGGCGGGCCGAAGCTGACGGTGGCGCTGCCGGGACGGAACCGGATCACCGCGGTGGTGCCCTGGCCCGGCGCGCTGGTCAGGGTCACCGGCCAGCCGAAGCGCTCGCCCAGCCGGCGCACGATCGACAGGCCCATGCCCTTGCCGTCGCCGGAGGAGAAATCGGCGCGGTAGAACGGAGTGAAGGCCTTGGTCAGGGTCTCCACCGACATGCCGATGCCGGTGTCGCGGATCTCGACGCTGTCGCGGCTCAGGCGCACGTCGATCCGGCCCTGGTCGGTGAAGCGCACCGCGTTGCTGAGCAGGTTGCCGATCATCACCCCCAGCGCATGCGGCGGCGCGACCAGGCGCGGACCGCCCTCGTCGTACAGGTGCAGCTCGACCGGCTTGCCGTTGAGCAAAGGCAGCAGCCGTTCCATCTCGTTGTCGACGATGTCGCGCACCGCGAACTCTTCCGACTGCGGCTCGACGTCGGATTCGCGGGCCAGGATGAGGAAGGCGTCGATCACCGCCTCCATGTCGCGGCCGGCGCGCTGCACCCGCAGCAGCGAGCGCTGCGCGCGCACCGGCGTGTCCGGGTCGGCCAGCATCAGGTCGGTGGCGACCCGGATCACCGTCAGCGGGGTGCGCAGCTCGTGGCTGGCGTCGCGGGTGAAGTCGCGCTCGCGCTGGACGAAGTCGCTGACCCGTTCGGCCAGGCCGCTGAGCGCGCTCGACAGCCGGCGCACTTCGCTGCCGGGGTCGTAGGGGAATTTGATCGGCTCGATCAGGCTGGTGTCGGGATCGCGCGGGTCCCATTGGCTGACCACGTTGGCCAGCCAGCTGACCGGCGAGACCAGGCGCTTGGAGGTGCGGTAGGTATGCCAGGAGATCAGGTAGGTGGTCAGCAGCGAGAACAGCAGCGAGAACAGGCCGGTGTAGAGGATCGCCTCGTCGATCAGGTCGGTGGCGTAGATCATGTAGAAGGTGCCGGCCTCGCGCCGGTCCACCAGCACCACCCGGCCGCCGCCGGGCAGGTTGTGCAGCCCCGAATCCACGTTGCGGATCCCCAGCGGCAGCTGCGAGTCGTTGCCGCCGGCGGCGACGAAGTGGCCGCGGGTGGTCGAGGTCCGCGGCAAGGGGTAGTTCGGGTCGCGCTCGCGCCCGGCCCAGTAGTCGTCGGCCTCGCGCTGCATGCGCTGCTCGAGCACCACGTGGCGCACCGCCAACCCCGCCAGGAGAATGCCCAGCGTGATCGCGACGCTGCCGATCAAGGCTTGCAGGATGAAAGCAAGCTTGATCTTGCGCGGTAACCCTTGCGGCACGGTGTCGATACGTCAGTCCGGCGGCTGCGAGATGTCCGCAACGCGATAGCCGGCGCTCTGCACCGTATGCAGCAGTTGCTTGTCGAAAGGTTTGTCGATGGTCTTGCGCAGATTGTAGAGATGGCTGCGCAAGGTGTCCGAGTCGGGCAGCCCGTTGCCCCAGATCTCGCGCTCGATCTCCTGCCGGCTGACCACGCGCGGCGATTCGCGCATCAGGATGGTCAACAGGCGCAGGCCGATCGGCGAGAGCTGCAGTTCGCTGCCGCCGCGGGTCACCCGCAGGCTGGCCGGGTCCAGCACCAGGTCGGCGACTTTCAGCACCTCGCCGCCGACCTGGCGGCGTTCGCGCCGGATCAGGGCGCGCAGGCGCGCTTCCAGCTCCTGGATCGCGAACGGCTTGGTCAGGTAGTCGTCGGCGCCGGCGCTGAGACCGGTCAGCTTCTCGTCCAGGGTGTCGCGGGCGGTCAGCATCAGCACCGGGGTCGACTTGCGGGCCTCTTCACGCAGCTTCTTGCATACCTCGATGCCGTCCATCCGCGGCAGCATCAGGTCGAGCACGACCACGTCGTAGCTGTTCTCGGTGGCGAGGCGGTAGCCGTCCACGCCGTCGGCGGCGTAATCGACCTCGAATCCGCGACTTTCCAGGTATTCGCCGACCATTTCGGAGATGTTGCGGTTGTCTTCGACGATGAGGACCAGACCCCCGTCTCTCGTACCCTGCATACAGCCTCTCCATTCCTTCAGTTTTGTGAAGGGTGCCCTCGCCAAGGTGGACGGCCCGTGAAGGCTCCCGCTACGCTGAGCGATCCGCTCTGGAACCCGCCGTATGCTTGCCGACCGTCTGTATCCGATCTTGCTGTTGCTCGGTTCGAATGTCTTCATGACTTTCGCCTGGTACGGACATCTGAAGTACAAGTCCTCGCCGCTGACCGTCGCCATCGCGGCCAGCTGGGGCATCGCCCTGTTCGAGTACTGCCTGCAGGTGCCGGCCAACCGGCTCGGCAGCGCGGTGTATTCGGCGCCCCAGCTCAAGGGCATGCAGGAGGTGATCACCCTGCTGGTGTTCGCCGGCTTCTCCGCCTGGTACCTCGGCGAGCCCTTGAAGTGGAACCATTGGGCCGGCTTCGCCCTGATCGTGGTCGCGGCCTGGCTGATCTTCCTGGATTGAGGCAACAGCGGCTCAGGGCCCGCACAGCGACTCCACCCGTACCGGCGCCTGCCAGCGCCCGGCCGCGCTGACCAGGGTCAAATGACCGACCCATACGCTGCGGGTGCTCTCGCCATCCATCGCCGCGCGCGCCTGGCGCATGCGCGCGGTCGCGACCTCGGTCCAGGCGCCGTCGTCCTCCACCCACAGGCGTGGCGCGCGCAAACGCAGGCTCGCCGCAACCCCCTGTCTGGACGCCGACCAGCGCAGCAGCGTCTCGCCGCTCAGCGCCGCGCTTTCGACGTCGCCGGCCGGCGGCACGCGGCGCAGCGCCAGCGGGCGCCCGGCCAACGACAGATACAGGGTCGGCCAGCGATCGAGGTCGGCGAGTTCGTCCTCGGCGCTGCGCCAGATCGTGGCGATCGTGTCCTCGTCGCCGGCCGCGTGCGGGTTCTCGCCGACCAGGCGGATCGAGACGATGGGACAGGTCTTGCTGTCCATCGCCTCGGCCAGCCAGGCGGACTTGCGCATCGGCCGGTCCGGCGCCGCGGCCGGCGACGCCAACGACGGCAGCGCGGCCAGGAACAGCGCGCAACCCAACACAGCGAACCTCATCGCGATCGTCCTTGAAAGCGCCGCCGCAGGCCCGTGCACGGCGGCCGGTGGAAACTCAGAACTTGATCCTGCCGGTGAGGATGTCCTTGAACATCACCCAATCGCCGACGAAGGAATACAGCGGGTGCTTGAACGTCGCCGGCCGGTTCTTCTCGAAGAAGAAATGCCCGATCCAGGCAAAGCCGTAGCCGCACACCAGCGCCGCCAGCAGCAGCCAAGGCCGCCCCTGCGCGATCGCCAGCGCGAGCAGCAACAAGACTCCGCAACTGCCGACGAAGTGCAGCCGGCGGCTGGTGCGGTTGCTGTGCTCGCTGAGATAGAACGGGTAGAACTCGCGGAAACTGGCGAAACGGTCGGCCATGGTCCCTCCGGTCGTGGCGCATCCGTACCGCCCGATCCTGAACCCGCTCGGGCGGCGAATCAAGCGCCGCGCGGCGCAAACATGATCACCGCCATGCCGGCCAGGCACAGCCCGGCGCCGAGCAGGTCCCAGCGCGTCGGCCGCACCGCGTCGACCCACCACAGCCAGAAGATCGCGACGCTGACGTAGACCCCGCCGTAGGCCGCATAGACCCGGCCCGATGCGGTCGGATGCAGGGTCAGCAGCCAGGCGAACGCGGCCAGCGCGGCTGCGGCCGGCAGCAGCAGCCAGACGCTGCCGGCCTTGCGCAGCCATAGATACGGAAGGTAACAGCCGACGATCTCCGCCAGCGCGGTCAGCACGAACAGCGCCATGGTCTTGAGCATGCGCTCAGTCGTCGCGTTCGGCGCGCTTGGCCTGGTCCCAGTAAGCGTCCTGACCTTCCAGCGGCAGCTCGGCCAGGGACAGGCCGTCCTGCGCCGCCAGCACTTCCATGCTGCGGAAGCGGCGTTCGAACTTCAGGTTGGCGCGGCGCAGCGCGGCGCCGACGTCGACCTTGCCGTGACGGGCGAGATTGGCGCAGACGAACAGCAGGTCGCCGATTTCGTCCTCCAGCCGGTCGCGCGCCTGCGCGTCGTCCGGCGCGGCGGCGACCGCGTCGAATTCGACCCGCACTTCCTCGATCTCTTCGTGCAGCTTGGCGATCACCGGGCGCACGTCGGGCCAGTCGAAGCCGACCGTGGCGGCGCGCTTTTGCAGCTTCACCGCGCGCTGCCATTCCGGCAGTCCGCGGGCGATGCCGGCCAGCACCGAAGTGTCGGCCTCGCCCGCCGCCTCGCGCTCGCGCCGCTTCTGCTCTTCCCAGGCCACGGTCTGGGCCTCGGAGTCCTCGAAGCTGGCGTCGCCGAACACATGCGGATGCCGGCGCACCATCTTGTCGCTGATCGCCGCGACCACATCGTCGAAGGCGAACGCGCCCTGCTCCTCGGCCATCCGGGCATGGAACACCACCTGCAACAGCAGGTCGCCGAGTTCGTCCTTGAGCGAGGCCAGGTCCTGGCGGTCGATCGCGTCGGCGACCTCGTAGGCCTCCTCGATCGTGTACGGCGCGATCGTGGCGAAGGTCTGTTCGATGTCCCAGGGGCAACCGCCGTCGCGGTCGCGCAGCCGGGCCATGATCGCCAGCAGGCCGGCGATGCCCGGCGGCAGTTGCAGCACTTCAGCCATCGAGCCACTCCTTCCACGGCAGATCGCGATCGCCGAGGGCGACGAAGTCGCCGTTGAGAATATGCGCGCGCTGGTTGTAGCGGAACGGCCGCCCCTGCGGGTCCACCAGCGCGCCGCCGGCGGCCTCGAGCACGCATTGGCCGGCGGCGGTGTCCCATTCGCTGGTCGGACCGAAGCGCGGATACAGGTCCAGTTCGCCTTCGGCGATGCGGCAGAACTTCAGCGACGAGCCGAGGCTGACCATGCGGATGCCGTCCGGCGCGGCGCGATGCGCGCGGACCATGAATTGTTCGCTGTGCTCGCTGAAATGCGAGCGGCTGGCGGCCACCCGCAGCGGCCGCGCCGCCGGCGAACGCACCCGGATCTCGCGCTCGGCGTCGCCGTCGCGGCGATACGCCGGGCCGCCGCGCTGGGCGTGCCACAGCGCGCCGCCGACCGGCGCCAGCACCAGGCCGAACACCGCCACGCCGTGGTCGATCAGGGCCAGGTTGACCGAGAACTCGCCGTTGCGCTTGACGAACTCGCGGGTGCCGTCGAGCGGATCGACCAGCCACAGCCGCGGCCAGGCGCGGCGCTGCTCGGCATCGACCTCGTGCGCGGACTCCTCCGACAGCACCGGAATGTCCGGGGTCAGCTCGGCCAGTCCGTCAAGGATCAGATGATGCGCGGCCAGGTCGGCCGCGGTGACCGGCGAGGCGTCGGACTTGCGCTCGACTTCGAACTCGCCGTCGTAGACCTGCAGGATCGCCGCGGCCGCGGCGCGGGCGATCGAAATCGCGCCCTCGACCTGGGCCGCGGACAGCAGCGGCGCGGGCGCCGCGCTCATGCCGCCGGCTCCGGATGCGGCTGGCCGTTGCGCAGCCATTCGCGGGCGATGAACAGCGCGGCGATGCTGCGGCCTTCGGAGAAGTCTTCGCGCAGGATCAGCTCGTGCAGGTCGTCGAGCTTCCACGGCACCACTTCGAGTTCCTCCGGCTCGTCGCCGGGCAGGCGCTCGGGGTAGAGATCGCGCGCCAGCACCAGTTGCGCCTGATGGCTCATATAGGTCGGCGCCAGGGTCAGCGAGCGCAGCACGGTCAGCGAACGCGCGCCGTAGCCGGCCTCTTCCTTGAGCTCGCGGTCGGCGGCCTGCAGCGGGGTCTCGCCTTCGTCGATCCGGCCCTTGACCAGGCCCAGCTCGTAACGGTGCACGCCGGCGGCGTATTCGCGCACCAGCAGCACGGTGTCCTCGTCCAGCATCGGCACCACCACCACCGCGCCGTGGCCGCGGCCGTGCAGGCGCTCGTAGCGCCGGCGTTCGCCGTTGGAGAACTCCAGGTCGAGCCGTTCCAGCCGGTACGGGCCGGCCTCGTGCTCGGTGATCTGGTGGATGATCGGCAGCCGCCGGGTCATGGCGCGGCTCCGGGCATGAGCGGGGAGCGGAAAGGCACGATAATGGGGGAATGCGAGAGATCACTCACGACCCCACGATGCTAACAGAGCCGGGCGCCGCCGACGCGGCGCAGGCCTGGCGCGAACGCGATCTGGCGGTGCTGTGGCACCCCTGCACCCAGATGCGCGAACACCCCCATACCCTGCCCTTGCTGCCGATCGCCAGCGGCCGCGGCCCGTGGCTGATCGGCCGCGACGGGCGCCGCTATCTGGATGCGATTTCCAGCTGGTGGACCAACCTGTTCGGCCACGCCGAGCCGCGCATCGCCGAGGCCATCGCGGCCCAGGCGCGGACCCTGGAACACGTGATCCTGGCCGGCTGCTCGCACGCGCCGGCGGTGGAACTGGCCGAGCGCCTGCTGGCGATCGCGCCGCGCCAGGACGGGCGTGCGCCGCTGGGCAAAGTGTTCTACGCCGACAACGGCTCGGCCGGGGTCGAGGTGGCATTGAAGATGGCCTTCCACTGGTTCCGCAACCGCGGCGTCGAGGGCCGGACCAAGTTCATCGCCCTGGAGAACGGCTACCACGGCGAGACCCTGGGCGCGCTGGCGGTCGGCGATATCCCGCTGTACCGGCGCATCTACGCGCCGCTGCTGGCGCAAGCCCTGTTCGCGCCCTCGCCGGACGCCTACCTGGCCGAGCCGGGCCAGAGCCCGGCCGAACGCGCCCAGGTCGCCGCCGCGGCTTTGCGCGATCTGCTCGAACGCCATGCCGGCGAAGTCTGCGCGCTGATCCTGGAGCCGCGGGTGCAGTGCGCCGGCGGCATGCGCATGCACGACCCGTCCTATCTGCGCCTGGCGCGCGGGCTGTGCGATACGCACGGGGTGTTCCTGATCGCCGACGAGATCGCGGTCGGCTTCGGCCGCACCGGCACGATGTTCGCGAGCGAACAGGCCGGGGTCATGCCGGACCTGCTGTGCCTGTCCAAGGGCCTGACCGGCGGCGCGCTGCCGCTGGCGGCGGTGCTGACCACCCAATCGATCTACGACGGCTTCCTCGACGACTCGCGCGAACGCGCCTTCCTGCATTCGCACAGCTACACCGGCAATCCCTTGGCCTGCGCCGCGGCGCTGGCGACGCTGGACATCTTCCGCGACGACGACATCGTGGTGCGCAATCGCGCCACCGCCGCGCGCATGGCCCGCGCCGCGGCCGGCTTCGCCGACCACCCGCAGGTCGCCGACGTGCGCCAGGCCGGCATGATCGTCGCCTTCGAACTGACCCGCGGCGGCGACAAGCGCAGCCCGTTCGACCCGGCCGCGCGGATCGGCCTGCGCGCCTACCGCGCCGCGCTCGAACGCGGCGTGCTGCTGCGCCCGCTCGGCGACATCCTGTACTGGATGCCGCCGTACTCGATCGACGAAGAAGCGCTGGAGCTGCTCGCCCGCACCACCCGCGAGGCGATCGACCACGCCGTACAGGAGGCCGACGCATGCGCCTGACCCGAGTCCATGTCGACGCCGATCTGGGCGCCGGCCGCGAGATCGCGCTGCCGGAAGCGCCGGCCACCCACTTGGCGCGGGTGCTGCGGCATCAGGTCGGCGATGCCTGCGTGTTGTTCAACGGCGACGGCAACGACTACCACGGCCGCATCGCCGCGTTGGGCAAGCGCGAGCTGCGGGTGGCGATCGAGTCGGTGCAAGCGGTCGAGCGCGAATCGCCGCTGCAGTTGGTGCTGCTGCAGGGCATCGCCCGCGGCGAGAAGATGGACCTGATCCTGCAGAAGGCGACCGAGCTCGGCGTGGCCCAGGTGCAGCCGCTGTGGTCGCAGCGCAGCGAGGTCAAGCTCGACGAGGCGCGCGCGGAGAAACGCCTGGCGCACTGGCGCAGCGTGGTCGCCTCGGCCTGCGAACAAAGCGGCCGCGCGCGCGTGCCGCAGGTCGCCGCGCCGCGCGCGCTGGCGGCGACCCTGGCGGCGCTGGCCCCGGGCGGTCTGCGCCTGATCCTAGACCCCGAGGGCGAACTGGCCTTCGCCACGCTCGCGGTCGACCTGGCCGCGCCGGTGGTCCTGGCGATCGGCCCGGAAGGCGGCTGGTCGCCGCTGGACCGCCAGCAGCTGCGCGACGCCGGGTTCCAGGGCCTGCGCCTGGGGCCGCGCATCCTGCGCACCGAAACCGCCGGCCTGGCCGCGATCGCGGCGCTGCAGGCGCGGTTCGGCGATCTGGCGTGAACCGCTCGGAGCGGTTTGCCGACTCGGCAAGCGGCATATGAGCGAACCGTTGGGGACGAACTCTACGTTGCGCTGGAGAGCCAAAAGCAAATCCCCCCTAGCCCCCCTTTTTCAAAGGGGGGAACCGCACCGCGGCGAACGGCTGTTGCCCCCTTTGAAGGGAGGGAACGGCACCGCGGCGAACGGCTGTTGCCCCCTTTGAAAAAGGGGGCGGCGCCTGCGCAGCGGGCGCGGGGGATTTGCTGTTGCTGTTGCTGTTGCTGTCGCCGACCGAGGCTATGGCGGTCGCCCTCTGCCGCAACCCACCGGCAGCGGCGTTCAGATCTTGAAATAGATCCGGCGCCGGTCGAGCACGGTCACCACGCCCCACCACAGCGCGACGAAGACCAGGGCGAAGGCCAGCGAGGGCAGGTACGGCCCGAAGCGCGGCGTCATCCAGTCGGCGAAGCCGTGGCGGTAGATCGGCTCCAGCCAGCCCAGCCCGATCAAGGCGTACAGCAGCAGGGCCGAGCCGGCATAGGCGGCGATCGCGTTGACGCCGAAACTGCGCCCCAGCGGCGGCCAACCGCGCACGTCGATCAGGCGGTGGCACAGGGCCAGGATCCAGCACGACCAGCCGCCGGCCCACAGCGCGTAGGCCGGGGTCCACAGGTTCTTGTTGATCGGCTGCCACTGCCCCAGCGCCCAGCCCGCGGCCAGCGCCAACGCGCCGGCCGCCAGCAGGGCGCGCAGGTCGCCGCGGCGCAGCCAATCGCCGGCGCGCAGGCCGAGCACGGTGGTGGCCAGGGCGCCGAGGGTCGAGACCAGGCCTTCGGGATCGTGGCCGCGGCCGCTGGCCGGATCGATCTGGTACACGTGGACGCCGAACAGCGCATGGTCGAGACGACTGGCGATGTTCTCGAACGGCGCATCGCTGCCGCCGCCGGCGATCAGCCAGGCATAGCCGCCGAGCAAGGCCGCGAAACCGAGCCATTGCGCTCGCGCCGGCAGATACAGCGCGATCAGCGCCGCCGCGGCGAAACACAGGCCGATCCGCTGCAGCACGCCGGGCAGGCGCAGGGCCTCGTTCCCGGTCGCCCACATCGCGCACAGGTGCAGCAGCAAGCCGAGGCCGACGATGCGCGCGGCGCGCCACAGCGCAGGACGCAACAACGTCGCCGGCGCGGCGCCGGCTTCGCGCCGCGGCATCAGCGCAAGCGAGATCGATACCCCGACGATGAACAGGAACATCGGGAACACCAGGTCGGTCGGGGTGAAGCCGTGCCACTGCGCGTGCAGCAGCGGCGCGTAGACATGGCCCCAGTCGCCTGGATTGTTGACCAGCAGCATCGCCGCGACGGTCAGGCCGCGCAGCGCATCGACCGAGGCGTAGCGCTTGGGCGCGTTCGCTGGCGGCGCCTGCGCGGCGTCGCGGTTCACGCCGCCTGCGCGAGCGCTTCGCCGATCAAGGCCTCGACCGCTTCCAGGTCGGGCAGCAGGGCGCGGTCGTCGTTGAGCAGCACGCGCGCTTGCACGCCGTGGGGGAGGATTTCGTCTTCGACCCCATCGACCAGCAAGGCCTGGCTCGATACCGTCACCAGGCGCGGGAAGCCCTGGGTCAGCAGGGCGAAGTAAGGCAGGCGCGAGGCCGCGCTGAGCGCCTTGAGCACGACCACCTTGCTGCCCAGGCCGCCCTGTTCGGAGGCCAGCCCGGACAGTTCGCCGAACGCGATCAACGGCAGCTGCCAGCCGCGCCAGCGGATCCGACCCAGCAACCAGCGCGGCGCGCCTTCGACCGGCGCCGGCGGCGCGTACGACAGCACCTCGGCGATGGTCGCGTTGGGCAGCAGCAGGCGCGCGCCGGCCACTTGGATCAACACGCCGCGGATGTCGGCCTGGCTTGCGCTCTCGGTGGCCGGGTGTTGCAGGTCGTCGTTCGACATCGCTCGCGTCCTCGCCGCGGGTCGCGCGGCCTTACGGTGCTGCTGCGGCAGCGGGATGCTGCCGGACGTTGATGCAGGCCGCGGCCCGAGGCCGCGGCATTGCCGGGCGCCGCCGCAGCGGCGCGCGGCGCTTTACAGCGGGCTGCGGGTCGACCAGCGCGCGGCCAGCTTGGCCGCCAGTTCGGCCGGCTGGCCCTGGCCGGCGCCGCGCGCGATCGCCGCGGTCGCCGCGGCGGCGTCGTAGCAGCCGTCGGGCGCCTGGCCGAGCACCAATGCGCCGTGCACGGCCAGCTTCATCGCCGCGTCGACCTGGGCCGGGTCGGCGCCGCTGAACAACAGCACCGCGCTGTCCGCGGCCGGCAAGGCGTCCAGCACCTCGCCGCCGTCCTCGACGAACTGGATGCCGCTGTCGCCGGCATCCACGCCGACGCCGGCCGGCAGGATGTAGATCACCCCGTCGATGGTGCGCGCGCCGGGTTCGGCGAGCTTGACCAGCACCGGCGTCGCGCGCTGCATCTGCGCTACCAAACGGTCGTAACGGCCGCCGTCGAGGCGTTGCTGGACCAGCACCGGGCGACCGAAGTTCTCCGGCAGCGCGCCGAGCAACTGGCGCACCGCGTCGGGGCCGCCGATGCCGGCCAACACCAGCACCGCACCGCTGCGGGTCGACGCCGGGGCGCGGTCGTCGACCAGTTCCAGGCCGGAAATGCGCCGCTCGATCTCTTCCAGATCGTGCGCGTCCAGACCCGGCGCGGTCGGCGCCGGCGACTGGCCGCTGGCCGCGCCGATCAGGCTGGCCTCGTCGCTGAAGGACCAGTCCGGCACCGCCGGCGGCGGCGGTGCGGCGGCCTTTTCCGTCGGCAGCGGATCGGTGGCGAAATCGAAGTCGAAACCGCCGGCGAAGGACTGGGCTTCGGCGCCGGCATCGCCGCCGCGGCCATCGTCGAAATCGATCGGCGCGACCGAGCCGGAGGCGGCGGACGACGCCGAATGCGCGTCCTCTTCCAGCTCGATCGAGGTGCCGGCGTCGGCGAACTTGCGGTCCAGATCGACCAGTTCGTCGTCCAGGCGATGGCTGGGCGGCTGCCAGGCGGCGATGTCGCCGATGTCGTCCAGCTCCAGCGGCGTGTCGGCGACCGGCGCCTGCCCGGCGTCGATGCGCTCCCGCTCAGTCTGCGCCGGGTCGGCCTGCTCCAGACCGGCCTGCTCCAGATCGGCAAGCTCCAGCTCGCCGAACTTCGATTCGGCGAGCCCGGCCTCGCTGAGGCCCGCATCCAGGTACTCGACCTCGATCTGGCCGGCGTCGATCCGCTGGTCGTTCCATTCCGGCTCGCCCACGTACGGCGTCGGCTGGCCCGGCACGGCGGACTGGGTCTCGATCGCTTCCAGGGTCAGGCGGCCGATGTCGAATTCGCCCGCCGGCTCGGCGGCCGGCGGATCCGATGCATCGTCCGCCGGCGCTTCGCTGGAGCGCGGCGGCGGAGCCAGCCGCGACAATTCGCCGATCTGTTCGGCGGCGATGAACGCCGAGGGATCCTGCGGCATCTCGCTGGACGCCGGATCGAAGTCGATCGTCTGCACGTCCTGGGCCAGGGCCGAGGCCGGCGAGCTAGGACGCTGGAATGCGTCGGCGGAGAACATCGGCTCGGGCTCCGGCTCGGGCTCGCGCCCGGGCGGCAGCACGTCGTCGTGCCGGTGCAGCTTGGCGGCCAGATGGCGCGCCCAGCGCGCCTCGTCCCAGCCCTCGCGGGCCACGGTCAGCTCGGCCTCTTCGAACAGCACTTCGATCGAAGGATCGACCAGCACCGCTTCGAACCGGTCCAGCGCATCCTCGGTGGCGGGATCGAGCACGACCACGACCACGTCCGGGTCGGCCGCGTCGAGCGCGGCCGGATCCAGCGAGGTCGGGTCGCCTTCCAGCACCAGGTTCGCGCCGGCATCGCCGAGCGCACTGCGCAAACGGTCGCGGGCCACGCCGGCCCGCGCCAACAACGCTACGCGACGTTCCGCTTCAGCCATGACTACGGGAAATTCCAAGCAGTTCGTACACGTTACGGATCAATTCCGGTTCCTGGTAGGGCTTGCCGAGGTAGCGCTCGACGCCGATCTCGAACGCGCGCTGGCGGTGCTTCTCGCCGGTACGCGAGGTGATCATCACGATCGGCACCTCGCGCATGCGCGCGTCGGCCTTCATCTGGGTGGCCAGCTCGTAGCCGTCCATGCGCGGCATTTCGATGTCGAGCAGCATCAGGTCGGGCACGCGCTCGGCCATGCGCTCGAGCGCATCGACGCCGTCCTTCGCGGTCATGACCTCGAAGTTGTGGCGTTCCAGCACGCGGCCGGTGACCTTGCGCATGGTGACCGAGTCGTCGACCACCATCACCAGCGGCACGCGACGGTGTTCGGCCGGAGCCGGCGGCGGCGCCGCGGCCTGGGCGAAGTCCTGCAGCAGCACGGTACGCCGGCGCACCAGCGGCGCGACGTCGAGGATCACCACCACGCGGCCGTCGCCCATGATGGTCGCGCCGAAGATGCCCGGCACCGAAGCCACCTGCGGACCGACCGGCTTGACCACGATTTCGCGGTTGCCGACCACCTGGTCGACCGACACCGCGGCGCGCAGGTCGCCCGAGCGGATCAGCAGCAAAGGCATCTGCAGCTGGCCTTCGGCCTTGGCCGGCGCGTGGCCGACCAGCAGGCCCAGGTCGTGGACCGGGTAGTCCTCGCCGCCGTAGCGGTAGGCCACCTCGCCCTGCTCGAGCAGTTCGCGCGAGAGCCGGCCGACGCCGCGCACCGAGGCGATCGGCACGGCGAAGGTGGAGTCGCCGATGCGCACGAACACCGCCTGGGTGACCGCCAGGGTCTGCGGCAGGCGCAGGGTGAAATGCACGCCCAGGCCGGGGCGGGAATGGATGTCGAGGGTGCCGCCGAGCTGGCGCACTTCGCTGGCGACCACGTCCATGCCGACGCCGCGGCCGGCCAGGCGGCTGACCTCGTCGGCGGTGGAGAAGCCCGGCTCCAGGATCAGCGCGTCCAGGTCGGCGTCGGACAGCACCGCATCGCTGCGGATCAGGCCGCGCTCTTCGCCGCGGCGGCGGATCGCCGCGCGGTCCAGGCCGGCGCCGTCGTCGGCCACTTCCAGCACGACTTCGGACCCTTCGCGGCGCACCGCGATGCGCACCGTGCCTTCGTCCGCCTTGCCGGCGGCGCGGCGCTGCTCCGGCCGCTCCAGGCCGTGCGCGACCGCGTTGCGCAGCATGTGCTCCAGCGGCGCGGTCATGCGTTCGAGCACGTTGCGGTCGAGTTCGCCCTGGGTGCCTTCCAGCTTCAGCGCGACCTGCTTGCCGAGCTCGCTGGAGGCCTGGCGGACCACGCGGCGCAGGCGCGGCAGCAGGGTGTCGAACGGCACCATGCGCGTGCGCATGAGGCCTTCCTGCAGTTCCGAGCTGACCCGCGACTGCTGCAGCAGCAGGGTTTCGTACTGACGGGTGAGGTCGTCGAGGGTGTTCTGCAGGCTGGTCTGGTCGGCCGCCGATTCGGTCAGCGCGCGCGACAGCTGCTGCAAGGTCGAGAAGCGGTCGAGTTCCAACGGATCGAAGGCCTGGTCGCCGGCCTCGCCCTCGCGCTGGTAGCGGGCGATGATCTGCGCTTCGGTCTCGATTTCCAGGCGGCGCAACTGGTCGCGCATACGCAGGTTGGTCTGGGCCATTTCCGCGATCGCGCCGCGGAACGCGCCCAGCTGCTGCTCCAGGCGGGCGCGGTAGATCGCCACTTCGCCGGCGTAGTTGACCAGACGGTCGAGCAGGTCGGCGCGGATGCGCACCTGCTCCTGCGGTGCGCGCACGCCGATGTCGTCGTCGTCGTTGAGCGGCGCTTCGCTGATCGGCGCCGACAGCGGCTTGAGGCCGCCTTCGATCGCCGGCTGCGCGGGCTGCGCCGCCGGCGCGCTCGCGCGCGCCGGTTCGGCGACGGCTGCGGCCAGGAACGGCAGGGCTTCGCCGCGCGAACGCGCGTCGAAGGCGGCGATCAGGGTCGCCGGCATGGCCAGCGCGCGGCGCGCGCCGACCCGGGTGACCATCGCATGCAGGCGATCGAAACCGCGCTCGAGCAGGACGATGCCGTCGCGGCCGAGTTCGGTGCGGTGGTCGACCACCGACTCGAGCAGCGATTCCATGACGTGGCCGAGTTCGCCCACGGCCATGATGCCGGCCATGCGCGCGCCGCCCTTGAGGGTGTGCAGGTCGCGTTGCAGGCCGACCAGCGGCTCGCGCTCGCTCGGGGTTTCGCGCAGTTGCGCCAGCAGACCGTCGGAGTGGTCGAGCAGGTCCCCGCCTTCCTCGACGAAGATGTCGACCAGTTCGGGGTCGAGTTCGCTCAGATCCAGCGCCTCGTCCGGATCGGGATCGGCGTCGAACGCGGCCAGCAGCGTAGCGCCGCTCGCGCCAGCGTCGGCGACGGATTCGGCGGCCGGCGCCTCGACCGCATCGGCGGTCGCGAACGCATCCTGCGCCGGCGCTTCGGCCTGGGCGTATTCGGCCTCCAGGCGCTCGTATTCCAGACGTTCGGCTTCGGCCTGTTCGGCGGCCAGACGCTCGGCTTCGGCCTGCTCGGCGGCGACACGTTCGGCTTCCAGGCGTTCGGCTTCGGCTTGTTCCGCCGCCTGGCGCTCGGCTTCGGCCTGTTCGGCGGCGAGGCGTTCGGCTTCCAGGCGTTCGGTCTCGGCGCGTTCGGCAGCCAGGCGCTCGGCCTCGGCCTGTTCGGCCGCGATACGTTCGGCTTCGGCGCGCTGGGCTTCGGCGGCGTACTCGGCTTCGAGACGCTCGTATTCCAGACGCTCTTCTTCGGCCAGACGCTCGGCCTCGGCCTGCTCGGCCGCGACACGTTCGGCCTCCAGGCGCTCGGCTTCGGCTTGTTCCGCGGCCAGACGCTCGGCCTCGGCCTGCTC
>NZ_JBDGIR010000014.1:0-80943 GCF_057657315.1 Lysobacter sp. Soil_C_15
GGGATGCCAGAGCTGGCCGACAAGGTGATTCGGGACGTGTTCAAGCCGTTTGATGCACTTGTACGTTGACAGTGCAGGGTTCGGATTCGGGACTCGGGACTCGGAATTCGGAATTCGGAATTCGGATTCGGGATTCGGGATTCGGGATTCGGATTCGGATTCGGGTTCGGGTGGCGCATTGCTCCTCGGGGTAGGAGCGGCGCGAGCCGCGACCGCGGGCTGCGCAGAGAAGGCAGCGCCGATGCCGTCGATCAAGGCCGGGCTCTGTCGCGCCGCTTCTGTAGGAGCGGCGTAAGCCGCGACCCGCGCAGCGATAGACGCAAGCGTGCTCACCGAAGCCCGGATGCCCCGCCAACGCCACGCGGCGCGACCAGCTGCGGACGGACGTGGGGTATTTCGGCTGTCGCGGCTTATGGCCGAGGGAAATCCCTGTGGGACGTCGCGCCTGTATGGGCGCACGCTGCTGCGCGCCATCGGACCGTCGCGCTCGCTTGCTATAGTCGATGCCGTCACGCGCCGAATTCGAACCCGGTCGCGTCCAGGATTTCAGCCACCGCAACGGAGTTGCCCGCATGACCCAGCCCAAGAGCCATCTCGCGATCGCGCTCGCCTCGATCCCCGCCTTCCTCGACAACGGCCGGCTCGACGCCGCCGAATTGCAGAACCTGCTCGACCTCGCCCTGCGCGACCAGGCCGTCGACGACGACGAGAAGCGCGTGCTCGGCAACATCTTCAAGCAGGCCGAACTCGGCGAACTCGATGCCGAGGTCAGGCTGCGCATCGACCTGGCCCGTCGCCAGCACGGCATCCCGGCCTGAGCGATCGTCGTCCGGCGCCTTCGCCGCCGGGCGGGACGGCAGACTGCGTCCAGCGTCGGTCGGGCAGGGACGCGGGGGCAAGCCGTCCTGGCCCGATGGGCAGGGCGGCAGACGCTTCCGGCTTGATCCCTCCGTCCCTTTTCGCCGCCCCGCGCCCAAGCCGTCCGCCCGGACGAAGCCAAGCCATTGATTCGGAAGCTATCGCAGGCGCCCGGCCTGGACCGTCTGCCGTTTGTCGTCGTATCACATGTCATACCTTGCGCGACTCACATGTGATGTCGTACTGTGATCGCCATGGAACAACGCCGCTCCTCCGCCTACTACCAGCGCCGGCATCGCGAACGCCTGCGCGAGAAGGGCTTGGTCAAGAAAGAGCTGTGGGTGCTGCCGGAGTTCGCCGACGAGCTGCTGGCGGTGGAAAAGCGGATGCGGCAACCGCGCGGCGCGATGCCGCGGGCACGGGGGGATAACACGATGAGCGATGGCAAGGTCTGGACCGCGCGCGGCCTGTACGAAGCCCTGATCCAGACCGAAGAATTCGTCTACGGCGACTCGCAGATCGAACTGATCGACGGCGCCGAAGCCAGCCTGCACCTGGTCATGGCCGAATACGGCGACCTGCCTTTGTTCGTGGCCGTGGTCGGCGAACAGGTGGTGGTCGAGGCCTTGCTGTGGCCGGTGGCGCACGTGCGCGATCCGGCCGCCTTCAACGAAGAAGTGTTGCGCACCCACAAGGTGTTCTTCCCGCTGTCGACCATCGGCATCGAGACCCTGGCCGACGGCGAAGCGGTGTACATGATGTTCGGTTCGTTGAGCGCGACCTCGTCGCTGTCCAACGTGCTGTACGAGATCGAGACTCTGGCCGACAACGTGATCAAGGCCACCGAGGCCTACGAACCGCAGCTGCTGCTGGAGGCGGCCTGACATGCCCAAGTCCGACGGCAGCGAAGGGATCTGGAACAAGTTGCTGACCTCGTTGCGCGGCGGCGCGCACGAGCTCGGCGAAGCGCTGGCCGACAGCCAGGCGCTGCGCATCCTCGACCAGGAAATCCGCGACTGCGATCTGGAACTGCGCCAGTCGCGCGAGTCGCTGGCGCAGCTGATGGCGCGGCACAAGCTGGCCGAGCGCGAGCTGAGCGAGTCGGCCGACAAAGTCGGCGAGTACGAAGGCTATGCGCTCAAGGCGCTGCAGGCCGGCGACCAGCCGCTGGCGCTGGAAGTGGCCGACAAGGTGGTGCAGCTGGAAGCGCACCGGCGCGAGCAGGACGGCCAGGTCGCCCAGCTCGCCGCCGCGGCGGCCGAACTGCGCAAGGCCATCGCCATGGCCGAAAGCAATATCCGCCGGCTCAAACAGCAGCTGGACACGGTCAAGGCCACCGAAAGCATGCAGCGCGCGCAGGCCGCGGTCGCGCAGCGCTACGCCGGCCCGCAGAGCCGGCTGCAGACCGCGGTCGATTCGCTGGCGCGGATCAAGCGCAAGCAGGCCGAACGCGGCGCGCGCATGGAGGCCGCGGCCGAGCTGGCGCGCCAGGACGGCGGCGACGCGCTGGAACGCAAGCTGCGCGAAGCCGGGATCCTGCGCGACGAGGCCGGCGCGGAGGCGGTGCTGCAACGCTTGCGACAGAAGCTGCCGGGCTGACCGGCGACATGCCGCGCCGCGCGCGGCGGGCGGGTAAGCCTGGGGAAGGGGAGGGACGATGGGCGAGTTTCTGACCACGATATTTTCGTTGCCGACGGCGTTCTACACCGTGCTGCTCGGCGTGGTGATCGGCTACTGGCTGCTGTCGGCGTTGGGCCTGGTCGGCGGCGAGATGATCGACGGCTGGATCGGCGGCGACGGCCACGGTCACGGCGGCCACGGCCTGGGCGACCATACCCTCGCCGACGGCGCCCATCACCACCAGCAAGGCCTGTTCGACCCGCTGATGCGCCTGGGCCTGGGCGGCATCCCGGTCACCGTGGTGCTGAGCGTGCTGATCGGCGTGTCCTGGGCCCTGACCTACCTGGCCGACGTGTATCTGCTGCGGCATCTGCCCGGCGTGGCGGCGCAGATCGTCGGCGGCGTAGCCGCGATCCTGGTCGCCTTCGCCCTGGCGATTCCGGTCTCGGCGCTGGCGCTGCGTCCGCTGCGCCGGTTGCTGCGCAAGATGCAGCCCGGCCCGGCGCGGCCGATCCTGGGCCAGGTCGCGGTGGTGCGCAGCCCGGTCAACGCCGTCACCGGCACCGCCAGCATGGAAGACGGCGGCGCCGGCCTGATCCTGCAGATCCGCGACGACGACCCGGCGCGCTTCCGGCGCGGCGACCGGGTGGTGCTGATCGAATACCTCGAAGGCCAGAACGCGTACCGCGTGGTCAGCGAGGACGAATTCCGCGGCGCCTGAGGCCGCGAAGCGGTCCGTCAGAGCGCGTCCGTGCGATGTCGGAGCCGTAGCGGACGTCGCGACAGCGCCCGAATCCAGTCGTTCGAATCCAGTTTTCTGAATCCAGTCGTTCGAATCCGGTTCTTGAAACCAGTGATTCGAAGCTGGTTGTTCCAATCCGGGTTGGTCGAGTCATAGGGAGATGCAAATGGGTACTGCAATCATGGTGCTGACGCTGATCGGCGTGTCGCTGCTGATCCTGTTCGTCATGCTGTTGATGTTCAAAGCCTTCTACATCAAGGTGCCGCAGGGCACGGCCTTGATCGTCAACGACATGTCGTCCACGCCGAAGGTGCATTTCACCGGCGCTCTGGTCTATCCGGTGATCTACAAGAAGGAGTTCATGCAGATCTCCCTGATCACCCTGGAAGTCGACCGCCGGGCCAAGGACGGGCTGATCTGCCGCGACAACATGCGCGCCGACATCACCGTCGCGTTCTACCTGCGGGTCAACGAGACCCAGCAGGACGTGCTCAAGGTGGCCAAGGCCATCGGCGTCGACCGGGCTTCCGACCGCGCCGCGGTCAACGAGCTGTTCAACGCCAAGTTCTCCGAAGCGCTGAAGACGGTCGGCAAGCAGATCGAATTCGTCAAGCTGTTCGAGAACCGGCAGGAGTTCCGCGACCGGATCATCGAGGTGATCGGCAACGACCTCAACGGCTACGTGCTCGAAGACGTCGCGATCGACTACCTCGAGCAGACCCCGAAGGCGTCGCTGGATCCGAACAACATCCTCGACGCCGAAGGCATCCGCAAGATCACCGAGCTGACCGCGGCGCAGAACGTGATCACCAACGAGCTCGAGCGCAACGAGCAGCTGGCGATCACCAAGAAGAACGTCGAGACCCGCGAGGCCATGCTGGCCCTGGAGCGCCAGCAGGCCGACGCCGAGGCGCGGCAGAAGCGCGAGATCGAGACCATCCAGGCGCGCGAGCAGGCCGAGACCGCCAAGGTGCGCGAGGAAGAGCGGCTGAAGGCCGAGCAGGCCCGGATCGCCGCGCAGGAGCAGATCGACATCCGCGAGCAGAACCGCCTGCGCGAGGTCGAAGTCGCGCAGCAGAACCGCCAGCGCGCGGTGGTGATCGAGGTCGAGAAGGTCACCCGGGCCAAGGACCTGGAGATCGTCGCCCGCGAGCGCGAGGTCGAGCTGAACCGGATCGACAAGGAAAAGGCGCTGGAAGAGCAGCGCAAGGACATCGCCAACGTGATCCGCGAGCGGATCGCGGTCGAGAAGACCGTGGCCCAGGAAGAGGAGCGGATCAAGGAAGTGCGCCAGGTCTCCGAGGCCGACCGGGCCAAGCAGGTCACCGTGCTCGCCGCCCAGGCCGCGGCCGAGCAGGAGCTGGTGCGCCAGGTCAAGCAGGCCGAGGCCGACGAGGTCGCGTCCAAGCACAAGGCCGCCCAGATGACCGTGCTGGCCCAGGCCGAACTGGAAGCGGCCGGCAAGAGCGCCGAAGCCAAGAAGAAGCTGGCCGAGGGCGTCGAGGCCGAGCGCGCGGCGCCGGGTCTGGCCGATGCGCGGGTGCGCGAAGTCGCCGCCGCGGCGGCCGAGAAGGAAGGCCTGGCGCAGGCGCGGGTGATCGCCGAGACCATGGCCGCCGAGGCCCGCGGCGAGCAGGACAAGGGCCTGGCCCAGGCGCGGGTGATCGAGGTGCAGGCCGAGGCCAAGCAGAAGCAGGGCCTGTCCGACGCCAAGGTGCTGGAAGAGAACCTGTTCGCGCAGGCGCGCGGCGAGGAACAGCTGGGCGCGGCCAAGGCCAAGGCGACCAAGGACCTGGGCTTGTCGGAGGCCGAGGTGCTGCTGCAGAAGTTCAAGGCCGAGGCCGAGGGCCTGGGGCAGAAGTTCGGCGCGCTGGATGCGCTCAGCGACCAGGCGCGCGCGCACGAAGAGTTCCGCATGCAGCTGGAAAAGAGCTTCGAGCAGGCCATCGCCGGGATCGAGGCCAACAAGGAAATCGCCAAGGAGCAGTCCGAGGTGCTGGCCGCCGCGCTCGGCAAGGCCAACATCGACATCGTCGGCGGCGAGGGCGCGTTCTTCGATTCCTTCGCCAAGGCCTTGTCGGTCGGCAAGGCGATCGAAGGCGTGGCCGGCAAGAGCCCGATCGTGCAGGACGTGCTGCAGCGTCTGTTGGCCAAGGCCGACGGCAAGGGCGACGGCAAGCTCGCCGGCGAAGCCGCGCTGGACTCCTGAGCGCCAGCCGGACCAGGGAACGCGCCGCCGCCCGGCGGCGCATCGGTGTGACGCCGGCCGCGCGCGGCCGGCCGGATCGTTAGGACGAACAGATGGCGGACACTCAAGCGGCCGCGGCAGCGGCCAAGGGCGAAGGCAACTCGGCGGTCGACCAGGCGGTCGCCCAGGGCGGCGCGTACGAGGTGCTGAGCAAGCGTCTGGCCGAACAGGGCCAGCGCCTGCGCGGCGTCGCCCAGGACTTGAACCGGCGCCGCCTGGACGAGTTCGGCAGCAGCCAGATGGAGGCGATCGGCCGCTTCCGCATCCGCACCGAGCACAACTGCGTCGCCCGCGACATCGTCCAGGTCGGCGACTGCCTGCTGTTCGGCTACAACGTGTTCATGGGGTTGAAGAAGGAGACCACGGTCGCCGACGTGTTCTGCCTGTACAAGCTGGTGCAGAGCGCGGAGGGTTACGACGTCACCCCGGTCGAGCTCAAGGGCAGCTTCCTCGGCAACGACAGCTTCGCCAACGACTTCCGCGAGCTCTACGCCTACTACAAGCACACCCGGCTGATCCAGCTGATCGTGCGCGACGGCAAGCTGCTGGCCGCGTTCCAGATCGGCGAGCGGATCACCGACCTGCGCGTGTTCCGCTGGTCGGTCTCGCCCGACGGCGAGGTGCGCTACATCGACAACCGCGGCGAGCGCGACATCGCCCTGCCGGCGCCGTACGACTTCGAGTGGATCCGCGCGACCCGCGAGCAGGCGGTCAACGGCCGCCACCCGCACCTGAACATCCTCGACAGCGTGTTCGTCGAGACCGTCAACGGCGACCTGACGATCAAGGTCGAGAACAACACCGAAGACGGCCAGGGCATTTACCGCGAGCCGGTCGCCGACAAGACCCAGTCGCTGGACGACGCCCAGGTCGACTACGCCCGGGTCGGCAGCCTGATCCTGCTCAAGATCCTGCCCTATCGCGAGGAGCAGTGGCGCTACCTGGTGTTCAACACCCTCAGCCGCAAGGTGGTGCGGCTGGACGAGATCGGCCTGGCCTGCATCCAGCTGCCGGAAGACCACGGCATCATCTTCCCGGGCGGCTACTACCTGCAGAACGGCGAACACAAGCGCTTCGAGCAGCCGATGCAGGGCATGCGCTACAAGCGCAACATCCGCTCGCCCAACGGCGAAGACGTGCTGTACCTGTTCTACGAGCCCGAGCAGGGCCGCACCGCGATGTTCACCTACAACCTGATCGAGCGGCGCCTGCAGACGCCGATCTTCGGTCATGGCTATGCGCGCCTGGAAGACGGGCGGATGGTGATCTTCGCCACCGAGAGCGACGAGCCGACCCGGGTCCACCCGATGCAGGTCTGGCAGACGCCGTACGCCAGCGACGAGTACGCGGCGCGGCAGCCGGCCGGCAACAGCTTCATGGGCAAGATCGGCAACGCCGAGCTGGTGCGCGGGGTGTCCGAGCTGGTCAGCCTGAGCCGAGAGATCGAGGCAGGCGAGGTGTCGGCGCAGCGCTACGGCCTGCTGGCGCAGAACACCCGCCGCCTGTTCGACGCCTATCACTGGCTGGCCGAGCCGGACTGCGGCGAGCTGGCGCCGCTGCTGCGCGAGATCGCCGCCACCGCCGAATCGGTGCTGGACGAGTACGAGAAAGTCGAGAGCATCCGCGCCCAGTCCGAGCGCGCGATGAGCGAGGCGCAGGCCCGGCAGAAGGCCTTGCTGGACAGCCTGCAGCCGGAGAACTGGGAGCAGGTTCAAGCCTTCGTCGACGCGCTCAACGGCCTGACCGCGCAGCGCGGCCACTTGCTGACCATCCGCGAGTACCGCTACATCGACGTGGCGGCGATCGACGCGATGGAGCAGGCCCTGGTCGCCGCGCACGAGCGCATCGGCGCGGCCACCGGCGCCTTCCTGGCCGGCGACAAGGCCCTGGCGCCGATGAGCGAGCGGCTCAAGACGCTCGACGCGCAGACGCAGGCCGCGACCACAGCGGCGCAGTTGGCCGAGCCGGCGGCGCAGATGCAGGCGATGTCGGCCGACCTGGACATGCTGTCGGGCCTGATGGCGACGCTCAAGGTCGAGGACGCCACCCAGCGCACCCGCGTGGTCGAGGCGATCTCGGAGATCTACGCCCGCCTCAACCAGGCCAAGGCGCGCGCCGACCAGCGCCGCAAGCAGCTCGGCTCGGCCGAATCGGTGGCTCAGTTCGGCGCGCAGTTCGGCCTGTTCGGGCAGAGCGTGGCCAGCGCCCTGGCCCTGGCCCAGGATCCGGAGAAGGCCGACGAGCAACTGTCGCGCTTGCTGGTCCAGTTGGAGGAACTGGAAAGCCAGTTCGGCGAGCACGAGAACTTCCTCGGCGACATCCTGGCCAAGCGCGAGGAGTTGCTGGAGACCTTCGAAGCGCACAAGCAGACCCTGCTCGACGACCGCCAGCGCAAGGCGCAGGCGGTGATGGACGCGGCCGCGCGCATCCTCGAAGGCCTGGGCCGGCGCACCGCGCGCTTCGCCGACGCCGACGAGCTCAACGCCTTCTTCGCCGGCGACGCGCTGATCCTCAAGCTGCGCGAGCTGGCCGAGCGCCTGCGCGCGCTCAAGGACAGCGTCAAGGCCGACGACGTCGAGGCCCGGCTCAAGGGCGCGCGCGACCAGGCGGTGCGCGCGCTGCGCGACCGCAGCGAGTTGTTCGAAGCCGGCGGCGACGTGATCAAGCTCGGCCCGCGCCACCGCTTCAGCGTCAACACCCAGGAACTGGACCTGACCCTGATGCCGCGCGGCGAGACGCTGCACCTGCACCTGACCGGCACCGATTTCTTCGAGCCGATCGCCGATGCCGAGCTGGACGCGGCGCGCGCCTACTGGGGCGTATCGCTGGATTCCGAATCGCCGCAGCTGTATCGCGGCGAGTACCTGGCCGGGCTGGCGATCGAGGCCGCCCAGGCCCAACGCGAGGGGCTCAGCCTGGACCTGCTGCGCCAGCAGCTGTCCCAGCCCGAGGCGCTGGCCAAGACCCTGCGCGACTTCGCCGCGCCGCGTTACCGCGAGGGCTACGAGAAGGGCATCCACGACCACGACGCGGCGTTGATTCTGCAGGCGCTGCTGCCGCTGCGCGACAGCGCCGGCCGGCTGGCCTGTGCGCCGGCGGCGCGCGCCTGGGCGATGCTGTTCTGGTCGCAGGCGGGCCGGGCGGAGGCGCCGCAGCAGTGGCCGCAGCGCGCCCGCACCGCCGCCGACGTCGAGCGTCTGTTCGGCGCCGGCGAAGCGCTGCAGGCGCTGCGCGAGGAGATCGCCTCGGCGCTGCAGGCCTATGCCGAAGCCCAGACCCTGGCCCTGGACCCGGCGCTGCACGCCAGCGCGGCCGAGTACCTGAGCCTGGAGCTGGCCGCCGAGCGGCCGCAGTTCGCGCTCAGCAAATACGCCCAGCAGCTGGCCGGCGCGCTGCGCGAGAAACTGGCCGCGGCGCGGATGTGGGACGGCTTCGCCGCCGCCCTGCAGGGCCTGGAGCAGCGCCTGGGCGCGCGCTGGGCGCTGGCGATGCATTGGCTGGAGGCCTTGGCGCGCACGCCGGAACTGGCGCCGCTGGCGCCGTACGCGGCCGAGGCGGCGGCGCTGCTGTTGCTCGACGAGCGTTTTCCCAAGCAGTTCACCGAACTCGACCTGGGCGCGACCGTGCAAGGTCTGCTCGGCGAGCATCCGCGCATCCGCGAGGGCCGCATGGCGCTGGCGATCGACGATTGGTCGGCGCGCCTGCGCGAGCACCGCCAGCGTTTCCTGCCCGGCTTCCAGCGCTATCACGCCCTGCGCCAGCAGGTGGTCGCGCGCGAACGCGCGGCGCTGCGCCTGGAAGAGTTCAAGCCGCGGCCGCTGAGCTCGTTCGTGCGCAACAAGCTGATCAACGACGTCTACCTGGGGGTGATCGGCGACAACCTGGCCAAGCAGATGGGCACGGTCGGCGAGAGCAAGCGCAGCGACCTGATGGGCCTGCTGATGATGATCTCGCCGCCGGGCTACGGCAAAACCACGTTGATGGAGTACGTGGCGCACCGGTTGGGACTGATCTTCATGAAGGTCAACGGCCCCGCGCTCGGCCACGAGGTGCGCTCGCTCGACCCGGCCCAGGCGCCGGACGCGACCTCGCGCCAGGAGCTGGAGAAGCTCAACCTGGCGCTGGAGATGGGCAACAACGTGATGCTGTACGTCGACGACATCCAGCACACCCATCCCGAGTTCCTGCAGAAGTTCATCTCGCTGTGCGACGGCACCCGCCGCATCGAAGGCGTCTGGAAGGGGCGCACCCGCACCTACGATATGCGCGGCAAGAAGTTCTGCGTGGTCATGGCCGGCAACCCGTACACCGAGTCCGGCGAGATGTTCAAGATTCCGGACATGCTGGCCAACCGCGCCGACATCTACAACCTCGGCGACGTGCTCGGCGGGATGGAGCAGGCCTTCCTGCTCAGCTACATCGAGAACAGCCTGACCAGCAACCCGGTGCTGGCGCCGCTGGCCACGCGCGAGATGGCCGACCTGTACCGCTTCGTCGCCAAGGCCGAGGGCGGCGCGTTCTCGGCCAACGAACTGAGCCATGCCTACAGCGGCGCGGAGATCAACGAGATCGTCGCCACCCTGGAGCGGCTGATCGCGGTGCGCGACGTGGTCTACAAGGTCAATCAGCAGTACATCGCCAGCGCCGCGCAGGCCGACAAGTACCGCACCGAGCCGCCGTTCAAGCTGCAGGGCAGCTACCGCAACATGAACAAACTGGCCGAAAAGATTTCGCCGGTGATGAACCCGGCCGAGCTGCAGCAGTTGATCGGCGATCATTATCTCGGCGAAGCGCAGCTGTTGACCTCGGGCGCGGAAGAGAACCTGCTCAAGCTCGGCGAGCTGCGCGGCGTGCTCGGCCAGGCCGAGGCCGAGCGTTGGACCCAGATCAAGCGCGACTTCCTGCGCAACAAGGCGATGGGCGCGGCCGACGACGATGTCGGCGGACGGGTGGTGGCGCAGCTGGCCGATCTGGTCGACAGCGTGCGCGGGCTGGATGCGGCGGCGCAGACCGCGGCCGCGCCGGCCGCAGGGCCCGAGCCGGCGCCCTGGCCGCAACTGCTGGCCGCGCTGGAACGGCTGGCCGTGGCGCAGGGCGAAGCGCGCGTGGCGCCGACGCCTGCGCCGGCCCAGGCGGCGCCGGCCGCCCAGCCCCTGGCCGAGCTGCTGCACGGTCTCGGCCCCTCGCTGCAACAGGCGCTGGACCCGCTGGTCGAGCGGCTGCAGGACAGCGGCGAGCGCCAGAGCCGGATCAACGAGGCCCTGGTCGAACTGTTCAAGCAGCTCGGCGAGCGCGAGATCCAGGACGCGCCGACCCGCGCGGCGATGACCGAACAGCAGCGCGAGCTGCAGCGCGCGCTCAACGAATTCGCCGACCGGCTCAACGGCCGCGTGCCGCGCTGAGGACGGACGATGGATTTCGCCCGACTCGACCAGACTCTGCGCGACAGCATCGCCGATGCCCAGCTCGACAACGAAGAGAAGTTCGAACTGCGCGAACTCGGCGCCGGCCTGGCCGCCGACCGGGTGCGCTACCTGCGCAACCGCGCCTTCGACATGTCGCGCGAGCTGATGCTGGCCGAACCGGCGCGCACGCTGGAGGCGCTGCGCTGGCTGGAGCAGGTGGTCAAGACCCTGGACGTGGTCGCGGCCGCGCCGGCGACCGTGTCCAGCGCCTACTTCGCCCCCGGCGACGCCTGCCTGCGCAAGCTGCGAGAGCTGTGCCGCGGCGCCAGGCGCAGCCTCGACATCTGCGTCTACACCATCTCCGACGACCGCCTGGCCGAAGAGATCGTCGCCTGCCACCGGCGCGGCATCGCGGTGCGGGTGCTCAGCGACAACGACAAGAAGTTCGACCAGGGCAGCGACGTGCTGCGCCTGCGCGAACTCGGCGTGCCGGTGCGGATCGACGACAGCCCGTTCCATATGCACCACAAGTTCGCCGTATTCGACGGCCGGGTGCTGGCCAACGGCAGCTTCAACTGGACCCGCAGCGCCACCGCCAGCAACGAGGAGAACCTGGTGGTGACCGACGACGCCAACCTGCTGCGCTGCTTCGCCGGGCAGTTCGAGACCCTGTGGCGCAAGTTCGCCCCCGAGGCGGCGCTTGGTGAAATGGCGATGTTCCCGCATTCCACCGTTTGAACATAGTGGTTAACCAGGAGCGAGACCCATGACTTCGGGGGTGGTATGAGCGAAGACCAAGGCCTTGCGTCTGCTCAACATGAAGTTCAGCTCCGGATAGGGCGTTGCTTGCTGGGATTGCAGCAATACGAAGTGCTGATGAAGTACCTCGTCGCCAGTCACCAGTTCGGTGGGGCCGTGATCGATCTTGTGCGCGATAGGGAGACAAGGATCCGGTCGGCGTCTACCAAGACGCTAGGGCAGCTCGTCGCTAAGCTCTTCGATTCATTCATCGTAGGTAGCGAGGAATCGCAAACGAACGACTCGAGCCACCTCGGTATCGACGATGTAGCAACGGTTGATTTTCGCGCTATTACGATACTACCGGACGAGGACGTCGCTCAGATGCGCGATGGTCTGAGAGAGCTGGTTCAAATACGCAACGAGCTGGTACACCATTTCGTCGAACGATTCGATCTGTGGTCGATCGAGGGCTGCGAGTGCGCGCTTGTGTATCTTAGGGATGCTTCTGATCGTACTCATAAGCACCATGAGCAACTACTCGGATGGGTGAGTCAAATCCGAAAAGCGCGCGCGCAGCTCGCGTCCTTTCTGGGATCCGAGGCGGCTACCGATTGGATAGTCAACGGGGTGGCCCCTGATGGAACAGTCTGTTGGCCGGCAGCGGGTATCGTCAGCGCCCTGGACGCGGCAAGCAGAGCGTTGGCGACCGAGGGGTGGACCTCGCTCGATGTGGCGACGGAGTGGATTGGGCAGCATCACCCCGAGCAACAGCCAGAGAAATACGGGTGCCGGAGCTGGCCGCAGGTGCTGCACCAGTCGAAGCGCTTCGAATTGCGTTACCGCCGAACCCCGGAAGGCCTGCGCGAGGCCTGGTTCAGGCCTAACGCGCGCGACGCCCGCTCGCCAGAAATGCATTTGAAGATACAAGTAAGTTAAGTGGCTGAAAATAAAGGCAGTTTGTGCTCGGTGAAGTTTGAGCACAGGTGGCGGATTTCAATGTCCGCCAAGGCGGTATGGATGGAGAAGAGGGAACCCGGCCATCGTCTGCGGGGCCGGCATACGCGCCGAGCGAGATGGCCGTGAAAGGGAAAATTCCCCATCCGCCCGCGGCAGCCGATAATGGCGGCCCTGTCCGCCCAGGCCCGCGCCCGCCGCGCGCCGTCCACGAGCCGCTCAATGACGTCCAGCCGCAGTTTCCCCGACTACCCGTTCCAGCCGCAGCGCTTCGAAGTCCGTCCCGGGATCGCGATGAGCTATCTCGACGAGGGCCCGCGCGACGGCGAGGTCGTGGTGATGCTGCACGGCAATCCCTCGTGGAGCTATTACTGGCGCAAGCTGGTGCTGGGCCTGCGCGACCGCTATCGCTGCATCGTCCCCGACCACGTCGGCATGGGCCTGTCGGACAAGCCCGACGACCAGCGCTACGAGTACACCCTGCAGTCGCGGGTCGACGACGTCGAGCGTCTGCTCCGGCACCTGGGCGTGACCGGGCCGATGAGTCTGGCGGTGCACGACTGGGGCGGCGGCATCGGCTTCGGCTGGGGGCTCAAGCACGGCGAGCAGATCAAGCGGCTGATCGTCACCAACACCGGCGCCTTCCCGCTGCCGGCGGCGAAGCCGCTGCCCAAGCGCCTGCGCCTGGGCCGCGATTCGGCCCTGGGCACCGGCCTGATCCGCGGCCTCAACGCTTTCGCCGGCGGCGCCGCGCGCCTGGGCGTGGCCACGCCGATGCCGGCCGAGGTCCGCCGCGCCTACCTGGCTCCGTACGATTCCTGGGCCAACCGCATCGCCACCTCGCGCTTCGTCCAGGACATCCCGCTCGGCGAGGGCGACAAGGCCTGGCCGCTGGTGCAGGCGATGGCGGCCAAGCTGCCGCAGTACGCCGACCGTCCGGCTTTCATCGGCTGGGGCTTGCGCGACTTCGTGTTCGATCACCATTTCCTCAAGGGCTTCACCGACGCTTGGCCGCAGGCGCAGGTGCATGCCTTCGAGGACGCCGGCCATTACGTGCTGGAAGACAAGGCGGCGCTGCTGGTGCCGGAAATGCGCGCCTTCCTCGACCGCCACCCGTTGAGCTGAGCCGATGGCCGCCGACGTCTCCGCCGCGCAGGGCGAACGCTGCAACATCGCTTCGGCCTTGCCGGCGCTGGCCGCGCAGTCGCCGGAACGCATCGCGATGCGTTGCCCCGGCACGCGCCGCGGCGACGGCCTGGCGGCGTACGACGTCGCCCTGAGCTATGGCGAGCTGGACCGGCGCAGCGACGCGATCGCCGCCGGCCTGGCCGCGCGCGGCATCGCCCGCGGTACCCGGACTGCGGTGATGGTGCGGCCGTCGCCGGAGTTCTTCCTGTTGATGTTCGCGCTGTTCAAGCTTGGCGCGGTGCCGGTGCTGATCGACCCGGGCATCGACAAGCGCGCGCTGCGCCAGTGCCTGGATGAGGCCGCGCCGGAGGCCTTCATCGGCATTCCGCTGGCGCATGTCGCCCGGGTAGTGCTGGGCTGGGCCAAGTCGGCGCGGATCCGCATCACCACCGGCCGCTACGCCTGGCTGGCCGACGACACCTTGGCGCGGATCGAACGCGCCGGCGCCGGCGCGGCTTCGCAGTTGGCCGATACCCGCGCCGACGAAGTCGCCGCGGTGGTGTTCACCAGCGGCTCGACCGGCGTGCCCAAGGGCGTGGTATTCCGGCACCGGCATTTCGTCGCCCAGATCGAAATGATGGGCGAGGCCTTCGGCCTGATGCCCGGCGGCGTCGATCTGCCGACCTTCCCGCCGTTCGCTCTGTTCGACCCGGCGCTGGGCCTGACCTCGATCATTCCCGACATGGACCCGACCCGGCCGGCGCAGGCCGACCCGGTCAAGCTGCTCGATGCGATCCAGCGTTTCGGCGTCGACCAGTTGTTCGGCTCGCCGGCGTTGATGGCGGTGCTGGCGCGCCACGGCCAGCCCCTGCCGGGAGTGAAGCGGGTGACTTCGGCCGGCGCGCCGGTGCCGCCGGACACGGTCGCCGCCTTGCGCGAGCTGTTGCCGCGCGATGCCCAGTTCTGGACCCCGTACGGGGCCACCGAATGCCTGCCGGTGGCGGTGATCGAAGGCCGCGAACTGCAATCCACCCGCGCCGCCACCGAGCGCGGCGCCGGCACCTGCGTCGGCCGGCCGGTGCCGCGCAACGAGGTGCGGATCATCCGCATCGACGACGCGCCGATCGCGCAATGGTCGGACGATTGGGTGCTGCCGGCCGGCGCGGTCGGCGAAATCACCGTCGCCGGGCCGACCGCGACCGACAGCTATTTCCGCCGCGACGCCGCGACCGCGCTGGCCAAGATCCGCGAAGTCCGCGACGGCGCCGAGCGCATCGTCCATCGCATGGGCGATGTCGGCTATCTCGACGAAGAAGGGCGGTTGTGGTTCTGCGGGCGCAAGACCCATCGGGTCGAGACCGCGCAGGGCCCGCTGTACACCGAGCAGGTCGAACCGGTGTTCAACACCCATCCCGAGGTGCGCCGCACCGCCCTGGTCGGCATCGGCGCGTTCGGCGCGCAGCAGCCGCTGCTGTGGGTGGAATTGCACGATCCGCGCACGCCTGCGGCCCAGCGCGAACGCATCGTCGAGGAACTGCGCGCGATCGGAGCGCAGTTCGCGCACACCGCCGGGATCGAACGGATCCGTTTCCATCCCGGCTTCCCGGTCGATATCCGCCACAACGCCAAGATCGGCCGCGAGAAGCTCGCCGTGCAGGCAGCGCAGGGCTGAGGGCGGGGCTGCGTCGAAACGACGCAGGGGCGGCGGCAAAAGCAAGGCAAATCCCCCGGCCTCTCCCTCAACAAAGGGGGGAGCCCGAAAGGGCGGCATCGACTTGTGGCGCTCCGGGTGGCTCGCGGCGCAGCGGCGCCGTGCTGTTGCCCCCTTTGACAAAGGGGGCGAACGGCCGCGCAGCGGACGTGGGGGATTTGCTGTTGCTGTTGCCGTTGCCACAACCACAACCACAACCACAACCACAACCACAACCGCAGCCGCAGCCGCACAGCGTCCACGCCGCCGCCGGGTGCCAAGCCCGCGCACGCGGCCTATCATGCGCAAGCCCTTCCGCAGCCGCGCTGCGCTTTCACGGAACGTTTCGACGATGAAGATCCTGGTCACCGGCGGCGGCGGTTTTCTCGGCCAGGCCCTGTGCCGCGGCCTGGTCGCGCGCGGCCACGAGGTGGTCAGCTTCAACCGCGGCCGCTACCCGGCGCTGGATGCGCTCGGCGTGACCCAACTGCAAGGCGACCTGGCCGATCGCGAGGCGGTGATCGCGGCCGCGCGCGGTTGCCAGGCGGTGTTCCACAACGCCGCCAAGGCCGGCGCCTGGGGCAGCTACCAGAGCTATCACCAGGCCAACGTGGTCGGCACCCAGAACGTGATCGACGCTTGCCGAGCGCACGGCATCGGCCGGCTGGTCTACACCTCCACGCCCAGCGTGACCCACCGCGCGACCCATCCGGTCGAGGGCGGCACCGCCGAGACCGTGCCCTACGGCGAGGGCTTCAAGGCGGCGTATGCGACCACCAAGACCATCGCCGAGAAAGCGGTGCTGGCCGCCAACGGCCCCGACTTGGCCACCGTGGCGTTGCGTCCGCGCCTGATCTGGGGCGTCGGCGACAACCAGCTGCTGCCGCGCCTGGTCGAGCGCGCGCGCCAGGGCCGGCTGCGCTTCGTCGGCGGCGGCCACAACCGCATGGACACCACCTACATCGACAACGCCGCGCAGGCGCATTTCGACGCTTTCGACCACCTCGCCCCCGGCGCGGCCTGCGCCGGCAAGGCCTATTTCATCAGCAACGGCGATCCGCGCACGGTGCGCGAGACGGTCAACGGCCTGCTCGGCGCGGTCGGCGCGCCGCAGGTCGACAAGACCCTGCCGTTCCGCGCCGCCTATGCGATCGGCGCGGTCTGCGAAGCGCTGTGGACGGTGCTGCCGCTGAAAGGCGAGCCGCCGATGACCCGGTTCCTGGCCGAGCAGCTGTCGACCGTGCACTGGTACGACATGGGCCCGGCGCGGCGCGATTTCGGCTACGTGCCCCAGGTCGGCTTCGAAGAGGGCCTGGCGCGGGTGCGTGCGCACCATTTGGCGGCTTCGGGCCGGCCCTGACGGCCGCTGCGGGCGACCCGGCTAGAATGAGCGCATGACCGACTCCGCCTCGCCCCTGGATGCGCTCAAGCCCCTGGCCGGGCGCGCCCTCGAAGCCGCGCTGAACCGCGCGCTGGCGCTCGACCCCGATACCCGCGACGGCCTGCGCGCGCTCGACGGCCGCAGCATCGCCCTGCACCTGGCCTCGCCGCCGCTGGCGATGCGGATCCTGGTCGCCGGCGACCGGCTCGAAGTCGGCCCGGTACGCAGCAGCGACGAGCCCGATCTGGCGGTGCGCAGCACCCTCGGCGCGATCCTGTCGCAGCTGCCCAACCTGCTCGGCGCGGCGCGCAACGAGCGCGCCGCGCCGGTCGGCCAGCTGCGCATCGAGGGCGACGCCGACCTGGCGCGGCGCCTGCAGCGGCTGGCCGAGCGCTTCGATCCGGACTGGCGCCAGCCCTTCGCCGCCGCGTTCGGCGAGGTGCTCGGGGTGCAGATCGCCGACACCATCGCCGCGGCCTTGCGCCACGCTCGCGGCGCCGCCGGCGCGCTGGCCGACAACCTCGCCGAGTACGTGACCGAGGAATCGCGCGACGTGGTGCCGCGCGACGAACTCAACGCTTTCCACGACGACGTCGACGCGGTGCGCGACGACGTCGAGCGCCTGGCCGCGCGCGTGGCGCGCCTGCGCGGACGCGCCGGGCGGGGCGCATGAGGTCGGCCGCCCGCGCCTGGCGCATCGGCCGCGTGCTGCTGCGCTATCGCCTCGACGCTTTGCTCGACGACACCCCGTTCGAGCGCTGGCTGAAGCTGGCGCGGCCGTTCGTGCCGCGCGCCTCGGCCGAGGTCGCGGCGATGTCGCGCGGCGCGCGTCTGCGCCTGGCGCTGCAGGAGCTGGGGCCGATCTTCGTCAAGTTCGGCCAGATCCTCTCCACCCGCCGCGACCTGGTGCCGCCGGACATCGCGATCGAGCTGGCCCTGCTGCAGGACCGGGTCGCGCCGTTCGACGGCGAGACCGCGCGCAAGATCGTCGAGGCCGCGCTGGAGCGGCGCATCGGCGAGGCCTTCGAATCCTTCGAGATCGAGCCGCTGGCCTCGGCCTCGATCGCCCAGGTCCACGCCGCGCGCCTGCACGGCGGGCGCGAAGTGGTGGTCAAGGTGTTGCGTCCCGACATCGAGGGCAAGATCGCCGGCGACATCGCCCTGCTCACGGCGCTGGCGGCCTTGGTCGAGCGCGCCCATCCCAAGGCCGACAAGATCCGCCCGCGCGCGGTGGTGGCCGAGATCGAAAGCACCCTCGCCGCCGAGCTGGACCTGCAGCGCGAGGGCGCCAACGCCAGCGTGCTGCGCCGCTTCTGGGCCGACAGCGACGACATGTACGTGCCCGAGGTGATCTGGTCGCACACCAGCGAGCGCGCGCTGACCCTGGAGCGGGTGTACGGCATTCCCTCCGACGACATCGCCGCGCTCGACGCCGCCGGCATCGACCGCCGGGCGCTGGCCGCCAAGGGCGTGCGGGTGTTCTACACCCAGGTGTTCCGCGACAATTTCTTCCACGCCGACGCGCACGCCGGCAACATCTGGGTCGACAGCGATCCTGCGCGGCGCAGCAATCCGCGCTTCATCGCCCTGGACTTCGGCATCATGGGCCAGTTGTCGGACGAGGATCAGTACTACCTCGCCGAGAACTTCATGGCGATCTTCAACCGCGACTACCGGCGCATCGCCGAACTGCACGTGCAGGCCGGCTGGATCCCGGCGCACATGCGCATCGACGAGCTCGAGGCGGCCACGCGCGCGGTGTGCGAGCCGTACTTCACCCGGCCGCTGAGCGAGATCTCGCTGGCCGAGGTGCTGGTCAAGCTGTTCCGCACCGCGCAGCGCTACGAGCTGACCTTGCAGCCGCAGCTGATCCTGCTGCAGAAGACCTTGCTCAACATCGAAGGCGTCGGCCGCCTGCTCGACCCCAAGCTCGACATCTGGGCGGTGGCGCGGCCGGTGCTGCAGCGCATCCTGCTGGACCGCTACAGCCCGCAACGGCTGGCCGGCGAGTTCCGCAAGCGCCTGCCCGAGCTGGTGACGCGCGCGCCGGAGATGCCGCGGCTGCTGCATGCCTGGCTGAGCCAGCAGGTGTCGGGCCAGCACGAGCTGAAGATGCGTTCGCAGGACATCACCGATCTCAACCGCAGCATCCAGGACGCGGTGCGGCGCACGGTCGCGGCGATCCTCGGCACCGGCCTGCTGATCGTGGCGGCGGTGCTGTACGGGATGGAATCGGGCGGACCGCGCTTCTGGTCGATCCCGGCCTCGTCGTGGATCGCCGGGCTCGGCGGTCTGTGGGCCTTGCTGGCGGCGTGGCCGCGGCGGCCGCGCAGCGGCTAGGGCGCGGGGCGGCAACAGCAACAGCAACAGCAACAGCAAATCACCCTGGCCCCCTCAACAAAGGGGGAACAGCAAGAGCGAGGCGAACGGCGGGTCGAGGGTTAGGAGCGGCGCAAGCGGCGACCGCGAACCGCACCTGGCGACGCGAACGGCCGCAGGCAGCGGCTCGTCCGCGGCCCCTCCTCTGCGAAGGGGCAGCGAAGCGCGGACTACTCGCCGCTGCCTACTTGTCGCCGCCGGCGCTGCTGGACCCGGCGGCCGGCGCGGCGACCGGTTTCGCGGCCGGTTTGCCGCCGGCCTTGGCCGCCGCGGCGAAATCGCCGGCCAGATAGACGCTGAGCTGCTCGGGCTTGAGGTGCTTGCGGATCGCCGCGTTGACCTGGTCGACCGTCAGCGCCTTCAGCGCGGCGTCGAAGTCGGCCGAGAACTGCATGGTGCGGCCGTAGAACAGGTTGCTGGCCAGGCCGGCGGCGATCGCGGCGTCGGAGGCGCGGGCCTGTTCGCGCTGGGTCAGCAGGCCGGACACCGCGTCGCGCAGCTCCTCGGCCTGGACGCCGTCGCGGACCAGGCGGCCGACTTCCTCGCGCATCGCCCGTTCGACCCGTTCCAGGTTCTCCGGCGCGGCGATCGCCTCCACCGACCAGTTGCCGGCGTCGTCGCGGCCGTCGCGGCTGGCGTCGGCGTCGATGTCGCTGCCGACGCCGTAGCTGAGGCCGTCGCGTTGGCGGATGCGGTCGGCCAGGCGGGATTTGATCGCGCCGCCGCCGAGGATGTAGTTGGCCGCGACCAGCGCCGGGTAGTCGGCGTCGGTGTCCTTGAGCGACAGGTTGGCGCGCGCCAGCAGGACGCCGTTGGGCTTGTCCGGGGTCTCGAAGCGGCGCTGTTCGGCGGCCACCGCGGTGTAGCCGGTGGCGATCGGCGCGAACGCCACCGGCGCGCGCCAGTCGCCGAACAGGCTCCGCAGCTGTTGCTTGAGCGCGGCCGGGTCGAAATCGCCGACCACGCTGATCTGGCCCTCGCTGCTGCCGTAGAAGTCGCGATGGAAGGCGCGCACATCGGCCAGCTTCAGCGCCTTCAGCGCCGCCAGCGATTCCTCCAGGCTCAGCGCGCGCAGCGGATGGCCGACCGGCCAGGGATCGAAGTGCTTGGCCATGGCCAGGCCGGCGATGCTGCCGGGCTCCTGGCGCGAGGCCTCCAGGCCGGTGATCGCCTGCAGCCGGTACTGCTCGAACTCGGCGTCCGGGTAGGTCGGCGTGCGCAGCACCTGCGCCGCCAGGGCCAGCGCGTCGGCGAGCTGTTCGCGGCGCGTGCTCAGGTCGATGCGCGCCGACTGCAGGCTGCCGCCGACCCGCGCGGCGGTCTTGAGCGCTTCGAAGCGCTGGTCGATCTGTTCGCGGCTCAGCCCCTGCGCGCCGCGCATGATCAAGGCGCCGGCGACGCTGCCGGCTACCTCGCGTCCCTTCAGCGCCTCGACACTGCCGAAATTGAACGACGCGGTGACGCTGACCGTGCCGCCGCGGGTCTTCTTCGGCAGCAGGGCGAGCTTCAGCGAGCGCCCGTCGCCGGTGTCGACGACCACGGTCTCGGTGCGCGCCTGGATATTGGCCGGGGTCGGTTCGAAATGTTCGCCGGCCGCGACCGCGGCCTGGCCGGTGTAGTCCTTCAGCAAGGCCGCGGCGTCCGGCGCGGCCGGAATCTGCACGCGTTGCGCGCTCTGGCTGGGTACGAAGCGGCCGAAGGTGCGGTTGTCGGCGACCAGATACTGGCGCGCGACCCGGTTGACGTCCTGCGCGGTGACTTTCTGCAAGGCGTCGCGCTCGTGGAAATACAGTCGCCAGTCGCCGTTGGCGACGGCGTCGGTCAGGCCGATCGCGACCGTGGACACGTTGGTGGAAGCCATCTCGTAGGCATTGCGCATGCGCTGCTGCGCGGCTTCGACTTCGGCCGCGCTGACCGGCTGGCGCGCGATCTGTTCGATCTGGTCGAGCAGGGCCTGGCGGGCCTTGGCTTCGTCGCCGTCCTTGGGCAGCGCCGCGGTCGCGCTGAACAAGCCCGGATCGCGCATCGTGTCGGCGCCGCCGCCGGCGCTGGCGGCCAGCCCGGTCTCGACCAGGGCCTTATGCAGGCGGCCGCCCGGCACGTGGCCGAGCACGTCGCCGAGCACCGACAGCGCGGCGGTGTCGGCATGGGTCGCGGCGGGGATGTGGTAGGCGGCCATCAGCAGGCGGATGTCGCCGACCCGGCGCACGGTGACCTCGCGTTCGCCGTCCTGGGCCGGCTCGACGGTATAGAACGGCCGCATCGGTTCGGCCGGGCGCGGAATCGGCCCGAAGCGGCGGGCGATCGTCGCCAGCGCGGCGGCCGGATCGAAACGCCCGGCCAGCACCAGGGTGGCGTTGTCGGGACGGTACCAGGCGCGGTAGTAGGCCTGCAGGCGCTCGATCGGCACGCCTTCGACGTCGCTGCGCGCGCCGATGGTGCTGTTGCCGTAGCGGTGCCACAGGTAGGCGGTGGAACGCACCCGTTCGTACAACGCCGCCGCCGGACTGTTCTCGCGGCTTTCCATCTCGTTGCGGACCACGGTCATCTCGCTGTCGAGGTCCTTGCGGGCGATGTCGGAATGGACCATGCGGTCGGCTTCCAGGCCCAGCAGCCAGTCCAGGTTGGCGTCGTTGGCGGGGAAGCTGGCGAAGTAGTTGGTGCGGTCGAGCCAGGTCTCGGCGTTGAAGCCGATGCCGCGCCTCTTCATCTCGCCGGGGATGTCGCGGTGGCTCGGCGTGCCCTTGAACAGCAGGTGCTCGAGCAGATGCGCCATGCCGGTTTCGCCGTAGTTCTCCTGCAGCGAACCGACCCGGTAGATCAGGTTGGTGGTCACCGTCGGCTGGGTCGCGTCGGGGAACAGCAGCACGCGCAGGCCGTTGCCGAGCCGGTACTCGCAGATGCCCTCGACGCAGGGCCCGGGCTGGACGCCTGCGGGCAGCGGCGCCGGCGCGGCCGCGGCGGCGCCGAAGGCGCAGGCCAGGGCGGCGGCGAGCAGGGCGGGGCGGGGCGAGGGCAAGAACGACGTCATGGATGCTTCCTGTGAACGGCGCCGGGCTGGGAGCGCCCGGCGCGATAGACGAAAATGGCCGCCGGACACTTCAGCTGCGATGCCCGGCCGCATGAACGATGCAATCAACTGTAAACCTCAGGCTCCCGTCGACGCCGCTAGCACACTGCCGGTGCTGTACATCGACGAGGTCCTGGCGGTTATCGACAAGCCGGCGGGGCTGATGGTTCACGACAGCGCGCTGGCGCGCGGCGAGACCGACTTCGTCGCCGACCGGCTGCGCGAGCAGTTCGGCCGGCCGATCTTCCTGGTCCACCGCCTCGATCGCGCCACCAGCGGCTGCCTGTTGCTGGCGTTCGAGCGCGAGGCGGCCTCGGCGCTGGGCAAGGTGCTGATGTCGCGCGAGGTCGAAAAGGACTACCTGGCGGTGTGCCGCGGCTGGCCGGGCGAGGACGCGTTCGAGGTCGACCACGATCTCGACGGCGGCCCCGGCAAGCCGCTCAAGAAGCCGGCCCAGACCCGCTTCCAGGTGCTGGCTCGGACCGAACTTGCGCTGCCTTCGGCGGGCTTTGCGACCTCGCGCTACGCCCTGCTGCGGGCGCAGCCGCTGACCGGGCGCTTCCGCCAGATCCGCCGCCACCTCAAGCACCTATCGCATCACCTGATCGGCGACACCAGCCATGGCGACGGCCGCCACAACCGCCAGTTCCGCATGCTCGGCATCCATCGCATGCTGCTGCACGCGCAGCGGCTGGCGTTCGCCCATCCGCTGGACGGGCGCCGGATCGTGGCGTCGGCGCCGGTCGACGCCGAATTCGCCAAGGCGCTGGCGCTGTTCGGCCTGGACGCGCCGCCGCAGTGAGCGCGGCGACGCGGGCTTACTCGTCCTTGGCCGGCTTCGGTGCGGGCGGGGCTGGCGGCGCCGGCGGGGCGTCGGGCACCGTCGCCACGATCGGTTCGTTGCCGTGGTCGTGGCCGGCGTGCTCGCCCGACTCGACGATCAGCGACTGCATGTCGCGCTGCAGCTCGCGCCGCAGGTCCTCGAACAGGCGGGCCATCAGCGGCTGCATTTCCTGCATGGTCCGGCCCATCGCCAGCGGCATCTTTTCCAGGATGCTCTTGCCGGCCGGGGTGCGGTAGAAATCGATCATCGCCTGCACTTCGGCGGCTTCGAACACGTCGCCGTAGACCTTGCGGTAGATCGGCGCGACCTGCTTCCACTCCAGCAGTCTTTCGATCGAGGCCATCTGCTTTTCGGTGATCCTGGCCAGGCTGGCGCGCTGTTCGGCGGTGAGTCGGTCGCCGGTGGCGGCCTGGGCCATCATTTCGGCCGAACCGCGCATCTGCTGCACGATCTCGCGCTTCATGCGCTCGTAGTTCATCGACTCCATGAGCTGGTCGATCTGGGCGTCGCTCGGCCGCGCGGCCTGGGCCGGGGCGAGACAGAACGCGGCGCACAGGGCCGCGGCAAGCAGGGAACGGGACAGGCGCATCGGGCTTCCTCCATGAAAGCAGCCGGCATGGTCGGCGCCGCGCCGGACCGCGTCAATGCGCGCAGCGTCGCTGCGGGCGGAGCGAGCCAGGCAGGGCGGGGCCGGACCGGGGCTTCGGCGCGGCCGGGGCCGACCGAACGCGGCGGCCCGGTCAGGTCAGGCCGATCGAGTCGGGCCGATCGATCGCACGGGTGGGCCAGGCCGGATCAAGGCCGGCTGCCGTCCTTGTAGATCACCTTCGGCCGTAGCGCGGAGTTGTGCGCGGCATTGAGCAGGTCGAGCAGGAAGGCCTGGCCGATCACCCGGCCGGGCTTCTGCGCCGGCCCGCTGCCGTAGCCGTAGGCGCCGCCGCGGTTGCCGACGTCGTAGCCCTGTTGGCTCAGTTGCTGCATCACCCGCCGGCCTTCGGGGGTTTGCGCCAGCCGGGTCAGGGCCTGCACTTCGGATGGGCTGAGTTCGCCGTCGCGGCCGTCGTAGGGCAGGCTGGCGTAGCCCTCGTCGCCCGGCTCCAGGTAGGCCGGCGCGGCGCCGTAGCCGGCGGGCAGGGCACCGGCGCGGGCGGCGCTCTGCAGTTGCCGCGCAAGCGCGTTCTGCTGGCTCATGTACTGGTCGAGCACGCGCTGGTCGGTGGCGTTGGCGCGGCGTCCGACCATGGCCTCGGCCACCGCCTGGGCCGACTGGCGCATCTGTTGCTGGGCCTGCGGCGAGGCCATCGCGTCGACGTTGGCGGGGTCGTACTGGGCCCAGGCCGGGGCGGCGAGCGCGACGGCCAGGGCCGGCGCGAGCAGCGAAAACAGCAGGGGGCGCTTCATGCGGATGTCCTCCATCGACCGGTCCGGGCATGGTCCGCCTCCGTTCCGGCCCCGTCAACGACAGCGGTCGCAGTCGCCGCGGTACCGGCCGGCACCGTCAAGGCGCCGTCATCGGCGCGGTCGCGCGCCGGTCTACAATCGCCGGCGGAGGAACGCATGACGGCTCAGTCCATCACCATCCCCGAACAGGAGCTGGTCGAACGCTTCGTGCGCTCGACCGGCCCGGGCGGGCAAAACGTCAACAAGGTCGCCACCGCGGTGGAGCTGCGCTTCGATGTCGCGCAGTCGCCCACGCTGCCGGAGGCGGTACGCGCGCGCCTGTTGGCCAAGCGCGACCGGCGCATGACCGGCGAAGGCGTGCTGGTGATCAGCGCCCAGCGCTTCCGCACCCAGGAACGCAACCGCGAGGACGCGCGCGAGCGCCTGGCGGCGTTCGTCGACAGCGGCCTGCGCGCGCCCAAGCCGCGCATCGCCACCAAGCCCAGCCGCGCCGCCAAGGAGCGCCGGCTCGGGGCCAAACGCGAGCGCGGCGCCACCAAGCGCGAGCGTTCGCAACGCAGTTGGGATTGAAGGAGAGCCGCGCGCGCATGTCCGCCGACCGAATCGCCACGGACGACATCGTCCCGCCGCTGCCGCCGAACGTGCCGCGGGTGCCGCCCAACCGGCTGACCCGCTGGATCGGCCGCAGCATCCTGCGCCTGGGCGGCTGGCGCATGATCGGCCAGTTTCCCGACGTGCCGCGCGCGGTGCTGATCGGCGCTCCGCATTCGTCCAACTGGGACGGCGTGTGGGGCTTCGCTGCCAAGGCCGCGCTGGGCCTGGACGTGAAGATCATCGCCAAGGAGTCGTTGTTCCGGGTCCCGGGGCTGGGCTGGCTGCTGCGCCGGCTGGGGGTGATTCCGATCAACCGCAGCGCCGCGCACGGCGTCATCGACCAGGCCACGGCGATGATCCGCGGCGCCGAGAAGTTCTGGCTCGGCATCGCCCCGGAGGGCACGCGCAAGGCGGTCGAGCGCTGGAAGGCCGGGTTCTGGAAGATCGCCAAGGCCGCCGACGTGCCGGTGATTCCGGCCTATTTCCACTATCCGGACAAGGTCATCGGGATCGGCCAGGAGTTCCACCTGGGCGAGGACATGGAAGCGGACATGCGCCGCATCCGCGACTGGTACAAGCCCTGGCAGGGCAAGCACCACGGCACCACCTGAGCGCGCCGCGCGGCGATCCGCGCTTCAGCGGCGCCGGCGCGCAGGCGGCCTGGCCTCGGCCGGGTCGGCCGGCGGCAGTTGCTGGCGCAGGTCGTGCAGGGTCGAGGCGATGTGCGCGGTCAGCAGCTCGGCCACCCGCGCCGCATCGCGCGCCAGCCAGGCCTCGAGGATGGCGCGGTGTTCGCTCGCGGCGCGCGCTTCGCGGCCTTCCGGTTCCAGGTGCTTGCGCACATAACGCTCGGCCAGCACCTGCAGGCGTTCGACCAACTGCGCGGTGATCGCCCGTCCGCCCGGGCGCACCAGGCTCAGGTGGAACTGGCGGTTGTAGACCACCGCGCTGCGCACGTCCGCGTCGGAGGCCGATTCCAGCGCGGCCAGCGCGGTGCGCGCGGCCTCGTGCTCGTGCTCGCCGGCGTCGCGGCAGGCGTCCGCGGCCGCGTCGGGTTCGATCTTCAGCCGCAGCGCGAACACTTCCTCGGCCTCGATAGCGGTCAGCGCCGGGACGAAGAAACCGCGGTTGGGGTGCGAGCACAGCAAGCCCTGTTCCTCCAGCCGGCCCAGCGCCTCGCGCAGCGGAATCTTGCTGATGCCGAGTTCCTCGGCCAGCAATTCCTGGCGAATCGGCGCCAGCGGCGGAATCTGGGTCGAAAGAATTCGTTCGCGCACCACTTCGAAGGCTTGGTCGGACAGCGAACGCGGGACGATGCTCATCGCCGCAGTCTAACCAAGCGCCCGGCGTGCCGGCACGCCCGCGCAGGCGCGCGACGCCGGCCTGCCGCGGGCGCATTCCGAGTCGGCCGGCTCGGCGCGCGGTCGACCCGATGGCGGCGGATCGCCGTTCGTCGGCGCGGCCACGGCGGCTCGACCGCGGTCACGGAAATCCTCGTCAACTGCTCATACCGTATACGGTATACCGAATAGCAAACGTTCGTGACGGCTTCATGACCGTGGCGGCTGCGCCTTCGGTCGACCGGGTCAGGGGCCCCGTCCTCGCCGCAATCCGTTGCGCCGGCGTCTCTGCGCCGGGGCCGGCGCGCGGCCGGCCGGAACCGGTTCGTCCACCGCACCCCGCCTGCCTCCAGCGCCCTGCCCAATTCCGGCGGCTCCGCCCGCCGGGCCGGGCGCCGTCGCGCCCGCGTTGCCGCCGGACCGATCCCCCGCAGCGGGCGCGCGTCGCCCGTCGATCCCTACGACGCAGGAGAGATGCCCACCACCGATCGCCGTTCTCGCCATGCCCCCGGCGGCGTTCCTGGCTGCGCGTTCGCGCAGCGGCGCCGCCGCCCATCCTGAGAGGAGAGTTGCGATGTCTTACGCACCCAAGCCGCGACCGGCCCATGCCCTGTTGATCGGGCTGGCGGTCGCCGCCGTCAGCCTGTTGAGTTTCGCCCTGCCGTGGCAGGCCGCGCCGACGCCCTCGTCGCCGCAGTCGGCAGGCGCGCCGGCCTCGACGCTGGCCTCGGCGCGCGCGCCGGCGCTGCGCTCGCCCGGCCGCAAGAGCCCGAGCACCGAACGCCAGATCTACGGCGAGCACCGCCAGCCGCAGGCGCTGGATCCGGCCCGGCGCGCGCCGCAGCAACCGCAGCTGCTGCAGCCCGACGACGGCGCCTACGACCTGGCCGATCACGGCCGCGATCTGTTGCAGCGGCCTTCGCTGCAGGCCAGCGCGAAACGGCTGGCCAAGGCCGCCTGCGACCCGAACGGCTTCGCCTCGCTCAGCGGCCAAGCCCTGGTCGCCGCGGTCAAGGCCGCCGACAGCGATTGCATCAACGCCCTGTTCGGCCTCAGCGGCAGCGTCGCCTACGGCACGTTCCGCGAAGCGCAGATGATCACCATCGCCAACGCGCTGACTGCGTCGGCGCAACGCTACGACGGCACCAACGCCGACAGCACCCTGCAGCTGGTGCTGTTCTTGCGCGCCGGCTACTACGTGCAGTACTACGACAGCTCGGTCGGCAGCTACGGTGCGGCCCTGCAGGCCGCGATCCGTCCGGCCTTGGACGCCTTCGCCGGCAACGCCCAGTTCGGCCGGGTCGACGACGTGCACGGCGAAACCCTGGCCGAGTACGTGACCCTGATCGACAGCGCGATCGAGAACGCGCGCTATCTGCATGTGGTCAAGCGCCTGCTCGCCGCCTACGACAGCAGCTACAACGCGCACTATTGGATGAAGGTGGCGGTCAACAACGCCTACAACGTGACTTTCCGCGGCCACCAGGACCCGGCGTTCCGAGCCGCGGTGCAGGCCGATTCGTCCATCGTCGAATCGCTGTACGGCTTCGCCGACCGCCACTTCGCCCGGCTGAGTCAGCCCGAGGCCTATCTGGTCGCCAACGCGGGCCGCGAATTGGGCCGCTTCCTGCAATACGACGGCAGCCTCAAGACCCTGGTGCGGACCCGGGTCAAGGCGCTGCTCGATCGCAGCGCGGTGACCGGCCCGACCGCACGGCTGTGGGTCGGGGTCGGCGAAATGGCCGACTACTACGACCGCGGCAACTGCAGCTACTTCGGCCTGTGCGACTTCAAGGCCCGGGTCGAGGCCGCGGCGCTGCCGCTGCGCCACACCTGCAGCAGCACCCTGCGCATCCGCGCCCAGGCGATGAGCGCGGCCGAGTTCGGCGAAACCTGCAGCATCGTCGCCGGCCAGGAGAGCTACTTTCACCAGGCCCTGGGCACCAACCGCACGCCGGTCGCCAACGACCAGAACGCGGCCCTGGAAATGGTGGTGTTCGACAGCAGCGACGACTACGGCATCTACGCCGGCGCGATCTTCGGCATCGACACCAACAACGGCGGCATGTACCTGGAGGGCAACCCCGCCCAGGCCGGCAACCAGGCCCGCTTCATCGCCCACGAAGCCGACTGGGTGCTGCCGCGCTTCGAGATCTGGAACCTGACCCACGAATACGTCCACTACCTCGACGGCCGCTTCGACATGCACGGCGATTTCAACGCCGCGATGTCGCAGAAGACCGTGTGGTGGGTCGAGGGCCTGGCCGAGTACATGTCGTTCTCGTACCGCAACCTGGCCAACACCGCGGCGCAGCAGGAGGCCGCACGCGCGACCTATGCCTTGAGCCGGGTCTACGGCAACGACTACAACAGCGGCCAGAACCTGGTCTATCGCTGGGGCTATCTGGCGGTGCGTTTCATGTTCGAAAAGCGCCGCGAGCAGGTGAACGCGATCCTCGGCTACTTCCGTCCGGGCAACTACACCGGCTACGCCGGTTACATGGGCAGCATCGGCAGCGGCAACGACGCCGCCTTCCGCGCCTGGCTGCCTTGCGTCGCCGAGCCCGACGGGGCCGGCTGCGGCGGCACTCCGAACCAGGCGCCGACCGCCTCGTTCACCGCGGTCGCCAGCGGCCTGGGCGTGCGCTTCAGCGACGGCTCCGCCGATCCGGACGGGCGCGTGGTCGCCTGGCAATGGAGCTTCGGCGACGGCAGCGGCTCGACCGAGCAACACCCGAGCAAGACCTACGCCGCCGCCGGCAGCTACACCGTGACCCTGACCGTCACCGACGACCGTGGCGCCACCGCCAAGGCGGTGCGCACGGTCGCGGTCGCCGAGCCGGGCCTGCCCGAATGCGCCGGCGCCGACACCCGTCAGCTCGACCGCAACTGCGCGCGCAGCAACGTCGCCGCGACGGCCGGCAACTACGCGTACTTCTATCTGTACGTGCCGGCGGGCACGCCGCAACTGCGCATCGAGGCGGCCGGCGGCAGCGGCAACGCCGATCTGTACGTCAACACCAACGGCGCTTGGGCGACGCGCAGCGCGCACAACTATCGCTCGACCCAGGCCGGCAACGCCGAAACCCTGACGGTGCCCAATCCGCCGGCCGGCTATGTGTACGTAAGCATGTACGCCGCGAGCGGCTTCAGCGGCGCGCGCATCGGCGTGCGCTATTGATCGTCGCTTGAACCATAAGGCGGCGGGAGCGCGAGCTCCCGCCGCTTTTCGTTTCAGCGGTCGGATTGCCCGGTGGCGTAGTAATCCGCGCGCTCGAACAGCGCCGGCTGGATCAGTTCGGTGAAGGCGCGCGCCTGCGGCGACAGGTACTTGCCCTTGCGCACCACCACGCCGTAGCTGCGCGACGGGAAGTACTCGGCCAGCGAACGCACGCACAGCCGCGCGCGGTCGGCCTCGGTCAGGCAGATCGCGGTGACGATGCTGATCCCCAGTCCCATCGCCACGTACTGCTTGATCACTTCCCAGCCGCCGACTTCCAGCGCGACCGTGTACGGCACCCGGTTCTGCTGGAACACCAGGTCGACCATGCGGTAGGTGGTCAGGCGCTGCGGCGGCAGGATCAGGCCGTAGGGACTGAGGTCCTGCAGGCTGACCCGATCGAGCTGGGCCAGCGGATGCTTGCGCGGCGCGATCAGCATCGGCTCGAAGCGATACACCGGCGCGTAGCTGAGGTCGCCGGGCACATCGAGCATCGAGCCCACCGCCAGGTCGACCCCGTCCGAGCGCAGCAGGTCCAGGCCGCCGGCGCCGGTGACGTTGTGCAGGGTCAGGCGCACCTCCGGATGGGAGGCGCGGAAGGCTTCGACGATCTTGGGCAGCAGGTAGAGGATGGTCGAGCTGCCGGCGGCGACGTTGAGCTCGCCGGCGTCGAGGCCGCGGATCCGCTCGCGGAAGGTGCCGTCCAGGGCGTCCAGGCCTTCGACCAGCGGCCGGGCCAGTTCGTACAGCTCCTCGCCCTCGCGGGTCAGCGCCACCCGACGCCCGCTGCGTTCGAGCAGGCGCACGCCCATCTCGCGTTCCAGCGCCTGCAACTGCAGGGTCACGGCCGGCTGGCTCAGATAAAGCGCCTCAGCCGCGCGTGAGACCGACCCCAGGCGCGCCGTTTGGCAGAACGCGCGCAGCGGCTTGAGCCGATCGCTTTTGTAAGCGAATCGCGGACTTAGGGTGCGGGGCGGTGTCATGTGACAGTCAAGTATAAGTTCTTCAAATGATATGCATTGAAAAAACTTGATTGTCAAATACAACACGCCGGCGCATGGTCGGAGGCGTCGGGTCGGCTCGTCGGGAGCGGCCCTCTCCCCCAGGAGTCGCACCATGTCGGCAGTGATCGCGCAGTGGCAGGACCCCCATCCCCAGCAACGGTCGCCGGGCGACGGCATCGAACTGACCGCCGTCGTGGCCGGTCAGGAGTCGCTGCTGACCCCGGCCGCCCTGGAGTTCCTCGCCGGCCTGCACCGTAGCTTCGAGCCGGCGCGCCAGGCCCGCCTGGCCGCGCGCCGCGAGCGCCAGGCCTATTACGACGCCGGCGGCCTGCCGGACTTCCGCGCCGACACCGCGCCGATCCGCAACGGCCAGTGGCGGGTCGCGCCGCTGCCGGCCGCACTGCTCGACCGCCGGGTCGAGATCACCGGCCCGGTCGACCCGAAGATGGTCATCAACGCGCTGAACTCCGGGGCCAAGGTCTACATGGCCGACTTCGAGGACAGCACCTCGCCGACCTGGGCCAACCTGCTGACCGGCCAGCGCGCGCTGCGCAAGGCGGTCGCCGGCACCCTGGACTGGATGGCGCCCGACGGCGCCAGGCACTACACCCTCAAGCCGTTCGAAGAGCAGGCGGTGCTGATGGTGCGCCCGCGCGGCTGGCACCTGGACGAGAAGCATGTGCGCATCGACGGCGCGGCCATGTCCGGCAGCCTGTTCGACCTGGGCCTGTTCGCCTTCCACAACGCCAAGGCGCTGGCGGCGCTGGACCGCGGTCCCTACTTCTACCTGCCCAAGCTGCAGTCGATGGAAGAGGCGCAGCTGTGGAACGAGGTGCTCGATCGGGTCGAGGCCGAACTCGGCCTGGCGCCGGGCCAGATCAAGGTCACCGTGCTGATCGAGACCTTGCCGGCGGTGTTCGAGATGGACGAGATCCTGCACGCGCTGCGCACCCGCATCGCCGGCCTCAACTGCGGCCGCTGGGATTACGTGTTCTCCTACCTCAAGACCTTCCGCGCCCACCGCGACAAGGTCCTGCCCGAGCGCGGCCAGGTCACCATGACCCAGCCGTTCCTGCGCGCCTATTCCGAACTGCTGATCCAGACCTGCCATAAGCGCGGCGCGCACGCGATGGGCGGCATGGCGGCGCAGATTCCGATCAGCGGCGACGAGGCCGGCAACGAAGCCGCGCTGGCCAAGGTCCGCGCCGACAAGCTGCGCGAGGTCACCGCCGGCCACGACGGCACCTGGGTCGCGCATCCGGCGCTGATCCCGCTGGCGATGCGGATCTTCGACGAGCGCATGCCGACCCCGCATCAGCAGCACGTGCTGCGCGAGGACGTGCTGATCATCCGCGACGACCTGATCAAGCCCTGCCTGGGCACGGTCACCCGCGCCGGTTTCGAAGGCAACGTCGAGGTCTGCGTGCGCTACCTGGCGGCCTGGCTGGAAGGAAACGGCTGCGTGCCGATCCATTGGCTGATGGAAGACGCCGCCACCGCCGAGATCGCCCGCACCCAGCTGTGGCAGTGGCTCCATGCCGAGAATCTGTTTCTCGACGACGGCACGCCGGTCGATTTCGCCCTGCTCGAACGCGCCCTGATCGGCCTGCCGAGCAAGCTCGTCGAGCGCATGAAGCTGCCGGGCGGCTCCAAGCTCGACGAGGCCATCGCGATGCTCGATCGCCTGACCCACGCCGACACCCTGGAAGAGTTCCTGACCCTGCCGGCCTACGAACGCATCGACTGATCCCCGCTTCCCATAGGCGCGGCGTGCCACCGGGATTTCCCTCGGTCACCGGCCGCGACCGCCCAACCGCAACGACATCGCAAGCCGCGTGTCGCGGCTGAGGGCCGCTCCTACAGGCGCAGTACCCCCACGTCACCAGACCCAACGTAAGGAATCGAAGTCATGAGCCACACGCTGCCGACCGCCGACCAACTCCGCCACGATTGGGCCACCAATCCGCGCTGGGCCGGCATCACCCGCCCGTACTCGGCCGAGGACGTGGTGCGCCTGCGCGGCACCGTGCCGGTCGAACACTCCATCGCCAAGCTCGGCGCCGCCAAGCTGTGGAACTACCTGCAGACCGAGGACTTCATCAACGCGCTCGGCGCGCTGACCGGCAACCAGGCCATGCAGCAGGTCAAGGCCGGCCTCAAGGCGATCTATCTGTCGGGCTGGCAGGTCGCCGCCGACGCCAACATCGCCGGCGAGATGTACCCCGACCAGTCGCTGTACCCGGCCAACTCGGTGCCGCAGGTGGTGCGCCGGATCAACAACACCCTGCTGCGCGCCGACCAGATCCAGTGCTCGGAAGGCAGCGGCGAGGTCGATTTCCTGCAGCCGATCGTGGCCGACGCCGAAGCCGGCTTCGGCGGCGTGCTCAACGCCTTCGAGCTGATGAAGGGCATGATCGAGGCCGGCGCTTCGGGCGTGCACTTCGAAGACCAGCTGGCCTCGGTCAAGAAGTGCGGCCACATGGGCGGCAAGGTGCTGGTGCCGACCCGCGAAGCGGTCGAGAAGCTGGTCGCCGCGCGCCTGGCTTCCGACGTGATGGGCGTTCCGACCCTGATCGTCGCCCGCACCGACGCCGAAGCCGCCGACCTGCTGACCGCCGACATCGATCCGAACGATCGGCCCTTCACCACCGGCGAGCGTACCGTCGAAGGCTTCTACAAGACCCGCAACGGCCTGGATCAGGCGATCAGCCGCGGCCTGGCCTACGCGCCCTACGCCGATCTGGTGTGGTGCGAGACCGGCAAGCCGGACCTGGAGTTCGCGCGCCGGTTCGCCGAGGCCATCCACGCCAAGTTCCCGGGCAAGCTGCTGGCCTACAACTGCTCGCCGAGCTTCAACTGGAAGAAGAACCTGGACGACGCCACCATCGCCAAGTTCCAGAAGGAAATCGCCGGCTACGGCTACAAGTTCCAGTTCATCACCCTGGCCGGGTTCCATTCGCTGAACTACTCGATGTTCAACCTGGCGCACGGCTATGCGCGCCGGCAGATGAGCGCCTTCGTCGAATTGCAGGAGGCCGAGTTCGCCGCCGCCGAAAAGGGCTTCACCGCGGTCAAGCACCAGCGCGAGGTCGGCACCGGCTACTTCGACGCGGTGACCCAGACCATCCAGGGCGGGCAGTCCTCGACCGTGGCGCTGAAGGGCTCGACCGAGGAAGAGCAGTTCCACGACGGCGCCAAAGTCGCGGCCTGAGGCCGCAGGCCGGACCGATCGCGGCGGCGTTGCGGCGCCGCCGCCCGAGGGCCCAGCGCGGGGCCCTCGTCTTTTGCCCCGCGCGGCATCGTTCCCGCTCCCTCTCGCCGCGTCTTTTCCTGGACGCCTGCAGGAGCGGCGTCCCACAGGGATTTCCTCCGGTCATGAGCCGCGACCACGGAACGCGCAGAAGATCCAAGGCCGACGTCATAGATCGAAATCCGAAACCATCGCCCCGATCTCGCCACGTCTTTGTCCTGCGCCCTTGTAGGAGCGGCGTGAGCCGCGACCAAGGGACGCGCAGAAATCCAAGGCCGACGCTATAGATCGAAGTTCAAGGCCATCGCCTGTAGGAGCGGCGCAAGCCGCGACCGTCATCCTTCCTTCTCGCCGCGTCTTTGTCCTATGCCCCTGTAGGAGCGGCGTCCCACGGGGATTTCCTTCGGTCATAAGCCGCGACCGCGCTCTTGCGGTCTCGCGGCGTTCGTCGTTCGAACGCTTCTAAAGCTCAAAAGCTCCAAAGCTCCAAAGCAAAGCTTCCGTCCGCAAGCGGCCGGGTCACTTTCTTTGTCCAAGGCGACAAAGTCCCACGGGATTTCCTTCGGTCAAAAGTAACCAAAGAAAACGCCATTCCTGTTTCGAATCAAAAGCCACTATGGGACGAGGCCTGCGCAGGGCTGCTCCGCACAGGCCATCCCTGGCCTGGCTGCGCACGGGCCGCATCCCTGCGGCCCGCCCTCCGGGGCTTCAGGGCGTTCTCGCGAGGTCGAAGCTCCGCCAGGCTCTTTACGGCAACGGCAACGGCAACGGCAACGGTGAGCGCCATCTTGGCGCCATCCTTGGGCGCAGGCCGAGACCGGTCGGTCCGGTCGCGGGTAGCCGGCACGGGGCAGGGGACCGGTTCGCCGCGTCCGTCGCGGTCCCGCTACGACTAATTAACTAGGGCGCCGCGCGCCGGTCCGATGCGGACCCGCGCGTCGCCGGGCGTCCTGAACAGGCGGCCGTCCTTGCCGTCGCACCTGCCCGGAGGCCGATCCGATGAATAGGCCGGCACGCGTCCGCCGACGGTGCGCGGCGGCTGGCCGGGTTGCGTCGCTGCAACATGCGTCCGCCATGGGCGCCGTGCCATCATGGCGCCGCGGCGATCGGGCCTGGGCCCTCGGCAGAGCGCTGGCCGATCCGGCCGGCGCACGGCGTTAGCCGTTCAGACCAGGTGCTATCCTGCCGCTGTGGCCCCACAGGACGCGGGGTGTGGGGAGATCGGGATGAATCGCGACGTGACGGTGCCGACGATGGCCCGCGAGACCGACAATACGATGACGACCGCGGCGCCGACGGACGCGGCGACGGCCGTCCTCACGCCCGGCGAATTCGAATTGTTCGCCGAGATCGGCCGGCCGCGCCGGGTCGAGGCCGGCCAGGTCGTGTTCCGCCGCGGCGAGCTCGGTACCACCATGTTCGTGATCGCCCGCGGCGCGGTCCTGCTGGACTTCGGCGACGACCTGGTGACCAAGCGCCTGGGCGTGCGCGAGTTCTTCGGCGAGCTCGGCCTGCTGATCGGCGACCACGCCCGCAGCGCCGACGCCATCGCCGCCACCGACGGCCTGCTGGTCGAACTGCGCCACGAGGAGTTCCAGCGCCTGGTCGACCGCGACCCGGCCCTGGTCTCGCATTTCCTGCGCCGCGCGATCATGCGCGTGGTGCTCAACGAGCAAAGCCTGATCCGGCGCCTGCGACGGCGCAACCAGGACCTGGAGGCCGCGCTCGACAGCCTGTACGCGACCACCCACCAGCTCAACCAGACCGAAGAACTGGTCCGCACCGACGATCTGACCGGCCTGTACAACCGCCGTGGCCTGACCCTGCACCTGCAGGAAAGCCGCGCCCTGGGCATGCCGGAGACCATGGGCCTGATCCTGGTCGACTGCGACCGCTTCAAGCAGGTCAACGACGACCACGGCCACCTGGCCGGCGATCGGGTGCTGCAGAGCGTGGCCAATATCCTGCGCTCGGTGGCCGGGCCGGAGGACATCGCCTGCCGCCTCGGCGGCGACGAGTTCTGCCTGCTGGTGGCCGCCTCGACCCGCCAGGACGTCATGCGCTTCGCCGAGTTCATCGTCGCGACCGTGCACGGCCTGCTGGACATCCCGCAGTCGCCGCCGACGATCTGCCCGGTCAGCGTCGGCGCCTGCCTGGTCAGCGCCAAGTACGATTGGAACGATTGGTATGCGCACGCCGATGGCGCGCTGTATCAGGCCAAGCGCCTGGGCGGCAATCGGGTGCATTGGCAGGATGCCGAACTGACGCCGGCCTGAGCCATCGTCGACAAGGATGCCGTTGATGAACGACGCCCACCGCCCGAACCCCGACGGGCCGCAGCTGCGGACCCTGTTGCTGACCGACCTGTGCGATTCGACCACTCTGGTCGAACGGCTCGGCGACGGCCCGGCGGCGGGTCTGTTCCGCGAGCACGATCGCCTGGTGCTGCAGCTGCAGCAGCGTTGGCGCGGGCGCTTGATCGACCGCTCGGACGGCCTGTTGCTGTTGTTCGAGCGCCCGATCGACGGCCTCGGCTTCGCCCTGGACTACGCCCGCGGGCTGCGCGAGCTCGGCGCCAGCCGCAAGGTCGAGCTCAAGGCCCGCGCCGGCCTGCACGTCGGCGAGGTGCTGACCTGGCGCAACAGCGACGAGGCGGTGCGGGTCGGGGCCAAGCCGGTCGAAGTCGAGGGCCTGGCCAAGCCGATGGCGGGGCGGTTGATGGCGACCGCGCGGCCGGGGCAGATCCTGCTCTCGGCGGTGGCCGAGCCGCTGGCCCATCGCGCCGCGCGCGAGCTGGGCGAGCGCGGCCAGCAACTGCTGTGGAAATCGCACGGCCGCTGGCGCTTCAAGGGCGTGCCCGAGCCGCAGGAGATCTATGAGGTCGGCGAGCCTGGGATCGCCCCGCTGCGCGCGCCGCCGAACGGGCCCAAGGCCTGGCGCGACATCCCGCTGTGGCGGCGCCCGGCGGCGCTGGCCGCGGAGCTGGCGGTGCTGGCGGTGATCGGCACCGGCATCTGGTTCGCGACCCGGCCGCAGCCGGCGATCGCCTTCAACCAACGCGACTGGGTGGTGGTCGGCGACCTGCGCAACCTGACCGGCCAGAGCGTGCTCGACGATTCGCTGGAGCAGGCGTTCCGGATCAGCCTGGAGCAGTCGCGCTACGTCAACGTGCTGTCCGACCTCAAGGCGCGCGACACCCTCGACCGCATGCACCGCAAGCCCGACACCGTGCTCGACCGCTCGATCGCCTCGGAGATCGCGCTGCGCGACGGCGCGCGCGCGGTGATCCTGCCGACCGTGGCCGAAGTAGGGGGACGGGTGCGGGTCAGCGCCGAGGTCATCGATCCGCACACCCAGACCACGGTCTACGCCGAATCCGCCGACGGGGTCGGCGCGGCCTCGGCCCTGGCCTCGATCGACGAAGTCACCACCGCCCTGCGCGGCAAGCTCGGCGAGGCGCTGAAGAACATCGAGAAGGACTCCGAGCCGCTGCCCAAGGTCGCCACCGGCAACCTCGACGCGCTGCGCGCCTACGCCCTGGGCGCCAAGGCGTACGCGCATCGCCAGTTCGACGACGCCCTGCAGTACTTCCAGCGCGCGGTCCAGATCGACCCCAATTTCGCCCTCGCCCACATGGGCGTGATGCGGGTGTACGTCAGCAACGCCGACACCGACGCGGCGCGGCCGTACCTGGAGAAGGCCCAGCAGTTGCGCGACCACCTGACCCCGCGCGAGGCGATGTACCTGGACGCCTGGGCCGCGGAGTTCGGCCCGAAGCCCTCGCGCAACGCGCCGCAGAAGTGGAGGATGCTGGCCGAGTTCTATCCCGACTACTTCGCCGGCCGCTACCAGTACGCCTGGTCCGAATTCCTGGCCAACGATTTCAAGGACGCGCTTGAGGCGACCACCGCGGCCACCGCGCCGCAGGAGCCGCTGCGCAACGTCGCCTTCGAGCTGGCCGGCCGCGTGCACCTGTCGCAGGAACGCTACGCCAAGGCGATCGAATCGTTCAAACAGGCCGAGGCCAGCGGCCATTACCCGCCCAACCGCCGCCATGCCGCAGCGTTGGCGGCGATGCGCCGCTTCGACGAGGCCAACCGGATCCTCGACGGGCTCACCGCCGACGGCGATATCGGCTCGGCCAACCTGACCGTGCAGTTCGAGCGCATCTCCGTCGCCCTCGATCAGAACGACCTGGTCCGTGCGCGCGCGCTGTCGCGCAAGGCGGCCGAGGTGGCGCGCGACGCCGGCCCGCTGGTGCGGCATCCGATCCGCTTCACCGACTTGCTGGTGCGCAGCGTGTCCGGCCAGAGCCGGCCCAGCGCCAGCGAGATCGAACAGTTCGCCCAGGGCGTGCTCAACGATGCGGCCAAGCCCGGCAGCGCCGACCAGGACGATTTGTCGGTGATCGCGCTGGCGGCGGTGCGGCTGGCGCAGCGCCAGGGCGAGCGCGCCGTCGCCGAACGCCTGTTGCCGCGGGTGGCCGGGCTGGTCGACGCCAGCGGCAATGTCCAGTCGCAGAAGCTGCTGCGGGTCGCCTACGCCGAACAGGCGCGCCTGGGCGGCGATCCGCAGCGCGCGGTGCGCGAGTTGCGCGCCCTGCTCGACGACAGGGAGCCGTTCCAGGCCCGGGTCGCCTTGCGCGATGCCCTGCTCGCGGCCGGCCGCAGCGACGAGGCCGCGCGCGAGAACCAGTGGATCGCCGAGCACCGCGGCCGCGCCTACGCCGAACCGTTCGGCGGCCAGGTCTTCGTGGCGATGAACGTCGCCGACGCCGCGCGCGCGCAACGCGAATCGGCGCGCACCGTGGCGGTGGTCAAGGTGACCGCGCCGATGGCTGCGGCCGGCTGAAACCGGAACGGCGGTTTTCGCCGCGCTGGCTTGCGCCGCCGGCGCGAGCCGGGGCCCGCCTGCGCGGCGTGCGCTGCGGCGTAGCGGAACAGGGCGGTTCCGTCGCGGCGGCGGGCTCCCCGGCCCGGCGCCGCGCGGAATCGGCGGACGCGGCTTAGCTCAGTACGCTGCCGCCGCCCGAGCCGACGGCGCCGCCGGCGGTGGCCTGGACCTGACCGAACTCGAGCACGAACACCACGGTGTGGGTGCCGGCCGAGGTGAAGTAGTCGCGCAGCACGTCGCGCGAGGCCTGCAGTTCTTCCTTGCTCGCCAGCATGCTGACGTTGAGGCAGCTGCCGCCGGCCAGCGCGGCTTCGCTTTGCAGCGGCGCCAGGCCGAGGCTTTGCAGCGCACCCTCGGGATTGCTGGCGAAGCGTTGCCGGAACTGGTCGTCCGAGCTCAGCAGGTCGAGCAACTTGTCGGCGACTTCGGGCGCCAACGGCGGATGCCCGGGCTGGCCGTTGTTTTCGATAGACATCTGTTTCCCCTTGTGAAGACCCGGCTTGGGCCTGTCTGCGGCGGAATTTATCTCTGATCTGGAGCGGCGAACAACCTTTACGCTCCACTGAGCAGTCACGCGAAAGCGCTGGAGGGTCGGCCAATCGCGTTCCGATGAACGCGTTCAGCTAGCTGCCTGCGGCATCGCCCGGCATCATGGCGCCTGCCGGCGCGATACGCGCGCCGCGGACGCCGCCTCGCGGCGATCCTTCTACGACTCGGGGCGTTCATGCGCATTCGCCGTTGCAGCGTGCTGTTCCTGGAGCCGCGCGAAGACGTGGCTTTCGATCTGTCGTCGCTGCTGTCCGGCGGCGCCGGACTGGCGCGGCGACGGCGCTGGCTGGCGCTGGCCGCGCATCTGGACAGCGAGACCGAGATCGATGCGGCGCAGCGCGAATTGCTCGGCCGGATCGGCCCGGGCGAGTGGGCCGACGCGGCGGCCTTCGACGCCGACGCCGCGACCCTGGCGCGATTGCTGGATGCCGGCCTGGTGCTGAGCGACGGCGACGAGCCGGCGCGCGCAGCCTGGCGCGAACGCGACGAACGCCTGCGTGCGGCGTACTGGTGGCCGGCCGCGGCGATGATGCACCGGCTGGCGCGCTGGCAGGGCCTGGACAGCGTCGGCGCGATGGAGGCCAACGAACTGCACACCGCACCGGACCTGCGGCGCAAGCTAGGCGCGCCGCCGCCGCACGCGCCGTCGCGCGCCGATGCCGGGCCCAGGCTGGCCTTGCCGCGCGCCGGCGATACCGATTTCGACCGCCTGCTCGCCCAGCGCGCGACCTGCCGCAACTTCGACCCGGCGCGGACGCTGAGCCGCGAGCTGTTCGCGCATATGCTGCAGCGCGTGTTCGCCGCGCAATCGATGGTCGCGGTCGCCGACGACACGGTGTTCCTCAAGAAGCACTCGCCCTCCGGCGGCGGGCTGCATCCGACCGAGGCCTATCTGATCGTGCAGCGCGTCGACGGCATCGCGCCAGGGCTGTACCACTATCACCCGGTCGATCACGCGCTGGAGCCCTTGCCGGCGCCGGACGGCGAGCTGCACCAGTTCGCCCTGCGCGCCCTGGCCGGACAGCACTGGTTCGCCGATGCCGCGGCGATGGCGGTGCTGACCCCGCGCTACGCGCGCAGCTTCTGGAAGTACCGTTATCACGCCAAGGCCTACCGCGCCCTGCTGCTGGACAGCGGCCACCTGTCGCAGACCCTGTACCTCAGCGCGACCGAGCTCGGCCTGGGCGCCTTCATCACTGCGGCGATCAACGAGGTCGACATCGAGCAGGCCTTCGGCCTGGATCCGCTGGTCGAAGGGCCGCTGGCGATCTGCGGCTTCGGCTGGCGCGGCGAGCGCATGCGCAACACCGAGTTCGATCCCAGCGGCGCGATCTGGCCGCGGCCGGCGCAGTAGCGGTCGCGCGCAGGCGTCGCGCGGGGGGCGGCCAAGCGCGGCCAGGACGGCGCCGTGGGCGCGGTGGCATGCTGGGCCTCCCGTTACGACAGGTGCGACGCGCATGTGGCCCGATCGCCGTATCCAGGACTTGTTCGGCATCGAACTGCCGATCGTGCAGGCGCCGATGGCCGGGCCGAACCTGGCCGAGCTGGCGATCGGCGCCGCCCGGGCGGGGGCGCTCGGTTCGCTGCCGTGCGCGACGCTGAGCGTCGAGCAGGCGCTGGCCCAATGTCGGCAGGTGCGCGAGGCGACCGCTGCGCCGCTCAACCTCAATTTCTTCTGCCATCGCCCGCCCGCAGCGGATCCCGCGCGCGAGGCGGCCTGGCGCGAACGTCTGGCCGGCTACTACCGCGAGTACGGCCTGGACCCGGCGATGCCGTCGCCGCCGTCGAGCCGGGCGCCGTTCGACCCGGCGTATTGCGAGCTGGTCGAGCAGGTGCGGCCGCAGGTGGTCAGCTTCCACTTCGGCCTGCCGGCGCCGCCGCTGCTCGAACGCGTGCGCGCGACCGGCGCGCGCATCGTGTCGTCGGCGACCACGGTGGCCGAGGCGCGCTGGCTGGAAGCGCACGGCTGCGACGCGATCGTCGCCCAGGGCGCCGAGGCCGGCGGCCATCGCGGCGTATTCCTGTACGACGGCCCGCTCAAAGACGGTGTGTCGACCCAGGTCGGCCTGTTCGCGCTGTTGCCCCAGGTGGTCGATGCGGTGCGGGTGCCGGTGATCGCCGCCGGCGGCATCGGCGATGCGCGCGGCATCGCCGCCGCGTTCGCGCTCGGTGCGGCGGCGGTGCAATTGGGCACCGCCTATCTGTTCTGCCCGGAGGCGAAGCTCTCGCCCTTGCACCGGCAGGCCCTGCGCGAGGCGCGCGACGACGGCACCGCGCTGACCAATCTGTTCACCGGCCGGCCGGCGCGCGGCATCGTCAACCGCCTGATGCGCGAACTCGGCCCGGTGTCTGCGCTGGCGCCGGAGTTCCCGCTCGCCGGCGGCGCGCTGGCGCCGTTGCGCGCGCCGGCCGAGGCCGCCGGCGAGGCCGGCTTCATGCCGCTGTGGTCGGGACAGGCGGCGCGGCTGGGACGCGAGCTGCCGGCGTACGAGTTGACGCGCGCTCTGGCGCAGGAAGCATTGGCGTTGTTGCGGCGCTGAGGGGCCGGCGATAGCGCTGGAGCGGTAGAGCCAAAGCAAATCCCCCCTTACCCCCTTTTTCAAAGGGGGGGGGATTTGCCTTTCGGCTTCCCTGCGCCGCGACCCGCGAGCGGCGAACCCTCAGGCCTTCGGCAGTTCCGGCAGGCCCAGGTCGCGGATCACCGCTTCGAGGTGGCCGATGGTGCTGATGTTCGCGTTCACCTTCACCGCCATGCCGCCGCCGCCGTGGATGAAGGTCTCCGGGCGATAGACCGCGGTATCGCTGCCGAACTTGCCGACGTCGCCGTCGATGTCGTCCAGGGCGAAATGCAGCTGGCTGCGCAACTTGTCGAGCTGGCCGTCGTCCATGCTGTTGACCCAGTCGACGAACTTCTTCTGATCGGCCGGGTTGTCGAGCTTGTAACCCTTGTCGGTGGCGTAGCGGGTGAGCAGCGTCACCGGACTCCAGCCCTCGCCGCTCTGGTCGACCAAGGCTTTGGAGGTGGCTGCGTCGAAGCCGGCATGGCTGAGGAACTTGGCCGAGGTTTCGTTCATGTGCGCGTTGGAGTGATCGACCCGGTCCTTCATGGTCAGGCCGATCGTGCCGATCGCGACCAGGGCGATGCCGACCGGGCCCAGCCAGCTGCCGGCGCCGAGCGAAGCGGCCAGGCTGGTGCCCGACAGCGCGGCCATGGTGCCGCCGACGCCGCTGACCGCGTACAAGCCGGCGCGGACGTTGTCTCCTGCGGAGTAGCTGGTCGCCGCCGCCCAGTAATCGAGCCCGGCGCTGAGGTGGCCGAACACGCGGTCGGCGCGCGTCATGCGGCCTGGGTCGATGCTGCTGCCGTCGTTGGCGCGGTTGCCGGCGCCGAAGCGGCCCAGGGCCGAGTTCTCGGCGACCATGCCCAGGCCGACCGCGAGCTCGGTGCCCTTCTGGCCCAGCGAAGCGGCGTCGACGATGGCCTTGATGTCGTTGCGGTTGGCCAGGGTGAACTGGCCGTCGTTGGCCTTGCCCTGCGAGTTGAGGTAACCGATGGTGGCGAAGCCGACGCCGACCATGCGCAGCACTTGGCCGACCGGCTGGTTCTTCTCGAACGTCGGGCGATGGCCTTCGGCGGTGAAACGCTTGTCGACGTTGTCCATCGCCTCGGCATGGGTCTTGAGCTTGTCGACGATCTGCTGGGTGCCGTCGCCGGCGGCCGGCAGGCTCTTCTTCAGTTCGTCGACCAGCTTGACGTAGCTCTGGTATTTGCTGCTGTCGACGTCCATGCCCAGCGCCTTGACCAGGGTCGGATTCTTCAGCCGCTCGATCGCCTGCTCGGCCTGCTGGATGCTGGCCGGATTGCGCGGGTCGTAGTTCTGCGCCGCCGCCAGCACGTCGTTGCGGATGTAGGCGTTGGCCAGCTCCTTGGTCAGCTTCAGGCCCTGTTCGCCGAGCTTGGCGTCGTAGGCGTTCTTCTGCATCAGCCGCTTGCCGGCCTCGCTGTCGATGTACTCCGGATGCTTCTTCAGCGCCAGGCTGATCGCGTAGGAGGACTTGGAGTCGCCGAGGATGCCTTCGATGGCCTTGTCGGCGGCGGCCTTCTGGTCCGGCGGCAGATTGCCCAGGCTCTCGATCTGGTCGAGCAGGGCCTGGCCGCCCTTGGCGACCTTTTCTTCCATCGCCTGGATGTTCTTTTCCCAGTTCGGATCTTTCTTCAGCTGGTCGGCGGTGTAGTCCTGGATCGCCTTGTTGAGCTGGTCCGGCGTCATCGAGCCGCCGTGGTTGCTGATCAGCCAGGTCAGCTCGTCGGTGGCCTTGGCCAGCTTGTCGACGTCGCCGTTGAGGCTGCCGGCATAGGTCTTGACGCCATCGATCGCGGTCGCGGTGATGCGCTCGCCGCCGCCGGCCTTGGCGATCGCGACCAGCAGGTCGGGGCGCGCGCCTTCGGCCACGGCGAGGTGGATCTGGCTGGCGTCGACCGGCAGGTCGGCCATGCGCTGGACCACCGCATGGCCGTCGGCGGTGTTGCCGACGCGCCCGGCGATGTGCACCAGCGCGGTGGTGCCTTCGATGCCCAGGCGAATGCTGTAGCCGTCCTTCTCGGCGCGCTGGAAGAAATCGTTCAGGGCATCGGTGCCGCGCCCGGCCAGTTCGTTGGCGACGCGCGGATCGGCCTTCTCGACCAGGGCCTGCAACTGCAGCAGGCTTTCCTTCGGCGGCGCGCTCGGGCCGCTGCGCGAGTTCTCCCACGGTTCGCCCTGCAGCGGCGCGGTGAACGACGGCGCGATCTTCTCGTCCATCAGCTTGTCGAAGCCCGGGCTGGACAGCAGCCGCGTCTGCGCTTCCGGCGACAGCTTGGGCAGGTCGCGGCTCAGCGACTCGACCGCGCCCTTGGCGTCGGGCATGGCGTTGGCGGTCGACAGCGCGGTGTCGACTTCGTGCTGGACGCCGAAGTCCTTGACCGCCGCCTCGGCCGCGGCCTTGCCGGCCGGGTCGTTCTCGAAGCGCTTGATCACCGCCGCGCCGTACTGCTCGATCGCCTTGCTGTCGAAGATATCGCCGGTCGGACGCGAATGGGCGGCGAACTCGGCCTTGATCTCGGCGCCGATCGCGTCGCGCAGTTCGGTGCGCGCGGTATTGGCCTGGCCGGCGTAACCGCTGCGCAGCGGCTGGTAATCCGGGTCGTTGTGATTGCGCTGGTAGCCGCTCTCGAACGCGGTCAGGTTGTCTTCGGCGGCCAGGTACTTGCTCATCGCCTGATCGCTCTTGCCCTGCTCGGGCGTGGCGTTCGGCGCCGCCTTGGGTTCGGCGTGCTGTTTGATCGTCGGCACGATCAGGTTCTGCCCCGGCTTCACGCCTTCGGCGCCGAGCTGGTTGCGGTCGGCGATGTCCTGCGCGGTCACCGGCGCTTCCGGCGTGCTGTACTTCTGCGCGATCGACTCCAGGCTCTCGCCGTTCTCGACGGTGTGGAACTGCTCCTGCGGCTGCGGCGGCGGCACCGTCTGCGCCGGCTGCTGGAAGTACTGCGGGTAGTAGGACACGCCATCGAGAGTCGGGAAGCCCATGGGGCGATCGCCTGGGTGAGGGGAGGTCGGCGGATTAGAACAACTCGCCACGACGTCGCCTAGCTAGGGCGATCACGGATGTGTTTTGTCATCGAAACGACATGTTTTCGAGATGTTTTCGCGATCCGAGATATGTAGGCAATGCGTGCGTTCGCGACTTCGATCACGGACGTCGCGGGCGACGCATTCTGTTTCGACGCATCGTCGACGCGAAGCGTCCCGAATCCGCTAGGACCCGCAAGCGCGGCGCGCTTCGCGCGCGGCGCCGGCGCTGGAGCCGGCCGCTCGCTGCGCACGGGCGAGTCCGCATCGGCATGCGTCGGCGCCGATCGACGCGACCGCGCCCCAACGACGCGCGCCGATCCCTGCAAAGGCCGCCGCGCCGGTCACATCCGCCGCGGCGATCGCGTCTGCTGTTCGACCTGCGCCTCGATGAAGGGCCCGGCCGCGATGCTGCGACGGTAGCGGGCTTGCGCGCCCGCCGGGTCGCGGCGGAGCCGGCTACCGGCGCTCCCGGACGGGCTGCTAAGCTGGGCCCGACCCCGACAAGGACGAGGTGCTCCGCCCGGATGGCGAGAATTCGCCCTGGGCCTTGATCAGCATGAGGCAGGTGGCAGATGAGCAACCCTGGGGTCGCGGCCCGGCACGGAGTGCGCAGCCATGGACGTCGCGTCCCGGCCGGCGAGCGGGCGCCTGCGGCGGCTGCGGGCTCCGGCCGACCCCGGCATGCCGATGGATGAGGCCTAGGACGGCCCGATGAGCGGATTCGTCGAGGTGCCCGGCCGCTGTCCGGCGTTGCGTGTTCGCGCCGCACCGCTGCGGCGGAGCGCCTGCATCGCACTGGCGCTGTGGGCGTTGTGCGCGACCGCCCAGGCCGCAGCCGACTGCGGCGCGCCGCGCGCCATGCGTACCCTGCCGCAGCCGACCCTGTGCCTGCAGCGGGCCGGGATCGCGCCCACTGCCGCCGACGGCGGCGCCGCGGCCCTGTTCGCGCATGCCAAGTCGCAGTTGGACGCCGGCCGTTTCGAGCAGGCCGAACGCGCGCTGGATTGCGCCGAGGCGGTGATCGGCGCCCCCGGCGACGCCGGCCTGCGTTACGAACTGGTGCGGCGGCGCGGCATTCTCGATTTCCGCCGCGAGGCGATCGTGCAGGCGTTGGCGCGCTTCGAGTGCGCGGCGACCTTGTCCGCGCAGCTCGGCGACCGCGCCGCGACCGCGCGCGACCTCAGCAACGTCGGCGCCGCCCTGCGTCGGCTCGGCGATTTCCGCGGCGCCCTGCGCAGCCTGACCGCGAGCCTGGAGATCCAGCGCGCGCGCGGCGAAATCTCCGGCGCGGTGCTCAACAACCTCGCCGACGTGTACCGCGAGCTCGGCGAAACCGCGCCGGCGATGCGTTACTACCGCGACGCGTTGGCCGCCTACCGGGCCAAGGCCGAGCCGGTCGAGGCCGCGCACGTGCTGGAAACCATGGCCGAGGTCGCGTTGGACAGCGGCGACGCGCGCCAGGCCGCCGCTTGGCTGCAGGAGGCGCTGACCGAGTACCGCGCCGACGGCAATCGGGTGTACGAGTTGCGCGTGCACGACGGGCTGACCCGGGTCGCCCTGTCGCAGGGCGACATCGCCCAGGCGCAGCGCTGGAGCGCCGCCGCATTGGCCCTGGCCGACGCCTGGAAGCTGCCTCTGCCGCCGGCCCTGCAATTGCAGATCGCGCGCACCGCGCAGCTGTCCGGGCAAACCGCGGCCGCCGCCGCGCGATTGCGCGAGGCGTTGGCGGCGGTGCCCGAGGGCGATCCGATGCGGGTGGCGTTGCTGGAGGCGCTGGCGCAGGCGCAGGAAAGCGCGGGCGACCTCGCCGCCGCCAACGCTACCTTGCGCCAGGCCCATGCCAAGGCCGTCGCCCTGGCCCGCGCCCAGCACGACCGGCAACTGGATTGGCTGCGGGTGCGCTTCGAATCGGCAGAGCAGCAACGCACCATCGCCGCGTTGGAAAGCGAGAACCGGCTGCGCAGCGCCCAGTTCCGCCAGCGCACGGCGATGCTGTGGTTCGCCGGCGCCGCCGGCCTGGCGGCGGTGCTGGGGGTGTGGTTGGTGCTGCAGCGGCGGCGCCAGCGCGAGCGCCTGCGCGAGGAGGCGCGGCGCATCCGCCACGAAGAAGAGCTGGCGCGATACCGGCGCGAAGCCGATGCCCTGGCCGAGGATCGCAGCCTGCTGCAAGCGCTGCTCGACAGCCGCGACGAGGCGCTATGCCTGCTCGACGCCGAGGGCCTGCTGCTGGCGGTGAATCGCGCCGGCCGCTTGCGGCTGGGCGCCGGCGACGCGGCCAGTCTGGTCGGGCAGCCGCTGTCGGCCTTGGTCGACGACGCCGGCGGCGCGGCCCTGGCTTCGGCGCTGGAGCGGATGGAGGACAGCGCGGCGCAGCGCCTGTCGCTGGCCACGCGCCAGGGGGTGGCGTTGTCGGCGGCGCTGGAGCCCTGGGCCGGCGGCGACGGCCTGGTGGTGCTGGCGCTGCAGCCCGCCGGCACGGGCGCGCCGCCGCCGCAGGCCATCGCGCTCACCGCCGCCAACGACGCGGTCCACGACCACGACGCGATCCTCGACCCGGCCGCGGATGCGGCGGACAGGCGGGATGCGGCGCAGGCCGACGCCAGCGCCGACGCGGCGGTGCGCGACGGCTTCCGCCGCAGCCTGGTCGAACTGATGCTGGCCACGCTCGAGGCCTGGGAGCGCGCCACCGGCACCGGCCGGCTGGAGCTGGCCGAGAAGAGCCGGATCTGGCGGGTCAACATCGACGACGGCCGCCTGCGCGCGCGGGCGCTGGAACGCTATCTGGCGGTGTCCAAGCTACCGCGCAACCCGCGCTGGCGCGACGTGCTGCGCTCGGCCTACTACGTGCTGAGCCGTTGCGACGGGCTGCCGGCCGACAGCCGCGCCGCGTTGCAGCAACGCGTCGACGCGGTGTTGGCCTACACCCGCCGCGACGCGATGGTGTGAGCGGCGTCCCTGCCGCATCGGTTCACCTGGCCGGCGGCGGACACACCGCGCAAACGCCGGTGGCGCCGTCGTCCAGGCGGTACTCGGTGTGGTGGCCTTTGCCGGCGTAGCTGTCGGGCGCGAACACGAAGGGCACGGCGTCCTTCAGCGGCGCGACGATCTTGCAGTAGGCGGCGAGGGTGGCGCTGGCGGTGAGCCAGTCGTCCTTTTCGACGATGCCGCACTTGGCGGCCACTTCGCGCAGCTCGCCGCCGTCGAACTCGAACTTGCCGACGATCTCGGCCTCGCGCTTGCTGTCCAGGCACCAATCCGGCGGCACGGTCTCGTGCGCCTGGGCGCTGGGAACCACGACGAAGGCGGCGGCGACGGCGAGCAAACAGGGCGATAAGGCACGGACGCGAAACATGGGCACTTCCTGGTGGCTGGGAGACCGCTCCAGGGTAGGCGGCGGCGGCGCGCGCAGGCCAGCGAAGCCGCGGGTACAAAACGGGAATAAATTCGGCTAAGACCTTGTTTCGACGGGCAAGTCCAGGTTCTTCGGTAGCTCGGCGCGCGCCGTGCGCCGACGTTAGCCCGGCCCGTCGATCGCCCGCGCCAGCACCTCGAACACCCGCCGATCAGCGGACTGGGCGACGTTGAAGCGCAGGAAATCGCCGGCGCTGTGCGATTGGCTGAAGGCGTTGCCCGGCGCCAGGATCACCCCGGCCTTCAGGCACGAGCGGGCGATCGCGGCGGCGTCGCTGCCCTCGGGCAGCCGGCACCAGGCGAACATGCCGGCCTGCGGCCTCAGCCAGGGCCGGATGCCCAGCGCCTCGAGCCGGTTCAGGGTCGTGTCCATGGCTTCGGCCAGGCGCAACCGCACCGACTCCATGTGCCGGCGGTAGCCGGCGTCGGTCAGCGCGGTCAGCACCGCCTCGGCGGCCAGGCGCCCGCCGCCGAAGCTGGTGGCGATCTTCAGGTCGGCCAGGCCTTCGACCCAGCCGGCCGGCGCGGCGACGTAGCCGCAGCGCAGCGCCGCCGAGACGGTCTTGGAAAAACTGCCGATGTGGACCACGCGCGCCAGGCCGTCGAACGCGGCCAGCCGCGGCGCCGGCGAAGTTTCGAAGTCGGCGAAGATGTCGTCTTCGACGATCGCCAGTCCAGCCGCCTCGGCGATTTTCAACAGCCGGTGCGCGACCACCGGCGACAGCGCCGCGCCGGTCGGGTTGTGGATCCCGGAATTGGTGATGTACAGCCGCGGCGCGTGCGCCTGCACCGCCGCCTCGAAGCGCTCCAGGTCCGGCCCGGCGGGGGTGTAGGGCACCCCGACCACGTGGGCGCGATGGGCCTTGAGCAGGGCATGGAAGTTGAAGTAGCACGGGTCGTCGACCAGCACGGTGTCGCCGGGTTCGAGCAGGTAACGGCAGATCAGGTCGATCGCCTGGGTGCCCGACTCGGTCAGCAGGATCTGCTCGGGCGCGGCCTCGACCCCGGTCGCTGCCAGGCGCCGCGACAGGAACCGGCGCAGCGCCGGATGGCCCAGCGGGGTGGCGTACTCGGCCAGTTCCAGGGTGTCGGCGCGCGCCAGCGCGCGCAGCGCGCGGCGTATCCCGGCCTCGTACATCCACGAGGCCGGCAGCCAGCCGCAGCCGGGCTTGAGCGCGCCGGCGCCGGTTTCCAGCGCCTGCCGCGACACCCACAGCGGGTCGACCTCGCGATCCAGGCGCGGGCCGATTTCGGTCAGCGCCAGCGGCGCGGCCGGGCCGGCGACATAGAACCCCGAGCCGGGGCGGGACGCGATCGCGCCCTCGGCCGCCAGGCGCTCGTAGGCCTCGACCACGGTCGACACCGACAACCGCAATGCCCGCGCCTGGGCCCGCACCGACGGCAACCGCGTGCCCGGCAGATACGTCCGCGAAGCGATCTTCGAACGCACCTCCGCCATCACCGCGGCGATGCGCGTGCCGTTGCGTTCCATCCGATCTCCTTCGACTGTACTGGTCCGATTGGCAGAACAGTTACTTCAGATTGTATTGGGATTGTGCCTGTCCCGAACCGCCGCCGGGTGATCTGCTGGACGCCAACGACACAGGAGTCTTCGGTGAAAACGAGCACCCGCGGCTGGATCAACGGCTTCATCGGCGTGGCCATCTTTGCCGGTTCGCTGCCGGCGACCCGGGTGGCCGTGGCCGAGTTCGATCCGACCTTCCTGACCTGCGCCCGGGCCAGCATCGCCGCGGCGCTGGGGCTGGTGCTGCTGATCGTGCTGCGGCAACCGCGGCCCAAGCCGGCGGACCTGCCGTCGCTGGCGGTGACCGCCCTGGGCTGCGTGGTCGGTTTCCCCTTGCTGACCGCCCTGGCCCTGCAGCACGTCACCGCCGCGCACTCGATCGTGTTCGTCGGCCTGCTGCCGCTGTGCACGGCCTTGTTCGCCGTGCTGCGCGGCGGCGAGCGGCCGCGGCCGGCGTTCTGGTTGTTCTCGCTGCTCGGCAGCGCCTTCGTGGTCGGCTACGCCGCCTGGGGCGGAATCGAAACCTCGCTGCGCGGCGACCTGCTGATGCTGGCGGCGATCGTGCTGTGCGGCCTGGGCTACGCCGAAGGCGCGCGCCTGTCGCGCACGCTCGGCGGCTGGCAGGTGATCAGCTGGGCGCTGGTGTTGTCGCTGCCGCTGATGCTGGCGATCACCGTGTGGACCACGCCGGCCTCGCTGCGCGACGTCGGCGTGCCGGCCTGGCTGGGCCTGGCCTATGTCTCGCTTTTCAGCATGCTGATCGGCTTCGTGTTCTGGTACCGCGGACTGACCCAGGGCGGCATCGCCGCGGTCGGGCAACTGCAGTTGCTGCAGCCCTTCATGGGCCTGGGCCTGGCCGCCTTGCTGCTGCACGAGACGGTGAGCTGGACCATGCTGGCGGTGACCCTGGGCGCGGTGATCTGCGTCGGCGGAGCGAAGAAGTTCGCGCAGTGACGCGGCCCTGTCCGGCCGCTGCGAAGGCCCGATAAACGCTATCCAGCGCCGAACCTGCGGCCGGCGCATGGCCGGAAAGCGCGCCGGCGCGGCATCGGCGCGTCGAGGATGAACGTGGACAGCGCTGCATGCGGCCGGCGCGTCAGGCGCCGGCGGCCATCTGCGCAAGCACGAACCCGGCCCGCTCCTGCACCGACGTCCTGGGCAGGATGCAGGTTCGGTATCCGGCTTCGGCGTACGCCGCCACGGTCGCCGGGTAAGACCGGCTCGCGCGTTCGAAGCGGGCATGGCGCTCGCTGTCGTGGACGTAGATCTGCGGCCAGGGCTCGGCGACGAACACGGTGCCGGCGTAGCGATACCGCGCCGACGCCGTCCGCTGTTCGGGCTCGATCGGCAGATCCATCAGGTCGAACCAGGCCAGGCATTCCGGAATCCCGCGGTCGAAAAACACCGGCGGCTTCAGCGACTGAGCCGCCTGGTGCGCCTGGATGTTTCGCGCCAACAGTTCGCGCATGAAGGCCGCCCGGTCGGTCCACGGCAGCAGATGGCCGTCGCAGGCTTTCTGCTCTTGCACGAGGGCGCGCGTCGCTTCGGGAACGGTGGCGTATCCCAACTCGGCCAATGCCGCGAGCAGAGTCGACTTGCCGGCCCCGGAAGCGCCGGTGATCACGTAGAACGGCGGCGAGTCCACGATGCGGCGTTTCCTGAGTCTGTTGCCTGACCGATGCGCGATGCGATTGGGCAGGATGTAAACCGTCGAGTATCCGTGCGGCGTCCGGGCCCGCAGCGGCAAGTCGCGAACCGCGGCGGCACGCGCTACCCGGCCGTCGCGACCAGGATTCTGGGCGACGACGCCGAGTCTGGCGAGCGGTATCGACTGGGTTTTCGAACACTAGCGTTCAAACACGCGCGGCCGTGGGCGAAGAGCCGACGCCGCGGCGGTCGGATCGGCTGCCTAGGCCGCCTGCGAAGCCGTGCCGCCGCGTTCGCCGCGCCGGTAGCCGATCGCCTCGGTCAGGTGCGCGGTGGCGATGGCTTCGCTGCCGGCCAGATCGGCGATGGTGCGGGCCACGCGCAGGATCCGGTGCAGCGAGCGTGCCGACAGTTGCAGGCCTTCGACCGCGCGTTCGAGCAGGGCCTGATCGCGCGGGGCGAGGCGGCAGTGGGTTTCGGTCTGGGCCTGGTCGAGGCGGGCATTGGGCTGGCCGGCGCGCGCGCGCTGGCGTTCGCGCGCGGCGATCACGCGTTCGCGCACGCAGGCGCTGGACTCGCCTTCGGGCTGGTCCGGGCGCAGTTGCGAAGGCGGCAGGCGCGGCACTTCCAGGTGCAGGTCGATGCGGTCCAGCAACGGCCCGGAGATGCGCGCGCGGTAGCGACGGATCGCTTCTTCGGCGCAGCGGCAACGGCCGCTGCTGTCGCCGGCCCAGCCGCAGGGGCAAGGGTTCATCGCCGCGACCAACTGGAACCGGGCCGGAAACTCGGCGCTGCGCGCCGCGCGCGAAACCGTCACCGTGCCGGATTCCAGCGGCTCGCGCAGCACTTCCAGCGCGCGCCGTTCCCATTCCGGCAACTCGTCCAGGAACAGCACGCCGTGGTGGGCCAGCGACACTTCGCCGGGACGCGGGTCGGCGCCGCCGCCGATCAGCGCGACCGCGCTGGCGGTGTGGTGCGGGGCGCGGAACGGACGTTCGCGCCAACGCGCCGGATCCAGTCCGCGGCCGTTGGCGTGGCCGGCGACCGAAGCCACCGCCGCGGTTTCCAGCGCCTCGTCTTCGCTGGCCTCGGGCAGCAGGCCGGGCAGGCGCGAGGCAAGCAGGGTCTTGCCGCAGCCGGGCGGGCCGATCAGCAGCAGGTGGTGCGCGCCCGCGGCGGCGATCTCCAAGGCGCGCCGCGCCTGCGCCTGGCCGCGCACGTCGCGCAGGTCCGGGCCGGGCGCGCGCAACAGGGGTAGGGCTTGCGCCAACGGCAGGCTGTGCCGGCCGGCGAGGTGGCCGCAGACTTCGAGCAGGGTGCGGCCGGTGCGCGCCTCGACCCGGCTGGCGAGCGCGGCTTCGGCGCCGTTGCCGGCCGGGACGATCAGACGCCGCCCCGCCGCGGCCGCCGCCAGCGCGGCCGGCAAGACGCCGTCGATCGCGCGCAATTCGCCGGTCAGGCCGAGTTCGCCGAGGAACTCGCACTCGGCCAGCGCATCCAGCGGAATCTGGCCGCTGGCGGCGAGGATGCCGAGCGCGATGGCCAGATCGTAGCGGCCGCCGTCCTTGGGCAGGTCGGCCGGCGCCATGTTGACGGTGATGCGCCGTTGCGGGAATTCGAAGCGCGCGCACTGGATCGCCGCGCGCACCCGGTCCTTGGCTTCTCGCACCGCGGCTTCGGGCAGGCCGACGATCGACATCGACGGCAATCCGCCGCCCAGGTGCACTTCGACCCGCACCGCGGGCGCGCGCACGCCGCTGCGGGCGCGGCTGTGGACCAGGGCCAGGTTCATCGCTGGCTCCTGGCGATTTGCGCCGGACATCGAATGGGCATGGTGCGATTCCGAGAACGTAGGGCGGCAGTCTGATCCTCATGGCGGTTCGCCGCTGTCGGCGAGGACGCTGCAGTGCGGTCGGGAAACGCCGTACCGCGGTGTGCGACTTGGCGCGAGCGGTGTTTCGCCGCTTCGATGGTTGATGTCGGTGTGGTCGGTTCCGCACGTTCCGCGGTCGCGGCTGACGCCGCTCCTGCAGACAGCGGCGGACGCCGGCCTGTCGTTACAGGGTGCGGCAGAACGACGCGTCGCCGTGGACCCGGCCGCCGCGGGCGGGGCGATGGCAACCGTGGCCGCCGCGAGTGACCACGGTGCCGACTCGGCCTTGGCTCTGGCTGGGCGGAGCGGAGACGCTGCCGTCGGGGTGGTAGCTGGCGCCTTGGTAATACGGGCCGAGGTAGCGGCCTTCGCGGTCGTAAGGCGTGCAGCGGCCGGGCCAAATGCGTTCGCACGAGGCGCGGTCGGGATAGAGGTCGGCCTGGGCGTCGATGCGGGTCCAGTCGTGGCCGCTGGTGGCCCAGGCCAGGCCGAAGCTGATCGCGACGATGGCGAGGGTGAGCAGCCAGCCGACCGGATCGGTGCGGCTTGGGGTGGTAGCGGTCATGCCTTCCTGGCGGGACGGATGCGAAGCGGCCGGCGGCTGCGCTACGGGCGACGGACGCGAGGCTCGCGCTGCGATGGGCGTTGGGACGCTTGGAGCGGGGCGTCGGCGTCGCCGATGCCCCGCATGCGGGCAGGACTGCGGATCGGTCGCGGCGAGCGCGAGGCGGTCCGCGCTCAGTGCTGCGGCGTGGATGCGTTGTCGAGCTGGGCTTCGAGTTCGGCGACGGTGCGCTGCAGTTCTTCGAGTTTCTCGCGGGTGCGCAGCAGCACCGCGCGCTGGACTTCGAATTCCTCGCGGGTGACCAGGTCGAGCTTGGACAGGCCGGTCTGCAGCACCGACTTGAAGTTCTGTTGCAGTTCCTCGCGGCTTTCGCGCAAGCCTGGCGGAACCAGGGAGCTGAGGCGGCGGGCGAGGTCGTCGATGGCGTTCAGATCGATCATGAGGGGAGAGCTCCTCCGGCAGGACGCCAGTGTCGGCGTCGGACCGGGGCGACGCCGTCGGCCGGGGCCGCGGCGGGCTGTGGGAAAAGTCCGAAGTGAATGTGGCGGCCACTACATCACGGCGCCGACGCGGCCGGCAAGCGTCCGCTCGGGCGGTTCGTCGTCGTCTTCATCCACCGTTGTCATCCTCCGACGCGTGCCGCGCAGGCAATGTGAACGCCGTCCGACCGCAGGCGCGACGGCGGCCCGGCGTTGCGCGGCTAGGTCGCGACGCGCCGGCGCGCTATCCTGCGCGCCAGTCGACGCGCCGATCCGGGCGCGGCGGACGCAATCGGCGCGGTGGAGACAGGCGTATGAAGATGGTCATGGCGGTGATCAAGCCGTTCAAGCTCGACGACGTGCGCGAGGCGCTGGCCGAAGCCGGCGTGGCCGGGATCACCGCCACCGAGGTCAAGGGCTTCGGCCGCCAGAAGGGCCATACCGAGCTCTACCGCGGCGCCGAGTACGTGGTCGACTTCCTGCCCAAGATCAAGCTCGAGGTCGCGATCACCGACGATCAGGTCGAGACCGTGGTCGAGGCGATCATGAAAGCCGCCGGCACCGGCAAGATCGGCGACGGCAAGATCTTCGTCTGGGACCTGGAGCGCGCGGTGCGCATCCGCACCGGCGAGTTGGACGGCGACGCGCTGTAACTGCGCTGCGCCGGCATCGTTCCTGCATGCCGTTCCGCTGGGGGCGGGCGGCGCCGATCGGTCGGTCCGTGCGCTAGCGATTCCGGCGAATCGCCAGTTCCTCGATCGCTTTGGTTCGAAGCCGGGCGCGCGTGGACGCGTTCGCCGCGGCGCCTGCATGAGCGAATGGTTTCGCAGGCTGCCAGCAGCGCCGTGGCCGGGGTTGCGCGGTCGCGGCCCGTGACCGGAGGAAATCTCCCCGCGGTGCGCCGCTCCTGCTGCGTGGACGCGGCGATGCGCGTCGTTTGGATGCGATGCGGCGGTCGGCGGCGCGCTCAGTCTTCGCGCTCGTGCTCGAGGAAGGCCTGCAACGCCGGCGCGCGCGGGCGGTTGAACAGTTCCAGCCGGTACAGGGGCCGGCTCAGCGTCTGCTCCGCGGCGTCGACGCCTTCGCCCTCGCCACCGAAGACTATCGTGCGCACCCGGCGCATCGTCGCCAGGTCGGCGACCACGGTTTCCGGGAGCAAGGCGATGCCGGCGCCGGCGGCGACCGCGCGCGCGATCGCTTCGTTGCTGCCGATCTCGATCACTCGCGCCGGGGCGATGGCATGCGCGGCGAACAGCGACTCGGCGACCTGGCGCGTGCCCGAGCCGGGTTCGCGCAACAGCCAGGTCTGGCGGGCCAGCTCCTGCAGCGACGGCCGGCGGCGGGCGCCGAGCGCGCTGCCGGAGGCGGCGATCAGGCGCAGCGGCTCGCTGCGCCACAGGGTCGACTCGATGCGCGGGTCCTCGACCCGGCCTTCGACGAAGCCCAGGTCGACCGCGCAGTCGATCACCGCGCGGCTGACTTCCTCGGTGTTGCCGACCATCAGCTCGAACGCCAGCCCGGGGTGGCGACGCACGAACGGGCCGATCCGTTGCGGCAGCCAGTAGCCGGCGATCGTGGTGCTGGCGCCGATGCGCAGCCGGCCCTGGCGCAGTTCGACCCGGTCGCGCACGTCTTCGATCGCGATCCGCTCCAGGGCGAAGATCGCCCGCGCATGCTCGAACACCGCCCGGCCGTGCTCGGTCAGGCGCACTCCGCGCACCGCTTTGGCGTCGCCGCCTTGGCGTTCGATCAGTGGCAGGTCGAGCTGATGCTCCAGCTCGCGCACCGCCTTGGACACCGCCGACTGGCTGACGAACAAGACTTCGGCGGCGCGCGAGAAGCCTTGCTGCTCGACCACGGTCAGGAAGACGCGCAGCAGGTGCAGGTTCATTGCATGAGTCCAACTCATGGATACTTGAATTATATGTATTGGACTCCCTGAATGGGCAGGCCTACCGTGGCGGCACTTTCTGCCGGAGCCTGCCGCCGTGTCCGCCTTGAACCCGACCTCGTCCGCCCCCGCCGCGCCCCTTGGGGTCCATCGGCAGCGCGGGTTCTGGCCGGGCCTGGCGTTGACCGCGGCGATCGCCGCCGCGGCGATGGGCCTGGCCAGCCTGCCGGCCCTGCAGGGGCTGGGCCTGAGCGCGCTGACCCTGGCCATCGTGCTCGGCATCGCCGCCGGCAACACCTTCTTCCCGGCGCTGGCTCCGGCTACCGGCAGCGGCGTGGACTTCTGCAAGGCGCGGCTGTTGCGGCTGGGCATCGTCCTGTACGGATTCCGGGTCACCTTCCAGGAAATCGCCGGAGTCGGCTGGGCCGGCCTGGCGATCGACGCGGTGGTGGTGGCGGGCGTGTTCGGCCTGGCGACCTGGCTGGGCACGCGCTGGCTCCAGCTCGACCGCGAGACTTCGATGCTGATCGGCGCCGGCAGCGCGATCTGCGGCGCGGCGGCGGTGATGGCGACCGAGCCGGTGGTGCGCGCGCAGGCGCACAAGGTGTCGGTCGCGGTGGCGACGGTGGTGGTGTTCGGCACCGTCGGCATGTTCGTGTACCCGTGGCTGTATCCGTACCTGGGCCTGAGCGAGCACGCCTACGGCGTCTACGCCGGTTCGACCATCCACGAAGTCGCCCAGGTGGTGGTGGCCGGGCGCGCGGTCGGCGAGACCGCGGCCTCGGCGGCGGTGATCGAGAAGATGCTGCGGGTGATGCTGCTGGCGCCGTTCCTGTTGCTGCTGTCCTCGCGCATCGGCGCAGCGGACGGCGGCTCGCGCGCCTCGAAGATCGTGATTCCGTGGTTCGCCCTCGGCTTCGTCGCGGTCAGCGGCTTGAACTCGCTGCATCTGCTGCCGGCCCCGGTCAAGGCGGCGATCGTGCAGCTCGACACCGTGCTGCTGGCGATGGCGATGGCGGCGCTGGGCCTGCGCACCCATGTCGGTGCGATCAAGCAGGCCGGCGCCAAGCCGATGCTGCTGGCGGCGATCCTGTTCGGCGTGCTGACCGTGGGCGGGTATGCGCTCAATGTCGGCGCGGCGAAGCTGTTCGGCGGCTGATCGCCCGCTGGGGCGCGCGTGCCTTTGCAGCGCGCGCGCTTGCGATTGGTTTCCTTGCCGTTCGCTGCCTTTGCCCAAGGGGGCGAGCGCCTGCGTCGTTCGGTAGCGGCGTGAAGCGACTGCGCGGGGCTTTGTCTGCTGGGCGTGGGGCAGAAGCAAATCCCCCGCTGGCCCCTTTCAAAGGGGGGCTCCATCAGGCGGGTAGCCGATGGCGGGATGTATCGGGCGCAGGCGCGGTGGAGCGGAGCGGCCCGGCGACAGATCGGACAAGACGGCGCCGGATAAAACAAAGCCCCGCGTGTGCGGGGCTTTGTTATGCGGCTCGCCGCAGCGGTAGCGATGCGGCGCAAGGCGAGGGCTTACTCGCCCAGCGCTTCGGCGACGAAGGCCGGGGTCGACAGCGCGCCCTGGTGGATGCCGGCGTTGTAGTACTTGGTCGCGAAGCCCTTGGCCTGGGCATCGGCCTGGCGGAACTCGAAGTTACCGCTCTTGCGCGCCAGGGTGCAGCTCCACCAGCCGGTCGGGTAGCACGGCTGCGGGAAGGGCAGGGTCTTGAAGGTCTGGAAGCCGGCCTTGCCCATCTCGGTGCGCATTTCCTGGATCAGCTTGAGCAGCATCAGCGGCGATTCGGACTGCTGGACCAGGATGCCGTCCTCGCGCAGGGCGCGGAAGCAGCTGTCGTAGAACGCCTTGTTGAACAGACCTTCGGCCGGGCCGACCGGGTCGGTGGAGTCGACCACGATGAGGTCGACGCTGTTGGCCGGGCGGTTGGCCATGTAGGCGATGCCGTCGTCGAACAGCAACTGCGCGCGCGGGTCGTCGTTGCGGTCGCACAGTTCCGGGAACCACTTCTCGGCCATGCGCGTGACCTGCTCGTCGATGTCGCACTGCACCGCCTCTTCCACGCCGTCGTGCTTGAGCACTTCGCGCAGGGTGCCGCAGTCGCCGCCGCCGATGATGACCACGTTCTTCGGCGCGCGATGGGTGAACAGCGCCGGGTGCGACATCATCTCGTGATAGAGGAAGTTGTCGCGGGTGGTCAGCATGACCGCACCGTCGATCAGCATCAGGTTGCCCCAGTCGGTCGTCTCGTAGATCTCGATCTTCTGGAACGGCGACTGCACCTCGTCGAGCTTGCGGGTGATCCGATAGCCGATTGACGAGCCGGTCGGGTCGAAGTTTTCGTAGTGCCAGGAGGTGTTGCTGCTCATGCCGATGGATTCCGGGTGGCGGGACGCGCTTCCAGGGTAAGCCGCGCCGATGACGGTGGCGCGGCGGGAAGGCGAGGGGGCGATATTGTAAGGGAGTGCGGCCGCCACGCCCTAAGCCGCTCGTTCAGGGAGCCGGGCCGCGCCGCGCTCGGGAACGCCGGCCGGGCGCCGCGCCGCGGGCCGGGCGAGCGGGCCGCGAGTCGGGAAAGCACGCTTGGCGCCGTTGTCCCTGCGATTGTCCGTGCGATCGGCCCGTTCCGGGCGGGACCGGGGGGCGCGACGACGCTAGAATGCCCGTTCCTCCCCGTACGCTGGTAGCACGCCGATGTCCGACTGGTCGCTCGATCAGGCCCGCAAGACCTATTCGATTCCGCATTGGTCCGAGGGTTATTTCGACATCGACGGCGCCGGCCGCATCGTGGTCAAGCCGCGCGGCGAGCGCGGCCCGACCGTGGTCCTGCCCGAGGTGGTCGACGCGGCGCGCGCCGCCGGCGCCAAGCTGCCGGTGCTGGTGCGCTTTCCCGACATTCTCGGCGACCGCCTGGGCAAGCTGCAGGCCGCGTTCGCCCAGGCCATGCGCGATTGGGACTACGCCGGCGGCTACACCGCGGTCTACCCGATCAAGGTCAACCAGCACCAGGGCGTGGCCGGCACCCTGGCCTCGCACGCCGGCGACGGCTTCGGCCTGGAAGCGGGCAGCAAGCCCGAGCTGATGGCGGTGCTGGCGCTGAGCCGGCCGGGCGGGCTGATCGTCTGCAACGGCTACAAGGACCGCGAGTACATCCGCCTGGCCCTGATCGGGCGCAAGCTGGGCATGGAGACCTACATCGTGGTCGAAAAGCCGTCCGAGCTGGCGCTGGTGTTCGAGGAAGCCAAGGCCCTGGGGGTGAAGCCCGGCCTGGGCGTGCGCATGCGCCTGGCCTCGCTTGGCGCCGGCAAGTGGCAGAACAGCGGCGGCGACAAGGCCAAGTTCGGCCTCAGCCCGCGCCAAGTGCTGGACCTGTGGAAGCAGTTGCGCGACAACGGCCTGCAGGACTGCCTGGGCCTGCTGCATTTCCACATGGGCTCGCAGATCTCCAACGTGCGCGACATCGCCAACGGCATGCGCGAGGCGACCCGCTATTTCGTCGAACTGTCCAAGCTCGGCGCCAAGGTGCGCTACATGGACGTCGGCGGTGGCCTGGGCATCGATTACGAAGGCACCCGCTCGCGCAGCTATTGCTCGATCAACTACGGCGTCAACCAGTACGCCTCCAACATCGTCCAGCCGCTGGCCGAAGCCTGCCAGGAATACGGCCTGGCGCCGCCGCGCCTGGTCACCGAGTGCGGCCGGGCGATGACCGCGCACCACGCGGTGCTGGTCGCCAACGTCTCGGAGATCGAGGAAGCGCCCGAAGGCCGGGTGCCGCCGGCGCACGACGACGAGCCGGCGGTGATCCGCCACCTGCGCGAGATCCACGACGAACTCGACCAGCGCCCGGCGGTGGAGCTGTTCCACGAGGCCCAGCACCACCACGGCGAAGGCCTGTCGCTGTACGCGCTGGGTCAGATCGACCTGACCCATCGTGCGCGCATCGACGATCTGTTCTACGCCATCGCCCATGCGGTGCGGGCGCGCCTGGACGGCGGCGAGAAGAGCCACCGCGACCTGCTCGACGAACTCAACGAGCGCCTGGTCGACAAGTACTTCGTCAATTTCAGCGTGTTCGAGTCGATGCCGGACGTATGGGCGATCGACCAGGTGTTCCCGATCGCGCCGATCGAACGCCTCGGCGAGGCGCCGGACCGGCGCGGCGTGATCGCCGACCTGACCTGCGACTCCGACGGCAAGATCGATACCTACGTCGAGAGCGAAGGCCTGGACAGTTCGCTGCCGCTGCACGCGCTCAAGCCGGGCGAAAGCTACCGGCTCGGCTTCTTCCTGGTCGGCGCCTACCAGGAGATCCTCGGCGACATCCACAACCTGTTCGGCGACACCGACGCGGTGGAAGTGCGCGTCGACGGCGACGGCTACCGGCTGGCGCAGCAGCGCCGCGGCGACACCACCGACGTCATGCTCGATTACGTCGGCTACAAGCTCGCCGACCTGCGCGCCGCCTACCGGGCCAAGGTCGCGGCGGCGAACCTGCCGGCCGAGGAAGCGCAGCGCCTGGACCAGGCGCTGGAAGCGGGCCTGACCGGTTACACCTATCTCGACGACGCGCCGTTGGCCTGAGGACGAACGATGAACCGCTACCTGGTCATGGCCATGCGCCTGCCGCAGTTCGACACCGGGCAGATCGGCCCGCATCGCGACTTCCTCGACGATCTGCGCCGGCAGGGCCGGCTGGAACTGGCCGGCGGCTTTTCCGACAAGAGCGGCGGCGCCTATGTGCTGCGCGCCAGCGACATCGACGAGGCGCGGGTGCTGGCCTTCGCCGACCCGCTGCACCTGACCGGCTCCTCCAGGGTCGACGTGTTCGAGTGGCAGGCGGCCTGAGCGCGGACGGACCGGTTTCACCGAATCGACGCAGAGACGTTCACGTATCCGTACGACTGCGGTCCGCGGACCCGGGCGCGACGGCGCCGTCCATGAAAAGATCGGCGGGCCGCGGCGGCCGCGGGTCGGTCCGGCAGCGCAGCCGATGTTCCATTCAGTTTTTTGCAACATGAACGCCCGCAGGGGCAGAAGGTCGAAATGAAAGCAGGGGTGATCGGTCTGGGAGCGATGGGCGCGCCGATGGCGCGGCACGTCCACGGCAAAGGCATGCTGACCGCGGTCGGCAATCGGACGCAGGCCAAGGCCGACGCCTTGGCGGCCGAGCTGGAGGTGCGTGCGGCGCGCTCGGCGGCCAACTTCGCCGATTGCGATGTGGTGGTGCTGTGCGTGTCGCTCGATGCCGACGTGCTGGAGAACGTCGCCGCGCTGGCCGAGGTGCTCAAGCCCGGCGCGATCGTGGTCGACCATTCGACCGTGTCGGTGGAGACCGCGCGCCGCGCCGCGGCGTTGCTGGCGGTGCACGACATCGGCTTCCTCGACGCGCCGGTGTCCGGCGGCGCCGAGGGCGCGCGCAACGGTAAGCTGTCGATCATGGTCGGCGGCGATCCGGCCAAGCTCGAGCGGGTCAGCGAGGTGATCGGCGCCTATGCCGCGCGCATCACCCACATGGGCGAGACCGGCGCCGGCCAGGCGACCAAGGCGGTCAACCAGGTGCTGGTGGCCGGGATCAACGAGGCGGTGTGCGAGGGCCTGGCGCTGGGCGAGAAGCTGGGCCTGGACGCGCAGCGGCTGCTGCCGACCCTGATGGCCGGCGCGGCCGGCAACTGGTTCCTGGAAAAGCGCGGCGAGACCATGCTGCGCAGCGAGTTCGCGCCGGGCTTCAAGTGCCTGCACATGCTCAAGGACCTGCGCATCGTCCACGGCATGGCCCGCGACAGCGGCGTGCGCACCAACACCATCGAGCAGGCGCTGGCCGATTACGCCGAGCTGATCGAACGCGGCTACGGCGAGGCCGATACCTCGGCGCTGATCGCCCTCAAGCGCGGCTGAGTCGCGGGGGCGTGCGGCGCGGACGGGCGCCGCGCCGCGTTCAACGCGCCGGTGCGCCGAACCGGCGCAGGCCCAGGCGCTCGCCGAGTACTGCGCCGGCGAAGGCCGCGATCACGGTCGCCACGATCGCGATCGCGTTGTAGCGCAGCGCGCCGAACACGGTGCGCATCGGCGGCGGGCTGTCGGGCAGGGCCATCGACACCACCGCGAACAGGGTCAGCGACCACATCGCGACCATCAGCAACAGGGCGATCCAGCGGAAATTCGCGTGGCGGGCGATCGCGCCGCCGACCCCCATCGCCACCAGGGCGGCGAGGATGTCGAGCAACGGGATCGCGCCGGCGCCGGTTTCGATCATCTGGCGGGCATCCAGGCCGGACAGCTTGGTGACCATCGCGAACAGCAACAACAGGCCTGCCGCACCGAGGCAGCCGTTCAATACGCGCTTGTTCATTACTTCCCCAACGACGACTAGCCGGCGCAGTCTAATGGGCCACATGTGACGTTCAAGGTGACCGGCGTCGCGCTGTGACCGGGCGCACTGCCGGAAGGCGTCGCTGCGCCGACGTGCGGCGTCACTTTCGCGGCGCGACTTGCGTGCTGCGGCCCGCCGGCGCCGGCGCGTCGCTGCGGGCTCGCCCTCGATCGGCGTCGCCAGCGAGGACGGAGTTCGAACCTGCGGCCCGCGGTCGTGGGCTCGGGCGCAATGCCGAGGGGCGGAAACGAAAAGGCCGGGCGCTGGGCCCGGCCTGTACGGCGTCCGCGTGGCCGCGGCGCTGTTACTGGACCTTGATGGCCATCCCCGGCAGGCCGCCGTCGGCGAGCTTGCGCTTGGCTTCGGCCAGATCGCCGGCGGTGCCGTAGGGGCCCATGCGCACGCGGTACACGGTCTTGCCGCCGATCTGCGCCGACTCGACCCGCGCGCCGAGACCGAGCATGGCGATCTTGGCCTTCATCTCTTCGGCCTGTCCGGACGCCTGGAAGGCGCCGGCCTGGAGCAGATAGCGGGTCTTGTCGTCGACCGCGGCGTCCGGCTTGGCCGGCGCGCCCTGGCTGGCCGACACGGCCGGCGGCTTCGGCGCCGTTGCGGTGGGCGTGGCCGTGGCGACCTGGGCCGCGGCGGCGGGCCGTGCCGGCGGCGGGGCGATGCTGTCCACCGGCTTGGGCAGGCTGGCCGTCGCCGGCGCGTTCTGGACCGGTTGGGCGGCGGCCGGCGCCGTGGACGCGACCGGCGCCGGCAGCGGACGCGAGGGCGTGGGCGCCGTCGCCGGCGCGGCCTGTCCGTTCGCCGCGATCTGGGTCGTCGCGGCCTGGTTGGCGCGGCGCTGGGAGGCGCGGCGTTGTTCCTCGGCGGCCTCGGTCGCGGCCAGCTCGGCGTCGCTCATCTCGACTTCCTTGCCCGGCAGCAGGGTGTAGAAGTCGTAGTCGGTGGCGTCCTTGGCGTCGGCGTTCTTCGCCTCGCCCTGGGCGGGCCGGGCGCGCTCGCCGGCCGGCCGAGCCGGCGCGTCGCCTTCCGGCGCGACCGATTCCTCGTCGGCGGACACCGCCGCCGGCTGCGCGTCGGGGTTGGGCTGGGGACGGAAGAAACCGTCGCCTTCGGACTTGAGGAACTTCGGCGCGACCAGGATCAACACCACGCCCAGCAACAGCCCGAGCACGCCCCAGGCCCAGCCGGGCAGGCTCTCGTTGCTCTGGTGGTTGCGCTTGGCCTGGGACTTTCCGCGTCGTGCTGCCACTTACATCACCTCCGGGGCCTGGACCCCCAATAGCTCGAGACCGTTCGCCAGGATCTGCTTGGTCGCCATCGCCAGGACCAGGCGCGCGTGGCGTAGGCGGGCGTCGTCGACCAGGAACTGGTGATCGTTGTAATACGTCTGGAAGGTCTGCGCCAATTCCAGCAGATAAGCGGCGATCTGGTGCGGTTCCAGGTCGCGTCCGGCGGCCGCGACCACGTCGCGATAGCGCAGCAAGGTGACCACCAGCTCGTGCGCGGCGGCGTCGTTCAGGTCCAGCGGCTGGGCCAGTCCGTCGGCCTGGTCGTAGCTGAGGCCGCGCTCGGCCAGCTGGCGCATCAGGCCGCACATGCGCGCATGCGAGACCTGCACGTAGTAGACCGGGTTGTCGAGCGACTGCGAGCGCGCCAGGTCGATGTCGAAGGTCAGCTGCGAATCGGGCTTGCGCGCGACCAGGAACCAGCGCACCGCATCGCGGCCGGCCTCGTCGATCAGGTCGCGCAGGGTCAGGTAGCTGCCGGCGCGCTTGGACAGTTTCACTTCCTCGCCGCCGCGCATCACCGTGACCATCTGGTGCAGCACGTACTCCGGCCAGCCCTGCGGGATGCCCTGGTCCAGCGCCTGCAGGCCCGCACGCACGCGGGCCAGGCTGCCGTGGTGGTCCGAACCCAGCTCGGTGATCGCGCGTTGGTAGCCGCGCTGCCACTTGCTCAGGTGGTAGGCGACGTCCGGGACGAAGTAGGTGTAGGTGCCGTCGGACTTGCGCATCACCCGGTCTTTGTCGTCGCCGAAGTCGGTGCTGCGCAGCCACAGCGCGCCGCCTTCCTCGTAGGTGTGGCCGTGCGCGACCAACTCGCGCACGGTTTCCTCGACCTTGTCCTGCTCGTACAGCGAGCTTTCCAGGAAGTAGACGTCGAAGCCGACTCCGAACGCGGCCAGGTCCTCGTTCTGCTCGCGGCGCAGGTAGGCCACGGCGAACTGGCGGATCGCGTCGAGGTCGTCGATGTCGCCCTTGCCGGTGACGGCGTGGTTCTCGAACTCGACCGTGGCGCGATCGAGGTAGGCGCGGGCGACGTCGGCGATGTAGTCGCCGTTGTAGGCCGATTCCGGCCAGCCTTCGTCGCCGGGCTTGAAGCCGCGCGCGCGCAGCTGGGTCGAGACCGCCAGATTGTTGATCTGCACGCCGGCGTCGTTGTAGTAGTACTCGCGCGCCACGCTCCAGCCGTTGGCGTCGAGCACGCGGGCGATGCAGTCGCCGATCACGCCGGCGCGGCCGTGGCCGACGTGCAGCGGGCCGGTCGGGTTGGCGGAGACGAACTCGACCCCGGCGCGGCGGCCGCCGCCGCTGGCGTTGCGGCCGTAATCGGCGCCGTCGGCGAACACCTCGCCGAGCTGGCGGCGCCAGGCGGATTCGTCGATGTGGAAGTTGATGAAGCCCGGCCCGGCGATCTCGACCCGGGCGATGTCGGCGCTGGCGGGCAGCGCGTCGACCAGCTTCTGCGCGATCTCGCGCGGGTTGGCCCGCGCCGGCTTGGCCAGCAGCATCGCGGCGTTGGTGGAGAAGTCGCCCTGGGCGCGGGTCTTGGGACGCTCGATGACGAAATCGGGCGCGGGCAGATCGGCCGGCAGGGTGCCGGCGGAGCGCAGGGCGTCGATGGCCTGCGCGACGAGCGCTTGAAGGGTGGCTTTCACGGGATTGGGCGCGTTCGCGGGCGTTACGGAACCGCGCATTTTACTAGCATCCGCCGGCGCCCGGGCGGCCGCTTGGAAACAGGAATGAGCGCAGAGAAGTGAGGAGCGAGTGAAGGGCCGGGGGCCACCCGACGACGTCACGGTTCGCCACAGCCGCCTGCCGGAGCCCCCGCGCTCATGCCGCCCGCCCATCTCAACGCCCCGGCTGCCTACTCGTTCCTCGCTCCTGCGCACTCGTTCCTCCGCCCCTCACATCCAGCCGCGCTCGGCCATCGACACCGGCCGGCCGTCGCCGACCACGAAGTGATCCAGCAGGCGCACATCGACCAGGGACAGGGCATGGCGCAACCGCAAGGTGACCTGGCGGTCGGCCTGGCTGGGCTCGGCGTTGCCGCTGGGGTGGTTGTGGCCGACGATGACCGCCGCGGCATTGCGTTGCAGGGCGCGCCTGGCGACCTCGCGCGGATGCACTTCCGCGCCGTCGACCGTGCCATGGAACAGTTCCTCGAAGCCGATCACCCGGTGCCGCGCGTCCAGGAACATCGCCGCGAACACCTCGTGCTGCAGGCCGCGCAGGCGTTGGGCGAAGTACAGCCCGGCCGAGCCCGGGTCGGACAGCGCGGCACCGCGCTCGAGTTCGGCGCGCAGGCTGCGCGCGGCCAGTTCCAGCGCCGCCTTGAGCGCGCAGGCCCGGGCGGCGCCGATGCCGCGCATGCGCATCAGCTGGGCCGGCGGTTGTTCGAGCAGTTCGCGCAGCGGGCCGTGCGCGCCGAGCAGGGCGCGGGCGGTGCCTACCGCGTCCTGGCCGCGCAGGCCGGAGCCGAGGAAGATCGCCAGCAGCTCCGCGTCGGACAATGCGCCGGCACCGCGGGCGAGGAGCTTTTCGCGCGGCCGTTCCGCGCTGGGCCATTCGTGGATTCTCATGCCTGCAGGGTCGGCGGCGCCGGCCGCGGCGGCCATCGGGCCGATTCGGCGCATCGGGTAAGCTAGGTGCCCGGGCCGGGGTAGGGATACGCCGACGCGGCCGCCGTCTCGGCCGCATCACGCCCTCTCGCCCAGTGTCCGCTGTCCGCACCACATCGAACGAGCCCCTGCCGAACATGGCGCCAGATTCCCAACCGACGCTGCGCGATCAGCGCATTTTGCTCTGCGTCTGCGGCGGCATCGCCGCCTACAAGGCCGCCGAGCTGGTGCGGCGCCTGCAGGACGCCGGCGCCCAGGTGCGCGTGGCGATGACCGAGAACGCGACCCGCTTCGTCGGCGCCGCGACCTTCCAGGCCCTGTCCGGCCACCCGGTGCGCAGCTCGCTGTGGGACGAGGCCGCCGAACTGGCGATGGGCCATATCGAACTGGCGCGCTGGGCGCAAACGATCCTGATCGCGCCGGCCACCGCCGACATGATCGCCAAGCTCGCCCATGGCTTCGCCGACGACCTGATCAGCACCCTGTGCCTGGCCTCCGAGGCGCCGGTGGCGATCGCCCCGGCGATGAACCACCGCATGTGGGGCCATCCGGCCACCCAGGCCAACGTCGCCACGCTGCGCAGCCGCGGGGTGAGCTTCTTCGGCCCGGGCGAGGGCCGCATGGCCGAGCCCGAGTCCGGACCGGGCCGGCTGCTGGAACCGCACGAACTGGTCGCCGCGCTGGCCGGAGCCCGCGCATGAGCGGCGCCGGACTCGACGGGCGCGATCTGGCCGGGCGCCGGCTGCTGATCAGCGCCGGCCCGACCTACGAGGACATCGATCCGGTCCGCTTCATCGGCAACCGCAGCAGCGGCAAGATGGGCTTCGCCATCGCCCAGGCCGCGGCGCAACGCGGCGCCGAAGCGACCCTGATCGCCGGCCCGGTATCGCTGCCGACCCCGGCCGGGGTGCGGCGGATCGACGTGCGCTCGGCGCGGCAGATGCGCGAGGCGGTGATCGGCGCGCTGCCGGCCGACGCCTACATCGGCGCGGCCGCGGTGGCCGACTACGCGCCGGCCGAGATCGCTCCGGGCAAGATCAAGAAAAAGGACGAGCAACTGACCCTGGCGCTGGTGCGCACGCCGGACATCCTGGCCGAGGTCGCGGCGCATGCGCAGCGGCCGACCCTGGTGGTCGGCTTCGCCGCCGAGACCCACGACGTCGAGTTCTACGCCCGCGGCAAGCTGGAGAAGAAGCGCGTCGACCTGATCGCCGCCAACCGTGTCGGCGTCGCCGGCAGCGGCTTCGAAAGCGACGACAACGCCTTGACCGTGTACTGGCGCGGCGGCGAACGCGCGCTGGGTCCGGCGCCCAAGATCGAGCTGGCCGACCGCCTGCTCGACCTGATCCTGGAACGCTGGCCGGCCTGAGCGGCGCGCCGGTCCCGCCGCGGCCGCGCGCGCGGCCTTCGTGCAGCCCCCCGTTCCGGCCCCCGCTCCGGCCTCGCCCAGCGGGCCGGCCGTCCCCTCCTCTTCCTGCGGATCGCTTGCGATGCACCACACCCTCGAAATCAAGATCCTCGACCCGCGCCACGGCAGTCAATGGCCGCTGCCGAGCTACGCCACCGCGGCCAGCGCCGGCCTGGACCTGCGCGCCGCGCTGGACCAGGCCCTGGTCCTGAACCCCGGCGACACCGCCCTGGTGCCCTCGGGCCTGGCGATCCACCTCGGCGACCCGGGCCTGTGCGCGGTGATCCTGCCGCGCTCCGGGCTGGGCCATAAGCACGGCATCGTGCTCGGCAACGGCACCGGCCTGATCGACGCCGATTACCAGGGGCCGCTGCTGATCAGCGTGTGGAATCGGGGCCGCGAGGCTTTTACGATGCAGCCGGGGGACCGGATCGCCCAACTGGTGGTGCTGCCGATCGTGCGCGCCAGCCTGCAGGTGGTGGACGAGTTCGAAGCCAGCGACCGCGGCGCCGGCGGCTTCGGCCATACCGGGGTGCGCTGAGCCGGGTCCGGCATCGGCGCGGCGCTGGCACGCAACCTGCTAGGTATGTGCGGGGCGCGCGATCCGCGAGCGCGGCGCGAGGCGTAGTCGACGGAATCCGTCGCTGCCTCCGGTGCACACTGAATGGGTCGTGCGCGTAGCACAGACAGGGGAAAGGATCTTGGAATGGTCGATCTGAAGATGGAAAAGCCGCAGATCAACGCCGCGCAGCTCAAGCCGGCGCTGGTGCCGTTGGCCGCGCTCAGCCTGGTGCTGGCGCTGTGGTTCGGCTGGAGCGGCGTGCAGCAGCACGTCGATGCCCAGCGCCGCGCCGACGTGAGCCAGTTGCGCGATCAGGCGGTGGCCGAGGCGCACAGCGCGCTCGGTGTCGAACACAAGCGTCTGCGCGAACGCCTGGCCGCCGCGGAGATGCAGGCCGCCTTGCAGGCCGGCGATTTCGCCGCCGCCTCGGCCCAGCTGACCCGCGGCTGGGAAGGCGCCAGCAACGGCCAGGTGCTGGCCCAGGATCTGGCCGCCGATTACGCCCAGTTGCCCAAGGGCGGTTACGGCCGGCTCGCGGCGATGGAGGCGGCGATGGTCGCCGACAAGCCGATGGCGTCGATCGTGCGCGACGGCGGCAAATCGGTGCTGGCGCTGGCGGCGCCGGTCCGGGTCGGCGAACAGCTGATCGGCGTGGCGTATCTGCAGCTGCCCTTGCAGCGCATCAGCGCCGCGCTGGAGAACGCGCCGGTCGACGGCAGCAGCTATCTGGCCCTGCGCCAGGGCGGCTTCAGCGCGATCGAGCGCGGCGACACGACGCTCGGCAACGGCGCCGAAGCGTTGGCGGCGAAGATCCCCGGCAGCGACCTGCGCGTGGCCGCGGCGGTCCCGGACGTGGCCGGCGGTCCGTTCGGCCTGGGCGCCATTCCGTGTTTTATCGCTGCGGTGATCCTGGCCGTGCTCGGGTTCGTGCTCGCGCGCCTGCGTCAACGCTTCAACGCGCCGCTGACGGTGGTGGACGAAGGTCCGGTTCAGACGCTGGCTGAGACCATATCGGCCTCTCCCCAGCCGACGGACGCCTCCGACGTGACCCATTCCCCGCAAGCCGCTGTTTCCGGCCCCCTGGCCGTCGATCCGGGCATCTTCCGCGCCTACGACATCCGCGGCGTGATCGGGCGCAGCCTCGATCCGGGCGTCGCCGAGCAGATCGGCCACGCCATCGGTTCGGTGATGCACGAGCAGGGGCTCAGCGAGATCGTGGTCGGCCGCGACGGCCGCCTGTCGGGCCCGTCGATGATCGAAGGCCTGATCGCCGGCCTGCGCAAGGCCGGGCGCAACGTCGTCGACATCGGCCTGGCGCCGACCCCGGTGGTGTACTTCGGCGCCTACCACCTGCGCGCCGGTTCCTGCGTCTCGGTCACCGGCAGCCACAATCCGCCGGACTACAACGGCTTCAAGATCGTGGTCGGCGGCGAGACCCTGTCCGGCGACGCCATCACCGATCTCTACCGCCGCATCGTCGGCGGCCGCCTGTACACCGCGTCCGAGCCGGGCCAACTGACCCATCGCGATATTTCCGAGGACTACGTCCAGCGCATCGCCTCGGACATCCAGATCGACTGTCCGCTCAAGATCGTGGTCGACGCCGGCAACGGCGTCGCCGGCGACGTCGGCCCGCGCGTGCTGGCGGCGATCGGCGCGGAAGTGACCCCGCTGTACTGCGAGATCGACGGCGAATTCCCCAACCACCACCCCGATCCGAGCGAACCGCACAACCTGGTCGACCTGATCAAGATGGTCGGCCGGCTCAACGCCGATCTGGGCATCGCCTTCGACGGCGACGGCGACCGTCTCGGCGTGGTCACCCGCGACGGCCAGAACGTGTTCCCGGATCGCCTGCTGATGCTGTTCGCGGCCGACGTGCTGGAACGCAACCCGGGCGCGATGATCATCTACGACGTCAAGTGCACCGGCCGCCTGCCGGGCCATATCCTGCGCCACGGCGGCAGCCCGCTGATGTGGAAGACCGGGCATTCGCTGATCAAGGCCAAGATGCGCGAGACCGACGCCGAACTGGCCGGCGAGATGAGCGGCCACTTCTTCTTCAAGGAGCGCTGGTACGGCTTCGACGACGGCATCTACTCGGCCGCGCGACTGCTTGAGATCCTCGCCGCGCAGCCGCAGAGCCCGAGCGAGACCCTCAACGCCCTGCCCAACGGCGTCTCGACCCCGGAGATCAAGGTCGACGCGCCGAACGGCGACCCGCACAGCTTCGTCGAGCGCTTCCGCAACGAGGCCAGCTTCGAAGGCGCGCGGCTGTCGACCATCGACGGTCTGCGGGTCGACTTCAGCGACGGCTGGGGCCTGGTGCGCGCGTCCAACACCACGCCGATCCTGGTGATGCGCTTCGACGCCGACAGCGCCGATGCGCTGAAGCGGATCCAGGACGCGTTCCGCGAGCAGTTGCTGGCGCTCAAGCCGGACCTGGCGTTGCCGTTCTAAGCCGCGCCACCGCCCGGCGGACAGACGAAAAACGCCGCGGCTTCGCCGCGGCGTTTTTCGTTTCGGGGGCCGGCGTCGGCGAGCGGTCGCGGCCGGCGGCGGCTCAGCCCTGGCCGGGACGCTTGCGCATCGACTGGTAGCGCAGCAGGGCGGTGGCCAGGTCCTCGTCGGCCAGGCTGCGCTCGACCTGTTGCTGCTTGAGCAGGTCCTGCTGGCGCAGCAGTTCGTCGTGCTGGTGGCGGATGTTGTCGGCCAGCGACTTGTCGACCGGCTTGCTGCCCAGCTCGGCCTCGCCGGCCTTGCGCAGCAGGCTCAGCAGGGTCTGGCGCCGGCCTTCGATGCCGAGCTGGGAGGCCTTGACCGTCTCGTCGAGCAGGATGATCCGTTCCTGGAAAGAATTCCGCAGCTCTTCCTCGGTCGAATACGACTCGGCCATGGCGTGGTCGCGGCGCTTCTTCGCCTCTTCCGCCAAGGCCGCGCTGCGCGCCGCGCGCGCGGCCTGGTCGGCGGCGATGCGCTCTTCCGGGGTCAGGGCGCGCCCGACCTGGCCCAGCGGCAGGCCGCTGCGCGAGCTGATCTCGGTGCGCGCGCTGTCGACCGCGGTGGCCGGCAGCGCGTCGCCGCAGACCTTGCGCCCGCCCTCGTTCCAGCAGTACAGCTTCTTCTTCGCGGTCTGCTCCTGTGCGCCGGCGGCGAACGGCAAGGCCAGCGCCAGCAGCACGGCAGTCGCGGTCAGGGATGGGATTCGGTTCATAGCGCCCTCGTACCGTCGGAACCCGCGGTCATTCGAGCAAAGCCAAGCAAGAGTCGGGCCACCCCGGTCGCGAGCGACTGCAGATTGCGTCACGATTTCGGTGCGCGACGCCGCCGCGGACCGGACTCAGGCCGCGTCGCCGCGGCCGTAGGCGGCACGGTAGGCCAGCAGGCGTTCGCGTTGCGTGGAGAACTCCGCGCTTTCGCCGGTGAAGGCCAGCAGATCGTCGAGGCTGGCGATCGCGACCACCGGCAGAGCGTGTTCGATTGCGACAGTTTCTGCCGCCGAGCGTCGGGATTGGGCCGGGTCCACGGCTTCCTGGCGGTCCAGGGCGATCACTATTCCGGCCACTTCGCCGCCGGCCGCGCCGATCAGGCCCAGCGCTTCGCGGATCGCGGTGCCGGCGGTGATCACGTCGTCGACGATCAGCACCCGGCGGCCGGCCAGGGGCGCGCCGATCAGGGTGCCGCCCTCGCCGTGGGCCTTGGCTTCCTTGCGGTTGAACGCCAGCGGCAGGTCGCGGCCGCGGCGCGCGTACTCGCAGCCCAGCGCGGTCGCCAGCGGAATGCCCTTGTAGGCCGGGCCGAACAGCAGGTCGAACTGCAGGCCGGCGTCCTCCACCGCGTCGGCATAGCAGGCGGCCAGGCCGGCCAGCGCCGCGCCCGAGTCGAACCGGCCGGCGTTGAAGAAGTACGGGCTGACCCTGCCGGATTTCAGGGTGAATTCGCCGAAGCGCAGGGCCTGGGCCTGGAGCGCGAGTTGCAGGAAGCGGGAGCGGTGGTCGGTCATGGGGCGTCTGAGGCGGAGTCGGGGGAGGAGGGAGCGGCTTCGGGCTGCAGGCGCAGCAGCATCAGGTGCTGAGGGCCGGCATCGCCGCCGAGGTAGAGCTCGCCGGTGTCGGCGAAGCCGGCCTTGCGGTAGGCGGCGATGGCGGCGGCATTGCGGAGGTTGACGGTCAGGGCCAGCAGGCGCCGCTGCGGATGGCGCCGGCGCAGGTCGTCGCAGCAGGCGGCGATGGCGGCGCGGCCGTAGCCGCGGCCTTGCGCGTCGCGGTCGATGAGGTAGGAGCGCAGGCCGACGCTGGGCTCGGCGAAGACCCGGCCGGCGATCGCGGCCGCGGCGAAGTCCAGCCGGTAGAAGCCGACCACCCGTTCGCCGGCGAGGATCGCCATCGCTTCGCTGGCCGGGTCGGCCAGGGCCTGATCGAGGTTGGCGCCGGTGTCGCCGACGAAGGGCGATTGCTCCGCCGCGACCCGCAACGCCCGCACCGCCGGCGCCAGCGCGGCGTCGACCGCCGCCACGCGCACGGGCGCATCGGCGGTCGCCGGCGGCGGGGCGGTCGGGAAGGCCGTGGGCGAGGACATGGCCGGCATGATACCCGTGCCCGTTGTTATGATCCCCGCACCCCTGACGTGGAGCGCGCATGCGCATCATCAGCTTCAACGCCAACGGTCTGCGCTCGGCCGCGACCAAGGGCTTCTTCGATTGGTTCAAGACCCAGGACGCCGACGTGCTCTGCGTTCAGGAAACCAAGGCCCAGGAACACCAGCTCGCCGGTCCGCAATTCCTCCCCGACGGCTACCACGCCTTCTTCCGTGACGCGATCACCAAGAAGGGCTACAGCGGCGTGGCGATCTACTCCAGACGCGAGCCGGACGAGGTCCGCACCGCGCTGGGCTGGGCCCCGTTCGACGACGAGGGCCGCTACATCGAGGCGCGCTACGGCAATCTGAGCGTGGTCTCGTTCTACATCCCGTCCGGCTCGTCCGGCGAGCTGCGCCAGGGCTTCAAGTTCGAGGTCATGGAATGGCTGAAACCCATTCTCGACCAGTGGCTGGCCAGCGGCCGCGACTACGTGCTGTGCGGCGACTGGAACATCGTGCGCAGCCGCCTGGACATCAAGAACTGGACCAGCAACCAGAAGAACTCCGGCTGCCTGCCGCCCGAGCGCGACTGGCTCAACGGCGTGTGCGCCGACGACAGCGGCTGGGTCGACGCCTACCGCACGCTCAAGGCCGAGGGCCAGGACTACACCTGGTGGAGCAACCGCGGCGCGGCGCGCGCCAACGACGTGGGTTGGCGGATCGACTACCAGTTCGCCACCCCGAGCCTGCGCGAGCGGCTGCGCGGCTGTTCGATCCTGAAGGAACCGCGCTTCTCCGACCACGCCCCGTTCGTCGTCGACTATGACCTCTGAGGCCGGCGCCGCGGGCGCGCGCGCGGCGGCGCCGGCGCCGGCGCGCAAGGGCTGGCGCCTGGTGCTGGCCAACCTGCGCGAGCCCAAGGTGCTGGTGATGCTGTTGCTCGGGTTCAGCTCGGGCATCCCGATCTACCTGGTCGGCAACACCCTCGGCTTCTGGATGCGCGAGAACGGCATCGAGTTGTCGACGATCGGCTTCCTGTCCTGGGTCGGCCTGGCTTATTCGCTGAAGTTCCTCTGGGCGCCGCTGGTCGACAAGCTCGACGCGCCGCTGCTCGGGCGCTGGCTGGGCCGGCGTCGCGGTTGGATGCTGCTGAGCCAGGCGGTCGCCGCCGCGGCGTTGGTCGGCATGGCCCTGGTCGAGCCGCGCCAGGGCCAGCTGCTGCTCGGCGGGGTGGCGCTGAACCAGTTGCTGGTGTTCGGCGCGCTGGCGCTGGTGGTCGCGTTCGCCTCGGCGACCCAGGACATCGTCATCGATGCCTGGCGCATCGAGAGCGCCTCCAGCCCCGAGCAGCAGGGCCTGCTGACCTCGACCTCGACCCTGGGCTACCGCGGCGCGCTGCTGGTCACCGACTCGCTGATCCTGATCCTGGCCGCGCAGGCCGGCTGGTCGCTGTCCTACGGCGCGATGGCGGCGCTGATGGGCGTCGGCGTGCTGGCGACCCTGGCCGCGCGCGAACCGGCCGCTTCGCTGCAGGCCGCGGCCACGCCGCATCCGGCGCTGTTCTCGGTCCAGGGCCTGTTCGACGCGGTGGTCGGCCCGTTCGTGGCCTTCTTCCGCCAGCACGGCCAATGGGCCCTGCTGATGCTGCTGACCATCAGCCTGTACCGCCTGCCGGATTTCCTGTTCGGGCCGATGGCCAATCCGTTCTATGCCGACCTGGGCGTAGCCAAGGAAACCGTCGGCGCGGTGCGCGGCTCGTTCGGTCTGGTCGCGACCATCGCCGGGGTCGCCGTGGCCGGCCTGACCGCGGTGCGTTTCGGCTTCGTCCCGACCCTGCTGGCCGGCGCGGTGCTCGGCCCGGGCTCGAACCTGGCCTTCGCCTACCTGGCCATGCACGGCAACGACCCCGGCGTGTTCACCGCGGCGATGGTGATCGACAACTTCTGCAACGGCTACGCCGGGGTGGCTCTGGTCGGCTACATGTCGAGCCTGACCAACCTCGGCTACACCGCCACCCAGTACGCCCTGCTGAGCTCGTTCTATGCCTTGCTCGGCAAGCTGCTCAAGGGACTGTCCGGGGTGGCGGTGGAGCATCTGGCGCTGGACCGCAGCCTGCTCGAGGCCTATTCGCTGTTCTTCGTCGGCACCGCGCTGATCGGCCTGCCGGCCCTGGTGCTGTGCGCCGTGCTGGCGTTGCGCCGGCCGCCGGCCGCGGTCGCGCAAGGCGGCTGAACGGCACGCCCGCCGCCTGGCCGAAGCGGCGTCAAGGCCGTGCCGGAACGGCGCGTGGCGGGCGGCAGTCGAGTACCTGAACACGAATCCGCCAACTTTGTGTTGCGGTCACCAGTGTGCGGTGGCACCTTTCCCGGCAGTGACCGACATCATTCTCCACAACCTCGACAGCGTGCTGGCCGACCGCGTCCGCCGGGTCGCGGAAGCGCGCGGCTGGAGCTTGCCGCGGACCGCGCTGTACCTGATCGAGAGCGGTCTGTTCGCGGTCGAGGCCGAGATGGTCGGCCGTTTCGACGATTCCGACGCGATCGCCCTGCAGCAGGCCATCGCGGCGCTGGAAGGCATCCCCAGCGACCCGGGTTTCTCCAAGATCGGCCGCGCCGATCCGGTCGCGCCCAAGCCCGTCGGCCCGGACCTGAGCGGTCTGGAGCTGCTCGACGAATTCCGCCTCGACCGCGACCCGGCCTGAGCTCGCGCCGGCTCGCAGCGCCGGCCCCGTCGACCGAGTCGCCCGAACGCGCCGCTCAGGCCGCCGGATGCACGCAGCCGAGCACGCGCAGGCCGCGCGCGCCGGTCACGCTGGGCAGGTTGCCGGGCAGCCCGGCCAGGGTCTGCCGCGCCAGCCAGGCGAAGCCCATCGCCTCGACGAAATCCGGGTCCAGGCCGTAGGCCGCGGTCGACTCCACCGTCGTTCCAGGCAGGTGCGCGGCGATCCGCGCCAGCAGGGCGCCGTTGCGCACCCCGCCGCCGCAGGCCAGCACCCGCCGGGTCGCCGGCTGGTGCGCGAGCAGCGCTTGCGCGATGGTGACCGCGCTGAGCTCGAGCAGGGTCGCCTGCACGTCCTGCGGCGCCTCGTCGCCGCGCAGCTGCGCCTGCAGCCAGGGCAGGTGGAACTGCTCGCGTCCGGTGCTCTTGGGCGGCGGTTCGGCGAACCAGGGCTCGCCGCACAAGCGCGCGAGCAGCCCGGCATCGACCGTGCCGGAGGCGGCGAAGCGGCCGTCGGCATCGTAGGGCGTGCCCAGGTGGCGCAGCGCCCAGGCGTCGAGCAAGCAGTTGGCCGGCCCGGTGTCGAAGCCGCGCACCTCGCCGCGCGCCGGCAGCAGGGTGAAATTGGCGATCCCGCCCAGGTTCAGCGCGGCCCGGTCTTCGCCCGGGTCGTGCAGCAGGGCGGCGTGGAAGGCCGGCATCAGCGGCGCGCCATGGCCGCCGGCGGCGACATCGCGGCGGCGGAAGTCGGCCACCGTGGTCATGCCGCTGCGCTCGGCGATCACCGCGCCGTCGCCGATCTGCCAGGTGAAGGGATGGCGGCCGTCGTAGCCGGCGCCGGCCGGGCGATGGCGCACGGTCTGGCCGTGCGAACCCAGCGCGGCGACCGCGTCCGCGGCCACGCCGGCCTCGCCGATCAGCGCCGCGGCCGCGTCGGCGAAGGCCTGCGCGACCCGCACGTCGAGCGTGCCCAGCTCTTCCAGCGAGCGCGCATCGCCGCCCTGGCCGAGTTCGACCAGGCGTTCGCGCAAGCCCGCCTCCCAGGCATAGGTGCGGCCCAGCACCAGCTCGCAACGGGTCGGCGTGCCGGCGGCGAAACGCACCAGCGCCGCGTCGATCCCGTCGGCGCTGGTGCCGGAGATCAGTCCAAGATAAAGGCCTGAAGGCGGTGAAGCCGCGCTGGTGTCAGACCGGGTCGAAGAGTTCTCAGCCATGACGAAACTCCCAAAGGCCTGAAGGCGGTGAAGCCGCGCTGGCGTCAGACCGGGTCGAAGAGTTCTCAGCCATGACGAAACTCCCAAAGGCCTGAAGGCGGTGAAGCCGCGCTGGCGTCGGACCGGGTCGAAGAGTTCTCAGCCATGACGAAACTCCCAAAGGCCTGAAGGCGGTAGGCCTGCGCCGGCGTCGGACCGGGTCGAAAGATCTTTTGTCACAGCGCGCCTCTTCGAATGGCCTCATCCAGCCTAGCAATTCGCGCAAAGCAAAAGAGCCTCCGAAGAGGCTCTCGCTGCGCGCGCGCCGCGGCCGCTCAGGCGCGCGTGGTCTTTTTCTTCGCCGCCGCCACCGTCTTGGCCGGCGCGGCCGCCGGCGTCGGGCCGGCATCGGCGTAGATGATGTTCTCGACCTGGCGGATCCGCGCCAGGGCGACGCTGGTCTGGGTGCGGAACTGGGCCAGCGCCATGCCGCTCAGCGGCTCCGGCGGCGGCATGGTGACCGACAGCGGATTGCGGTGCACGCCGTTGATGCGGAATTCGTAGTGCAGGTGCGGGCCGGTGGCCAGGCCCGAGCTGCCGACGTAGCCGATCACCGTGCCCTGGCCGATGCGCTGGCCCGGCTTGACCCGGCCGAAGTTCGACATGTGCCCGTACAGGGTGGTGTAGCCGCGGCCGTGGTCGAGGATCACCGCGCGGCCGTAGCCGCCCTTCCAGCCGATGAACTGCACCCGCGCATCGCCGGCGGCCATGATCGGGGTGCCGGTGCCGGCGGCGTAATCGACGCCGGTGTGCATGCGGATCCGGCCCAGCACCGGGTGGCGGCGCGAACCGAAGCCCGAGGTCAGCCGGGCATAGGGAATCGGCATGCGGATGAAGCTCTTCTTCAGCGGACGGCCGTCGCCGGTGAAGTACTCGGCCTTGCCGCCGCGCTCGAAGCGGAAGCCGGTGTGCAGCTTGCCGTCGCTGGTGAAGGTCGCCGCCAGCACCGGGCCGGTCTTGAGCAGTTCGCCCTCGCGCCAGGTCTGTTCGACCACCACGCTGAAGCGGTCGTTGGCGCCGACGTCTTCGTTGAAGTCGATGTCGTACTTGAAGATTTCGTCGGTCAGGGTGTTGATGTTGGCCGGAGTCAGGCCGACCTTGCGCGCCGACCGGAACAGCGACTTGCCGACCTTGCCGCTGAGCACCACGGTGCGGGTCTCGGTCGGGCGGTTGATGACCTTCTGCGAGATCTTGTCGCCGGCGATGCTCAGCTCGATGCGGTGGCTGTCGTCGCGGTCGTAGCGGAAGGTGCGCAGGCTGCCGTCGACCGGCATGTCGAACGCCAGTTCGGTGCCCGGCTTCATCCGCGTCAGCGCGTCCTTGGCGCCGGGCTGGGCGAGAATCTTCTGCAGGGTCGAGGCTGGGATCTCCAGTTCCTCGAACACCGAGCCCAGGGTCTGGCCGCGGCCGACCCGGACCAACTGCCAGCTGTCGCCGTCCTGGCCGCGCACCCGCGCCAACGGCAGCGGCGGCAGGGCCAGCGCCAGCGACTGGCGCGGCTCGTGGGCGCGCAGGGTCGGCGCCGGTTGGCTGAAGCCCGGCACGATCGCCGCGACCATCATGCCCAGGGTCGCGAACAGGCCGGCCTGGACCCACTGCCGGCCGGACCAGCGGCCGTTGAAACCGTCGGAAATATGACGCGCCAGCACCGGGCGTCGGAGCGCGGCCTCGCGCAGGGCTTTCAGGCGTTCGCGTCGTTCGGCGCCCACACTGGAAGCCTGCTCGGGTACTGTCATGGGTCGATGCCTCGTGCGAGGTGTGAAGGCCGCGTTGCGGCGTTACCATAGTCACGCGAGTTGTACGCGTCAAACCCTTGAGCTGAATGGGGTTTTCGCATCGAACGAGGCGGTTTTCGTTTAACTCCCAATTAACCTGAATCCGTGACCGATTGCGCAAAGCGCGGCCGCGGCCGACCGACGAGTCCCTCTTAGAGTTCCCCCGTGTCCACATCCGTACAAGAAGCCCTCGATCTGATCGCCCGCGGCGCCGACGAAATCCTCAAGCGCGAAGAACTCGAGGCCCGACTCAGCGCGTCCATGAAAGCCGGCGGCCGCCCGCTGCGGATCAAGGCCGGCTTCGACCCGACCGCGCCCGATCTGCACATCGGCCACACCGTGTTGCTCAACAAGATGCGCCAGTTCCAGGACCTGGGGCATCAGGTGATCTTCCTGATCGGCGACTTCACCGGGATGATCGGCGACCCGACCGGCAAGAACGTCACCCGCAAGCCGCTGACCCGCGAAGACGTGCTCGCCAACGCCCAGACCTACGCCGACCAGGTGTTCAAGGTGCTGGACAAGGAGCGCACCGAGGTTCGCTTCAATTCCGAATGGTTCGGCCGGATGAGCTCGGCCGACATGATCAAGCTCGCCGCCCAACACACGGTCGCGCGGATGCTCGAGCGCGACGACTTCGCCAAGCGCTACGCCGCCCAGCAGCCGATCGCGATCCACGAATTCCTGTATCCGCTGGTGCAGGGCTACGACTCGGTGGCGCTGCAATGCGACGTCGAGCTCGGCGGCACCGACCAGAAGTTCAACCTGCTGATGGGCCGCGGCCTGCAGGAGCACCACGGCCAGCCGGCCCAGATCGTGCTGACCATGCCCCTGCTGGAAGGCCTGGACGGCGTCAACAAGATGTCCAAGTCGCTGGGCAACTACATCGGCATCAACGAGCCGGCGATCGACATCGTCACCAAGACGATGAAGATCGACGACGCGCTGATGTGGCGCTGGATCGACCTGCTCAGCTTCGAGATCGGGATCGCCGAGGCCGCGCGCCTGAAGGGCGAGATCGAGGCCGGCCAGCTCAACCCGCGCGACCTCAAGCTGCGCCTGGCGCGGGAGCTGGCCGCCCGTTTCCACGGCGCCGCCGCGGCCGAGCAGGCGCTGGCGGGCTGGAACGCCGCGGTGCGCGGCGAGGGAGACACCGCCTCGCTGCCGCTGACCGACCTGGTCGTGCCGGCCGAGGGCCTGCGCATCGCCGCGCTGCTGACCGCGGCCGGGCTGACCCCGAGCAACTCCGAGGCCAACCGCAAGCTCAAGGAGCGCGCGGTGCGGATCGACGGCAACGTGATCGAAGACGCCCAGCAGTCCTTCGCCCCGGGCTTCGAGGGCGTGTTGGCGGTCGGCAGGCGCAACTTCGTTCGGATCCGGCTGGTCGCCGCCTGAGGCGGGGCCGCTTCGGCCCTTAGCGTCCTGGCGAAACCGAACAGGCCCGCGCAACGCGCGGGCCTGTTTCGCTTCCGCTCCCGCCGCGCGACTGGCCCCTCTCCCGCTTGCGGGAGAGGGGTTGGCTGAGGGCCCCCAGGCGGTGCAGTGATTCGCATCGCTGTTCGCAAAAGCAGTCCCTGCGGACCGTCGCGGCGCCGATGCGAATAAATCTTCCGTCGAGTCGATGCCCCCCCCTTCCCAACCCCTATTCATGTCTGCATAATGTGCGGCTCCCCGAGGCGAGTTGTGTTGCAGCGGGGGCGCGCGGAAAGCGGCGGTTTCGATGAGTGTTGACGAATCGGAAACAGGCTGTAAGATGCGCGGCCCGAAGTCGCCAAGGCGGTTTCGGGGAGCGCGGAAAACAGCGGTTTCGACGGGTGGTTGACGAATCGGGAACAGGCTGTAAGATGCGCGGCCCTGCAGGCGGTTCGCCGGCTGCAAGGGGCGCAGAAAACAGCGGTTTCGGTGGGTGTTGACGAACTGAAACGATGCTGTAAGATGCGCGGCCCGATCGGCGGTTGGATGGTTGATCGCAGCGCGGTACGGCAGTCGGTTTCGACGGGTGGTTGACGAAACGAAACGATGCTGTAAGATGCGCGGCCCGGTTGGAC
>NZ_JBDGIR010000015.1:0-79388 GCF_057657315.1 Lysobacter sp. Soil_C_15
CTGCTCCGCACAGGCCATCCCTGGCCTGGCTGCGCACGGCCCGCATCCCTGCGGGCCGCCCTCCGGGGCTTCAGGGCATTCTCGCGAGATCGGTGCGGCGCCAAGCTCTTCACGGCAACGGCAACGGCAACGGCAACGGCAACGGAAAAAACGAAGGCCGCAATGCGGCCTTCGGGGGGCGGTTCAAGCGCGCAACGATCTCACCACTTGTAGCCGACCTTGGCGTAGGCGAACGCGCCGTTGAAGCCGAACGGGGCGTAGCTGCTGTAGGGCAGCTGGCCGCTTTCGCTGTTGGCGTAGATCGTTTCGTCCGGGTACTCGTTGAGGACGTTGTCGCCGCCGACGGTGAATTCCCAGCCGTTCACCGCATAGGTCGCGGCCAGGTCGAGGGTCCACTTGGCGGCGAAGGTCTGGTCGCGCGCGCCGCTAGGGTCGTCGTTGAAGGTGTGGAACTCGCCGTAGCGGGTCGCGGTGGCGTCGAAGCGCCAGCCGCCGGTGTTCCAGCTGCCGCCGAGGAAGAACTTGTCGCGCGGCGCGCCCTGGGTGATGCGGCCGCGCTCGACCCGGCCGATGCGCTGCAGGTTGAGGCCGCCGGCGGTCAGACCGGGCGGGTTCGGCGCGATCCGCTCCAGGGTGGTCTTGTTGCGGTTGTAGCCGGCGGTGAGGTCCAGCGCGCCGCCGGCCAGCGGCCAGCGGTAGCTGCCGACGATGTCCAGGCCGCGGGTGCGGGTGTCGACCGCGTTGGTGAAGTAGCGGCCGCCGTTGATGCCGGGGTAGCCGCGCGCTTCCAGGAAACGCGCCACCGCCGGGCCGCGCAGGTTCTCCGACAGGATGATCCGGTCGTCGATGTCGATCTGGTAGGCATCGACGGTGATGTACAGCGATTCCAGCGGCTGCAGCACCAGGCCCAGGCCGATATTGGTCGATTCCTCGGCCTTCAGCGGCTCGGCGCCGAGCGCGATCGCGGCCGGGTCGTCGACGGCGAAGGTGCGGACCTGGAACGGATTGGGGTCGCCGAGCACGATCACGGTCTGGGTCGACTGGTAGAACTGCTGCTGCAGCGACGGTGCGCGGAAACCGGTGGACACGGTGCCGCGCAGGGCGACCTTGTCGGTGAAGGCGTAGCGCGCCGACAGCTTGCCCGAGGTGGTCTGGCCGAAGTCGCTATAGCTTTCGTAGCGCGCCGCCGCGCCCAGCGACAGTTTGTCGGTGACGTCGGTCTCCAGGTCCAGGTAGAAGGCGTGGCTGTTGCGGTTGCGGCGGCTGGCGTCGGCCGGGGTGAAGCCGGGGAACACCTGCGCGCCCGGCGCGCCCGGTTCGGGCCCGGCGACGTAGGAGGCCGGTTCGCCCGGCGACTGGTTGAACTTCTCGCCGCGCCATTCCGCGCCGAACGCGACGGTCAGCGGATAGTCCAGCCAGCCCAGGTCGAAGGCCTTGTTGAAGTCGGCGTTCAGCACGTTCTGGGTGACTTCCAGCGCGCCGATGTAGAAATCGCGCGGCGAGCCCGCGCCGAGGCTGCGATTGAGGCTGTGGCGGACGTCGAAGTCGAGCTGGTTCTGGCCGTAGTTGTAGCTCAGGTCCAGGTTCCAGCCGCCGGCGGTGCGGCCGCGAAGGCCGAACACGAAGGCGCGGTCCTGGCTGAGGTTGTCGATCTGCGGCAGGAAGCCATCCGGATACACCGAGCGGATGTTGTTCGGATTGCCGGGGGCGCGGAAGTAGCCGTTGGAGATGGCGCGGCGGCGGCTGGCGGTGCCGAAGGAATAGAACTCCACCCCTTCGGCCGGGCTCCACTGCGCGTTGTAGGCCAGCGCGGCCTGATCGATTTCCGGATCGCCGTAGCGGTGCACGACCCTGCCGGGCGGGTTGCTGGTCGGGCCGACCGGGCCCAAGTAGGGGCGGGCGCGGTTGGTGTTGTCCTGGTGCCCGCCTTGCGCGGCCAAGTGCAGCTGGCCGTTCTCGCCGAAGGAGAAACCGGCGTCGCCGGAGAGCTGGTACTGCTCGCCGTCGCCGGCGCTGTACTGGCCGTAGCGGGCGGCGACCGAGCCGCCTTCGCCGGCGCCCTTGAGCACCACGTTGACCACGCCGGCGATGGCGTCGGAACCGTACTGGGCCGAGGCGCCGTCGCGCAGCACCTCGACCCGCTCGATCGAGGCGATCGGGATCGCGTTGAGGTCCACCGGCGAGGAGCCGCGGCCCTGGCTGCCGTTGAGGTTGATCAGCGCGGTGGTGTGGCGGCGCTTGCCGTTGACCAGCACCAGCACCTGGTCCGGGGCCAGGCCGCGCAGCTGCGCCGGGCGCACCGCATCAGTGGCGTCGGTGATCGCCGGGCGCGGGAAGTTCAGCGAGGGCAGGGCGCGGGCGAGGGCGGTGGCCAGCTCGACCGTGCCGGTGGCCTCCAGGGTCTGCGGGGTGATGATGTCGATCGGCGCGGTCGATTCGGCCACGGTGCGGTCGGACACGCGCGTGCCGGTGACGATCAGGGTATCGAGGTTGGTCGGGTTGGCCTCGGCCGGGGCGGCGGCCGGCGCCTGCGCCCAGGCGGGCGAGGCGGCGAGGGCGAGCAGGACGGCGCTGGCGAGCAGGGACGGGTTGCGGGCTTGCATGGAGACTCCGGACGGATCGAGCGGGGGACGCCGGGCCGAACGCCGCCGCTGCGGCCGGCGCGTGGCGCGCTTTGCCGCAGAAGGCGTCCGGATTGGCGCGTGGGGGCGGTCGGATACCGACGGACCGATTATTCGACGGCGGTCGCGGCCGCGGCCGAACATGTCCTCATGAGCAAATGCCGATCAGTCATGCGACCATATCGGGATGATTTCCTTCCGTGATTTCGCCCTGCGGCGCGGCGAACGCCTGCTGCTGTCCCAAGTCGACCTGGCCCTGCATGCGGGCTGGCGGGTCGGTGTGATCGGCCGCAACGGCACCGGCAAGTCCTCGCTGTTCGCGGCGATCCAGGGCGAAGTCGAGGCCGACCGCGGCGACATCGACGTGCCCAACCGGGTGCGCATCGCCAGCGTGGCCCAGGAAACCCCGGCCCTGTCCGACCCGGCGCTGGACTTCGTCCTGTCCGGCGACAGCCGGGTCTACCAGGTCATCGTCGCCGAGCGCGAAGCGGTCGAACGCGAGGACTGGGAGGCGGTGGCCGAGGCCCACCATCAGCTGGAAGAGCTCGGCGGCTACGACGCCACCGCGCGCGCCGGCAAGCTGCTGCACGGCCTGGGCTTCAGCGCCGACACCCACGAACGCGCGGTCAAGGAGTTCTCCGGCGGCTGGCGGGTGCGCCTGAACCTGGCCCGCGCGCTGATGACCCCGTCGGATCTGCTGCTGCTCGACGAACCGACCAACCACCTGGACCTGGACGCGGTGCTGTGGCTGGAACAGTGGCTGCTCAAGTATCCGGGCACGCTGCTGATGATCTCGCACGACCGCGAGTTCCTCGACGGCGTCAGCACCCACACCCTGCACCTGCACGAGGGCAAGGCCAAGCTGTACGTCGGCGATTACACCGCCTTCGAGCGCCAGCGCGCCGAACACCTGCGTCAGCAGCAGATCGCGTTCGAGAAGGAACAGGTCGAGCGCGCCCACCTGCAGAGCTTCATCGACCGCTTCAAGGCCAAGGCCAGCAAGGCCAAGCAGGCGCAGTCGCGGATGAAGCGCCTGGCCAAGCTGGCCGGCACCGAGGCGGTGCGCGCCGAGCGCTCTTTGCGGATCGACCTGCCGGTGCCGGACAAGCTGCCGCATGCCTTGCTGCGCCTGGTCGAGGCCGACTGCGGCTACGGCGCCCACACGGTGCTGCGCGGCGCCAGCTTCATTCTCGAAGCCGGCGACCGGGTGGCCCTGCTCGGTCCCAACGGCGCCGGCAAGTCGACCCTGGTCAAATCGCTGGTCGGCGAGCTGCCGCTGCTCGGCGGCGAACGCAGCGGCCATCCCGATCTGCGCATCGGCTACTTCGCCCAGCACACCGTGGAATCGCTGCGCGAAGGCGCAAAACCCATCGACCTGCTCGGCGAGATCGCGCCCGGCGTCGCCACCCAGCAACTGCGCGACTTCCTCGGCAAATGGAATTTCCCCGGCGACCGCGCCTTCGAATCGGTCGACGGCTTCTCCGGCGGCGAGCGCGCGCGGCTGGCCCTGGCCCTGATCGCATGGCGCAAGCCCAACGTGCTGCTGCTCGACGAGCCGACCAACCATCTCGACCTGGACATGCGTGAAGCGCTGGCCGAGGCGCTGGCCGATTTCGACGGCGCGATCGTGCTGGTCTCGCACGACCGGCACCTGATCGGCCTGGTCTGCGAAACCTTCGTCCGCGTCGCCGACGGCGTCGCCCAGGCCTTCGACGGCGACCTCGACGCCTACGCCAGCTGGCTGCGCACCCGCGATTCCAGCAACGACGGCAAGGGCGCCAAGCCGGCCGCCGCTGCGGCGGCTCCCGCGCAGGCCGCGCCCGCGCCGGCCGCGGCGGGCAAGGGGGCGCGCAAGCCCAACCCGGCCAAGCTGGCCGCGGCGGAAAAGCGCGTGGCCGAACTGGAATCCAGGCTGCACACCCTGGACATGGACCTGGCCGACCCGACCCGCTACGCCGGCGGCGGCGACAATGCCGCCGAACTGGCCCGGCAGCGCGAGCAGGTCGCCGCCGAGCTGGCCCAGGCCGAAGCCGACTGGATGGCGATGTACGAGACGGCCTGAATTCCGATCCGAAGCGGCGCTCGCCCTCCCATCCGGGGCTCGCAGCACCGTGAGCCCCTTGTAGGAGCGGCGTCCCACGGGGATTTCCTGCGGCCACAAGCCGCGACCAACCGCAGCGGCGGCGCCACGTCGCCGCCCGAAGTCGGGCCTTCTGGGAGCCGCAGAGTCCGAAGCCTCCGATCGCCCGGGCCTCGGCTGCCGCGCTTGCGTGCATCCCTGCCGCTGTTCGCGGCACAAGCCGCTCCTACCGTGCGGCTGGGACCCGATCCGGCCTGCCGCCGGGTCCGGGCGCTTGCATCCGCGCCTTCCGGCCCCACACTGTGCCCCTCCCGCCCGCTCCAATCGTTACCGCCATGCCGATCTATGCCTTCCAGTGCAGCGCCTGCGGCCACAGCTTCGACCGCCTGCAGAAGCTGTCCGACGCCGATCCGACCGTCTGCCCCGAATGCGGCGCCGAGAAAGTCGGGCGCCAGCTGACCGCGCCGCAGTTCCGCCTCGCCGGCGGCGGCTGGTACGAGACCGATTTCAAGAAGGACGGCGACAAGAAGCGCAATCTGGCCGACGGCGGCGCCTCGTCGGGCGCCGGCGAGGCCAAGCCCGCCGACAAGCCGGCCGAGGCCAAGGCCGAAAAGAAGGCCGACCCGGCGCCGGCCCCGGCCAGCAAGCCCGCCTCCGGCGCGGCCTGAACCGGCCGCCGCCGGTCGTTGCCGCAGGGGCGCCGCAAGGCGCCCCTTTGCTTTGGATGAGGCCCCTCGCGCCGCAAGGCGCCCCTTCGCTTTGCATGAGGCCCTCGCGCCGCAAGGCACCCCTTTGCTTTGGATGAGGCCCCTCCCCGCCGCAAGGCGCCCCTTCGCTTTGGATGAGGCCCCTCGCGCCGCAAGGCGCCCCTTGCTTTGGATGAGGCCACCCCCGCCGCAAGGCGCGCCCTTGCTTTGGATGAGGCCACCCTGCCGCAAGGCGCCCTTGGTTTGGCCAAGGCCAAGCCGCAAGGCGCTGCTGCACATCGGGACGGAGTTTCGGCCGCTAGCGGTCCCCTTTGGCCCCCGGGGCGGGGCCGTTCGGCATTGCGGCGCCGCGCCGGCGCCGCCGGACCCTTCGCCGGCGTGCGGCCTGGACTAGAATGGTCGGTCCCGGCCCCAAGCCGGCGCGGGCCGCCGGCGTTTCGCGGCCCGCCCTCCTGCTGCACCCCCCCACGATTCACCGATCGACCAAACGGAGCTTTCATGCGTACCCACTTCTGCGGCCTCGTCGACGAGGCGCTGATCGGCCAGACCGTCACCCTGTGCGGCTGGGTCAACACCAATCGCGTCCAGAGCCACGTGGTGTTCACCGATCTGCGCGATCACGAAGGCGTGGTGCAGATCGTGGTCGATTCGGACATGGGCGAGCTGTTCAAGACCGCCGGCGACCTCAGCGTGGAAAGCTGCGTGCGGGTGACCGGCACGGTGCGCGCGCGCGGCGCGGCCAACGACAAGATCCGCAGCGGCAAGGTCGAAGTGCTGCCGAGCGCGATCGAAGTGCTGAACAAGGCCGAGCCGCTGCCGTTCCACGCCCACGAGAACGCCGGCGAAGAGACCCGCCTGACCTACCGCTACCTGGACCTGCGCCGTCCGGAAATGCAGAAGATGATGCGCACCCGCATCCGCCTGGTGCAGTCGCTGCGTCGCTGGCTGGACGCGCGCGGCTTCCAGGACATCGAAACCCCGATCCTGACCAAGGCCACGCCGGAAGGCGCGCGCGACTTCCTGGTTCCGGCGCGCATGCACCCGGGCGAGTTCTACGCCCTGCCGCAGTCGCCGCAGTTGTTCAAGCAGATCCTGATGGTGGCCGGCTTCGACCGCTACTACCAGATCGCGCGCTGCTTCCGCGACGAAGCGCTGCGCGCCGACCGCCAGCTCGAGTTCACCCAGCTCGACATGGAGTTCGCCTGGGTCTCCGAGCGCGACGTGCAGGACACCGTCGAGGGCATGATCCGCGAGGTGTTCAAGGAAACCATCGAGGTCGAGCTCGATGCGCAGTTCCCGCGCATGACCTATGCCGAGGCCATGCGCCGATACGGTTCGGACAAGCCGGACCTGCGCATCGATCTGGAGTTCGCCGACATCGCCCAACTGGTCAAGAGCTGCGAGTTCAAGGTCTTCACCGACTGGGCCAACCATGCCGACGGCCGGGTGATCGCGCTGCGCGCGCCGGGCGCCGCGGGCTGGTCGCGCAAGCAGATCGACGAGGCCGGCGCGCATGCGGCCAAGCACGGCGCCAAGGGCCTGGCGTGGATGAAGATCGAGGACGCCGGCAAGGGCCGCGAGGGCATCAATTCGCCGATCGCCAAGTTCTTCGACGACGCCACTCTGGCGGCGATCGTCGCGGCCGCCGGCGCGCAGAGCGGCGACATGATTTTCTTCGGCGCCGCCGACTACAAGACCGCCAGCGACTTCATGGGCGCGCTGCGCCTGAAGCTGGGCCGCGACCTGAACCTGATCCAGGACGGCTGGAAGCCGCTGTGGGTCACCGACTTCCCGATGTTCGAGTGGGACGAGGAAGCGCAACGCTACGTCGCCCTGCATCACCCCTTCACCGCGCCGGCGGTGGACGACATCGCCGACCTGCGCGCCAACGCCAAGACCGCGGTGTCGCGCGGTTACGACATGGTGCTCAACGGCAACGAGATCGGCGGCGGTTCGATCCGAATCCATCGCCCGCAGATGCAGTCGGCGGTGTTCGATCTGCTCGGCATCGGCGCGGAAGAGGCGCAGGCCAAGTTCGGCTTCCTGCTCGACGCGCTCAAGTACGGCGCGCCGCCGCACGGCGGCATCGCCTTCGGCATCGACCGCATCGCCGCGCTGATGGCCGGCACCGAGTCGATCCGCGACGTGATCGCTTTCCCCAAGACCACCAGTGCGCAATGCCTGATGACCGGCGCGCCCTCGAAGATTCCGGACGCGCAGTTGGCCGAAGTGCACGTGATGGTGCGGCCGAAGGACCCGGCCTGAACCACGTCCGCGGCGGTCCGGCGGATGCCGGGCCGTCGTCGCGACGTTGCGCCTTGGGACAGGGGCCCTGGCCCCGGTGCATTCGATCGGGAGCGTACCGGTCCGGACCGATGCGTCGGAGCCGAGGCCCCTTTCGCATCGAATTTTCAACCCACCGAGTCGAACGACTGCGCACATGAACGCCGACGCCCAGCCCGAGAACTTCAGCATCCGCCGGGCCGCGCCGGCCGACACCGCCGCCCTGGCCGAGATTTCCGCGCGCAGCTTCGTCGAGACCTTCGGCGATTCGTATCCGCCCGAGGATCTGAGCCGGTTTCTGGCCGAGACTTATTCGCACGCGGCGATCGGCGCCTTGCTGGCCGATCCGCGTTACGCGGCCTGGCTGCTCGAACGCGACGGGGTTGCGGTCGGCCACGCCCTGGCCGGTCCCTGCGGCCTGCCGCATGCGGACGTCGCGCCGGGCGACGGCGAACTCAAGCGCCTGTACGTGCTGCGCGAGGCGCAGAACGGCGGCTGGGGCGGACGTCTGTTCCAGACGGTGCTGGACTGGCTGGAGCGCGACGGCCCGCGCAGGCTGTGGATCGGGGTGTGGTCGGAGAACTACGGCGCGCAGCGCTTCTACGGCCGGCACGGTTTCGAGAAAGTGGGGCATTACGAATTCGTGGTCGGCGACACCCGCGACCACGAGTTCATCCTGCGTCGCGACGCGCGCGGCTGAGCGCCCTTTCCCGGCGCGACGACCGACCCCTGCAGGAGCGGCGTAAGCCGCGACCGCCGCAGCGGTGTACGCGAGCGGTTCCTGCGAAGCCAGGCTATCCGCTCTTCGGACGCGGCGCTCTCGATCGTCGCTGCGGCGGTCGCGGCTCACGCCGCTCCTACAGAAGCGGATTGCCGCTTCCGGCGATGCACCGCGAAAACAGCTCCGCCCGCGAGGGGCGGAGCCGTGCGCCCGCTCAGGGCTGGTCGAGCAACACGTTCAGGGTCTTGGCGTCGAGCGCGCCACGCTTGTGGCCGAGCTTGAGCAGCATCGCCTCCAGATCGCCGGCCGCGGCCGAGACCCGGGTGGTCGCCGCGGCGGCCTTGAAATCGCTGGCCGGCGCGGTGTCGATGCGGACCTCGCGGCCCTTGATCGTCAGCGGCTGCGGCTGGACCTTCGCCGCCGGGCCGCCGACGTGCTCGATCAGGATGCCGTTGTAGCCCAGCACCGGTTCGGCCGCGGCGCCTTGCCTGGCCGGCGCGGCCAGGGCATCGGCCAGGCGGCTTTCGATCGCGCGCAGCGAGGCCGGGTCGGTGACGGTCAGCTCCGGATTCGGCCGGCCCGAGTACACCAGGTAGGTGATGCGCAGCCCGGGCGATTCGGCGGCGCCGGCCAAGGCCGGGGCGGCGAGCAACAGCAGGGACGCGCACAGGGTCTTGAACTTGGACATGGTCGTGGTTCCTCCGTGAGCCTGGGATTCAGTTGACTTGCTCATGGCCGGCGCCCTCGATGCTGTCGGACCAGACCCGGTAGAAGCCGCAGAAGTCCGAGTACGGGCCGCGGTTGGCGTTGCGCGGGTCGAGGATCTCGTTGCCCGAGTTGTCGCGGTTGGTGGCCGCGGTGCCGCCGGGCTTGTGGGTCCACTTGCCGTTCGCATCGCGACGATACCAGTGGTAGTCGTAACCCGGCGCGACGACCAGGGCGGCGATGTTCTTGTGGCTGAGGTCGTTGATCTGGGTCGCGGCGACCGGTTCCAGTCCGTCGCGGTTGGCCGCGGCGACCACCGCCGCGCAGCTGAGCGAGGTGTACATCGCGCCGGCGGCGCGGCCGGGCTGGGCGAAGGTGTTGGTGGCCTTGTTGTTGGCGTAGTTGTAGCAGTTGTTGTTGCGCTGGCGGGTGCTGCCGTCGTTCCAGTAGGTCGGCTGGAACGCGGTGCGCCCCGGCGCCATGATCTCGCCGATGCCGCCGGCGGTGTCCGGGATCAGGCTGCGGTTGTAGACCAGCACCTCGTCGATGCGGTCGCCGAAGCGGTAGGAGGCGATGTCCTTGTGTCCGCCGATCAGGAACGGCCCGTCGAAGTTGTCGATGTTGTCCAGCCGCGGCGTCTGCTGGTCGGTGGTGCGGTAGCCGTCGATGTAGAACGAGATCGTCGCCGGCGACGTGCTGCGGTTGACCGCCACCGCGACGTGGTGCCAGCGGTTCGGGCTCAGCGTGCGGCTGCCGTTGGAGACGTAGTTGTCCCAGGTGGTGCCGTTGTTGAGCTGCAGCAACAGGTGCTGGCCGTTGTAGACGGTGAACGAGTAGCCGCGGCCGGCGCCGCTGGCGCGGTTGTCGATGATGGTCTTGACCGAGGACGAGGATGGGTTGGCCATGCGCACCCAGGCGGCGAGGGTGAAGCTGCCGGTGCCGAAATTGAGGTTGGCCGAGTTCGGCACCTGCGCGTACTTGCCGCCGCTGAAATCGCCGGCGGTGTTGAGCCAGCCCCAGGACGAGGCCGTGCCGCCGACCAGCGTGCCGTTGCGGCCGTAGCCGCTGGTGTCGAATGCGGTGGTGCCGGACAGGTCCAGATGCCATTCCCCGACCAGTCCCTGCGTGACCCGCGGCGGCGCGGCGTGCACGGCGAAGCAGGGCGCGAGGGCCAGGCCCAGCGCCAGAAACCATGACGATCGATTCATACCGACTCCCTGGTGATGCCCGATGCGGGCGTCGGCAATCTAGGCGGGGGCCGGGGCGCGGACCGTGACTGGCGGCGCGCTTCGCAGGCGGCCGCCGCGCCGCCGCGGCAGCGGCGCGCGCATGTGTGAGCGGGGCCGGTTTCGTACCGGAACCGCCGTGTGAATGTGCTTCATGAGACGCTGCCCGATGAGCGGGCGGACCGGCGCGCGACCACCGCCACGCCGGCCCGCCGCGGTCACCGACGGGCCGTCGTCGCGACGGTCACCGTCCCCAAGACCAGGCGGCCGCTGCCGTCGCGGCCGACGTTCTGCGGCGCGATGCCGGGACGGCCCGGCCAGCTGTCGGCGATCGCCAGGCGCAGCGAATAGCGGCCCGGCGCCAGCGTCGCCGGCACCTGCGCGCTGGCGTCGGTCGGCGCCGCCGGCGCGCCCGGCAGCAGCGCGTTGAGCGGATAGTCGAAGCTGGCCTTGGCGCGAGTCGCGCCGGCGCCGTCGACCCAGTGCAACTGGGTGTCGTAGACGTGGTACAGCGGCGCCGAGCCGGTGTTCTCGACCGCGAGCTTGAGCGCGATGGTCGCGCCGGGCTGCATGGCGTCGGGCCAGTTGGCCTGGCGCACGGTGAACTCGTAGCCCAGCGCGCGCTTGATCGTGCGCATCTTGGCCGGGAAGCCGGTGCCGGTGTTCTCGTGCTGGCCGGCCGGGCCGAGCCAGCTGAAGTGGTAGTCGCGCAGCAGCTTGACGATGTCGGCGGTGCGCGAGGTCCAGGTCTTCTTCTGGTCGGCGTAGGGGCTTTCGCCGCCGATCGGATTGGTCTTCCAGTTCGCGCGCGCGGCCGGCACTTCGTTGCGATAGCCCCATTCCAGGTTCCACCAGCCGGTGTCGTCGCAGCGCGGCATGCGGGTGGCGAACAGGTTGCACATCGCGGTGAAGGAGGGGAAGAAGTCTTCGCTGATGCCGAAGTCGGCGCCGCCGATGTCGCTGGCGCGGGCGTAGCGGGTGTGCACCGGGGTCTGCACGAACGCGCTCGCGTAGGCGTCGCGCACCGCGGCGCGGGTGGTCGCGTCCGGCTCCCAGGCTTCGCAGCCGGAGGTGTGCCACTCGCCCCAGAAGCCGAGCAGGCCGACGTGCACCGCGGTGATGCGCGGGTCGCCGTCGTAGCGCGCCGCGAAGGCGCGCACGAACTGGCGCAACTGCTCGCGCATCGCCGGGGTGTTGTACTCCGGCGCGCGGCCGGGGCCGTCGCCGCCGCAGCTGCTGTAGTCGTGGCCGACCACGTTGAACGGCGCCTGCTCGAGGAACTTCGGGTAATCGCGCTCGAGCTGGCCTTCGGCGGCGTCGAAGAAGTGGCTGATGTTGTTGGACACGCCATCGGGATAGTCGGCGACCGGACGCAGCACGAAGGTCGCGTTCGGGTTCTCCTTCAGGATCGGTTCCAGGTGACGTTTCTCGAAACCCGCCCAGTCGTACCGCTCATCTGCGGTTTCGATTTCCCGCCAGGGGACGTAGATCTGGTACATGGTCGCGCCGTAGTGGTTGTCCGGCAGCCCGCCGTCGGCGGCGACGGTGGTGCCCCAGAGCAGGAAGCCGCGATGAGGATTGGACAGGTCGTCGCTGCTTTGCGCGGGGCGAAGTTCGCCTGCATCCGCGCGTACTGCTGGAAACACCGTGAGCGCGGCCAGCAGAGCCGAAGCGAGTACGTTGGCGATGGGCAGGGGCGAGTGCCGCAGAGTCATACGGGACGTCCGGGGGCGAGGGGAGGTCGTGCATGGTCGCGGCCGCCGGCCTGCGCCGGATCGGAACTAAGTCACATTCCATCCGGACGTTTGTTTTTATCTGCGTCTTTGCCCACGCCGGCCGCGCTGCGGATGGCTGCGGCCGCCGGCGCGGGACCGCGCGCCGGCGGCGGGCTTGGTTTCGGCGCGGGCGGCGACCATAGTCCGGGCATGAGTCCCGTCGCCGCCGCCGCACCCGCCAAGCCCTCCGCCCGCCCGCGCGGCCCGCGCCGGGTGCTGCTGCTGCATGGCATCTGGATGCCGGGCCTGTCGATGGCCTGGCTGGGCGCGCGCCTGGCCCGGGCCGGGTTCGAGCCGGAAGTGTTCGCCTACGCCGGCGCCGGCGCCGGTCCCGAGGCGGTGGTGCCGCGCCTGATCGAACAGATCGGGCGGTTCGACGAGCCCTGCCATCTGCTCGCCCACAGCCTGGGCGGATTGATCGCCCTGCGTGCCTTGAGCGAACGCCCGCAGCTGCCGGTGCGGCGGGTGGTGTGCCTGGGCTCGCCGCTGTGCGGCAGCGCCGCGGCCGGCGGCCTGGCCCGCCACGCCTGGAGCGCGCCGGCCTTGGGCCGCGCCGCCGAGCTGCTGCAGCGCGGTTGCCCACCCTGGCGGGGCGCGGCCGAGGTCGGGGTGATCGCCGGCCGCAGCCCGCACGGCCTGGGCCAGTTCTTCGGCCGCTTCCAGGGCGACAGCGACGGCACCGTGGCGGTGGCCGAAACCCGCTTGCCCGGGCTGGCCGCGCATATCGTGATCCCCGCCAGCCACAGCGGCCTGCTGTTCTCGGCCCAGGCCGCGGGCCTGGCCGAGGCCTTTTTCCGTCGCGGGCGCTTCGGCGACTGAGCCGGCGGCGCCGGTCGATCGCGGCCGATCGCCGGCGGCGCGGCGCAATCGAGTAAAATCACCGGTTCGTTCACAAAATACGCCGGTAGCGCCATGGGTAGAGGTCCGTCGATCGAAGCACGCAAGAACGCCGAAGACGCGCGTCGCGGCAAGATCTTCACCAAGATCATCCGCGAGATCAGCGTCGCCGCGCGCCGCGGCGGCGGCGACCCCAACGGCAATCCCGGCTTGCGCAGCGCGGTCGACAAGGCCCTGTCGGCCAACATGTCCAAGGACGTGATCGAGCGCGCGATCAAGAAGGCCACCGGCGCGCTGGAAGGCGTGGATTACGAAGAGATCCGCTACGAGGGCTATGCCCCCGGCGGGGTCGCGGTGATCGTCGACTGCCTGACCGACAACAAGGTCCGCACCGTCGCCGACGTGCGCCACGCCTTCGGCAAGTTCGGCGGCAACCTCGGCACCGACGGCTCGGTGTCGTTCATGTTCGCCAAGCGCGGCGTGCTGTGGTTCCCGGCCGGCGCCGACGAAGAGAAGATCACCGAGGTCGCGATCGAGGCCGGCGCCGACGACATCGTGGTCTATCCCGAGGACGGCTCGATCGACGTACTGACCGCGCCGGACGCCTTCGCCGCGGTCAAGGCGGCGATGGACGCCGCCGGCCTGGCCGCCGGCCAGGCCGAGGTTACCTTCCGCGCCGACAACAACATCGCCGTCGCCGGCGAAACCGCCCAGCAGGTGGTCAAGCTGCTCAACTGGCTGGAAGACATGGACGACGTGCAGAACGTCTATTCCAATGCGGACCTGGGCGAAGACGCGTATGCGTGACGGGCGGGACTCGGGACTCGGGACTCGGGACTCGCACGCGGCCCTCGCGGCCGTTTGCCGCCTGCGCCGCTGAGCCCCAGAACCGGCTGCAGTCCTCATGTCGACTTCCGCTTCCCATCCGAGTCCCGAGGCCCGAGGCCCGAGTCCCGGCACCCGCCGCATCCTCGGCATCGACCCCGGGTCGCAGCGCACCGGCGTGGGCGTGATCGACGTCGGCGCCGACGGGCGCTGCGTCTACGTGCATGCGCGGGCGCTGAAGCTGCTCGACGCGGAGGACTTTCCTTCGCGCCTGGGCCTGCTGTGCGAGGGCCTGGAGGCGGTGTTGGACGAATTCCGCCCCGACCAGATGGCGATCGAAACGGTGTTCATGGACAAGTCGGCGACCTCGGCGCTGAAGCTCGGCCATGCCCGCGGCGCGGCCCTGGCCACGGTGGTGCGCCGGCGCATTCCGATCAGCGAGTACCCGCCGCGGGTGATCAAGCAGTCCCTGGTCGGCCGCGGCGCTGCCGACAAGCAGCAGGTCCAGCACATGGTGCGGCTGTTGCTGAACATTCCCGAAGCCAAGTTGCAGGCCGACGCCGCCGACGCGCTTGCGGTCGCCCTGACCCATGCCCACATGAGCGCCACGGCCCAGCGCACCGGCATCGCCGCTCATCAGCTGCGCAGGCGCGGCGCCTGAGATGGCCGCCGTCCATCCTGCCGCCGGCGGCGGCGCATCGGTCCCGGCGCACGGGGTAGGGTGCCGCGCGCGCGGCTGCGTCGTATCCGGGGCGGACGTGGATACTGTCCCGCCGCCCGTCGTCTCGTTCTTCGGCTGCGCCCCGCGTGGCGCGCCGCATCGTCCATCTGGAGTCAGGTCGTGATCGGTCGCCTCAAAGGCATTCTCGTCCACAAGCAACCGCCGTGGCTGGTGGTCGACGTCCACGGCGTCGGCTACGAGCTGGAAGCGCCGATGAGCACGTTCTACGACCTGCCCGAACTCGGCCGCGAAGTGGCCTTGTTCACTCATTACGCACAGAAGGAAGACAGCGTTTCGCTGTACGGCTTCCTGCGCGAAACCGAGCGGCGCCTGTTCCGCGACGTGCAGAAGGTCAGCGGGATCGGCGCCAAGATCGCCCTGGCGGTGCTGTCGGGCGTGCCGGTCGAGGAATTCGCCCGCCTGGTCCAGGCCGGCGACGTCACCGCGTTGACCCGCATCCCCGGGATCGGCAAGAAGACCGCCGAGCGCATGGTGGTCGAGCTGCGCGACCGCGCCGCCGACCTGGCCGGCGCCGGCGCCGCGCTCGGGGTTTCCGGCGGCGTGCCGGCCGACCCGCAGAGCGAGGCGGTGGTGGCCCTGCAGCAGTTGGGCTACAAGCCGGCCGAGGCCGCGCGCATGGTGCGCGATGCGGCCGCCGCCGGCGACGATGCCGCCGCCATCATCCGCAAAGCGCTAAAGTCCGCGCTGCGCTGAGCCCCCTCGGGTCGTTCCCGGAAGCCTACGAATGTCCTCCACGGTTCCCAGTTCCCAGTCCACGCATGCGCCCTCCGCCGATGGCGGCCATCACGGCCACCATCCCAAGCAGGGGCTGCCCGGCCTGATCGTGGGCGCGATCGGGGTGGTGTTCGGCGACATCGGCACCAGTCCGCTGTACACGCTGAAAGAGGCGTTCTCGCCGCATTTCCACCTGACCAGCAACCACGACACCGTGCTCGGCATCCTGTCGCTGGTGTTCTGGGCGCTGATGATCGTGGTGACGCTGAAGTACGTCACCATCATCATGCGCGCCGACAACGAGGGCGAAGGCGGGATCATGGCGCTGATGACCCTGGCCCAGCGCACCCTGGCCAAGGGCGGGCGCTCGGCCTATGTCGTCGGCATCCTCGGCATCTTCGGCGCCTCGCTGTTCTTCGGCGACAGCGTCATCACCCCGGCGATCTCGGTGCTCGGCGCGGTCGAGGGCCTGGAAGTCGCCGCGCCCGGCCTGCACCGCTTCATCGTGCCGATCACCGTGGTCATCCTGGTGATGGTGTTCCTGGCCCAGCGCTTCGGCACCGAGAAGGTCGGCAAGGTGTTCGGGCCGATCACCATGATCTGGTTCGTCTCGCTGGCGGCGATCGGCATCTACAACATCGTCCAGGAGCCCGAGGTGCTGAAGGCGCTGAACCCGTGGTGGGGCGTGCGCTTCTTCATGGAGCACGGCGCGCAGTCGGTGCTGATCCTGGGCGTGGTGGTGCTGGCGGTGACCGGCGGCGAGGCGCTGTACGCCGACATGGGCCACTTCGGCGCCAAGCCGATCCGCTGGGCCTGGTACCTCATGGTCCTGCCGAGCCTGATGCTGAACTACCTCGGCCAGGGCGCGTTCGTGCTGCAGCACCCGCGCGCGGTGGTCAACCCGTTCTTCGAAGCGGTGCCGTCCTGGGCCCTGTACCCGATGATCGTGCTGGCGACGATGGCCGCGGTGATCGCCTCGCAGGCGGTCATCACCGGCGCCTACTCGGTCGCGCGCCAGGCCATGCAGCTGGGCTATATCCCGCGCATGCAGATCAAGCACACCTCCAGCAGCACCATCGGCCAGATCTACGTGCCCTACATCAACTGGATCCTGGCGATCGCGGTGATCACCGTGGTCCTGGCGTTCCGCAGCTCGACCGCGCTGGCCAGCGCTTATGGCATCTCGGTGTCGGCGACGATGCTGATCGACACCCTGCTGCTGGCCCTGGTCGCGCGTGCGCTGTGGCCGCGCTGGCGCAAGTGGGTGCTGCCGCTGTGCGTGGTGTTCTTCGTGGTCGACGTCGGCTTCGTGATCGCCAACGGCGCCAAGTTCTTCGACGGCGCCTGGTTCCCGCTGGTGCTGGGCCTGGTGGTGTTCACCCTGCTGCGCACCTGGCGCCGCGGCCGCGAGTTGCTGCACGAGGAAGTGCGCAAGGAAGGCATCCAGCTCGACAGCTTCCTGCCCGGACTGATGTTGGCGCCGCCGGTGCGGGTGCCGGGCACGGCGATCTTCATGACCGCCGACAAGGGCGTGGTGCCGCACGCGCTGCTGCACAACCTCAAGCACAACAAGGTGCTGCACGAGCGCAACGTGTTCCTGACCGTGGAGACCCTGGGCGTGCCGTACGCGCCGAAGGACAAGCGGCTCAAGATCGAGGCGATCGGCAACGACTTCTACCGGGTGCTGATCCGCTTCGGCTTCATGGAAGTGCCCGACGTGCCGCTGGCGCTGATGCGCTCCTGCGACGCCGGCGGGATCTACTTCGACCCGATGGACACCACCTATTTCGCCAGCCGCGAGACCGTGGTCGCCAGCCGCCACCGCGGCATGCCGATCTGGCGCGACCGCCTGTTCGCCTTCATGCACCGCAACGCGGCGCCGGCGACCGGCTTCTTCCGCATCCCGGGCAATCGCCTGGTGGAGCTGGGCGCGCAGGTGGAGATCTAGCCGCGCTGCGCGCGGCCGGGAACAGGGAACAGGGAATGGCAAGAGCCAAGGGCGGGATCTTTGGCTCGGGCGGATTTCAGCTCGAATCCCAGGCAGTGAAGCTGCGAAGGCGTTCCGCAGGCCCAGCCACGACGCCACCGCTTGCCCAATCCCCAATCCTGCCCCAGGGCAATAGCGCCGCGGGCAACGCTGCGGTGCGCCGGGCGCGACGGGAAGCATCGTTGCAGCGGCGGCGGATTCCGCCGGGCGCCGGCTGCGCCTAGCTTCGTCGGCACTTTCCGACGACGAGGTGTCCGCGATGTCCCAGCCCCGCGCTTTCGTGATCCAGGAACGAGACGCCGAAACCCTGCGCGGCAACGGTTCGCAGCTGTGGCTGCTGGCCGAGGCCAGCGACTGCTGCGGCGCGCTCGGCGCCAACCGATTGCGCCTGGAGCCCGGCTCGGCCGGGGCCCGGCCGCATCTGCACAAGCGCTCCAGCGAAGCCTTCTACGTCCTGGACGGCGCGCTGGAGATGATCATCGACGGCGAGCCGGTGCGGGTGGAGCAGGGCGGCTACGCGGTGATTCCCGCCGGCGTGGTGCACTCCTTCGCCGCCGGCCCCGACCAGGTCGCCGACGTGTTCGTGACCCTGGCCCCGGGCGTGGACCGCTTCGACTACTTCCGCGCCCTGCCGGCGATCCTGCGCGGCGAGGTCGACGCCGAGTCCCTGGCCGAAATGCACGAGCGCTACGACGTGCATTTCGTTTGAGCGCCCGGCCCGCCGTCTGCCTTTCGTTTGAGCTGGCCCGGCCACCGTCCCAGCCTCTGCCTTTGCCGCTTCCCCCCTTCGAGAAGGGGGGCAGGGGGGATTTGCTTCTGCTCTCATGGCAATAAGCCCAAAAGCAAATCCCCCGCGCTGTAGTCCGCGGCGGGCTTCGTGCCGGCGCTGGGCGCCAGCCCCCTTTTCCAAAGGGGGCGCCGATTGGTGCGCCCGTTTCTCCAGGGCCGATTCCCGCCCATGCGAACCCCGACGATCACGGTTCTGCGATGCGGGCCGCCTGCCTAAGCGAGGTCGTAGGCCGAAGCCCGCCGGCACGTCCCACCCCTGCGCCCGCGCCCGTCCCATGCGAACATAGCCGCATGAACGACCGCATCATCGCCGCCGGCGCCACCCGCGAAGACGAGGCCATCGAGGCCTCGATCCGGCCCAAGCGCCTGGACGAATACCTCGGCCAGCAACCGGTGCGCGAGCAGCTGAAGATCTACATCGAGGCCGCCAAGCACCGCGGCGAGGCGCTCGACCACGTGCTGATCTTCGGCCCGCCGGGCCTGGGCAAGACCACCCTCAGCCATGTCATCGCCAACGAACTCGGAGTCAACCTGCGCCAGACCTCCGGCCCGGTGATCGAGAAGGCCGGCGACCTGGCCGCGCTGCTGACCAATCTGCAGCCGCACGACGTGCTGTTCGTCGACGAGATCCACCGCCTCTCGCCGGTGGTGGAGGAAGTGCTGTACCCGGCGATGGAGGACTACCAGATCGACATCATGATCGGCGAGGGCCCCGCGGCGCGCTCGATCAAGCTCGACCTGCCGCCGTTCACCCTGATCGGCGCGACCACCCGCGCCGGCCTGCTGACCGCGCCGCTGCGCGACCGCTTCGGCATCGTCCAGCGCCTGGAGTTCTACAACGCCGAGGAACTGACCCGGATCGTGCGCCGCTCGGCGCAGATCCTGGGCATCGCCTGCGAACCGGAGGGCGCGGCCGAGATCGCCAAGCGCTCGCGCGGCACCCCGCGCATCGCCAACCGTCTGCTGCGCCGGGTCCGCGACTACGCCCAGGTCCGCGCCGGCGGGATGATCGACCGCGCCACCGCCGACGCGGCGATGGCCATGCTCAAGGTCGACCCGGAGGGCTTCGACGAGCTCGACCGGCGCCTGCTCAAGACGATCATCGAGGCCTTCGACGGCGGCCCGGTCGGGGTCGAGTCCCTGGCCGCGGCGCTGAGCGAGGAGCGCGGCACCCTGGAAGACGTGATCGAACCCTATCTGATCCAGCAGGGCTACCTGGTCCGCACCGCCCGCGGCCGCATGGCCACCCCGCGCGCTTACCGCCATATCGGCCTGGACCCCAGAGAATCGAAAATCGGGAATGGAGAGTCGGGCGAGTTGTTCTGACGCCCATACCTGCGAACCTGGAAGTCGTCATGGCCCCCGAATCCCCCCTCCCGAATCCCCCCTCCCGCATGTTCAGTTGGCCGACACGCGTCTACTGGGAAGATACCGACGCCGGCGGGCTGGTGTATCACGCTCAATATTTGGCTTTCATGGAGCGCGCGCGCAGCGAATGGGTGCGTGCGCTCGGGTACGGACAGGACGGTCTGCGCCTGCAGCATGGGCTGTTGTTCGTGGTCGCCGGCATGCAGATCGGCTTCCTCAAGCCGGGCCGGCTCGACGATGCGCTCGAGGTCACGGTGGAACTGCGGCGCTGCCGCCGCGCCAGCCTGATCTTCGCGCAGACGGTGCGGCGCGGCGAGGAAGTCCTGATCGAGGCCGAGGTGCGGGTCGCCGCGGTCGACGCGGCGCAGCTGCGTCCGTGCCCGATCCCGCCGGAGCTGTATGCGCAATTGCAGGCGCAGTCGGTCCCGGACCCGGCCGGCTGATCCCGCCGCCATCCACCCCAATGACCGGCGGTACGTTACTTCCCACGCACCGTCCGCCCCGACACAGGCCCGCGTTTCGGGCTATGGAGAACCAAGCATGACGTCATCGCTGATCGCGCTTCTGGCCACGACCGTGGAAGCCCTGCCGGAGGAAGCCGCCCAGGCCGTGACGCAGGGCGCGGCCGCGGCCGGCAACGCCGCCGCCTCGTTCAACCTGTGGGATCTGGTGATCAAGGCCAGCATCCCGGTGCAGTTCATCATGCTGCTGCTGGTGGTCGCTTCGCTGACGTCCTGGATCATCATCTTCCGCAAGTGGAAGGTGATCCGCCGCGCCAAGGCCGAGGCCGATCAGTTCGAGGAGCGCTTCTGGTCCGGCGCCGAGCTGTCCAAGCTGTACGCCGGCAGCACCGAGCGCAGCCGAGCGATCGGCGGCCTGGAGGCGATCTTCGAATCCGGCTTCCGCGAGTTCAACCGCATCCGCCAGCGCCGCGGCGTCGACGCCCGCGCCCAGCTCGAAGGCGCCCAGCGGGCGATGCGCGCGACCGGCTCGCGCGAGCTCGACGGCCTGGAGCACAACCTGGAGCTGCTGGCCAACATCGGCTCGACCTCGCCCTACATCGGCCTGGTCGGCACCGTGTTCGGCATCATGGTGACCATGCACTCGCTGGTCTCCGCGTCCAAGCAGGTCGGTATCGCCGACGTCGCCCCGGGCATCTCCGAGGCGCTGCTGGCGACCGCGATGGGCCTGTTCGTGGCGATCCCGGCGGTGTGGGCCTACAACCGCTTCGCCACCGGCGTGGAGCGCCTGGCGGTGCGTTACGACGCGTTCTCCGAAGAGTTCTCCTCGATCCTGCAGCGCCAGGCGCACCTGGACGAGTGATGCGGCGCAAGCCCGTCGCCCCGACCCGCCCGCGCCCGCATCGCCGCGGGCAACGCGCCTAACCGAGGAATCCGCCATGTCCGGCACCGCCATCCGCCGCCATCGCAAACGCAAGCTCAAGGCCGAGATCAACGTCGTCCCCTACATCGACGTGATGCTCGTGCTGCTGATCATCTTCATGGTCACCGCGCCGCTGCTGACGCTCGGCATCGACGTCAACCTGCCCAATTCCAACCTCAAGTCGATGGACACCAAGACCGACCCGGTCGTGGTCCAGGTCGACGAGCACGGCAACTACTTCCTCGCGGTCAAGGCCGGCAGCAACGAGGCGGTCAGCGCCGAAACCCTGGAAACCAAGGTCCGTGCCCTGGTCCAGCAGAACGGCAAGGACAAGCTGCAGGTGTTCGTCGCCGGCGACGGCCGCGCCAACTACCAGCCGATCATCGAGGCGATGAACATCCTGCAGGACGCCGGAGTGCAGAAGGTCGGCCTGATGAGCCAGCCGGAGAAGGGCGCCAAGCGATGAGGGAAACCCGCGCCGACACCACCCAAGCGGTGCTGCTGGCCGTGCTGCTGCACGGCCTGCTGGTCGCGGCCATCCTGTTGAGCATGCTGTGGCGGCCGAGCGAGCAGGTGTCCGCCGCCGGTTCGCCCTTGTCGTCCGAGTTGACCGAGTTCAGCGACCTGTCGGCGGCGATGCAGCGCACCCTGCGCAATCGTCCCGAGCCCTTGCCGCAGCCCGAGCCGGAGCCGGAAGAGGCTCAGCCGCTGCCGCAGCCGGTGCCCGAGCCCAAGCCGCAGGACGCGGTCGCGCCGCAGCAGCAGTCGCCGCAGGATTTCATCCCGGTGCCCGACGAGACCACCCAGGAACAGGTGGTCGACACGCCCACGCCGAACCGCGCCGAAGAACAGAAGGTGCAGGAGGCCAAGGCCAGGCAGGCCCAGGTCGACCTGACCGAGCAGAAGCGCCAGCAAGAGGCGCAGCAGAAGCAGCGCCTGGCCGAGCAGCAACTGCTGGAAAACCAGAAGAAGCTCGAGCAGATCCGCCGCGAACGCGCGCGCCTGCAGCGCGAGCAGGACCTCAGCGCGCAGAAGCTGCAGCAGATCGCCGACGCGCGCGCGGCCAAGGCCAGCCAGGCCGCCGCCGCGGCGACCCCGGCCAACAGCGGCAACCAGGGCGTCGATACCGGCCTGGCCGCGCGCTACGCCGCGGCCCTGCAGGCGGCGATCGTGCAGAAATGGACCCGGCCCGATTCGATCCCGGTCGGCGCCGGCTGCCGCCTGAACATCCGCCAGTTGCCCGGCGGTCAGGTGAGCGGGGTGGAAGTGGTCGAGCCCTGCGCCTACGACGAACAGGGCCGGCGCTCGATCGAGGCCGCGGTGCTCAAGGCCCAGCCCTTGCCCTATGCCGGGTTCGAGAGCGTGTTCTCGCGCAACCTCAACCTCAACTTCAAGGCCGAGGACCGCTGAGTGGCGGCCACGGACGGCGACCGCAGCCGCGTGCGCGGCGCCCGCTGGCCGGCCGCCGCACTCCTGGCCGCCTGCGCCTTCGCCGCCGCTGCGGCCGGCCCGGCGCCGGACCCCTGCGCCGCCCGGCCCGAGCGCTGCGCGCCGTACAAGGCCCAGCGCTACGCCGAGGAGATCCAGAATGCGGTGCTGGCGCAATGGCGGCCGCCGGCCGGCCTCGGCGCCGACCGGGTCTGCGTGTTCGAACTGCGCCAGCGCCCCGGCGGCCGCCTCGACTCGGTCGCCGCGGTCCCGCCCTGCGCCTTCGACGCGCCGGCGCGCGAGTCCTTCATCGCCGCCGCGCGCGCCGCCCAGCCCTTGCCCTACCAGGGCTACGAGCAGGCCTTCCGGCCGGTGCTGCGGCTGGAAATCCGCGGCCCCGAGCCCGACGATCCGCCGCCCAAACGCTGGTGGCAGCGCCTGCGCGAACGCGGCCGGGACCGCTGAACAGGGCAGGGCGGCGCTTCCGCCGGCCGCAGACCCCGAGCCGCGCCATGCCGATCGTGCCTTTTGCGGCCGAAACCGGCCGCGCAACGCGATTGACCCCCGGCTTTGAGCCCACGTTCACTCTTCAGCGTTAACAATGCCGAACCTGAACAAATCCCCGTCGAACTGTCACGGAGTGCCGATGAAACGACCCGCGCGCTGGCTGGCTACGCTGCTGGCTCTCCTGCTTCCCCTGGCGGCCTCGGCCCAGCAGCAGGGGCTGGAAATCGACATCGTCGGCGGCAACGCCTCGGCCCTGCCGATCGCCGTGGTGCCGATGCCCTACCAGGGCGGCGCGGCCGCGCCGGGGACCGACATCGCCGAGGTGGTGCGCAACGACCTCAACCGTTCCGGCCAGTTCCGCGGCCTGCCGGTCGACCAGATGGCGGCCAAGCCGACCCGCGGCAGCGAGATCAGCTATCCGGATTGGCGCGCGCTGAACCAGGACTACATCGTGGTCGGCCGGGTCGCCGACGCCGGCGCCGGCAGCTACCGGGTCGAGTACGAACTGTTCGACGTGGCCAAGCAGCAGCGCCTGCTCGGCTTCGCCCTGACCGCGCGCTCCAACGCCATGCGCGACGTCGCCCACCAGATCGCCGACGCGGTCTACGAGAAGATCACCGGCGTGCGCGGCGCGTTCTTCACCCGCATCGCCTACGTCACCGCCACCGGCACCGGCCGCAGCAGCAACTACGCGCTGATGGTCGCCGACTCCGACGGCTACAACCCGCAGACCGTGGTCCGCTCGCCGGAGCCTTTGCTGTCGCCGTCGTGGAGCCCGGACGGCAGCCGCCTGGCCTACGTCAGCTTCGAGGGCGGCAACTCCTCGATCTACATCCAGAACATCGGCACCGGCAGCCGCGAGCTGATCGCCAAGTACCGCGGCATCAACGGCGCGCCGGCGTTCTCGCCGGACGGCCGCCGCCTGGCCCTGACCCTGTCGCGCAGCGGCAACCCCGAGATCTACGTGATGGATCTGGGCAGCAAGTCCTTGAACCAGCTGACCAACCACTTCGGCATCGACACCGAGCCGACCTGGTCGGCCGACGGCAGCAAGATCTATTTCACCTCCGACCGCGGCGGCAAGCCGCAGATCTACCAGGTCGCGGCCAGCGGCGGCGGCGCCACCCGGGTCACCTTCCAGGGCAGCTACAACGCCAGCGCCAGCGTGTCCTTCGACGGCAAGAAGATCGCCACCGCCCAGGGCGCCGGCAACACCTACCGGATCGCGATGATGGACGCCAGCCTGGGCTCGCCGCGCTGGACCACCCTGTCGCCGGGCTCGCTGGACGAGTCCCCCAGCTTTGCCCCGAACGCCTCCATGATCATTTATGCTGCGCGCGAAGGACGCCGTGGCGTGCTCTATGCCGTTTCCGCCGATGCCCGGGTGCGCCAGCGCCTGGTCCTCGCCGATGGCGATGTGCGCGAACCGGCCTGGGGACCTTACCGCCTGCCGCGCTGACCCGCCGGCCGCGCCGGGACGCCCCGCGCGCGGATCGCGCCACACCCCCGAACGACTCCTGCCCCACAGCTCCATCTGACGAGGAAACCCCATGAACAACACCGCTCGCCTCCTGCTCGCCGCCGTGCTGTGTACCGCGGCCGTCGCCTGCTCGAAGAAGGTCAAGGAAGTGCCGCCGACCGACACCGGCACCGGCCCGTCGACCTCCGTGCCCAGCGACACCGGCCCGGTCGCCTCCGGCGCCTACGGTCCGAACGACCTGGACACCGACGCCTGCCTGCGTCAGCGCGTGGTGTACTTCGACCTCGACCAGGATTCGCTGAAGCCGGAATTCCAGAACATCGTCGGCTGCCACGCCAAGTACCTGCGCGACCGTCCGTCCTCGCGCATGACCCTGGAAGGCAACGCCGACGAGCGCGGCAGCCGCGAGTACAACCTCGGCCTCGGCGAGCGCCGCGGCAACGCGGTGTCCTCGGCGATCCAGGCCAACGGCGGTTCGGGCAGCCAGATCACCGTGACCTCCTACGGCGAAGAGCGCCCGGTCTGCACCGAGTCCAACGAAGACTGCTGGGCCAAGAACCGCCGCGTCGAGATCGTCTACACCGCCAAGTAATCGGCCGTCGTAGCGTCCACGCAGAACCACGAGGCTCACAGCGATGCGCAAGTTCGCACTAGCCTTGGCGATCGTGGCGGCCTTCTCGGCCGCCACGCCCGCGTTCGCGCAGCGCGCCAGCCTCGCCGACCGCGTCGCGGTCCTCGAGCAGCGCGCCGCCGACAACCAGGCCAATCTCGATCTGCTCAACCAGGTGACCCAGCTCAAGACCGAGCTGCAGTCCCTGCGCGCCCAGGTCGAGGAACTGCAGCAGCTCAACCGGCAGCTGCAGGAAACCAGCAAGGCCCAGTACCTGGACACCGACGGCCGCCTCAACCGCCTGGAAGGCGGCGCGGGCGCGGCGCCGGCGGCCGGGGCCGCGCCGCAGGCCGCCGCTCCGGCACCGCCGCCGCCGGCGGTGAAGGACAGCGCGCCGAGCGTGCACGGCGATCCGGGCCTGCTGGCCCAGAGCGGCGACGAACGCGGCGCCTACGACACCGCGTTCAACGCCCTCAAGGCCGGCCAGTACGTCGAGTCCGCGCGCCTGTTCCAGGCCTTTCTCGGCAACTTCCCCGGCGGCGCCTACGCGCCCAACGCGCTGTACTGGCTGGGCGAAAGCTATTACGTCACCCAGAACTACCAGCTCGCGCAGGAGCAGTTCCAGGCCCTGCTCGACCGCTACCCGACCCACGACAAGGCCGCCGGCGCCCTGCTCAAGATCGGCCTGGCCCAGTTCGGGCTGAAACAGGTCGATGCCGCCGAGCGCACCCTGGCCGACGTCGCCGCCCGCTATCCGGGCACCGATGCCGCCCGCACGGCCTCCGATCGCCTCAATGCGATCCAGCTGAGCCGGCTGCGCAACTGAGTCCCACCGTGAATACCGCCGTTACCTCCGAGACGGCCGCCGCGCCGTCCGAGCGCCTGCGGCTCACCGAAATCTTCCTGTCCTTGCAGGGCGAGTCGAACAGCATCGGCTGGCCGACCGTGTTCGTGCGCCTGACCGGCTGCCCGCTGCGCTGCCAGTACTGCGACACCGCCTACGCCTTCCACGGCGGGCAGTGGTGGGAGTTCGACGCGATCCTGGCCGAGGTCGCCCAGTACGGCGCCCGCCACGTCTGCGTCACCGGCGGCGAGCCGCTGGCGCAGAAGCGTTGCATCGCCCTGCTGGAAAAGCTCTGCGACGCCGGCTACGAGGTCTCGCTGGAGACCTCCGGCGCGATCGACATCGGCCCGGTCGACCCGCGCGTGTCGCGGGTGCTGGACATCAAGACCCCGGGCTCGGCCGAAGCGCACCGCAACCTGTGGAGCAACCTTGCGCTGCTGACCGCGCGCGACCAGGTCAAGTTCGTGATCTGCAGCCGCGAGGACTACGACTGGTCCAAGGCGGTGGTCGCCGAGCACCGCCTGACCGAAGTCTGCGACGTGCTGTTCTCGCCCAGCTTCACCCAGATCAAGCCCCGCGACCTGGCCGACTGGATCGTCGCCGACCGCCTGCCGGTGCGTTTCCAGCTGCAGTTGCACAAGATCCTGTGGAACGACGAGCCGGGGCGCTGAGGGGCGGGGTTCGGGCGTGGGGATTCGGATCGGGTTGAGGCGGTTCGGTCCCTGTAGGCGATGCGCGTAGGGGGGGGGCAGTGTCGGATCTGATGCCGACCGAAGCGGTTCTGGCCACCGGCGATGCCCTTGCTCGTCATTCCCGCGAAGGCGGGCTCAGCCTTGCTTCTACGCAGCCGAACATCCAGAGACTTCGCAGACAGGCCGCGATAAAGCCCGGCTCCCCACGTTCGCGGGGAAGACGGAAAAAAACCAGCGAAAACGAGCTCGCCGTTCTAGCCTTTGCCCGAGTCCCGAGTCCCGAGTCCCGAGTCCCGAGTCCCGAGTCCCGAGTCCCGAGCCCCCAGCCCCCAGCCCCCAGCCCCCAGCCCCCAGCCCCGAATCCCGAATCCCGAATCCCGAATCCCGAATCCCGAAAGAACCGCCGCCATGAAAAAAGCCGTAGTACTCGTCTCCGGAGGCATGGACTCCGCTGTCGTCGCCGCCATCGCCCGCGAGCAGGGCTATGCCGTGCATGCCCTGAGCGTGCGCTACGGCCAGCGCCACACCTCCGAGCTCGACGCCGCCGCGCGCATCGCCGCCAGCCAGGGCGCAGCCGCGCACAAGACCGTCGCGGTCGACCTGCGCAGCATCGGCGGCTCGGCCCTGACCGACGAGAGCATCTCGGTGCCGCTGGACGACGACGGCCACGCCATCGGCCAGGCCGCGGCCAAGGACGCGATCCCGGTGACCTACGTGCCGGCGCGCAATACCATCATGCTGTCGATCGCCCTGGGCTGGGCCGAAGTGCTGGGCGCCAACGACATCTTCTGCGGCGTCAACGCGGTCGACTATTCCGGCTATCCGGACTGCCGCCCCGAGTTCGTCGAGGCCTTCCAGGCCCTGGCCAACCTGGCGACCAAGGCCGGGGTCGAGGGCGCCGGCCTGCGCGTGCAGGCGCCGCTGCAATTCCTCAGCAAGGCCGACATCGTCCGCGAGGGAGTGCGCCTGGGCGTGGACTTCGCCGAAACCGTGTCCTGCTACCAGGCCGACGACGCCGGCCGCGCCTGCGGCCACTGCGACGCCTGCCGCCTGCGCGCCGAAGGCTTCGCCGCCGCCGGCGTGCCGGACCCGACCCGCTACGTCTGAGCCGGCGCGCCTGAACCGCGCCGCCAACGGGGGCGCTGACTCGGCCGCAAGGGTTTTGCTAGAATGGCCGACCCCGGCCCCGCGCCGGACGGAAACAGAGCTTCCGGGTCGTTAGCTCAGTCGGTAGAGCAGAAGACTTTTAATCTTTTGGTCGAAGGTTCGAATCCTTCACGACCCACCAAACACCCAGCCCCGGGCGCCAGCCCGGGGCTTTTTGCTTGCGCCGCCGCGATTCGGCGCCCCCAAGGGGTAGGAGCGGCGCAAGCCGCGACCGCGCCGCCGCGACCTCGCGCCGAAACCAGCGCATAGCCTCGCCGCCGCCGCACCCAAGCCCCGATGCCAGCACGGGTAGGAGCGGCGCAAGCCGCGACCACGCCGCCACACCTCGCGCCGAACCCGCGCGAAGGTGTTTCCCACGACGCTCACTCCAGCGGCCGGCCCGGGCTTTAGACGCTAGCGCTCCGACGATTCGCCGCCGGCATCGATGCGCCCATCCATTCCCGTCTGGCCTGTTCCAGGCTCATGACATTCGCACCACCCGCGAAGCCGGGATTCTCAGCCTGCATCGGATCGTCCTCCCAGTTGCATCGGCGGCAGATCTCATACCCGCCGCGCTCGTCGATTTCGAGCGAACCGCAGCATAGGCAGGGCAGGAACTGGTCGTCAGGTGCTGTCGGAGTCATCTTCGTTCGTCCATGAAAAGGCCGCCAACCAAGCAGGCCACGCCACGATCGATCCTTCGGGCCTCGGGGCCCGGCACCGTCACAGCGAAGCCAGATAGCGCTGAGTCCGCACTAGCAGTGCGCGAATCGTCGTCTCGTCCACAGTATGCGCGTGGCCGCCCGGACGATACATGGCCAACGCGATCACGACCTCCTGGATGAAATCGTCATCCGGAAAGGCTTCCTCCAGCATGACTTCGATCCGGTTCGCGGTCGTCAGTGCCGTATCGCGGCCTGCGAGGAAGTCCTCGATCAGCGACGAGCAGGGCGCGGCACCGGCACTCATGTCGTCATACCGGCCGGTATGCGGAGGGCTATCTCGATGGTCCCGGTCGCGCTACGCGGAACCGACCAGCTCTCGCCAAGGTTGTTGGACGCCAGGACATGCGTATCGTTGATCGCAACCGCCTCGAAGGGGTTGGAGAAATCGAAGAACGCGATCCACTCGGGCAGTGCCGTCCGCTCGTCTATGAGCGCCATGAATCCGTCGCCGCCCATGCCGCACTCGCCGGCGACCGCAAGATAGCCGCCGCAGGGGCTGACGGTCTTCGCCAGCATCGACACGTCGGTCCACTCGACATCGTCCGGGACCGGGATGGCATTGCCGCAAATGTCCAATCGGGTGGGAGTGGCCCGCGACCATCCGCGAGCGGGTACCGTCCGAACCGAATCGTCGGGCAAGGCGATGCCGTTGACGATCGCGACGCGCCCTTGTTGCCAGTTGTGGAGGATTTTGCTCATGGGCGTTGCGAGGTGGCTGGGGCGTTCGCGCGGCGCTGATGCTCGGCGATTGGCATGGGGAAGAACTCCGGTTAGAAAGGGGGCTCGACTCAATCGGTCATCGGCATCCCGATATGGCGGCCTCCCATATCCTCTCGAAGTCTTCTTTCTCCATGGGTTCTAGCGAAAACTGAGCATCCTTGAGTATTTCGCTATCCGGTGGGATAGGCGCATCTCCAAGGAAAGTGGAGCCGGTCGACGCTTGTTCGCTAGCAAACCCGAGGAAGCCGTTGGCGAAGATCTCGACCTTTCTGACCTCGTATCCCTCGTCGTCCAGTTCGCTTGCCAGGGCTATCGGGTCATGCATGCCGCCGTGCTGCCATCTAGCTTTTAAGTATCGCACTCCGGACGCTCCTGCTTTTAGCCATTCGATCGGATGTGGGGAGAGGCTCGATGTGTCGAAGCTGGTCGTGCCTCGGTGGCGTCGGCATCGTCACGGTTGGCGCAACATCAAGTTCGGATCGAAGCGCCCGCGCGACAGGTCGCTAGGAACCCGATGGTTCCTAGAGAAGCGAGCTTCATTCTGATCGCCGTCGATCGTACGAGTAGGTGAGCTTGGCCCGCACCTCTTCGACAAGCTTCTCAACCGAGGGCCTGGGGCCAGTGACGGTGAGTCCGATATATGTTTCGGACTCGATCGTAACTAATGTTTCCCCCAGTCGTACCTTGAGTATCTCGAGTTGCTGCGAACCACCGATCCCGCATGAGCCGTCAATGACGGTTGCCTGAATTTCGACCAAGACTGATCGAAGCGCGTCTTTGAGAGCGTCGTCGTGCTCGTCGCCAAGATGGGTAGTGATTCGCTCGGCGCTCATGGGTTGTCTGCAGCCAGGAAGCCGGGTCCATTCTCCTGGTGATTCGATGCCGCGAATCCGGAGAGAGGACCCCTTTGCCGGAAGGCAGTCGCGCAACCCGCTGGCGCGAGCTGCGGATCCGATTGGCCGGCTATGAACAAGGTTCCGGTTCCATCAGGGCATCGTTGAATTTCGCCTTGTCGATAAGCAGAGGTCTCCCTTGCTTGTACAGCACGCCCTGATGGTCGATGTAATAAGTTCCTTTTGGGAACGAGATTTTTGCGCGGACATCCAGTGCGTTGTAGTCCGGGACGTGAGGCGGCTGAGGTGAAGCCATGGCTGCGATTAGATCGGGCTCCGTGATCTTGAACTTGCATCCGAATTTCTCCATCTCATGCTCGGGTATTCCTGTAACGCGGGGAACGTCGAAGCCGAAGAAGTAGACGGTACCTGTCTGGGTCGGGGACGCACGCTTCGACGTGGTTGCATGTTGGGGGAGGTTGGTTGCAGAGGGTGGCGCCTCGGAGCAGCCAAGCAATGCGAAGCTAGATAAAACAGCGGCGGCAATGGCGCTTTTCATTGCGTTCCAATATCCGAATGATCGCCGGGACAAAGCGGCCGGAAGAGCCGAGAGCGACTTTCCGACAGGCTAAATGGAAAGGTGCTCTGATCCGGTTTTCCCGCCGTGCGGAGTTCTGTCTCCCGGCGCCTTTCAATGGTATCAGCGTTGCGCCGGCTATCCCCGGTCAACGCCCTGAATCGGATGGTGCCATCGGCTTCCTTCTCGATCTCCACGTTGTGCGGCCCTTCCACGAAATTCAAGATTTCCCGCTTACGGCCTCCGACGGTCAAGCTGCAAACGGCTCTCAGCCACCACCCTAGAGCTACTGCAACAAAGTCGCCTTAGTCCAAGCTTGGGAAGTCCGCTCAGCCCATTGATATGTGGAGACAGCCCCGCGCCGGTCGCGATGTACGGACGTCAATGAAGACGGAGTCGACAATCAAATAGGCGTTCATTGCCGATTCGTCACTGGGTGCGCAGTTGGAAGGGGCGGGTCAGAGCGGTTTCCGATATATCTAGACGGAAAGTTGCTCTGACCCGGTTTTCTCAATACTTCAATGCAGCGAGTCGAGACTCGCCTTACGCGGGTTCAAGTTAGGCAGGCCGTTCGACGCGCAGTTGGGTAAGACGATATCTACGTTGCTATAGGGCGGAATTCATTCCGTCTTACACGGGCTAAACTTACTGAAGCCCTGCCTCAATGGAAGCAGGTGTCAGACTGCATGCAACTACATTATTGGCTAGGCTTAATGCGGCGCCATACCCCTTGGGATCAGCGCTTTCGAACTCAACACTGACCATGTTGCCAGAATCATCGAAATCGGAAACCAAAAGGCTGCGCTTCCCTTCTGTTTGAATCGCATGCACCGTCCGCCCTGGGGAGGGGGCAATGCTTTCTGACGTTGAGTTCGGCTCAGTGCCGAATTTGCCAACAGCAATTTTCAACTCCGCGCCGTAAGCCGACAATTCGCCAACCGTGGGATAACCGCGCATACCATTACGAAGCGCACCGCGAACGACGCCCGCGTCCCTTAGGCACACTCCATAATACGTGCTCAGCGGATATAGGCTCGTCGAAAGCAACTCCCTGTTTGTCAGGCGGGTGCTCGCTGACTGCTCACCCTTAACCTCCTGATTATCAGGGGTAGGCTTGGTGCACCCAGGCAGGAGCAACACGGCACCTATAACGATGTACTTGATCAACTGCATTCGCATTCCTTGTCGGTCCACCTTTCAAGCAGTCTCGCAATATCCCACGCCGAAACGCTGAACGCAGGCACCGTGGCGTAATGGCAAGAACCGGGTCAGAGCGGATTTCCGAACCGATCCAGGTGGAAAGGTACCCTGGCCCGATTTTCTCAGGCTCGGTTTTTGGTCCGGTTGTTTGTTTCTTGGGCTAATTCGTGGCGGTCCGTTTCTTGGCGCTGCTCGTTGTTTGATCCGGGCCATTCGAGAGATCGACGAAGACCTCCGAACTATTAGTCTTCACTCTAACGGAGATCAGATCGGGTCGTGTGTCTTTGGAGTAGAAGATCGCGGTCAACTCCCCAGGCGAGCGTACGGAAAAACGCGCCAGATCGGACTTGGACAGTCGGTTGAATGCATCGCGCAATGAGGCGGACCCGAACTTCACGTTTGAACCTTGGCCACCGAAGGCCGGAACTGCTTTACGGAGTACGGGCACGAGCTTGTCTAGTTGCAAGTCGTGAGCCTTTCCATGCAGTTGGCGAAATTCCGATACGTCGATACCGTCGCAAGGGCGTAGCGCGAGCATGGTTTTTTGCGCCATAGGTATCGTCTTGAAACCCTTTTCCGTACCAACTGCAACGAACTCGTTTCTCATCAGTTTGCAGGAATCTGTTCCCACGGGCTGGGGAGGCTGGTATGTAACGAAGACGACTTCTTTGGTGGGCGATGCGCGAATGATTTCCGTATGCCATGACGTGATTCCGGTGGCCTCCGCGAGCGCAGCAGCTTCCTTCGCCGTCAGTACAGGGTTGGCATACGAATTCGTAATAGAAGCGGCAACTACAAGCGACAGCGATACAGGTTTAACAATCATCATGATTACTTGCTCCTATAGCCGTTAGCGACGTTCCATAAATCCTGGCCCTTGACGCGACGACCTTCATCGTAGGACATCATGCTCATACTTCCTGGCCTGCTGTGGGTCAGGCCAAGATTGTGACCGAACTCGTGCGAAAAGGTGCCAGGTTCGAAATAAATGGGCTCAGGTGCTACCTGCAATTCCGAGCTTCCAAATTCTGGGACGAAACCGGCGACTTTGCCGCTACATAGTTGCTTATTAAGCTCATCCCATTCACTCCGTGACATCACCGTAATATTCAAGTCCCCGCCTGATTCGATTGCTGTAAGGTTGAACTCTGCTCGGTACTTGCCGCCCTTATATCGGAGGTTGCGCGTGTTCCAGTACGAGTTGATGTCCTTCGCTGCAGCCGCCGCGTCTGTGGGGGTGCCGGATACGGTCAGGGCTGCCCGGATTACAGTGACACCCTCTACTTCGGATACTGAGATCTTTGACCGCCAGGCCTCATTGGCTTGTTTGAGAATGCTAGTTGTGCCTGACGGCCTTCCGACACCAGCCTTACACGCACATTGGTCTCCAGACGCTAGCCCGAACATGTCTATCAGGCTGCCTGGGGAGCCGTCAGCATAAAGATAGGTGTTGGAGCCGCCGGCTAGCCCAATCGGATCACTCTGCACATATCTACCGCTAGCCGCATCGTAATCCCGGAAGTAGTTGTAGTTCAGCCCCGTCGCCGCGTCATACCGCTGCCCCGGGAACCGCAGGTCGAACACGAACGTAGTGCCGTCCTGGTCCGGGTCCTGGTTGGGGGTGTCGTTGCCGAAGACTTCGCCCTTGGCGTTCCAGCTCCAGATGGCGACGTTGCGGGTGGCGTCGATGACGGTGCGCGGGGTGCCCAGGTGGTCGGGTTGGACGTAGTGCAGTTTCTGCGCGGTGCCGGCGCCGGCGAGGACGCCGACCGGGGCATCGCCTAGCCAGACGGCCTGCTGTTTTGTGGCGCCGTTGGCGTCGTAGTCGCCGAGCCAGTGGCCGGCTTCGTCGTACAGGGTGTAGACCGCCACCGGGCCGCTGGCGCCGTTGGTCGCGGCGACGCGCTCGCCCTTGGCGTTGTAGCGGTAGCTGCGGTTGACCACCCCGGCCAGCTTGACCTGGCTCATGCGGTCGTTGCCGTTGTAGACGAACTCCTTGGCCGTGCCGCCGATGCTGGTGGCGTTGCCGACCGCGTTGTAGCCGCGGGCGACGCCGCCGACGTTGCTCAGGCGGTGGCTGGTCGTCGGGTACGTGTACGTCGTGGTGGTGCCGGCGTGCAGCAGGCTGGTGCGGTTGCCGGTCTTGTCGTAGCCGTAGGTCTCGATCGGGGTATTGCTGGGGCCGTCGCGGGTGATCTTGAGCCGGCCCAGGGTGTCGTAGTCGTACTTGGCCAGCACGCTGCTCTGCAGGCCGTCCTTGAGCTCGGTCAGCTCGCCGACCTCGTTGTAGCCGTAGCCCAGCGACAGGCCGCCGGCGGCGGCATCAAACACGGTCTTGGCGCGGTAGTCCAGGTCGTAGCTGCGGGCCAGGCTGCGGCCGTTGCCGTAGGTCCAGCCGGTGGCCGGGCCGAAGGGCTCGTAGGCGACGCCGTTGAGTAGCACGGTGCGCACGCCGCCGGCCGGCTTGACGCCCACTTCGGTGACCTGGTCCAGGGTATTGCGGACGTAGTCGACGACGGCGTTGTCCGGGTAGGTGATCGTGCGCACCTGGCCCGAGGTCGTATACGCGTAGCGCAGGACGAAGGACTTGCTGTCGACCACCTGCACCTTGCGCACCAACTGGCCGTAACGGTCGTAGCAGTACTTCAGCTCGGTGGCCTCGGTGCGCATCGCGGTGACGCGACCCAGGGCGAAGGTCTCGCCGGCGGCGCAGACCGAATTGACCGTGTCGTAGTCGTACTCGACGTCATTGCTGCCCGAACCGTACGAGATCGTCTTCGGCCGGCCCAGGGCGTCGTAGGTGTAGCTGTGGGCGACGGCGTCGTTGGCGTCCTTTTTGGTCGCCAGCTGGCCGGCGGGGGTGTAGGTGTAGTCGGTGACGCCGGTGTCGGGGCTGGTGAGCTTGGTGCGGTCGCCGAAGCCGTTGTAGGTGTAGACGGTGTTCAGGCCCTTGGGATCGGTGACCTGGGTGACCTGGTCGAAGGCGTTGTAGGCCAGCTTCGTCTCGACCTTCAAACCGTTGACGTCCTGCAGCAGCCGGCTGAGGCGGTTGAGCGGATCGTGGTTTTGGTCGCTGATCCGGCCGAGCGCGTCGGTGGTCAGGTCGGGGTTGCCGTCGGCGTCGTAGCTGAAGGTGGTGGCGTGGGCGGCGGCGTCCTTGGCCTGGTGCAACTGGCCCAGCGTGTTGAACACCCGCGACAGGGTCTGGCGGACGGTGCCGGTCGGGGTCTGGGTGTCCTCCTGCTTGCGGTTGCCGGCCTGGTCCAGGGTGTACTGCAGCTTGTTGCCGGCCTTGTCGGTGACCGAGGTCAGGCGCTGGGCGGCGTCGTAGTTGTAGGTGACGTAGGCGCCGCCGGGAGGGGTGACCCGGCGCAGCAGGCCGGTCGGCCAGTACTCGATACGGGTGATGCGGTCGTCGGTTTCGACGCCGTTGTCGGCGCCGCGCAGCTTGGTCGCGGCCAGCCAGCCGCGCGGGTGGTACTCGTAGTCGGTGACCACGCCGTTGGCATCGAGGATCGACAGCGGCCGGCCCTGCGGGTCGTAGCCGAGGATCTCGGTGGCGCGGCCGAGCGCATCGATAGTCTTGCGCAGGTCGCCCTTGCGGTAGGTGCACAGCGCCGGCTGGGTGGCGCAGGTGCTGTCGTCGCTGCCGTAGTACTGGTAGGTCACCACGTCGTTGACGTCGCTGCGCGGGCCGTCGACCGACTTCAGCAGGCCCAGGGTCGGGCAGCTGCTGTTGGCGGCGGCGACGTCGGCGGCTTCGCAGTAGGCGTAGGTGGTGGTGCGGGTGGCATTGGTGGTGGTGTCGCGCACCGTCACCGTGACCGGCTGCAGGCGGGCGTTGCGGACGATCCGGGTCTCGCGGTTGCCGAGCTGGGTCAGCACGGTGCGGTTGCCGGCGATGTCGCGACGTTCCAGGCTGGTGCGCTCCTGGGCGGTGCCGACCGCTTCGACGACCGTATGGGTGCGCGCCGGCTGGCCGGTGACCGGGTCATCGTCTTCCGCGTAGCTGTGCTGGGTCAGGGTGCCGTTGCGGTCGGTGACGCTTTCCAGGCGGCGACGGAAATCCAGGTAGTCCTCGTGATAGGTGCGCACCACCGAGCCGCGGCTGTCGGCGACGTCGCCGGGCTTGCGCGGCTTGTCGTCGGCGCCGCCGTCGTTCAGGCCGTAGGTGGTCTGCTGGCCCAGCGCATCGGTGACGACGGCGCCGCCGGCCGGGGTATAGGCCAAGGTCACTTTGTCGGCGCCGCCGGCATGCTCGCTGATCTTGAGCCGGCCTTGCGTGTCGTAGGTGAAGGTGCTGAAGCGCTGGCTCTGCTCGTCGGTGATGCCGGTCAGGTGCTTGGGGAACGAGGCGTTTTCGTAGTGGTAGGTGCGCGTCGTGCCGCCGGGGTACTGGACGGTCTGGACCTGGCCGTTGGCGTTATAGCCGTAGGCGGCGACCTGAACGCCGGCCGAGACGATGGCGGTAATGGTGGCCTGAGCTGAGGCGCGGTCATAAACGAAGCTCAAGCTGCGGCCGGTCGAATGGGTGATCGTGTCGAGGCGGCCGAGCGTGTCGTAGGCGTAGGCGAGGCGGGTGCCGTCCTCGAACTGGCGCTCGAGCAGCTTGCCGGTCTCATCGAAGACCATGACTTCGTTGGCACGATAGATGCGCCACTGGGTGCCGTCGCGAACGGCGCGGTCGCCGCTGCCGTCGCTGGCCTCGGCGATGTCGGTGTCGACGCTCTTGAAGGCCAGGTGCGAGCCGTTGCCCTGGACCAGGCCGACCGGGTGGGTGCCGCTGGCGTTGATCGTGAGGCGGATCTCGTGCGAGTGGCTCCAGCCGTGGCCGAACCCGGCGTTGCCGTTGTTGGCGGCGGCGGAGTGGTAGGCGCGGGAGAGCCCGATCCAGCCCAGGTCGAAATCGGGCTCGGTTTCGTACTTGTCGCCGGTGGACACGTCGGCCGGGTTGCCAACCAGGTTGCAGGCGTCGCAGGCCAGCGGCGTGGAACTCACCACGGCCAAGTAGGTATCGTTCTTGCAGACGTTGCCATCCTGGCTCCAGGTCAGCGAGGTCCGCGAGCAGCGTTCGCGCTGCCGCATCGCCGGCTCGTTATGCACGAGGTTCTGACAGGTGGCGCCGCCGAGGGCGGTGCCGACACGGCGGACATCGAAGTCGGCGATTTCTTGCCGGGCGGTCCCGTCGCTCCAGAAGTAGAGGGACCGCCAGTTGCCGGAACGGGCAACGGACGTGTTGGGGGTGCAGCCGTCGGCCAAGCTTTCGTTGTTGTAGTGCGTAATCAGCGCATCGATCAGCGCCTGTTCGGTCGCGCGCACGCCGCCGCTGTCGCCCGAGAAGTAGGCCGACCAGTCGCGAACCTGCCCGGTTTCCGGAGCGATGCCGTAGGTCAGCTCCACCCGGTACTCGGTGATCTGCCGTTCGACCACGGTGTCTACGTACTGGAACTCGCCGCCCAGGGCCTTGATGGCGGCCTCGGCTTCTTGCTGGGTGTTGTAGAGCTGGTTTTGGAACTCCCACTTCTGCCCGCTTTCCTGGGCGCCGGCGGCAGTGGGGAGCCCGAGCAGGGCCGCGGCGGCCAGCACGGGCCCGGCCAGCCGCATCGTCAGGCGATGGCGCAGGCCGGCCGGGGGCGGGCTTTTAGGAATGAAAAGACTCACGTTTCGGTCCTTGAGTGCGTGATGTGTTCGTGCCGGCGCAGGGACGGACGAACGGACGGAACGTTCGCGGAACGCTCCAGGGGCGGCGGGGTAGTGCTTGAGGGGTAACCGAGCAGCGGCGTCCTCCTTCCTTGGCGACGGTATCGATCGGTGGCGGGCCATGCTCCGTGGCCGCGCGATCATGGTCGAAGAGGCCAGGCTAAAAGGCAAGCGTCGCGAGTGCTGTGAACCGCAGTTTCGCAATGGGTTTTTTGCCCGAATCTGCGGCCGCCTGGAACGCGTAAAAACGTCGAAATCCGACGGCTTCGGCGCGCGTTGCGATGCAGCGTTTCGGACGAAACCAGCGCCCCGGATCATGACATTCGCCACCGCACAGTCGCGGCCGTCGCGCAGCGCCGATTCGCGCCTCCGGCCGATGGCCCGGCTGTGCTAGTTTTGCCGGGTATCCAGAGAGCCGCCTATGTCCCCGAATCTGCGTCGCACCAAGATCCTCGCCACCCTCGGCCCGGCCACCGATCCGCCGGGCGTGCTGGACGCCCTGCTCAATGCCGGCGTCGACGTCGTCCGCCTGAACTTCTCCCACGGCGATCCGTCGGGGCAGGTGGCGCGGGCGCAGGCAGTGCGCGAGGCGGCGCAAAGGCAGGGGGTGGAGGTCGGGATCCTGGTCGACCTGCCGGGGCCGAAGATCCGCATCGAGCGTTTCGCCGAAGGCCGGGTGCTGCTCAAGGCCGGCGACCGTTTCGATCTGATCGCCAGCACCGATGCGCCGCCGGGCAATCTGCGCGAGGTCGGGGTCAGCTACCTGGGCCTGCCCAACGACGTCGCTCCGGGCGACGTGCTGCTGCTCGACGACGGCCTGCTGCAGCTGCGGGTCGGCGCGGTCGATGGCGCGCGCATCGTCACCACCGTGCTCAACGATGGCGCCTTGTCGGACCGCAAGGGCCTCAACAAGCTCGGCGGCGGCCTGTCGCTGGGCGCGCTGACCGAGCGCGACAAGGAACTGATCAAGATCGCCGCCGAGCTCGGCGCCGACTTCATCGCGGTGTCGTTCTGCCGCAACGCCGAGGACATGCACGAGGCGCGCCGGATCGCCCGCGAGGCCGGCTGCGACGCGGCCCTGGTGTCGAAGATCGAGCGCGCCGAGGCGATCGAGAACCTGGGCGAGATCGTCGAGGCCAGCGACGTGGTGATGGTCGCGCGCGGCGACCTGGGCGTGGAGATCGGCGACGCCGAGCTGCCCGGTTTGCAGAAGAAGATCATCCGCGAGTCGCTGGCGCGCAACCGGGTGGTGATCACCGCCACCCAGATGCTGCAGTCGATGGTCGACAACCCGATCCCGACCCGCGCCGAAGTGCTCGACGTCGCCAACGCGGTCATCGACGGCACCGACGCGGTGATGCTGTCGCAGGAATCGGCCGCCGGCCGCTACCCGGTCAAGGCGGTGGAGGCGATGGCGCGGATCTGCCTCGGCGCCGAGCGCCAGTTCGACCACGACACCGACTTCGAGGCCGCGCCGCGCAACCTGGAACGCGCCGACCAGGCGATCGCGATGGCGGCGATGTTCCTGAGCGAGCACATCGGCGTGCGCGCGATCGTCGCCATGACCGAGTCCGGCGGCACCGTGCGCTTCCTGTCGCGGTTCCGCTCCAATGCGCCGATCTACGCCTTCTCGCGCCACGCCGACGCGCGCCGGCGGATGGCGCTGATGCGCGATGTCTACCCGATCGATTTCGACAGCCGCGGCCTGGCCTCGCGCGACGCCGCGCGCAGCGCGGTCAAGCAGTTGTTCGACACCGGCAAGCTGGGCCAGGGCGAGCGGGTGATCTTCACCAGCGGCGACACCATGGAGCAGCACGGCGCGACCAATACCCTGCGCCTGCTGCAGGTCGGTGAAGCCGGTTGCGCCGAGGGGCTGGGCGAGTTGTAAGCCGCTTCGCCGCGGTTTTCATCGCCTAAACGTCGAGGCCCAGCTCGCGCTGGGCCTCTTCGCATCGGTCGCCGCGGCAGAGCGTTCGCGCTCAGGCGCCGGTATAGCCGCCGGCGTACACCGGCTGCCACTGCCCGGACTGGCGGGTCCAGATCTGGTACGAGCTGCCTTCGTACTGGTGCAGGCGGAAGATCAGCTCGGCCTGGCCGTCGCCGTCCAGGTCCAGGGCGTCGTGGAAGGCGTGGGTCTCGACCATGTCGCCGGCGGTCTCGCGGGCGATTTCGCCGACCTTGCGGTACTGCTTGCCCGCGGCCTCCAGCACCAGCACCGCATCCAGCGCGGAGTCGGCCTGGTCGGCGCGCTTGGGCGGCACCGCCGCGCTGGCGGCGGCGACCAGCAGACGCTGGCCGCCGGCCAGCACGACCGCATGCGCGCGCAGGCCGGCGCGCTGTTCTTCGTCGTAGGGACGCAGGGCCTGGTCGATCGCGGCGCGGTCCAGGCGCTTGCCGGTCAGCATCGCGCGCAGTTCGCGCTCGACCGCGCGGCGTTCGTCGGCCGACAGCTTGGCCTCGACCCGCGCCGCGCCGGCGCCGAGGGGCTCGTTGCTGGCCAGCCCGGCCAACTTCTCATCGCGTTCGGTCGCGGGCGGATGGCGGACCTTGGCCTCCAGGCCCAGGCCGACCTCTTCGCCGCGTTCGATCACCTGGACCAGGCCGTCGCCGGCGCCGTGGCGGTAGAAGTGGAAGCCGCGCCAGACCGGGTAGGTGGCGTCGCCGGTGGTGGCCTCGGCGTAGCGGCCGCGGCCGTCGATGCGCGCGATCGCGGTCAGGTAGCCGTGGTCGACGCCGAACAGCAGGCGCGGCTCGCCGGCCAGGCGCTCGGCCCTGGGTGCGGTCATGCGCTCGCGGCGTTCGATCGCCGCCTTCGCGGCGGCGTTGTCGCCGTCGGCCTGCAGGGCGTCGATCAGCAACTGGTGGCTGGCGCGCGAGAACGGGCTCAGCGCGATCGCGCGTTCGGCGACGGTGCGGCGCTCGGCGCCGGCGGCGCGGCGGTAGTCCTGTTCCAGCGAGGCCGCGGTCGGCGCGCGCGCGCCGAGCAGGTCGGCGCGGATCCAGCCGACCGAGGGGTTGGGGCGTTCGGAGGTCGCGCGCACCCAGTCGCCGAGCACGCACTGCACCTGCACCTCGGCGCCGATCGGCACCGAGGTCACCGCGCCGCCGTCGGCGCGCGGCAGCGAGCGCATCCGCGCCGCATCGACCACGACGTAGCGGGTCGAGCGCTGCGGCTTTGCCTCGCACTTGGCGACCGCGTCGCGGAACTCGCGGTCGGCGTCGCTGGATTGGGCCTGGGCGGCGGGTAGGGCGGCGAGAACGCTCAGCGCAAACGCGGTCAGGGCCGGACGGAGCAGGGGGCGGGACGAAGAATTCGAAGACATGCGCGCGGTCCTTGTGCGGCGTTGATTCGGCCGCAGAGCTTAGGGCGGCGGCGGTCGCGCTGTACAGCCCGGATCGGACCGCTGCCGCGCCCCCGATGGCACATCTCGCCGGCCGCGACGGCGGCGGGGTAAAAGGGGCGGGCGGCAGCCGCATGTGGGCGCCGCTTCGAACACCATGCAATCGAGGAAGCAATGAACAAGGAATTCGCAACCATCGTGCGGTCGACGCTGGCCGCCGCTGTGTTGGCGTCGGCGGGCTCGGCCTGGGCGGCCGACGGCGACGCCTACGACTTCGGCGGCATGTACGGCCTGTACCCGGCCGGCGGCACCGTGCAGCACTACGCCAACCCGGCCACCGGCGCGGCCAGCTGCCCGACCGGCTACGACGCCCACCTGGTCTACGGCACGGCCAACGTCGACTGGTCGATGTACCTGTGCGCCCGCCCGCACGTGGCCGGACGCGCGCCGCTGTACGACTTCGGCGGCATGGTCGGCTTGGCCAACAGTCCCGACAACGGCGCCCTGCCGTGGCGGGGCTATCACTACTTCGTCAATCCGTTCACCCGTACCCACGAGTGCCCGGACGGTTATCAGCGCCGCCAGGCGCTGGGCACGCCGAACGTCGACCACAACCTGTTCTATTGCTACCGGCCGCACGTCGAGGGCGGGTTGCGGATGGATTTCGCCGGCATGACCGGCGACGGCGCCGCGCCGTACCCCAACCCAGCCACCGGCGTCGCCCATACCTGTCCGAGCGGCTATTCGCGCTACACCGCGTTGGGCAGCCCCAACATCGACTACACCTTCTACTACTGCGGCAAGCCGCAGAACGCGGGCCTGCAGCCGGCCGGCAAGGGCAGCCTGGGGCTGGGCGAGCCGATCGTGCCTAACGCGGTCTCGCGCTATCCGCACGATCCGGCGCAGCAGCAGGCCGATGTCGACAGGCAAGTGCTGTTGGCCAAGGGGCTGCGTCCGCGGGTGTTCCGGATGTGGATGCTCAATACCCACATCCTGACCGACGAAAACACCTTGGGGCCCTATGCCCAGCTGCATCAGCGCGCGGTACAGGCCTTGGCCGACGCCAACATCACCCTGGTCGGGGTGGACAATTCGTTTCCTGCCTGGCTGACCGGTGTGCCGGAGCGGCCCGGCGGGGCCTGGATCCTGCCGTGTCCCGAATCGGGTTCGGCGACGTATGCCAGCTTCCTGCAGCGCTACGAGAAGAGCTGGACCACCATCGCCCGTACCTATCCGCAGATCAAGCTGTGGCAGGTCGCGAACGAGACCAATGGCGTGAACGTGTTCGCGGCGCCGCTGGCGGGGCAGCCCGGCGCTTGCGCAAATGGTCGCGTCCAGTTCAACGACCAGGATCGGGTCGACATCACCATGGACCTGATGCTGCATGCGCGCCGCGGCATCAAGGCCGGCAATCCGCAGGCGCTGACCTTCTTCCCGCCGCCGTCGCCGCTCGGCGACGTCAGCCTGGCGCCGATCGCCAATTTCATCGGCGCGGTCTACGCCAACATCGCCGCCGGCAACCGGCCCAGCACCAGCGCGCGCGACTACTTCGACGGCGTGTCCTGGCATCCGTACATCTTCGGCGATGCGACCGCGGCCAGCTGGCTGCAGACCAACAACGCCATCCACGACGTGCTGGAGCATTACGGCGACGGCGATGTGCCGGTGATCCTGTCCGAGGCCGGCAACTCGTCAGTGTCCTGCAGCGCCGGCTCCTGCCAGGAGCGCCCGGCGACCCAGTTGCGCGACTGGATGCAGCACACCCTGGAGTTGAGCCAGTCGCCGGAGGCTTCGGCGATGCCGTGGCTGACCTATCTGATCTGGTTCCGGATGAGCGATGTGCACAGCGACCTGATCACGGCGCCCGATCCCGAGCACCATTACGGCATCCTGAAGGGCGACAACAACACGCCGTCGCCGTCGTCGAATCTGTTCTGCCAGTACACCGGATGCTATTCGCTGGAAAGCATTCCGTTCTGACGTCAACCGCCGGCGGACGGCCAGACCGTCCGCCGGTGCCCGACGGGATATCGGCAGGGGGCGTCGCGGCGTCGGGCTCGCGTGCGGGCGGAGGCGGACGTCACTGCGGAAGCAGCGTGCATCGGCCGTCGGGTGACGGCCCGCATGCCTCGGCTGTGGGCTGGATCGGGGTGCGAGGCTCTCGATGACATCGGTGTCGGTCGCTACGGCCGCCCGTTTTGTAATCGGTTACCCGCGCCGCACGTCGCAAGTCCCTGATTGAACAGGGCGCAGTCAGGGCAGTGTTCACCGGCAGCGGCTATAATCGCGGGCTTCCCACCGCTCCCGCAGGATCTCCATGAGCATCGAACAGCTTGCCGAAACCGCCCAGGCCATGGTCGCCGCGGGCAAGGGCATCATCGCGATCGACGAGTCGAACGCCACCATCGCCAAGCGCTTCGCCGGCGTCGGCATCGACAACACCGAAGAAAATCGCCGCGCCTACCGCGAGCTGCTGCTGACCACGCCAAAGATCGGCGACTACATCTCCGGCGCGATCCTGTACGACGAAACCATCCGCCAGTCGACCAAGGCCGGCGTGCCGTTCACCAAGATCATGATGGACAACGGCGTGATCCCGGGCATCAAGGTCGACAAGGGCCCGCAGCCGCTGGCCGGTTTCCCGGGCGAAGTGGTCACCGAAGGTCTCGACGGCCTGCGCGCGCGCCTGGAGGAGTACTACAAGCTCGGCGCCCGCTTCGCCAAGTGGCGCGCGGTGATCAACATCGGCGACGACATCCCCTCGGGCACCTGCATCGAGGCCAACAGCCACGCCCTGGCGCGCTACGCCGCGCTGTGCCAGGAGCAGGGCCTGGTGCCGATGGTCGAGCCGGAAGTGATCATGGACGGCAGCCACGACATCGACACCTGCTTCGAAGTCACCGAAGTCACCCTGCGCTCGCTGTTCGGCGCGCTGTACGAGCACAGCGTGCTGCTGGAAGGCACCATCCTCAAGGCTTCGATGGTCCTGCCGGGCACCCTGGCCGCCGAGAAGGCCAGCGTCGAAGAAGTCGCCGCCGCCACCCTGCAGTGCCTGAAGTCGACCGTGCCGGCGACCCTGCCGGGCATCGTGTTCCTGTCCGGCGGCCAGTCCGACGAAGACGCCACCGCCCACCTCAACGCGATGAACCTGATGGGCCCGAACCCGTGGCCGCTGTCGTTCTCCTACGGCCGCGCCATGCAGTCGGCGGCGCTGAAGCTGTGGTCGCAGGACCTGGCCGGCAACGTCGCCAAGGCCCAGCAGACCGTGTACGAGCGCGCCAAGGCCAACGGCCTGGCCGCGCTGGGCCAGTGGCAGAAGGCGGCCTGAGCCGCCCCCGTCCGTCGATCCAGCCTCGAAAACGCCGGCCTCGCGCCGGCGTTTTCGTTTTTGCGCCGCGGACCGCGCGCTGCCGGTGCGCGCGACCGGCGCCGGCCGTAAGCTGCGGGTCTTGCCGCAGGGAAGCCCTACCGTGACCGAGACCTCCATGCCGACCATCCCGCCGGCCGCCGCCACCGCGGTGCGCGCCGGACACACGATCGAGGCGATCAAGCTGGTGCGCGAGGCCAACCCGGGCATGCGCCTGGCCGAGGCCAAGGACGCGGTCGAGGCCTATATCGAGTCCGGCGGCTGGCGCGACGCGCCGGCCGCGGCCGAGCCGGCGCCGCCGCGCACCACCGGCGGCCTGCCGGACGAGGCGGTGAGCCTGTTGCGCAGCGGCCGCCGGCTGGAGGCGGTGAAGCGGGTGCGCGAGGCGTTGGGGCTGGGCTTGCGCGACGCCCTGTCCAAGGTCGAAGCGTTCGAGGCGGAAGAGGACAAGGCTTTTGTCTCCGGCCGCGCGCCGGTGATGGCCGCGGTGCCGGGCGATGTCGCCATGGCCTTGTTGCGCGGCGACCGCGAAGGCGCGCTGGAACTGTTGCAGAACCGTCACGGCCTGGAGCCGATGGAGGCCCTGCGCCAGGTCTTGCTGCACGAGCGCCAGCGCATCGGCCGCGGCGGCGGCCGCCAGCAGGCCACCGTGGCCGCCGGCGACGGCGGCGGACGCTGGCTGGTATGGGCGGCGCTCGCGGCCCTGCTGGCCGGCGGCGCCTGGTACGTATTGGCCTGAGGCGCGGGCGAGCCGCAACAGACCCCGCCGATCCCGCCTGCCGACAGGCCCGCGCAGGCGGGCATCCAGGGCTTTGACCGGGCATGACTCCGAACCCTGTAACCGCGCTCAACCCAGCGACGCCAGCCACTCGTCGTCGCTGCCCTCGGCGATGCCTTCGAACAGGAAGGTGCTGAGGTAGCGCTCGCCGGTGTCCGGCAGCATCGCCAGGATCACCGCGCCGGGTTCGGCGGTGCGCGCCACTTCCAGCGCCGCCGCCGCGGTGGCGCCGGCGGAGATGCCGACGAAGAGGCCTTCCTCGGCGGCGAGCCGGCGCGCGGTGTCGCGAGCAAGCACGTCGTCGACCGACAGGATCGCGTGCGCGGCGTTGCGGTTGAGCACCGCCGGGACGAAGTCCGGGGTCCAGCCCTGGATCTTGTGCGGCTGCCATTCCTTGCCGCTGAGCAGGGCCGCGCCGGCCGGCTCGCAGGCGGTGACCTGGACCTCGGGGCGGGCCAGGCGCAGCATCTCGCCGACCCCGGTGAGGGTGCCGCCGGTGCCCCAGCCGCTGACGAAATGATCCAGCCGGCGGCCGGCGAAGTCCTGCAGGATTTCCGCGGCGGTGGTGCTGCGATGGTAGGCGGGATTGGCCGGGTTCTCGAACTGGCGGGCCAGGAACCAGCCGTGCTTCTCGGCCAGTTCGGCGGCGCGCCGGACCATGCCGCTGCCGCGCTCGGCGGCCGGGGTCAGGATCACCTTGGCGCCGTAGGCGCGCATCAGCTTGCGCCGCTCGATCGAGAAGGTCTCGCTCATCGTCGCCACGAACTTGTAGCCGCGCGCGGCGCAGACCATCGCCAGGGCCACGCCGGTGTTGCCCGAGGTCGCCTCGATCACGGTGTCGCCGGGCTTGAGCAGGCCGCGCGCCTCGGCGTCGAGCACGATCGCCAGGGCCAGGCGGTCCTTGACCGAACCGCCGGGGTTGAAGGCCTCGACCTTGGCGTACAGGGTCACGTGGTCGGGGGCGAGGCGGTGCAGGCGCACCACCGGCGTGCGGCCGACGGTGTCGAGAATGCTGTCGTGGATCATGGCGAAGACTCCTGGCCGAATCCTTGGGGGAAGTGCTGCGAGTATGAACTTCGCCGGCCGGCGCGGCGGCGCCGCCGCGGTTACCGGACTGCAACACCGGTCGCGGCGCGAACACATGGCCGGCACGACTTTGCCGATACGGTGGTCAACCAATGGCCCACGCATGCGTTCATGCCCCACCGCTAGACTCGCGCGGTTTGCTGGCCGCGCGCGTCGCGTCCGCCGCGCGTTCCGTCCGCCGCAGCCCCGATCGGGCCGCGCCGGTCCGCGCCGTCGCCCCTCCGGGCCCCCGTTCAGAGAACCGCATGCGATCCAGTACCGGCCTTCCCCTGTGTTTCGCCCTCGCTTCCGCGCTCGCCCTGGCCGCCTGCGGCAAGGGCGCGGCGCCCCAGGGAGGGCCAGGTGGGGGTGGTCCGGGCGGGGGCGGCCAAGGCGGCGACCGGCCGGTGCCGGTGACGGTCGAATCGGTGCGGCTGCGGCCGTGGAACGACAGCCTGCAGGCGCTGGGCAACGTCAAGGCGCGCGAGTCGATCACGGTCACCGCCAAGGTCAGCGAAATCGTCCAGAGCGTGCACTTCGACAGCGGCGACCGGGTCGCCGCCGGCGCCTCGCTGGTCACGCTCAGCGGCAAGGCCCAGCAGGCCGCCCTGGCCCAGGCCGAGGCCGCGGCCAAGGAGGCCGAGGCGCTGTACCAGCGCCAGAGCGAACTGGCCGCGCAGCAGCTGATCGCGCGCTCGGCGCTGGACACCCAGCGCGCCACCCGCGATGCCACCCGTGCCCGGGTCGAGCAGATGAAGGCCGACATCGGCGACCGGGCGATCCGCGCGCCGTTCGCCGGCGTGCTCGGCATCCGTCAGGTCAGCCCCGGCTCGCTGGTCACCCCGGGCACGCCGATCGCCACCCTCGACGACACCGACCGGGTCTATGTCGATTTCCCGGTGCCGGAAACCCGCCTGGCCAGCCTGGCCCGCGGCCAGCGCGTCGACGGCGGCAGCGCCGCCTATCCGGGGCGCAAGTTCGAAGGCACGGTCGGCACGGTCGATGCGCGGGTCGATCCGGCCACGCGCGCGGTCACGGTGCGCGGCGAATTCGCCAATCCCGAGCACCTGCTGCGCCCGGGCATGCTGATCCAGGTGACCCTGCTGCAGCCCGAGCGCCAGGCCCTGCTGGTGCCGGAGATCGCGGTGGTCCAGGTCGGCACCGATTCCTACGTGTTCCGGGTCAAGCCCGACCAGACGGTGGAGCGCGCCGACGTGCGGGTCGGTGCGCGCCGCGAAGGCCTGGCCGAAATCGTCGAAGGCCTGAAGGTCGGCGACCGCATCGTCGTCGACGGCACCGGCAAGCTGCGCGTCGGCAGCAAGATCGCCGCCGCGACCGCCAAGGCGCCTGCGGCCCAGGCCGCCGGCGAGCAGGGCCGCAAGCATGACTGAGCCCTCGCGTCTGTCCGAATGGCTGCGCGCGCTGCTGCCGATATTGGCGGGCGCGTCGCGACCCGATGACGCGGCGGCGGACCCGGCCGCCGCCGAGCAAGGCCGCGACGGCGCCAAGCCGGCGCCGGTCTACATCGCGCCCAAACGCCGCGACGGCCGGAGCGACGGCCGATGATGCTGTCCGACGTTTCGATCCGCCGTCCCGTGTTCGCCACGGTGATGAGCCTGCTGTTGATCGTGCTCGGGGTGATGGCGTTCTCGCGCCTGACCCTGCGCGAGCTGCCGGCGATCGACCCGCCGGTGGTCTCGGTCGACGTGACCTATCCCGGCGCCTCGGCGGCGGTGGTGGAAACCCGCATCACCCAGGTGCTGGAGGACGCGCTGGCCGGCATCGAGGGCATCGAGAGCATCGAGTCGCGCAGCGTCAACGGCCGCGCCTCGATCAGCATCGAGTTCACCCTGCAGCGCGAGATCGAGGCCGCCGCCAACGACGTACGCGACGCGGTCAGCCGGGTGTCGAACCGGATGCCGGAAGAGGCCGACCCGCCGCAGATCGAGAAGGTCGAGAGCGACGCCGACCCGATCCTGTGGTTGAACATGAGCTCCAAGCAGATGGACACGCTGCAGCTGTCCGACTATGCGGAGCGCTACGTGGTCGACCGGCTGTCCTCGGTCGACGGCGTGGCCCAGGTCCGCATCGGCGGCCAGCAGCGCTACGCGATGCGGATCTGGCTGGACCAGAACGCGCTGGCCGCGCGCGGCATCACCGTCAACGAGGTCGAGGCCGCGCTGCGCGCCGAGAACGTCGAACTGCCGGCCGGCCGGATCGAATCGGAATCGCGCGACTTCACCCTGCGCGTGGCGCGCAGCTACCAAAAGCCCGAGGACTTCGCCCAGATTCCGCTGAGCAAGGGCGCCGACGGCTATGTGGTGCGGCTGGGCGACGTGGCCCGGATCCAGCTCGATTCGGCCGAGCGCCGCGCCTACTACCGCAGCAACGGCGAGCCCAACATCGGCCTGGGCATCGTCAAGACCTCCACCGCCAACAGCCTGGACGTGGCCCGGGCGATCCGCGACGAGGCCGACGTGATCCGGCCCAGCCTGCCGGAAGGCACCGACATCTTCGTCGCCTTCGACACCACCGTCTTCATCGAGTCGGCGGTCGAACGCGTGTACCACACGCTGTTCGAGGCGATGGCGCTGGTGCTGATCGTGATCTGGCTGTTCCTGGGCAGCTTCCGCGCCGCGCTGATCCCCGCGGTGACGGTGCCGGTGTGCCTGATCGCGGCGTTCATTCCGCTGTACGCGTTCGGCTTCTCGATCAACCTGCTGACCCTGTTGGCGCTGGTGCTGTGCATCGGCCTGGTGGTCGACGACGCGATCGTGGTGCTGGAGAACATCCAGCGCCGCGCCGACCTGGGCGAGCCCAAGCTGGTCGCCGCCGCGCGCGGCACCAAGCAGGTGGCGTTCGCGGTGATCGCGACCACCGCGGTGCTGGTCGCGGTGTTCCTGCCGGTCGGTTTCATGGAAGGCAACACCGGGCGGCTGTTCCGCGAACTGTCGGTGGCCCTGGCCGGCGCGGTCGCGTTGTCGGCCTTCGTCGCGTTGACCCTGACGCCGATGATGTCGTCCAAGTTCGTGCGTCCGCACAGCGAAGAGAAGTCCAACCCGATCAACCGCTGGGTCAACGCGCGCCTGGACGGGGTCGGCCGCCGCTACCGGCGCCTGCTCGATCACAGCGTCGAGCGGCCGTGGCTGTTCGGCGCGCTGATGCTGGCCGCGCTGGCGCTGAGCTTCGGCCTGTTCAAGCTGGTGCCCTCGGAGCTGGCGCCGCAGGAAGACCGCGGCTCGTTCCAGATCTCGATCCTCGGTCCGGAAGGCGCCGGCTTCGACTACACGGTCAAGCAGGTGCAGCAGGTCGAGAAGATCGTCGCCTCGCACACCGGCCCGGACCAGACCATCCAGCGCTACAACCCGCGCGTGCCCGGCGGCTTCGGCGCCAGCGAGGAAATGCATACCGGCCGGATCGCGGTGTTCCTGCAAGATTGGGACAAGCGCGAACAGAGCACGGCCCAGGTCGCCGACGGCCTGCGCGCCGAGCTCGGCCAGCTGACCGGCGTGCGTGCCTTGCCGCAGGTCGGCGGCGGCTTGGTGCGCACCCGCGGCCAGCCGATCCAGATCGTGCTCGGCGGCCCCGAGTACGCGCAACTGGCGCAGTGGCGCGACCGCCTGCTGGCGCGGATCGAACAGAACAAGGGCCTGTTCTCGGCCGACTCGGACTACAAGGAAACCCGGCCGCAGATGCGGGTCGAGATCGACCGCCAGCGTGCCGCCGACCTCGGCGTCAGCGTCACCGACATCGGCCACGCCCTGGAGACCCTGATGGGCTCGCGCCGGGTCACCACCTTCGTCCAGAACGGCGAGGAGTACGACGTGATCGCCCAGGCCGACCGGGTCCTGCGCGCTTCGCCGGAAGACCTGGCGGCGATCCAGGTGCGCGCCCGCGACGGCGGCCTGGTGCCGCTGTCGAACCTGGTCGCGCTCAACGAATTGGCCGAGCCCGGCAGCCTGAACCGCTTCAACCGCCTGCGCGCGATCACCATCAGCGCAGGCCTCGCGCCGGGCTACACCATGGGCGAGGCGATCGCCTGGCTCAACCAGGCGGTGGCCGAGGAACTGCCGGAGCAGGCCCAGATCGACTGGAAGGGCGAGTCGCGCGAATACCAGAAGGCCGGCGGCGCGGTGCTGATGACCTTCACCCTGGCCTTGCTGGTGGTGTATCTGGTGCTGGCGGCGCAGTTCGAAAGTTTCATCCACCCGTTCGTGATCATGCTGACCGTGCCGCTGGGCGTGCTCGGCGCCTTGCTCGGTCTGTGGATGACCGGCGGCACGCTCAATCTGTTCAGCCAGATCGGCATCGTCATGCTGGTCGGCCTGGCGGCGAAGAACGGCATCCTGATCGTCGAATTCGCCAACCAGTTGCGCGACGAAGGCCGGTCGATCCACGACGCGATCGTCGAAGCCTCGGCGGTGCGGTTGCGGCCGATCCTGATGACCTCGATCGCGACCGTGGTCGGCGCGGTGCCGCTGGTGCTGGCCGGCGGTCCGGGCTCGGCCAGCCGGGCGACGATCGGCGTGGTGGTGATCTTCGGCGTCTCGTTCTCGACCCTGCTGTCGCTGTTCATCGTGCCGGCGTTCTACGTGTTGCTGGCGCGCTACACCAAGTCGCCCGAAGCCGTCGCGCACGAGCTGGAGAAGCTGGAACAGGAAACCCCGCAGGCCGGCGGCCACGCTTGACCGAGCTTGTGTAGGAGCGGCGTAAGCCGCGACAGCCGCAGCGGTGCTCGAACGCGCACAGGCCGAAGCCCATGAGCCGGCCGGCCGCCGGCTTTACCGTTCATCCGGTCTGCGGACAAAGCGCTGGCGTACATCGCTGCGGTTGTCGCGGCTCACGCCGCTCCTACAGGGGCGGGGCGCGTTTCGGCTTGGGTTTGCAGGCCGGCGGCCGGCTAATTAGGCTTACCGCATGAACGCCCCCGCTTCCCCTGCCGGCCCCCTTGTGGGCGACGGCTTCGTCCTGCGCCGCTGGCGCCGCGACGACCTGGACAGCCTGGTGGCGCACGCGCACGACGAGCAGGTTTCGCGCGCGACCAGCGACCGCTTTCCCTATCCCTACACGCGCCAGGACGGCGAGCGCTTCCTCGCCGGCGAGGTGGTCGATCTGAACGCCTCGGTGTTCGCGATCGAGATCGACGGCCAGGCGGTCGGCGGCATCGGCGCGCGCCCGGGCCAGGGCGAGCGCGCCCATTGCGCCGAGTTCGGCTATTGGCTCGGCCGCCGGCTGTGGGGCGGGGGTGTGATGACCCGGGTGGTCGCCGCGTATGCGCCCTGGGCGATGCGCGAGCTGTCGTTGTATCGCCTGTATGCGACGGTGCTCGACCACAACCCGGCTTCGGCGCGGGTGCTGTTGAAGAACGGTTTCGACGAAGAAGGCGCGCAACGCTGCGCTGTGTACAAGCGCGGGCAACTGCACGATCTGCGGGTGTTCGCCAAGGTTAGAAGGAGTCTGGACGATGCGACATGATCCTCCGCGTGGCCCGCGCAAGCCCGGCGGCACGGGTGAGAGCCCCTGGCGCAGCTCGCCGCGCCGCGACGACGCGCGGCCGCCGCGGCCGGCCGGCGAGGAGCCGCACAGTCGCGACGCCGTGCCGCATCGCGGTCACGCTCATCCGCATTCGCGTTCGGAACGACGCGAGCAGCGCCATCGCCACGGCGACGGCCCTTATCGCGACGCCGGCCGCGACGGCGAGCGCGCGCCGCGACCGGAGCGCGCCGGCCATCGGGCCCGCGACGAGGTCCGCGCCCGTTTCGAGGACGGCGACGACGAAGGCTACGACGCGCCCTCGCCGCAGCGCGCGCGCCGCGACGCCGAGGTGCGCCTGTACGGGCTCAACGCGATCCGCGCGGTGTACGCGCGCCGTCCCCAGGCGATCCGCAAGCTGTATCTGGACGCGCCGCGGATTCCGCAGTTGCAGCCGCTGCTGGCCTGGTGCGTGGCCAACCGGGTCGGTTACCGGGTGGTCGAGCAGGAGGACCTGGACCGCCTGGCGGCGAGCAGCCACCACGAAGGCGTGGTCGCCGACGTGTTGCGCGAAGAGCCGGTGTCGCTGTCGGAATGGCTGCGCGATCTGCCGGCCGGGCCGCAGCTGGCGCTGTGGCTGGACGGGGTCGGCAACCCGCACAACCTCGGCGCGATCCTGCGTTCGGCCGCGCATTTCGGCGTGAGCGCGGTGCTGTTGCCGAAAGAGGCGAGCCTGGCCCTGTCCGGCGCCGCCGCGCGCGTCGCCGAGGGCGGCGCCGAAGCGGTGCCGATGGTGCGCATGGGCCGCAGCGACAACGCCCTGGCGCAGTTGCGCGGCGCCGGCTTCGCCCTGGCCGCGACGGTGGTGAAGGGCGGCGACGACCTGTTCCGCGCGCCGCTGCCCGAGCGCCTGGTCTACGTGCTCGGCGCCGAGGGCGAGGGCATGGACCGCGAACTGGCCGCGGCCTGCGACCAACGCCTGTCGATCCCGGGCTCGGGCCAGGTCGAAAGCCTCAACGTCGCCGCGGCCACCGCGGTGCTGCTGGCGGCGTGGCGCGGTTTCAGACCAGCCGCTTGATGCGTTCCAGCAGTTCCGCGTAAGCCTCGGCCTGCTCCGGCGACTTCAGCATCGCGCTCAGGCACACCGCGCTGGCGGCTTCCTGCAGCACCTGCATCCGCTGCCGGTGCTGGGCGGTGCCGACCTGCTCCAGGGCGGCGACGAAGGCATCGGTGCAGGCGCGCTGGCCGTAGGCGAAGTCGCCGATCGCGCCGAGCACCTTGTCCTGGGCGAAATTCACCGCGTCCTTGACCTGGCCGGAGACTTCGCTGCCGAGCTGGGCGTTCTGGGTCGAGGCAAAGGCGTTCAGCGCTTGCGCGGTGTCGTTCACGGCGGTCTCCACTCGTTGCGGGCCTGCGTCGGACGCGGTGTCCACGCTGTACAGCTGCATCACGCCCTGGGTCAGGGACGCCTGCGCGGTGATCTGCAGTTGCTGTTGGCCGGTCACGGCGTCCATGTACAGGATCGAAAGCGCGTGCGCGACCGATTGGTAGATCGAGCCCATCGCGATGGCCGGCGCTTGGCCGAGGACTTTGACGTTGGCCTGGGTGACGGCGTCGGTGATTTGCGGATTTACGACGGTGTCCGGCATTGGATTCCCCCTGTGCAAGTGAGCGGCATGCAGCCGTGCGTCCTGGAATAACGCAAAGCGCGGCCGCAACCGGGCGCGCTTCGCGACGATTCTGTGACCGGGAGAAACTGTCCGCGCCGATAGGGCGTCCCTGAGCGCGCCCAAGCGCGCCGCCCCCGGCGGCAAAAAAAGAGGAACGAGCGGACCCCGCCCGTTCCTCTGCGCTCGTTCGCTCTTGAAGCCTCACTCCTCCGGCGGCGTCACCTGCTTCGGCGCGCTGCCGAAATCGCCCTCGGCCGAGGCCGCCAGATAGGCGAACACCGCATAGGCGGCGACGTTCTGCGCCAGCGCCTTGGGGTCGATCTTGTCCAGGGTGTCGTCGGGCGTGTGGTGGTAGTCGAAGTAGTCGCTGCCGTCCTGCGCCAGCCGCGCCCAGGCCAGGCCGCCGGCGGCGAACGGCGAGATGTCCGGGCCCGGGCCGCCCTTGCCGGGCGTGTGCTCGATGCCCAGCGGCGCCAGCGCCTCGGCGATCTGCTTGTCCGCCGCCTGGGCGTAATCCGGCGCCGAGCTGGAATAGGCGTAGATGCGGCCCGCGCCGAAGTCGCTCTCGGCGCCGATCTGGTGCTTGGCCACGTCCTTGGCGTGCTTGAGCGCGTAGGCCTTGCCGCCGTGCAGGCCCTGTTCCTCGTTGGCGAAGGCGATCACCCGCACGCTGCGCGCCGGACGCAGCTTGGTCTGGCCGATCAGCTTGGCCGCCGCCATGGTCAGGCCGACGCCGGCGCCGTCGTCGATCGCGCCGGTGCCCAGGTCCCAGGAATCCAGGTGGCCGCCGATGATCACCACTTCCTCGGGCTTGCTCTTGCCGCGGATCTCGCCGATCACGTTGTGCGAGGTCGCCTGGCCGTCCCAGCCGCAGTCCAGGGCGACGCGCACCTGCACCGGGCCGCGCGCGGCCAGGCGGGCGAGCTGGTCGGCGTCGGGCGCGGCCAATGCGGCCGAGGGAATCGGGGTCAGGCCGTCGTCGAAGCGGGTGATGCCGGTGTGCGGGTTGCGGTGCGAGTCGGTGCCGGCCGAGCGCATCAGGAAGGCCGAGGCGCCGGCGCGGATCGCCGCCGACGGGCCGCGGCTGCGCACGCGTCCGCCGGGGCCGTAGCCGGCGCCGTCGCGAGCCCGCTCCATGCGGTAGTCGACGAAGGCGATCTTGCCGGCCAGCGAACCGGCCGGCGCGGCCTCCAGCGCGGCCAGGTCGGCGAAGCGCACGACCTCGGCTTCGACCTTGCCGGCCGGGCTGCCGCCCAGCGCGGTCAGCGCCAGCGGCTGGCGATGGGCGCCCAGCACTTCGGCGTGTTCGCTGCGGCGCTCCCACTTCGGGAAGGTCACCGGTTCGATCCAGACCTTGTCGAAGCCCAGTTCCTTGAACTTGGCCTGCGCCCACTGCACCGCGCGCGCATCGGCCTCGCTGCCGGCCAGGCGCGGGCCGACTTCGGTGGTCAGCGACTCGGTGATGCGATAGCCCAGGTCGCTGGCCAGGGCGCGTTCGCGCAGCTCGGGCACGGCGTCCAGCGCAGCCTGCGGAATGCGCGTTTCGCGCTGGGCCGCCGCGGCGCCGCCGGCCGCGATCGAACCCGAGAACAACACGGCAGCCAACGCTGCCCACAACGGTGCGCGCATCCCCATCTCCTGGTCCTGGCCCGCCGCCCGGGAGGTCGGTCGGCATAAGGCGAAACCGCGAGCTTAGCAACCGCGATGGGCGTCGCTATCTGAGGAAAGTCACGCCGGACTTGAGCGGTTTTTGTCGCTGGCTATCGCCGCGTTTGAGGCGGTGGCTGCGGGGCTTTGCCGGATGTGGCGATTGGCCCGGCTCGTGTAGGAGCGGCGTGAGCCGCGACAGCCGCAGCGGTGTACGAGAGCGTCTTGTCCGAAGACCGATTCGGTGGGCAAACGAGCCGGCGCAGGGCGGCACGGCTTCGGACGCCGCGCTGGCGTCAACTGCTGCGGCTGTCGCGGCTTACGCCGCTCCTACAAAAGCGCGGCGCGCAAACGCGAACGGCCGCGCGGGGCGCGGCCGTTCGCAGGCGAAACCGGGACAGCTTACTTCTTCAGCGAATCGCGGATCTCGCGCAGCAGCAATACGTCTTCCGGCACCGCGGTCGGCGCGTCGGCGGCCGGCTTGCGCAGGCGGTTGTAGGCCTTGAGAAACAGGAAGATCACCAGCGCGATCAGGACGAAGTCGATCGCGGTCTGCAGGAAGCTGCCGTACTTGATCGCGACCTCGGCCGCGACTTCCTTGCCGGCCGCGTCCAACTGGGCCGGCTTGAGCACGTGCTTCCAGTCGCTGACGTTGACCCCGCCGCTGAAATAACCGACCGCGGGCATGACGATGCCGTCGACCAGGGCGGTGACGATCTTGCCGAACGCCGCGCCGATCACCACGCCGACCGCCAGGTCGACCACGTTGCCGCGCGCAATGAACTCTTTGAACTCGCTGATCATGCCCATCGCATGCTCTCCCTGGTTGACGACATGAATGAGGCGCCATCGCGCCGGCGCGGACTATGCCCGGACCGGAGTGATGCGGCCGTGGAGTTCGGCCACGCCTTCCAGCGTCGCCCGATAGCGGTCGCCCGGCCGCAGCGGGCCGACCCCGGACGGGGTGCCCATGTAGACCAGGTCGCCGGCGCGCAGCGCGTACAGGCGCGACAGCTCGTGCAGGATTTCGGCGACGTTCCAGACCAGGTCGTCGAGCGAACCGCGCTGGCGCAGTTCGCCGTTGACTTCCAGGCACAGCGCGCGCGCGCCGAGCTCGCCGACGTCGGCGGCCGGAACGATGGCGCTGACCGGAGCGGCGTGGTCGAAGGCCTTGCCGATGTCCCAGGGCAGGCCCTTGGCCTTGGCCTGCGCCTGCAGGTCGCGGCGGGTCAGGTCCAGGCCGACCGCGTAGCCGTAGATCAGCCCCGGCGCGTCGGCGACGGACAGTTCGCCGGGCGGCGCATCGCGGCCGATCGCGACCACCAGTTCGACCTCGTGGTGCAGGTCGTCGGTGCCGGGCGGGTAGGGCACGTCCTCGCCGAGCTCGATCGCGTCGTGCGGCTTGAGGAAGAACACCGGCCGGCCGCGGTCGGCGGCCGAGGTCGGCACCGTCGCGCCCATCTCGCGCGCGTGCTCGGCGAAGTTGCGTCCGACGCAGTAGACGCGGCGGACCGGGAAGAACGTACCGTCGGCGACATCGGCGCCGCGGACCGGAATGCGGGTGAGCGGCGGCGCCGCGACGACGTCGGTCATGAGCTCAGCGGGCATTCGGCGTGGAAGAGCGGCCGAGCAGGGCCGGCGCGACGACGCGGTACTCGCCTTCGACCACGTCGCGGCCGCCGCGGCTGCGTGCGACCGGCCGGCCGCGACGCTTCCACAGCTTGTAGCCCAGGCCGACGGCGATCATCGCCGCGCCGACGAACACGCTGAACATCACCAGCAAGGCGAGCAGTCCCAGCCCGACCACGCCGAGCACGAACCGCAGGAGGCGATGGCGCGGCTTGCGCGGCTCGAAAGCGCTGCGCATGCGCGACTGGAACGCATTCCATTGCGACCGGTGATCGGTGAAGCGGAAGCTGTGGGCAAACATTTCGGGTGTCGTGAGACAATGCGGCCATTCGCCGGACACGTGAGTATCGTTGCAGGCATGGACGAGGGTGTGAGAACTTCGTTAAACCCGGCCGGCGGCAGCGACCCCGGCGGTCAACTATTGATCGCCCTGGAGCGCCTGGCCGACGGCGGTTTCGCCGAGGTCGAGGCGACCCTCGACGGCGACGCCGAATCGCTGGTGCTGTACCGCGACGGCGACGCCGTGCGCGCCTGGCTCAACATCTGCCCGCACGCCGGACGCCGCCTGGACTGGGCGCCGGGCCAGTTCCTCAAGAGCAAGGACGGCCTGCTGGTCTGCGCTGCGCACGGCGCCAGCTTCGAACTGCAAGCCGGGCTGTGCACCGCCGGCCCTTGCCGCGGCGAAGCGCTGCGTGCGGTCGCGGTGACGGTGCGCGACGGGGCGGTGTGGCTGGGGTGAGCGGGTAGGGTTCGGAGGCTGCACAGCTCAAAAGCTCAAAAGCAAATCCCCCCTGCCCCCCTTTTTCAAAGGGGGGAATGCTTCGGCTGGACTCGTCGTGCACCGGAAGTGCGCGCGCTTCGGCGAGGTGAGCGTCAGCGGCGCTGAGTTGCCTACGCGAAATCACTCACGCCCCAGCGCCCCACCTATCGCTCCCCCCCCCTTTGAAAAAGGGGGGCAGGGGGATTTGTTCCTGCTCGTCCGAACCCGCGCCCGCTCAGCCCGTAGCCGCTACCCGTGCGCCTACTTGCCCCAGAACAGCACGTTGACCATCAGCACCGTCACCACAGTGTAGATCAGCGACAGCGGGCCGCCGATCTTCCACAGTTCCTTGCCGCTGTAGCCGGCCGGGCCGGTGATCATCGAGATCACCGGGTTGGACGCGGTCATGAAGTTGTTCGACGCCGACAGCGCCACGATCAGCGCGAACGCGGTCGGGTTGCCGCCGGCCGCCAGGGCCAGGTTGACCGCGAGCGGCACCACCACGATGGTCGCGCCGACGTGGCTGATCACCAGCGAGAAGGCCGTAGTCAGCAGGCCGACCAGTATCTCCAGCAGCCACACCGGCGTCCCCTGCGGCAGCCGCTCGATGCTGTGCCCGGCGATCCATGCCGCTGCGCCGCTGGAATCCATCGCCCAGCCCAGCGGAATCAGGCAGGCCATCAGGAACACGGTCTTCCAGTTGATCGCCGCGTAGGCCTCGTCGATGTTGATCACCCCGGCGATCAGCATCCCGGCCACGCCGGTCATCAGCGCGATCGACACCGGCAGGCGGGAGGACAGCGCCAGCAGCATGGCCACGGCGAAGATCGCCAGGGCGATCTTGAGCTTGTGCGGGCGCTGCTCGCCCTTGGGGTAGTCGGTGACCACCACCAGGTCCTTGCTCGCCGCGGCGCTGGCCAGGTCGGTCCAGATGCTGTGGAACACCAGCATGTCGCCGGCGCGCATCGGCACGCTGCGCACGTTCTCGCGCAGCACGCTCTTGTCGCGGTTGATCGCCAGCAGGCTCAGGCCGGACTGCTTGCGCAGGTGCAGGTCGCCGGCGGTCTTGCCGATGTAGCCCGAGGTCGCCGGCACCACCGCCTCGGAAATGCCGGCGCGGCTGGGGTTGAACAGGTCGGCGAAGTTGCGCAGACGCGAGGACAGGCGCAGGAAATGGTTCTGGGCGAAGTCGGCGACCTGCTGCTTCGGCCCCATCGCGCCGAGCACGCTGCCGACCCAGATCCGGGTGTCGGCCGGCGGCGCCAGGCGCGATTCGTTGTCGCTCTTCAGCGCCAGCAGCAGCGGCGCGCCGCGCAGGGCTTCGGCCTCGCCCAGCGACATGCCGACCAGCGGGCTGTCGGCGGTGACGGTGAGCTCGTAGACGTCGCCCTCGATGCCGTAGGCCTTGGCGAAATAGCTCTGGGTGCGGGCCGGCGTCGCGCCCTTCTCGCCGTCGTCGCGCAGCAGCTTGTCGCCGAAGAAATGGAAGTAGGCCAGCGAGGCGGCGAGCAGGGCCAGGCCGATCGGCAGCGGCGCGAACATCTTCAAGGGCTCGATGGTCGCCGCGCCCGAAGGCAGGTTGCTGTTGGCGTTGAGCAGCAAGTCGTTGAGCAGGATCAGCGGCGAATTGCCGACCATGGTCAGCGCGCCGCCCATGACGATCGCGGCCGCGATCGGCAGCAGCAGCCGCGGCAGGGACAGGCCGGTGCGCGAGGACAGGCGCGAGGCGACCGGCATGTACAGCGCCATCACCGACGGGTTCTGCATGAACGATGAATTGAGCCCGGCCACCGCGGTGGTCAGCAGCAGCAGGCGTTGCTCGATGCCGTGCGCGCGCCGCAGCAGCCAGCCGGCCAGCCGGTTCAGGGCGCCGGTGCGGTCGAGCCCGGCGCCCAGGATCATGGTCGCGATGATGCTGATCACCGCGTTGCCGGAGAAGCCGTTGAACAGCTCGTCCGGCTCGACCAGCCCGGACAGGCCGAGCAGCACCAGCACCACCAGCGCGACCACGTCGGCGCGGATGCGTTCGAACAGGAACATCGCCATCGTGAACACCACCAGCCCGAGAACGAGCTTCATGTCGGTGGTGAGCGCGAGGGCGGTGTCCATCAGCGGCGGGAACAGGGAATGGGGAGTGGGGAATCGTTAAAGCGAACGAACCCGCCGACCGGCGATTCGGGCCTTTGCGCATGTCGCCAATAGTCCGCCACGGTTTCCAAGCCAGTCTCCGGTCCTATTCCCCATTCTCCGTTCCCGATTCCCGGACTCGGTCGTACAACAGATCCCACACCCCATGCCCGAGCTTCTGGCCGCGGGTCTCGAAGTGGGTTTGCGGGCGCCAGTCCGGTCGCGGCACGCTGCCGCGCGGGCCAGCGCGGTTGGCCAGGCCGGGGGTGGCATCGAGCACGTCCCACATCTGCTCGGCATAGTCTTGCCAATCGGTGGCCAGGTGCAAGCGGCCGTCGGCGGCGAGCTTGCGCACCAGCAGCTGCGCGAACGCGGGCTGGACCAGGCGGCGCTTGTTGTGGCGCTTCTTGTGCCAGGGGTCGGGGAAGTAGATCCGGATCTCGTCCAGCGAACCGTCGGCGACTTCGTGGTTGAGCACCTCGACCGCGTCGTGGTGGTACAGGCGGACGTGGTCGCTGGCGTCCTCGGCCAGGGCGTTCAGCAGCCGGCCGACGCCGGGGGCGTGGACCTCGATGCCGATCAGGTCGCGCTCGCGGTCGTGCTGGGCGGCGAAGCGCAGCGCCTCGCCGTTGCCGAAGCCGATTTCGAGCACGCGCCTGGCATGGCGGCCGAAGATCGCGTCGTAGTCGCGCGGCGCGCCCTGGTAGTCGATGCCGAAGCGCGGCCACAACTCGTCGAAGGCGCGCTGCTGGGCCGGGGTGAAGCGGCCCTGGCGCAGCACGAAGCTGCGCACCTGGCGGCGGCCTTCCTCGATCGTGAACGGCTTGGGCGGGACCTTGCCCTCGCCCGGGCCGGGTTTGTCCTTGGAACCGGAGTCCGTCATCAGCCGATCAATCCGTCCACCGGCGAGGACGCGCTGGCGTAGCGCTTGCGCGGGATCCGGCCGGCCTTGAACGCGGCGCGGCCGGCCTCGATCGCCAGCTTCATCGCATGCGCCATCAGGATCGGGTCGCGGGCGCCGGCGATGGCGGTGTTCATCAGCACGCCGTCGCAGCCCAGCTCCATCGCGATCGCCGCGTCCGAGGCGGTGCCGACGCCGGCGTCGACCAGGATCGGCACCTTGGCGTTCTCGACGATCTCCAGCAGGTTGTAGCGGTTCTGCACGCCCAGGCCGGAGCCGATCGGCGCGGCCAGCGGCATCACCGCGACGCAGCCGATCTCCTCCAGGCGCTTGGCCAGGATCGGATCGTCGGAGGTGTAGACCATCACGTCGAAGCCGTCCTTGACCAGGGTCTCGGCCGCGGCCAGGGTCTGGACCACGTCGGGGAACAGGGTGCGCTGGTCGCCCAGCACTTCCAGCTTGACCAGCTTGTGGCCGTCGAGCAGCTCGCGCGCCAGGCGGCAGGTGCGCACCGCGTCCTCGGCGTTGTAGCAGCCGGCGGTGTTGGGCAGCAGGGTGTAGCGGTCCGGCGGCAGCACGTCGAGCAGGTTGGGCTCGCCGGGGTTCTGGCCGATGTTGGTACGGCGGATCGCCACGGTCACGATTTCGGCGCCGGCGGCCTCGGTGGCCAGGCGGGTCTGTTCGAGGTCGAGGAACTTGCCGGTGCCGGTCAACAGGCGCGAGCGGTAGGTCTTGCCGGCGATGACCAGCGGATCGGAGAAGGCGGTATTCGTCATCGTCGAATTATGTCGGATATCGGCCGGCGCTTGGACCCCGGGGCTGAGCGGGGACTGACGAGCGAGCAGCGAGCGAAGGGGGCGAAGCAGGGAGCAAAGGGAGGCAGGGGATCCAGCTCGCTTGATCCCCTCCGTCCCTGGGCGGTCGCCAGATGGGAGGGGCGCATCCACGGCAGCGGCGGCAGAAACCGGCCACTCCGGAGGCCTGCGCGGGCCGCCCATCGCAATCGGCGACCGTTCGTCGTCCGGCTCAAATAATGTGACTGACGTCGCAAAATGCGGCGTATAGTCCGGCCTAGCGGTACCTGGGGAGGGCGTTGCCGATACAGCGCTCTGCAGTGCCGTCGCGGCGCCCGCCAGGGGAAGCGGGTGCCGCCGTTGTACAGGACTCGAAAAAGGCACAACCGGCGCGAGCCGGCGTCGCAAAGCCACGGATGCCGATCCGCATAGGGGGCGGCATGGCCGAGCTACCGAGCGCGAAGAACCGGGCGCTTGCTGCCCCGCTCACGGAGTTCTGACATGTCCACCAACCGACGCTGGCGTCCGCTGCTCGCAGCGGCGCTGCTCATGGCTTCCGTCGGAGCCTTGCCAACCGCGGCCTGGGCCGCCTCGGTGCAACCCACCACCTACCCCGGCAACTTCGCCGGGTGCGACGACCTTCCCGGCGTCGGCACCTGGCAGGGCGGCGGGGCCAGTTCCGGCGGCGCACCCATCGACGGCCAGGTCTACAACCTGGGCAACGGCCAGACCATCACCTTCAACTACACGCCCTCCGGGCAGAACAAGTACATCGGCTTCACTTCGAGCATCCCGATGGACTACATCGTGATCAAGGGCGGCAACGCCTATAACGTCTTCCACTACGACCCTGCCGTCCTCAGCGATATCAATCTATACGCGCCCAACAACGCCAGCGGCGAGCCCGCCGGCGTCAGCCATGTCGCGTTCTGCTTCCTGCCCAAGCCGACCGGCGAAAAGACCGCCGTGGCCAGCTGGAAGCGCTACACCGACTGGCAGATCGAAAAGACCGTCACCCCCGAGAGCATCACCATGCTCGACGGCGACAGCCACCAGGTCGAATACACCGTCACCGCGACGCCGACCACGCGCGGTATGTACCGCGTCGCCGGCACCATCACCGTCAAGGACCCCTTCAGCTTCGGCTGGAAGGCCACCGCGGTCGTCGACACCCTGCAGTTCAACAACAGCGCGACCCAGTTCACGCTGCAATGGACCGCCGCCAGCGGCGACACCGACACCCTCAACTGCGTCAAACCGGCGCCGAATGCGGACAAGATCATCCTGTCCTGCAGCTACGCGTTCGAGCTGAGCAGCATCAGTCATCCGTTCCTGCTCAGCGCTACCGGCGGCATCAACGCCGCGGGCATCACCACCGAGCGAAAGTCCTGCAGTTGCAGCGACGACGGCAGCAGCGGAGGCACCACGAGCTACACCTTCACCGCGAGCGCGCCGTTCACGATCCCGGCCAACCCGGCCGAGAGCTACGGCGATACCTTCGCGATCGACGACTCGATCCTGCCGAACAACCCGGACCACAGCTTCAGCCTCGGCAACGGGCCGTACGTGTGGACGTATCCGCGTCCGCAGCCGTTCGTGTGCGGCGCCGACCAGGGCCAGCACACCAACACCGCGACCGGTACCTGGAGCACCAGCGCCAGCACCAACGCCACCGCCAGCGACTCGGCGATGGTGACCGTGGCCTGCCGGACCGTTTCGGTCGTCAAGACCGCGAACACCCGCTACGACCGCGACTATGCCTGGACTCCGGACAAGCACGTGGTGGTGACGCCGGCCGACGCCAAGGTGGTCGGCATGCAAGGCTGCCTGGCCGATCCGATCGTCGGCGGTCCGTACGCCGGCAACTTCCTGTGCGACGACGTGCAGGTTCTGCTCAATGCCGGCGGCAACTACGAGACGGTCTATCGTCTCGCGGCGACCCGCAGCATCGAGTCGGAAAGCGGCTTCAGGGTCAGCGGCAACATCCTGATCAGCTGGCCGGGCGATGTGACGCCGCAGTTCAGCCCCGCGGACCCGAGCGACACGCTGCACTTCAACGGCGGCGCGACTCAGGCCGTGGCTCCGACCTGCGAACCGCCGGGCGCGACCTCGCTGAGCTGCGACTACGCTGCGGACGTGGCCGACAAGACCGCCGGCTACAACGAAGCCAGCATCCAGCGCGTGCTGAAGTGCTACGACGCCGCCGGCAACGCCAGCGACTGCGGTTTCAAGAGCTACACCTCGAACCAGGCCGCGTTCTCGTTCGGCGCGCCCACCACTGAAGCCGACGCTTGCGTCGTGGCCAGCGACCTGTTCAACGGTACGCCGGGCCTCAACCTCGGCGGCAGCTTCGGCTGGATCGTGGAGCCGTTGGTGTGCGACAGCTTCGCCAAGTTCGTCACCGGGGACATCAACCCCGATCCGAACATCGTCGAGAGCCTGGATATCTTCGCGGCGTGGATCCTGCCGAACCAGACCGGTCCGGGCAACACCTGCGAGTTCATGGTTCCCAACGTGCTGACGGTGAGTGGCATCGGCGAAGCGGGCGGCGTCAACGCCAGCGACGAGGCCATCGTCACCGTGAAGGTGCCGGAACTGTGCGCCGCCGCGGGTTGCACCTACACCCAGGGCTACTGGAAGACCCACTCGAAGTACGGTCCTGCGCCGTACGACGCGACCTGGGCCATCATCGGAGAAGACACGCTGTTCTTCAGCTCCGGTCAGACCTGGTACAAGGTGTTCTGGACGCCGCCGAAGGGTGGCAACGCGTACTACATCCTGGCGCACCAGTACATGGCCGCCCGCCTCAACGTCGAAGCCGGCGCGAGCGCGCCGCCTGCGGTGCAGAGCGCGATCGCCCAGGCTACGGCGTGGTTCACCGGCCGCAGCTCGGCCGCTCCGAAGGGTGCGGCACGCGATACGGCGATCAACCTCGCGGGCATCCTGGCCGCCTACAACGAAGGCACCACCGGTCCGGGCCATTGCTCGGTCTCGCCGGCGACCATCGTCGACGCCGGTACCTGATACGCCTGATACGAATGCGTGCTTGGAGGTCGTACTTGAGCCCCGGCTTCGGCCGGGGCTCTTTTCTTTGTGGGGATGCGTTGCCTAAGGGGCGCCGGACGATGCGTGGCTTCGGAGCGCGGCGTGCTGTCCACCGCTGCGGCTGTCGCGGCTCACGCCGCTCCTACAGGGGGCAGTAGCCGCGCTCGGCTTTTGTAGGAGCGGCGTGAGCCGCGACAATCGCAGCGACGTACGCAAGCGCCGCCGCCGAAGCCCGGAGCCTGCGCCGTTCGCTGCGCAACGGCGAGCCTCAGCCGCCGCCCAGCGCGTGCACGATCTCGATCTTGTCGCCTTCGCCGATCGCCTGCTCGGCGTGGCGACCGCGCGGGACGATTTCGCCGTTGATTTCGACCGCGACCCGGCGTTCGCCGAGCCCTTCCCGGCGCAGCAGTTCGGCCACGGTAAGCGCGGCCGCGAGCGTGCGCGGCTCGCCGTTGAGCTGGATGTTCATGCGCGCATTGTCGCGTGCGCGCCGCGTAGCGGCCAGTGCCGGCGCTGGCGGCGCGATGCCCGGTTCGTGACCTTCGGCCGCGGTCGCCGGCCGCCGCAGCGGCGATAATCGCCGCGCCGTTTTGCCGCGCTGCGCCTTGCCTTGGCCGGTCCGCGCGTGTTTGGATCGGCCATCCGCCGGCGTATGTCGCCCGGGCGGAGCTCCTTCCGGCCCGGGCCGGCCCGTTCGCGGGCCGGGCCCGTCGCCACCACCACCCGTCACATCACCGCAGGGAAGTTCATGATGAAACCCGTTCGTACCGCGCTGGCCGCCGCACTGCTGCTGGCGACCGTCCCGGCCCTGGCCCAGGACTACTCCAAGACCGTCTTCATCGGCGACAGCCTGACCGACTCGGGCTGGTTCCGTCCGCGCCTGGTCCAGGCGGTCGGCCCGAACGGCGCCTTGCTCGGCCGCTTCACCACCAACCCGGGCCTGGTCTGGTCGGAATACCTGGGCGAGTACTACGGCGGCAACGCCGCCAGCGCCAACCAGGGCGGCGACAACTACGCCGTCGGCGGCGCCCGCACCGGCACCAACACCACCGGCGCGCTGGGCACCATTCCGTCGCTGGCCACCCAGACCGCGAACTACCTGGCCAGCACCGGCGGCCGTGCCGACCCGAACGCGCTGTACAGCGTGTGGGGCGGCGCCAACGACCTGTTCGCGGTGGTTGCCGGCGCCCCGGCGCAGACCACCATCGCCAATGCCGTCACCGCCCAGATCGGCGTGGTCGCCTCGCTGCGCAACGCCGGCGCCGAATACATCCTGGTGCCGACCGTGCCCGACCTGGGCTCGACCCCGCAGTTCCGCGCCGGCGGCGCGGCCGCCCAGGCCACCGGCACCCAGCTGGCGACCAGCTACAACAACGCCCTGTACAGCGGCCTGGCCGCGTCCGGCCTGCGGGTGATCCCGCTCAACACCTTCAGCCTGCTGCGCGAAATCGTCGCCAACCCGGCTCCGTACGGCATCACCAACGTCACCGGCACCGCCTGCAACCCGCAGATCACCGCCTCGTCGGTGACCTGCAGCCCGGTCAACTACGCCACCCCGGACGCGCCGGAAACCTACGCCTTCGCCGACGGCGTGCACCCCTCGGGCAAGGCGCACAAGATCCTCGCCGACTACGCCCTGGGCGTGCTGGAAGCGCCGCGCTTCATCGCCGTGCTGCCGAACTCGGCCGCCGCCACCGGCCGCGCCCGCGCCGACCAGGTCACCACCCACATCGGCGAGCGCCCGGACGGCGAGGGCATGCGCTGGTGGGCCAGCCTGCGCGGCGACTTCCAGCGCTACGGCCACGGCGACCTGTACGACGGCGCCGGCCCGGCGCTGACCGGCGGCGTCGACTGGCACCGCGGCAACCTGGTGTTCGGCGCCTTCGCCGGCTACGGCCAGCAGAAGCAGGACTTCGGCCTGCGCCACGGCGAGTTCGAGCAGAAGGAAGCCAGCATCGGCGGCTTCGCCGGCTGGTACGGCGAGCGCGCCTGGGTCAACGGCCAGGTCAGCTACACCAAGCTCGATTACGACATCGACCGCAACGCCAACCTCGGCCCGGTCTCCCGCGTCCACCACGGCTCGGCCGACGGCGACAACGTCACCGTCGCGGTCAACGGCGGCTGGGAGTTCGGCCACGACGCGCTGCGCCACGGCCCGGTGCTGGGCCTGGTCTCGCAGACCATCGAAGTCGACGGCTTCGCCGAAAGCGACCCGACCCTGGCCACCTCGCTGGCCTACCCGAAGCAGGAGTTCGACTCGCTGATCGGCAGCGTCGGCTACCAGGTCCACTACACCCACAGCGAAAGCTTCCGTCCTTACGCGCGCCTGACCTTGGACCGCGAGTTCGAGGACGCCCCGGACCAGGCGTTCGCGCGCCTGCAGAGCGTGCAGGGCCTGGGCGACTACGCGGTCAAGGGCCGCCACTTCGACCAGAACTACGGCACCCTGCTGTTCGGCGTGCGCACCAAGCTGTTCGGCCTGGACACCAACCTCGGCGCCAGCGCCACCATCGGCCAGGGCGCCGGCAACAACACCACGGTGTTCGCCCAGATCGGCAGCGGCTTCTGATCGACGCCGTCGTCGAATAAGGCCGCAAACGAAAAACCGGGCCGCAAGGCCCGGTTTTTTCTTGGCTTGCCGGTTGTTCGCCGCCCGCCCGGGCCGCGCATTGCCAGCGCCGCGGCCGCGGCTTAGACTTGCCCGGTAAGCGGGTGTAGTTCAATGGTAGAACTGCAGCTTCCCAAGCTGCTAGCGTGGGTTCGATTCCCATCACCCGCTCCATCTCCCAGTCTCCGCCCTTCCGGGCCTTTGCCGCGCGTACGCGCCGACTCGCAAAGACTTCTGCGAATCCCAAACCCAGACCGCGCTGCCTCCCGCGAGGTATCGCCGCAGGCGCTGTTTCGTGCCGAGTCCACTCCTGGCTCGCGCCGTCATTGCCCAGCCTGCGTTGCGGCTAGCGCCGCTTCGGCTTGCCTGGGAGCGATCCACTGCGATGGGGGTGCTTCTCCGCCCCTGAAAAGGGGGCAGGGGAATTTGCTTGGCGCCATGGCCGGGCGGCCCTAAGGTCGTGCTCAAGTGCCGCCATCGTCGGGTGCATGCGGGTTGAGGCGGCGCCAGCGGCTGACTGGGCCTGGACGCGACCGATGGTATAACCGGCGCCGCTCCTGCAGGCCGGCCCCGCCGGTTCGGAGCCCTCGATCAATGGCGATATCAAGCAGTCCGGCGAAGTCGGCCGGCCACTGACCCAACCTAATCCAAACAAGGACGCTTCGATGAAGGCTCGAATCCACCCGCGCGGCAACTCACGCACCGACCACTCGTGGCGCTACACGCGCCTGCTCGCCGCTTCCGCCTTGTGCCTCGCGGCGGCCGCTTGCAGCGACGGTGCGGGCGGGGCCGTCGGCGCGGCGATGTCCAACGAACTCGTCGATCCCGCCAGCGGCGCCAGCTGCGGCCAAGGGGCGAACGTGCGGATCACCAAGAACGACTTCCAGACCGTGCTCAACGGCCAATGCGGCGCGGTCGTCATCACCGGCTCGAACGGATCGGTCAACGTCGACCACGCCCGATCGATCCGCGTCGAAGGCACCCAGGTCACCGTGCTCAACGAAAAGGTCGAGACGCTGGAAACCGTCGGCTCGGACAACACCTTCAACATGACCGAAGTGGGGCACGCGACCGTCGCCGGCGATCGCAACACGCTGTTGGGGCGCAGTTACCGGCAAGTGACGTTCAAGGGCCAGGACAACTCGGTCAATACCGACAACGAGCCGCAACTGGACGACCAGGGCACCGGAAACAAGGTCATTTGACACGGTCCCGACCGCATCGCGGCATGACGAGCCGGTCGCCGGCCCGTGCAGTTGACAAGACTCGGGTCGGTTCCCGAGGCGGTCGACGAAAGTGCATGGGCTGCGGCCGGCAGCCGTAGGCGTCCCTCTTGGCGAGCCGAGTCTTGCGCAGACGCTCGCCAATCGCGGCGGAAGCAGGAAGGGCGGGCATTCGTCAGCAAAGTCATCTGAACCTCCGGCGTCTGCCCTTTCATGCCGGCGACGCAGTGCATATGGTGGCGCAACGCGCTTGCATGGGCCCCGCGCCAAGGAGAGGATGGGGCATCCAAGGAAAGGAACTCGCGATGCTCCGAGCCACCCGCCGCACCGTTCCGCTGCTGTTGTTCGCGTTGACGACGGTGATCGCTTGCACGCGCCAGGCCGCAACCCCGCCCACGCCAGCAACCGCTTCGCCCGAGCCTCCTGGTGCGGCGGCGCCGGATCCGCAGGCCGATCTCGTGGTCGTGGTCGGCGAACGGGTCGCGCTGGACGATATCCACGACCCGGACTCGCTGGGTGGCGGCTATCGAGCGCGCTACCGCGTTCTGCAGCGGCTGCACGGCCGCCAAGAGGGGGCGATGGTGGAGTTCGAGTTTTACCAGCATCTCGGGGAGCCGCACCTGCTGGGTTTCAGCCACGCCTTGCTGTTCCTGCGCCGCGACGGCGATCGCCTGTCGGAGCTCGCCCACTACCCGGTGTTCGCCGCGCGCGGTGGCGGCTGGGCCGGTTGCGCGCCGGTCTCCGAGATGGAAGCACGGCGGCGCAAGGACCGCGCCCGGGCGGTGCCGGGCGTGTTCGCTGGCGACGCGACCTACATCGAATGGGTGCCGCCGAACCCGTCCGACTACCCCGCCGAGCACTTCCGGATTAGCCAGAACCGCATCCATTGCCTCACTGGCACGCCGGTGCAGGAACTGTACGCCTTGAACAAGCACATCTTGGAGACGGGGGCCGGGCCGAACTCTTTGACGCCGGAGCAGGTCGAGGCCGTCACCCTGCCGGTGGTCGAGCCCGCGTCCCCGGACCGGCAACCCGACGGGGGTTGAGGCTGGCCATCCGATGCGCTTCAACCCGTCGTATGGCGGGCGGGGCGATGGCTCCGGATGGACTGGGTTTCGGGCCGCAGCACCGCCCGACACCCCGGCGGCGACTCATCCAGGTCCAACCGCAACTGCACCGCGTCCTCGGTGCAAACCGGCGCCGCGCTGCGATGCTTTAGCCTGATCCGCCCGCCGAAACCGGGGTCGACGATCGCCGCCTCGGCCAGCAGGTGCAGCACATGCACCAGGTAGCGCGGCCAATCCAGTCCGCCGACGTCGATCTCCAGTTCCCAGCGGCCCTCGCCCTCGTCCCAGACCAGTTCGATCTCGCTATCCGGATCCGGGCCGGTGCGGGTCTTCAACGGCACCAGCAGATCGGCCAGGCGCGGATGGCGGGCTTCGGCGTCGATCAGGGCGTAGCCGAGGGTATCGGCTTGGATGTGGCTCAGCAGCGCGGCGACGGCGGTGCGGCCGGGGTGTCCGGCGAACAGGCGGACCTTGGTGAAGTTGGCCAGCCAGGCCTGGCGGTCGTCGCTGGGCATGTCGGCGATGACGCGGGCGAGACCGCGCGCCAGCGCGGGAAGGTCGGGTTCGCGCACGACCACGAACAAAGTGCGGCGGGCGGCGGCGCGTTCGCCGGCGCGGGCGACCGCGTCCAGCCGCCGCTGCATCAGGGTTTGGTGCAGAGGATCGAGGTCGTTCGGCATGGTCGCGCTCGGGGTCGTCACAGCAGGCATCGCATCACCGCGTGGCGCAGGCCGGGGCCGGCTTTCTTCTGTTCCAGCACCGACAGCGCGCCGTAGACGTTGGCGCTGCCGTCGCGCTTGATCAGGTTCGCCAGCGCGACCCGGTCGGCAGCGGTGAGCGGCGCCGGCTGGTGGGCGGCGAGCAGGCGGCGCGCGCGCTCCAGGCTTTGGCCCAGGCCGGCGTCGGAATAGCTGGCCGGTTCGCGCAGGCCCAGCGCATGCAGGAAGTAGAGCCGGAAGCCGAGGCGGATTTCGGCATCGCTGGCGCCGCCGGCGACGCGTTCGAGCAGGCGCGCGCCGGTGTATTGCTCCCAGCCGCCTTGCTTGGCGCTGAGCACCAGGCCTTCGACCGGCACCCGGCTGAAGCCGACCCGGCGGCAGGTCAGGCCGAAGCGCTGCAGCACCCGCAGCAGGGTTTCGTAGTCGCGCTCGATGTTGGCGTCGTGGTACAGGCAGACACGGTCGTGCTGCGGCGCGCGGTCGAGCAGGTCGCGCAGGATCGCCAGCAGATAGTTGGGCAGGCCTTGTTCGGAGATCAGCACCCGCAGCGGCCGGCCCTGCTCGGTGAGGTCGAGGTAGACGCCGCCGCCGAAGCGGCGCTGGTCCAGCAGCAGGTCCCGGGCCTGCAGCCGCGCCAGCACGGCGTCCTGGTCGAGGCCGAAGGGCACCGAGTGGAACAGGGCGTCGGGGGCCAGCCCGAGGGTGACGAAGACCCGGCCCCATAGCGCCAGGATCCGGCGCGAGGCCGGGTGCACGTAGCCTTCGTTCTCGATCCGGCGCGCGTAGGCGGCGATGCGTTCGGCCGACGGCAGCGGGCCGCTGCGGTGGCATTCCACGTACAGGGCGCCGATCTCGCCCTCGCTCATCGCTTCGAAGTCGGTGCCGGCCTGTTCGCGGTCGAGGTAGTCCCAGAAGCGGATGGTCTGCAGCGAGATGTCCCAGGGACGGCGGTTGTGCCAGATCGCGCCGGGGGTGAACAAGCCTTCGAAGCGGCGCATGAAGTCCAACAGCAGCGCGCCCTTGAGATGCGAGGGCGTGAGCGGCTTGGTGGGGGTGATGCCGACCGGCGCGTACAGCGTGCTCATGCGGTCATGCCGCTCTCGGCGAAGTCCTCGCGCAACCAGGCGCGCAACTGCGCCTGGGCCAGCGCCGGGGTCTGGCTGTTGTCGACGATGCGTTGCGCCAGCGGCCGGCCCATCCGCAGTTCGTCCTCGAAGCCGGCCAGGCGCGAGCCGATGTCGCCGTCGCGCTCCAGGCGCGTGCGCAGGTGCGCCTCGACCCGCGCGCGCGGCGCTTCGACCTGGTAGACCACATGGGTCGGAAAATAGCGCGACAGGCGCTGCACCAGCATCGCCCGCATCATCAGCACGCGGATGCGGCCGCCGTCGCTGTGCAGGGCCTGGCGCGGCAGGCCGTAGCGCGCCTGCAGGCCGAACAGCTGCGCGGTCTCGAGGAAGAAACCGTCCCGTTCGCGCGCGCTGAACTCCTCGTCGTCGACGAAGACATGGTCGGCGTTGGCCGGGTCTTCGTAATGGCGCGGCTTGCGCGTGGTCCAGGTCGGCACCAACTGGACCAGCCCCTCCCGGCGCAGCGGTCCGAACAGGGTGCTCTTTCCGACCCCGGAAGGGCCGATCACCACCAGAATCTTGGCCATCATGTACTCGCGCGCATCGCCGCGTCCTGGAGCGGCGGGGACAACAGCGTCTGCAGGGAAATCGCCGCGATCAGCGGCAGCAACAGGTTGTCGGTGCCCTGGTGCGAAAACGCCTCGATCAGGGTCAGCGCGGCGCCCAGCGCCACGGCGACCAGCACGGCGGCGGTGGCCGGCAGGCCCATCCACACGCCGGCCGGCACCAGGATGGCCAGCCCCGACAGGAAGAACGCCGCGCTGCCGGCGTACGATTTGGCGTGGCCGAACAAGGTGTAGCGGCGGCGGCCGTAGGCCTCGCCGACCACCCCGGCCAGGGCGTCGGAAATGCCCAGCACCAGGTAGGCGGCGACGAAGGCGGGGTAGGACAGGCCGATCGAGGTCGCCACCATCAGCGACAGCGGCAGCAGCAGGTCGCCGTAGGACTTGCGTTCCACGCCCATGATCGAGCGCAGCAGCACGGTGCCGCGCAACAGGGCGATCGCGGCGAAACTGCCGGCGGCGATCCAGAACAGCTCGCGGTAGCCGATGCCGAACAGCGGGAAAGCCGCGACGACCAGGCAGCTGCTGACGTGCACCGACTTGCGCGAGACCTCGGCCGGCGCGCCGAAGCGGCGCACCAGGTCGCCGAGCAGGAAGCAGCCGAGGATGGCGAGGACGAAGCCGATCATCGCGAAGGGCTCACGATGCGGTCCTTGACCTGCGGCGGACGCAGGCCGGCGGCGACGCGGTCGCACCATTGCTGGGTGAAGTAAGCCGGCGGCACTTGCCGTACCTCGCCCAGACGGGTGCCGGCCATCGCCGCGTCCGCGGCATAGGCCTGGCGCAATGTTTGCTCGCGGATATCGACCGGCTGGGCATCGTTGCAGGCCACCAGCAGGTCGAGCACGCCCTGCGCCGCCGGCACGAAGGTGAAGTTGCGCAAGCGCAGGTCGTACTCGTCGTTGTAGCGGCGCATGAAGCGCAGCAGGGCCGACTCGGGCACCGTCGCGGACTGGGTCAAGCGCCCGGCATAGGCCACCGTGGGCACGCTGCCGGCGCGTCCGGTCACTTCCAGCAGGTCGCCGAGCACGTAGCGGCAGAAGCCCGCGGCCTGGGTCGCCACCACCGCATAGCTGCCGCCTGCGCGCAGCTCGTGCAGCCGCAACGGCGTCTGCGAGTCGCCGGCCTGGACGTCGAGGAACTCGAAGAACGCGGCGTTGTAGGCCATCACTCCGCGCAGGCCGTCGGCCAGCAGGTGCATGGCCAGCGGCACTTCGGAGGCGGCCAGCGGCGCCGGAAGCACGGCGACGTCGGCGCCGTAGTCGGCGACCACTTGTTGCAGGTAGATCCCGGCGATGCCTTCGTCCCAGCACAGCAGGCGCTCGACCTGCGGCCACACGTCGGCCGGCAGCAGGCGGCCGCGCGCGGCGCGCCGCGCCGCCAGCCGCTCGGCCAGCGCGGGATCGGGCTCGGCGACCGCGCGGCCGGCGAAGCTGCCGTCGGCGAGGTCGGCGAACAGGCGCTCGGCATTGGCGTCGAGCAACTGCGGTATCGCCGCCAGGATCGCCGGGTTGATGCCGATGAATTGGCGGATGTCGTGGCCCGCGGCCATCCGCAGGCGGAAGTAGAGGCGATCCAGGTCGGCCGGGATGTCCGCCGGCACCCTGGCCCAGGGGCCTTGCGTGCCCGGTTCCAGCAAGGCCGCGCTGCCGAATTCGTTGGCCAGGTTGACCTGGCTCAGGCCGACGTGCGGCGCGCCGCTGGCCAGCACCGCGGTGTCGCGCAGCGGGTCCCACTTGAAGTTGACCGTGCGGTCGCGGCTGGCCGCGAACCCCGGATGGGCGCGCATCGCGCCTTCCAGATAGGTCAGGTAGAACGGATTGAAGGCCTCGGCGAAGTAGGCGCGCGGCAGGGGCAGCACTTTGGCCTTGCCGGCGGTGCTGCCGCTGCTGGAGATGAAGCGGAACACCTCGCCGGCGAACAGCACGTCGCGCTCGCCGGCGACGATCCGGTCGACATAGGGACGCAGTTGTTCGTAGTCGCGCAACGGCACCCGGCGCTGGAAGTCGGCCAGGCTGTCGATGCGGTCGAAGCCGTGTTCGCGGCCGAAGGCGGTGTCGCGTCCGCGCGCGATGAGACGAGACAGCACCTCGTCCTGGGTGCGCGTCGCGGTGTCCAAGCCGCCGATGAAGTCGGCGTAGTGTTGCTGGCCTTGCCCGATGCCCATGACAGTGCTTCCTGCCCTCATGAAGGAGTCTTGCGGTCGTCGCGCGGGCGTCCGGAATTTGCGTGACGCAGTGCCGGCCGGACTATACGAGTAATGCTTGTTCGGTTTTTTGAACGATGCTGGCGTTTCGAATTCTGTTGATGGATCGGCACAAGTCCGTTCCGCGATCGTTGTCACGGCCGCTCTCGCCGCGGTGCGACGACGCGCGCCGCGTAGCGCATGCGCTCGGTCCGTTGAGCTAGTTGCACCATTGCCGCTCGCACGGATCGCCATCGCCGTTGCCGTCCATCTGGACGTTCGGGCAATGGGCGAGGAAGTAGCGGGCTTCGGCGCAGGATCGCATCTGGCTGCAGCGGGTGCGGCCGTCGCAGGCGTAGCCGGTGCGGGCCGGCGGCGATCCGATCGTCGGCGGCGCATGCGCGAACGAAGGCTTGGCGAGGCGGTCGCGCGCGTACCAGCCGGCGCCGCCGATCGCGATCAGCACGAGCAGGGCGCCGCTCCAGGGAAAGCCTTCCGAGCGCGCGCGCGAGCGGCGCCTATGCGGTCTGGCGGTCGCGCGGGCCGATTCGTGGGGCCTGCGCACCTGCGCTGCGCTGAGCTTGCCTTGCCGGTCGACGACCGTGTCGAAGCTGAAGCGTTCGTTGAGCAGGGGCCGCGGACTGTCGGCGGCGAGGGCGGAGATGTGCAGGAACACCTGCGGCCCGCCGTCGTCCGGCGCGAGGAAGCCGAAGCCGCGCTCGTCGTTCCAGCGCACCAAGGTGCCCGACACCCGATCGCCCGTAGCCATCCACCGTCCGTCCATGCACCCGTATCGGACCCCAACGGTGTTTGTCGCCGGCGCAGGCCAGGCGCGGGCGCGGGCGGGCCGAGCCGGCGGCGCCGGCGGGCCGCGGCCGCGCGATCGGTTGGGCTCAGCCGCGCTCGCCGCGCCGGCCCGGTCCCTTGGACACGTGCGCGTGTCCGGCCAGGTGCCAGCGCCACGGCCGGTCGACGGCCTTGCTGATGCCGATCCGCGGACCGGCGGCGGGCGTGGCCGGCGGCGGGGTGCCGTCGTCGATCAAGCGGATGCCGCGGTCGCCGCGGACCAGGTCGGCGCCGTCGAGCGCGCCGGTAATGCCCATGGCCTGGGCCAAGCGCGCCGGACCGCTGGCCAGGTCGCGGTCGCGCGCCGGATGGCCGCGCGCCTCGCGCATCGCGTCCAGGCCCCGGACCGGTTCGAGCGCGCGCAGCAGCACACCGACGCCTTCGCCGGCGCTTCCGCAGACCGTGTTCGCGCACCAGTGCATGCCGTAGGTGAAGTAGACGTACAGGTGGCCGCCGTCGCCGAACATGGTCGCGTTGCGCCGGGTCGGGCCGCCGTAGGTGTGCGCGGCCGGGTCGTCGGCGCCGCAGTAGGCTTCGACTTCGACGATACGGCCGGCGCGTCCGTCCTCGCGCACCAGCAGCTTGTTCAGCAGTTCCGGCGCGACGATGCGCGGGTCGCGGCGGTAGAAGGCACGCGGCAGCGTGCGTCCGATCGTGGTTCGTGGTTTGGCCATCGATGCGTTCCGGCGGCGGTCCTCGGGGTTCGTGTCCCGAGCAGTGATACAAAGCCGCACCGTAGCCGCAGGTGAAGCGCGCCGCGCAAGGGACGCAGCGCGTCAAGCCGGCCGCAGCGGCCGAGCGACCGATGGCCATCGTCCGTTTTGACCCCCTCCGTCCCTCGGTGTCGGGACGACGGCCGGACAGGCGGACGGCCGTCGAACGCTTCAGCCGGTTCGCCCGCTACCGGGACCTGCGGCCTCACGCCTTGCTAATGCCGGGGCGAGCACTGTCGTGCCGGGAGGCGGTCGAGGCGGCGATGCGGCGCACATCGACCTGACGCGGGACGCACGCTAGACTGCGCGCCCGGTCCGTTCCGGGACGTGGCGCGGCCGCCCTGGCGGCGGCGCCGGTCGCGACGGAACGTACTCCCAGAGGGCGACCATGAGGTCGCTTTTTTTGTCGCCTTGCGGCGCGATGGAACGACGCCGGCCGTCCGCGGTCCAAGCGCCATCGTCCGAAGGTTCCCATTCGGTCGCGCTCGCCCTGCAGCGGAGGTTCGATGTCATCGATGATCGTCCTCGGCTGGCGCGAGCTGGCCGCTTTGCCGGGCCTGGGCATCGCCGCGATGCGGGCCAAGATCGACACCGGCGCGCGCAGCTCGGCGCTGCACGTGGAGTCGCACTGGAGCTATGTCGAGGCCGGCGCGCCCTGGGTCGGGTTCCGCCTGCGCCCGCGCCGCGGCAGCGCCCTGGTCGAGGCCGCCGCACCGGTGTTCGACGAGCGCTGGGTCACCGACTCCGGCGGTCATCGCACTCGGCGCCTGTTCATTCGTACTGTGCTGAGCCTGGCCGGCACCGAACGCGAAATTGAAATAAACCTGGCGGATCGTCGCGGCATGCGCTTCCCGATCCTGCTCGGCCGCACCGCGGTCACCGGCGCGTTCACGGTCGACCCGGCGCGCTCGTTCCTGCACGGGCGGCTGCGCCGCCGCGCGTCCAGCGTCTGAGCGCGCGTTCCCACCCTCTCTCCGCGAATCCCCCCGATGAAGCTTGCGATCCTGTCGCGCAACACCAAGCTCTATTCGACCCGCCGTCTGGTCGAGGCCGCGCGCGAGCACGGCCACAGCGTGCGCGTGCTCGACCCCCTGCGCTGTTACATGCGCATCGCCTCGGACGGGTTCCAGATGCACTACAAGGGCCGCGAGATCGCCGGCTACCACGCGGTGATCCCGCGCATCGGCGCCTCGATCACCCGCTACGGTTCGGCGGTGCTGCGCCAGTTCGAGCTGATGGAGACCTACAGCCCGAACAGCTCCGACGCGATCCTGCGCGCGCGCGACAAGCTGCGCAGCCACCAGTTGCTGGCCGCCGAGGGCATCGGCCTGCCGGCGACGGTGTTCGGCGACAACCCCGACGACACCGCCGACCTGCTGTCGATGCTCGGCCCGCCGCCGCACGTGATCAAGCTCAACGAGGGCACCCAGGGCGCCGGGGTGATGCTGACCGAGAAGCTGTCGGCGTCCAAGGGCGTGATCGAGGCCCTGCGCGGGCTGTACGCGAACTTCCTGGTGCAGGAGTTCGTCGCCGAGGCCAAGGGCGCGGACCTGCGTTGCTTCGTGGTCGGCGGCAAGGTGGTGGCGGCGATGAAGCGACAGGCGCCGAAGGGCGATTTCCGCTCCAACCTGCACCGCGGCGGCAGCGCCAAGGGCGTGCGCGCCAGCGCCGCCGAGCAAGAGGTGGCGATCCGCGCCGCGCGGGTGCTGGGACTGGGGGTGGCCGGCGTGGACCTGATCCGCTCGGTCCGCGGCCCGCTGGTGCTGGAGGTCAATTCCTCGCCGGGCCTGGAGGGCATCGAGGAGGCCAGCGGGGTCGACGTGGCCGGGGAAATCGTCCAGTACGTGGCCGGCCGGCTGCGCGAAAAGGCCCCACGCCGCGCTGCGGTGCGACGCTGAACAGGGCCCCGGCCGGGCCGGGACCTTGCCCGATCCTCGTCAATGGCAAGCCTGGCAGGTCATCTGTCGGCGCTCCGCCGAACGGCAGCGCCCCGGCGCGGAAGGGCTAGGCCGGGCCTCGGCCAATTTCAAGTTGCATTTAACTTGCTTTTAACGCGATCTTTAACGACCGTTTAATCGAAATCCGCGTAGCGTTACCCGGACCGAAGCACTGCAGCTCCACCAAATCACGCTCCTCGTCAGACGTATCTGGTCGAAGCAGGTTACGGTAATCGGGGCAATACCCTTTTGGCCCAGGCGCGGTGGCCCCGCGTCTGGGCCTTTGTTTTTTGCGGCCGGGATCGAGCATTCGGGATTGGGGATGAACTCCGGGGCGACTTCCGGGGATGGGGGCGAGGCGTTTCCCGTTCATTTTACAAACGCTCTGGCATCATCCTTCGCTTGCCGTCGCGGCCTCGCGCGCGACGCCTACGGAACCCGGGCGTGCGGCCGCGGTCGAACGCCAACCCACTGGGACGAGCCCATGCGCATACTTGTGATCGAAGACAACCAGGACATCGCCGCCAACCTCGGCGACTTTCTCGAAGACCGCGGACATACCGTGGATTTCGCCGCCGACGGCATCACCGGCCTGCACCTGGCGGTGGTGCACGATTTCGACGCCATCGTCCTCGATCTGAACCTGCCCGGGATCGACGGCCTGGAGGTCTGCCGCAAGCTGCGCAACGAAGCGCGCAAGCAGACCCCGGTGCTGATGCTGACCGCGCGCGACAGCCTCGACAACAAGCTGGCCGGTTTCGATTCCGGCGCCGACGATTACCTGATCAAGCCGTTCGCGCTGCAGGAAGTGGAAGTCCGCCTCAACGCGTTGTCGCGCCGCGGCCGCGGCGTGCAGACCCGGGTGCTCAACGCCGCCGACCTGGAATACAACCTGGACACGCTGGAAGTGCGGCGCCAGGGCAAGCTGCTGCAGCTCAACCCGACCGCGCTGAAGATCCTGCAGGCGCTGATGGAGGCCTCGCCGGCGGTGGTCACCCGCCAGGAACTGGAAACCCGGGTCTGGGGCGAGGAACTGCCCGACTCCGACAGCCTGCGCGTGCACATCCACGGCCTGCGCGCGGTGGTCGACAAGCCCTTCGACACGCCGCTGATCCAGACCCGCCATGGCATCGGCTACCGCATCGCCGCTCCGGACAACGGTTGACGCGTGGCCTCAGGCGAACCCGCCGCTAGCGCGCGGCTGAGAAAGAAGAAGCGCTTCCGGCGGCGCCTGCGCAGCCGCATCATCCTGTCGTTCGTGCTGTTGGGCTTCGGCCTGACCACGATGTTCGCGTTCGCGACCAACTGGACCCGCACCCGGGTCGAGAACCAGCTGGTCGAGGACGTGATGAACCGCAACATCGACGAGTACGCGCGCCAGTTCTACCTGGCGCCGGATTCCAACCCGCAGGTGCCGTTCCAGCAGACCCGCGCGCGGGTGGTGAAGAGCGACCGCTTCGAACAACTGCGGGTCGAGCAGCCCGACTGGTACGCGCTGCCCGACGGCATCCACAACATCCAGGGCAAGGACCCGGACGGCAGCCCGTTCTCGTACAAGCTCGGGGTGCGCAAGACGCCGACCGAGTGGTTCTTCCTCGCCTACGACATGACCCAGGCCAGCAAGGGCGAGGCCCAGTTCAACCGTGCCCTGTACCTGTCGGTGCTGGTGTTCACCCTGTTCTCTTTGCTGGTCGGCTGGTGGGCGGCCTCGCGGGTCATGAGCCCGGTGTCGGAACTGGCCAACCGGCTCAAGCGTTCCGGCCGCAGCGCCCAGTCCGAAGCCCTGGCCGCGCACTTTCCCGACGACGAGGTCGGCCAATTGGCCGAGGCGCTGGACGACTACGCCGAGCGCCTGACCAACGTGGTCCAGCGCGACCGCGAGTTCAACGCCGACGTCAGCCACGAGCTGCGCACCCCGCTGGCGGTGATCAAGGGCGCGGTCGAACTGCTGCTGTCGCGGCCGGACCTGGAGGACAAGACTCGCAACCGACTATTGCGTATCCAGCGCGCCGAGCAGCAGTGCACCGACCTGATCAGCGCCCTGTTGCTGCTGTCGCGCAACGAGCGCGGGCACGGCTCGACCGACATCGCCAAGCTGTCCGAGCAACTGCTCGACGCCCACCGCGCCCAGCTCGGCGGCAAGCCGCTGGCGCTGCGGATCGAGGGCGAGCGCGGGCTGGTGGTCGACGCGCCCGAGGCGGCGGTGGCGGTGGCGCTGGGCAATCTGATCGGCAACGCGGTCAAGTACACCACCGAGGGCGAGGTGGTGGTGCGCCTGCACCCCGACTCGGTCGAAGTGATCGACTCCGGCCCCGGCCTCAGCGCCGAAGATGCGGCCAAGCTGTTCGAGCGCGGCTACCGCGGCACCCACGCCGGCCATTCCCAAGGCGGCGGCATCGGCCTGTCGATCGTGCGCCGCCTGTGCGCCCTGTACGGCTGGGACGTGCGGGTGAAGCCGGGCGAGGCGCGAGGCGTGGTGGCGACGTTGACGTTCTGAGCCGTGGCTCGGGACTCGGGACTCGGGACTCGGGACTCGGGACTCGGGACTCGGGACTCGGGACTCGGGACTCGGGACTCGG
>NZ_JBDGIR010000016.1:0-55916 GCF_057657315.1 Lysobacter sp. Soil_C_15
TTCCGCACTGAAATGGCTGTAGTGGGTTCCCATCGCCTAGCCTCAACCGGGTGATGCACTTGAGGTTAGACAGTGCCCCCCAAAAAAAAGCCCGATGCTCGCGCACCGGGCTTTCGTCGTCGGCGAGCCGCAAGGCTCAGCCGCGCATCACCACACCACTTCGGCCATCGAGCAGTTCAGACCCGAACCGATGCCGAGCAGGGCGACGCGGTTGCCCTTCTTCAGGCGGCCCATCTCGCGCAGCTTGCTCAACACGATCGGCACCGAGGCCGGGCCGATGTTGCCGTGCTCGCCGAAGATGGTCATGACCTTGTTCGGGTCGATGCCGAAGGCCTTGAGGAAAGCCTGGGTATGCGCGCGGCTGACCTGGTGGATGACGAACTCGTCCAGCTCCTCGACCGCCCAACCCAGCGCGGCCTTGGCCGCGGCGAAGGTCTTCTGGCCGAGCTTGAGGCCTTCGATCATCAGCATGCGGCCGTCGGCGACCATGCGGTCGTGATGCAGGTCGCCCAGGCACAGCTGGTTCCACTCGGTGGCCGAGCGGGTCACGCCGCCGCGGTAGCGCGGCGCGCCCGGCGCCAGCTCGCTGCGCGCCAGCACCATCGCCGCGGCGCCCGAACCCAGGGTCAGGGTCGCCATCTCGTCGCGCAGCTGCGCTTCGGTGACGTCGGCGCGGCTCAGGCGCTCGAGGGTCTTCTCGTAGGCGAGGTTGGCGGTTTCGCCGTCGACCACCAGGGCGTAGTCGATCTCGCCGCGCTCGATCATGCGCCCGGCGATGTCCATGCCGTTGATGAAGGCCAGGCAGGCGTTGGCGACGTCGAAGTTCTGGCAGTTCTCGCCCAGGCGCAGGTTGCCGGCGACGATGCTGGCCGTGGACGGCTCCAGGTAATCGCGGCTGACCGAGGTGTTGACCAGCAGGCCGATGCGGTCGGCATCGACGGCGGCATCGGCGAGCGCCTTGACCGCGGCCAGGGTGGCGGCGTCGGAGGCGCGCACTTCGCCGTCCCACAGGCGGCGCTCGTGCACGCCGGCCACGTCCTGCAGCACGTTGACCTTGATCCCGAGGCGATCGAGAGTCGGCTTGAGGCGGGCGTTGATCTCGTCGGAGGTCAGCTTGCGCGGAGCATCGACGTGGGCGAGCCCGGCGATGGCGACGTGTTGGAACAGCATGGGCGCGAACCCTAGGCGGAAAAGTGCGACAGGTTAGCGCCTTCACGCCCCCCATGCACCCATTCCGAACGGCCCCTGAACCGTACGCGCACCGCCCCGAAAGCCAGTTAAGCCTTTTCGATCAATAACTTGGCTCGAAAATGTGCCATTCGAAAGCCGTACGCCGGCGTCCGGATTTGCCGTTTCAGCCGCCGACCGGGTAGGTCTGTGCGCTGCTGGCGGGCGCCGATTGCGCGGCCGGGGCCGCCGCGGCGGCGCCGCAGCGGTAAGCGGCGAAGCGCTGCTGCCCCTGCGCCGGCGCGGCCAGGGGCTGGATGGTGTCGGCCTGCAGGCCCGGCGCCTCGTTGCGGGCCAGGGTCTCAAGTTCCTCGCGCACGCGCAGCTCGTTGCGCTCGTAGAAGGCGACGTTGTGCTTGACCGCCACCACCACCTCGCCGCGCTTTTCGCAGGCCGGCGCGGCACCCGCCGAGAGCACGCGCACAGCCTGCGCGCCCGGCGCCATCTGCACCCAGGTGCAGGCCGAAACGGTCAGGGCCAGGGACAGGATTGCCAATGCGCGCATGCGGACCTCGCTCAGGATTCGATCGCGCGCATTGTCGCCGGATTCGGCTGAGCGCGATAGGAACGCTTCGCGGCGGCAGGGATCGAGCGCGCTTGATCGCCTGCATCGTTTGCGCGCCGGCCCCACCTGTCCGCGCCAACGACAAGGGCCGCGTCGAAGACGCGGCCCACCCTGCAAGCCCCCTGGCATTCCCACCTTTGAAAAAGGTGGCTAGGGGGGATTTGCCGTCGCCGCTGCTGTCGCCCTACACCCTCACCGCACCGGCTTGCCGTCGTGGTCGATCACTTTCACCTCGCCCAGCTTCAAGCCGCGGATCGGCTGCTCGATCTTGGACAGATCGCCGACCACCACCCAGGTCAGCGCCGCCGGGTCCAGCGCCCGGGCCGCGGCCTGGGCCAGCGCCGGGGTCATCGCCTCGTTGCGCGCCTTGTACTTGAGGATGTAGTCGGCCGGACGGCCGTAGCGTTGGTCGGCGCTGATCTGCGCCATCAACGCGTCGTTGGTCTCGTAGGCGCCCGGCAGGCTGAGGGTGTTGGCGGCGCGGATCTTGGCCACCTCGGCCTGCGTCACCGGCGCGCTGCCGTCGGCGAAGCTGGCGATCTCGCGCTTGAGCTCGGCCAGCGACTCGACCGTCTTGTCCGACTGCACCGCGGCCTGGGCGATCCACGGCCGCTGGCCCTTTGCGTTGCCCGAGCCGCTGTAGGAGCCGTAAGCCCAATGCTTGTCCTCGCGCAGGTTCATGTTCAGGCGCGAACTGAACTCGCCGCCGAGCACGCCGTTGGCGAAGTCGAAATCGATCGTGCCGGCATCGCCGGTCGGCGGGATCAACTGGCCGACGTAGATGTTGGACTGGATCGCGCCCGGCTGGTCGACCAGGAATACCCGCGGCGCCTTGGGCCGAGCGACCGCGCTCAGCGCCGGCAGCGCCGGCGCGTCGGCGCCCGGCTTCCAGTCGCCGAAGCGGCGCTCGAGCTGGGGCACGATCTGCGCCAGGCTGGTGTCGCCGACCACGAACAGGCGCGCCCGATCCGGACGCAGCCAATCGCGGTGAAAGGCGATCAGTTCTTCGCGCTTGAGTCCGGCGATCGAGGCCTCGGTGCCGGTGCCGGTGAACGGAATCGCATAGGCGTGGCCGGCGCCGTACAGCAAAGGCGGCAGCACCCGCAGCGCCGCGGTCTGCGGCCGCGCCTTTTCCTGCTTGATCCCGGCCAGCCATTGCGCGCGCACGCGCTCGATCTCGCCCTCCTCGAAGCGCGGCCGGCGGATCACGTCGGCGAACAGGTCCAGCGCGTCGTCGAGCTTGTCGGTCAGCGCCGACATGGCGACGTTGGCGCTGTCCAGGCTGGCGCTGGAGGACAGCTCCACGCCCAGCGCTTCCTTGCGCGCCGACAGCGCCAGCGCGCCGTACTCGCCGGCGCCCTCGTCGAGCATGGCCATGGCGAAGCTGGCGGTGCCGACCGGGTGGCCGAGGTCGGCGCTGAAGCCGCCCGGGAACTCCATCCACAACTGCACCACCGGGGTCTGGCGGCGCTCGACCAGCACCACCTCGGTGCCGTTGCTCAGCGTCGCCCGCTGCGGCGTGGGGAAGCGCAGCTCGGGGAAGCGCTCGGTCCTGGGCACGCCGGCGCTGCGATCGACGTCGGAGGCCACGGTCTTGTAGCGCGGGTCGGCGGCCGGAATCGCGGCGGGCCGGGTGGCCGGCGCGGCGCGCGCGGTTTCCGGCAGCGACGAGGCCGGCTGGTCGCCGGGCTGGACCAATAAGGTGTGCGAGCCGACCCCGAGCCAGGTGCGGCCGGCGGCCTGGACGCTGGCCGGGGTCGCGGCGGCGATCCGCGCCAGGTCCTCGCCGAAGCAGTCGGGCTTGCCGGCGAACACCGCGCAACGCGCCAGCACGTCGGACTTGCCGCCGAAGCCGCCGATGCGCTCGATGCCGCGGACGAAGTCGGCGCGCAGCGAGGTCTGCGCCTGCTCCAGTTCCTGCGCGGTCGGGCCCTGCTCGATCAGGCGGCGGATCTCTTCGTCGATCGCCGCGCGCACCTTGCCCGGATCCACGCCCTGCTTGACGTTGGCGACCACCACCAGGGTGCCGCTGATCTCGGCGTCGTTGATCGACACGCTGGCGCTGTCGGCGATGCGGTCGCGGTGGACCAGGCGCGCGTCCAGGCGCGAAGCGGCGCTGCCGCCGAGGATCTGCGCGAACAGTTCCAGGTCGGCGCCGTCGCGGGCGCCGAACGGGGCCACCGCCCAGGCGCGGTAGACGCGCGCCTGCGGCACCCGGTCGGGCACCACCTCCTCGGTGTCGCGGCTGCGCTTGGGCACGCGCGCGGCCATCTTCGGCACCGTGGCGCTGGCGGGGATGTCGCCGAAATAACGCAGCGTCTTTTCCTTGGCGGTAGCCAGGTCGATGTCGCCGGCCAGCACCAGTACCGCGTTGTTGGGGCCGTACCAGCTGCGGAACCAGGTCTTGACGTCGTCGAGCGAGGCGGCGTCGAGGTCGGCCATCGAGCCGATGGTCTGCCAGCTGTAGGGGTGATCGGCCGGGTACAAAGCCTCGTAGAGCTTGGCGCTGATGCGGCGGCCGTAGGGCTGGTTCTCGCCCTGGCGCTTTTCGTTCTGGACCACGCCGCGCTGCTCGTCCAGGGTCTTCTGGTCGATCGCGCCGAGCAGGTGGCCCATGCGGTCGGACTCCATCCACAGCGCCATGTCCAGCGCGGTGGTCGGCACGTTCTGGAAATAGTTGGTGCGGTCGACGTTGGTGGTGCCGTTCTGGTCGGTCACCCCGACCAGTTCGAACGGGGCGAAGAACTCGCCCTTGTGGTTCTCCGAGCCCTGGAACATCAGGTGTTCGAACAGGTGGGCGAAGCCGGTGCGGCCGGGCTGCTCGTTCTTGCTGCCGACGTGGTACCAGACGTTGACCGCGACGATCGGCGCCTTGCGGTCGGTGTGCACGATCACCCGCAGGCCGTTGGGCAGGGTGAATTCCTGGTAGGGAATCGAGACTTCGGCGCGCGGCGCGGCCAGGGCCGGGGCGCACACCGCGCCGGCGAGCGCGGCGCCCAGGGCCAGGGCGAGCGCGGCGGCGCGCGGCAGGGATCGGGTCGGGGACGAGGACATGGGCGGGCTCCGGTCGGGCGTCCGTGCGCGGACGAAAGCCGCATCCTAGGCCGAAGCGGCCGCAGCGGCATGGGCCGGCGGTCACAGGGGGTAGGCCGCGCCGCTGCGTTGCGCGCCGCATAATGGCGGCATGTTCGACGTCATCCTGTACCAGCCCGAGATTCCGCCCAACACCGGCAATGTGATTCGCCTCTGCGCGAACACCGGCGCGCGCCTGCACCTGGTCGCGCCGCTGGGCTTCAGCCTGGAAGACAAGCAACTGCGCCGCGCCGGGCTGGACTATCACGAATACGCCAGCCTGCAGGTGCACGAAAGCCTGCACGCGGCGCTGCAGGCGATCGCGCCGCCGCGGCTGTTCGCGTTGAGCACGCGCAGCCAGGTGCGCTACGACCGCGTCGCCTATGCGCCCGGCGATGCGTTCTTGTTCGGCCCGGAAACCCGCGGCCTGCCCGAAGACGTGCTTGAACGCATCCCGGCCGAGCACCGTCTGCGCCTGCCGATGCGGCCGGACAACCGCAGCCTGAACCTGTCCAACTCGGTCGCGGTGGTGGTGTTCGAAGCCTGGCGCCAGCACGGTTTCGACGGCGGCGCCTGAGCGCGCCGGACGGGCCGACGAAAAAGACTCCCCCGGGCGTCGGATCGCGCCGGGGGAGCAAGTCCACTCAGGGAGAGGTCGCCGGGGCGCGCGCCGCACCGCGCGTAGCCCAGGCCAGGCCGAGCGCGCCGAGCAGACCGACCGCGCAGAACGTCGCCCACGGCAGCCACGGCAGGCGCAGCGCCGCGGCCAAGTCGATCAGGCCGCCGCCGGCCAGGCTGCCGAGCCCGCCGCCGACCGCCAGGCTCAGCGAGCTCACGCCGAGAAAGCTGCCCAGCGCCTGCGGGTCGGACAGGTCGGCGATCAAGGTCTGCTGGCTGGGCCGGGTCAGCACCGCGCCGATCGCGAACGCGGCCACGCAGGCCAGGAACGCGGCGAAGCTGCCGACCAGGGCGAAGGCGCCGATCGCCAGCGCCATCAGCGTCGTGCCCAGCACCAGCATCTGCGCGCTGCTGAGCCAGCGCTGCAGCCAGCGCACCAGGACGTACTGCAGAGCCAGGGTCAGCCCGGCGCTCAGCGCGAACATGATCCCGACGCTGTCGGCGCTGCCGGTCAGGCGCTGCGCCAGCAACGGCAGGCTCAGGTTGATCTGCACCGCGACGAACCAGTACAGCATCAGCAGCCCGACCAGGATCAGGAACGGCCGGTTGCGCCACACCCGTTGCAGGCCGTCGCGCCAAGGCGGCGGCCGCGCCGGCGCCGGCACCCGCGGCAGCAAGCGCGCGGCGATGACGAAATTGGCGGCGAAGCAGGCCGCGGCGCTGAGACAGACCAGGGCGAAGTCGTAGCGCAGCAGGGCCACGCCGAGCAGCGGGCCGAGCGTGGTCGCGGCGCCGCCGATCCAGTTGCTGAGCGCGTAATAGCGCGGCCGGCTGCGCTCGTCGGTGAGCGCGGCGATCGAGGCCTGGTACGGCGCCTCGAACAAGGCGCCGCCGAGCGCGGCCAGCAGCATCGCCAGCATCAGCCAGCGCAATTGCGTGGCATAGGCCAGGCTGGCGAAGCCCAGCGCGCGCAGCAGCACGCCCAGGCAGATCATCCGCCGCGCGCCGTAGCGGTCGGCGAGCACGCCGCCGATCAGGGCCAAGCCCTGCTGCGCGACCTGGCGCAGCGCCAGCGCGGCGCCGACCGCGGCCGCGGCCAGGCCGAGCCGGTCGACGAAATGCACCGCGACCAGCGGCATCAGCATGGCGAAGCCGGTCACCATGAAGAAGGTGTAGACCAGCAGGCCGTTGAGGCCGCGCCGGCGCTCGGCCTCGCTGGCCGGCAGCGGCGCCGCGGCGGCGTCGAGCGCGCTCATCGCCGCGCCTCAGGCCGCGCGCGCATCGCCGCGCTCGATGTCGGCCGCGCGGTACAGATGGATCGGGGTCGGGTCGGCGCTGAACTGGGAGAACGGGAACGGCTCGGCCGAGACCGCGGCCACGCCGCGGCCGAGGAAGCGGGGCACGATCGCGCTGCCGGTCTGGGCGTAGACCACCAGCGGCACGCCGCGCGCGCGCAAGGTGGTCAGGATCTGGTCGAAGGTGCCGTTGCTCAGGGTCATGCCGGTGGCGATGACCAGATCGGCCTCGGCCAGCACCGGATGCATGTCGCGCGCGACTTCGGTGCCGTCGGCGGTGCGTTCCAGATTGAAGTCGCACGGCAGGCACACGCCGCCGTGGGCGCGGATCGCCTCGACCAGGGGATTGACCACGCCGATCAGGCCGACCCGCATGCCGGGCGCGATCCGCAGCAGGCTGGCGATCGCCGCGTCGCGCGCCTGCGCGCGTTGCAGCGGGGTGCCGTGCGGCAGCAGGCGCGGCTCGGCCCCGGCCTGTTCGCGATGCGGCCGGACCAGGGCCAGGTAGGCGTCGAGCGCGGCGATCCGCACCGGCGTGCGCGGATCGCGCAGCAGTTCGGCGACCGCGCGGCCGGACAGTTCCTCGGCCACCGCCGGATCGAGTTGGTCGCGTTCGACGCAGCAGCCGCCGAACGCCGATTCGACCCGCAGCACCAGATAGTGGTTGCGGTACTTGGTGTCGGTGCCGGGGAACTGGGTGCTCTGCCGCACCCAGAACGCGCCGACCGCGTGCAGGCCGGCCGGATCCGGGCCGTAATCGCCGCGCAGCACGGCCTGGGTGAGTTCGGCGACGTCGGCCGGTGCGATAGTCGAAGCGATGGACATGGCGGATCCTCAGGCGGCGGAACTGGAAGCCGAATCGGCATAGGTCAGGGCCAGGCGCGACAGCGCGCGCTCGGCGTAGGCGCGCGCCTGCAGGCCGTCGCGGTCGCTGGCGATCACGTGGCCGAGGTAGCAGGCGTTGTCGATCGGCGCGGAGACGTCGGTGCCGGCGACCGCGGCCAGGCTCCAGCGCTCGATGTTCGGATCGGCATCGAGCCCGGCGCTGCCGTCCAGGGCCGCGACCTTGCCGGCGCGCGGCGGCACCAGGAACTTGATCGCCGCGCTGGCCACGCCGGTGTCGCGCCGCTGCAGATCGGGCTCGCGGCCCAGGGCCAGCTCGATCTGCGCATCGAGCAGGTCGATGCCGGTCACCCGCTGGATCAGCTCGGCGATGTAGTTGCCGCCGGGGCGCGGATTGATCTCGACGATGCGCGGCCCCTGCGCGGTCAGCTTGACCTCGGTATGGCTGAGGCCGTGGTCGTGGCCGACCGCGGCCAGTGCGCCGCGCACCAGGTCCTCCACGGCGCGCGCCTGGGTCGGGTCGAGCCGGGCCGGGAACATGTGCCCGTCTTCGACGAAATAGGGGAAGCCGGTCAGGCTCTTGTCGGTGATCCCGATCACCGTGGTCGTACCGCGGTAGGTGCAGGCCTCGACGCTGACTTCCTCGCCGTGCAGGTACTCCTCCAGCAGCAGCAGCGGCACCCGCGCCTGGTCGCGGAAGTTGCGCGGGAACTGCTCCAGCGCGTCGAACGCCGCGCACAGCTCCTCATCGTCGCGGACCAGGCGGACGAAGGCGCTGGAGGCCAGGTCGGTGGGCTTGACGATCAGCGGGTAGCCGATCCTTCGCGCCTCGCGCCGGCACTCGTCCCAGGACGCGGTGACGGCGAACTTCGGATTCGGCAGCCCGGCGCGCTCGATCGCCTCGCGCACCCGGTCCTTGCGCCGCTCCTCGACCACGTTGGCCGAGAACGCCTGCGGCAGGCCCAGCGCCTGCGCCACCTGCGCCACGGTGTCGATGTAGTAGTCGCAGATGGTGACCACGCCGTCGAACTTCAGGATCGCGTGTTGGGCGCGCAGGAATTCGATCAGCGCCGGCACATCGTTGGTCTCGGCGCTGAGCACGTGCTCGGCGTGCTCGATCGCCGGATGGATCTCGCGCGAGCGGGTGTCGCGGTAGTGGTCGCGGTTGCGGGTGACGAAGGTATAGCGGTGGCCGAGCCGGGCGATCGCCGGCGGAAAGATCCGCCCGGTGCCGCCGACCCAGCTTTCGATCATCAACAGGTGCGCCATCGCAGGTCTCCTGGAGGTAAGGGTTGGGTGCGGGTCAGACGGCCAGCGCCGGCTCGGCCGGCGCCGGGCTCGGCGCGGCGGGTTCGTACTCGGCGCGGTTCCAGGCCATCGCCGACCACGGCAGGCGCAGTTGCTCCAGCGACTCGATCGCGGTCGGCGCCAGCGCGTCGGGTTCGAGCGCGCGTTCGTGCTCGGCGAACACGCCCTCGACGTAGCGGTGGCCGGTGTCGGCGGCGAGGAACAGCACCTTGCGCTGCGGCTCGCGCCGCGCCAGATGGCGCGCGACCAGGTAGCAGCAGCCGCTGGACAGGCCGGCGAATACGGCGTGTTCGCGCAGCAGGGCGACCGCGCCCGACAGACCGTAATCGAACGAGACCCAGTGCACCTGGTCGTACAAGGCGTGGCGGACGTTGCGGAACGGGATCGAGCTGCCGATGCCGGCGATGATGATGCCGGGGTCCTCGATGTGCTGGCAGCCGAAGGTCATGCTGCCGAACGGCTGCACGCCGATCAGCTGCGTCTGCGGCTCGGCGGCGCGCAGCGCGCGCGCCAGGCCGCCGGTGGAACAGCCCGAGCCGACCCCGCCGACCACGCTCAGCGGTGCCGGCCCGAGGCCGGCGACGATCTGCGCCGCGACCGGCGCGTAGCCGTCGTAATGGATATCGTCGTGATACTGCTGCATCCAGTGCAGGCTGGGATCGGCGGCGAGCAGCTCGCGGATCCGCGCCACGCGCAGGCTCTGGTCCAGCTTCAGGGTCGGCTGCGGCTCGACCTGTTCGACCGTCGCGCCGAGGATGCGCAGCTGCAGCATCAGGCTGCGGTCGACGGTCTTGGAGCCGACGATGTGGCACTTCAGGCCGAACTTGTGGCAGGCCAGCGCCAGAGCGTAGGCGTAGATGCCGCTGGAGCTGTCGATCAGGGTCGCGTCCGCGCCGATCCGGCCGCTGTCGAGCAGCCCCTGCACCGCGGCCAGGGTCGAGTAGACCTTCATGGTCTCGAATCGGGCGACGTAGAGATTGCGCTCCAGCCGGATCAGGTCCGGCGCCTTGATCGCATCGGCGATGTGGGCGTGCACGCTCATCGCACACCCGTCTCGATGAAGCGGCAGGCATGGCCCAGGCCGCGGAAGAACGAGGACAGCGCGCCCATCCGCAGCGCGTCGGGACGCTGCGCGTACAGATAGCCGATCAGGCTGCCGGTGTGCGCGACCAGTACGCCGTCGGCGCCGAACTCGAGCCGGTGCTGCAGCAGGTCGTGCAGATGCCGTTTGGGGGTGACGCCCTGGGCCAACTCGGCGCTGCGCGTGGCGCAGGCGCAGATCGCGGCGACATCGTGGGCGGCGAACGCATCCAGCGCCCGGCGCAGGTTGTCGCGATAGGCCGGCAGCTGCCGCCGATAGTGGCTCAGCAGCGGTTCGGCCAGTTTCTCGGTCTCCACCGTGCCGCCCTCGTCGATGTAGCAGGCATGCAGGCGCAGCGGCGCGTCGAAGGTGTGCAGCACCTGCTGGCGGCCGCTCAGGTACAGCGCATGGGTCTCCAGGAACACGCTGTCGGAGCGCTCGATGCCGCGCAGCAGGGCCGAGATCGCCGGCGCCGGCGTGTCCAGGCCGAAGATCCGGTCCAGGCAGCGGATGGTGGCGACGATGTCGGCGGTCGAGCTGGCCATGCCCTTGCCCAGCGGCAGCTCCGAATCGTGGCTCCAGCGCCCCGGCGGCAGGCGCCGCCCGTGCTGGTGCAGGTACAGCTCGATCGCGCGCCGGCATTTGTCCTTGCCGGCCAGGTCGGCGTCGATGTCGCCTTCGCCGCCGGGATCGAAATGGATCCAGCTGTAGCGCCGCACCGGCAGCGAAATGATGCCGATCTGCAGCTCGCCCTCGTGCTCGCACGGCCCCTGCAACAGTTCGCCGAGCGTGCCGTGGCAGACCCCGCTGTGGATGGTCCGGCGGGGCGACGAAGCGCCCTGCCCCCTCGCCGCCGCCTCGGCCGCATCGCGGCCGCCCGCACTCCGTGTCGCCGTTCGCTCCTGCCGCAGCATCGCCGCGTCTCCCGTCGGAAGGTTCAACCGCCGAAATCGACCGTCAGTTGCGCGCTGAAGCGGCGACCGTCGGTCAAGCCGAAACTGTTGTGGCCGTAGATGTTCCAGGTGTAGGTGTCGGCCACGTTGGCGACCAGCAGGCGCAGGCTGGCCGGCGCGTGGCCGAGGCGGAACCGGTAGCGCGCGCCGAGATCGACCAAGGTGTACGCCGGCACCCGATTGACGCCGTCGCGCGAGGCCACCCGCTCGCCGTAATGGCTCATCGCCAGATCGAACGACAGCCCCGGCCGCCACGCCGGGCGGTATTCCAGGTCGGCGCGCAGCATGCGTTCGGCCTGGCCGATCGGGCGCTCGCCGACCCGCCCCAAGCGCACCGCTTCGCCGCTCACGCGCGGCCGCATCAGCACCGCGCCGGCGACCACGCTCCAGCGATCCGAAGGCCGTCCGCTCAAGCTCAGTTCGACCCCGCGATGGCGGACTTCGCCGACCGCGCCGAATACGTTGCGCTCGTCGGTGGTGAAGTAGGGCTTGCGCACGTCGAAGGCGCCGGCGACCAGGCTCAGGCCGTCGCCGAATTTCCAGCGCAGCCCGGCATCGCTCTGGCGCGTACGGATCGCCTCCAGCGCCTGGTTGCGGTTGGCCGCGTCGTCCGGGGCGATGCCGCTTTCCTCCAGGCCGCGGGTGTGGCCGGCGTATACGGCCAGGCGCGGACTCAGGTACACCGCCGCGCTCGCGCTCGGCAGCCATGGATCGTCGCGGCTGGCGGTGCGCGGCAGCCCGGGCTGGTCGATGGTTTTCTCGTAGTGGCTGCGCTGCAGGCCCAGGTTGAGTTCGCCGACCTCGCGCCAGCGGCCCTCGTAGGCCAGGCCCGCGGTCCACTGCCGGACCCGGTCGTGGCTGCGCGGGCCGAACGCGAACGCCGACGGCCGCGGCACCGGCAGCGCTTCGCCGAGCCGGCGCTCGCCCAGGTCCAGCGCCGGCGCCGAGCCGCCGTATTCGTTGTGCAACCGGCGCGCGCGCAGCGCCGCATGCAGCACGTGCAGACGCGGACCGTCGGCGAAACTGCGGCTCAGGCGCAGTTCGCCGCTGCTGCTGGCGTAGCGCTGGCGCGGATCGGCGATCACCTTCTCGCGGGTGCGCCCGTCCGGCGTGGTGCCGGCGAACAGCTCGGCGAAGCCGCTGGGCTGGTGGTTGATCGAGCGGAATACGCCGCCGGACAAGGCCCAGTCGCGGCCGAAGCGGGCCTTGCCGAGCACGCCGTAGTTGCGGCTGTCGTATTCGTTGTCGGACCAGCTCTGGCCGAAGTGGCGGCGGCGCTCGATCCGCGGCGGCAGATGATTGCCGGAGGTCAGGATGGTCGGCGCGACCTCTTCGTCGCGGCCGCGCGAGATGCTCCAGAACGGCAGGATCTCGACGTCGTCGCTCGGCCGCCAGCGCGGCACCAGGCCGGCGCGCAGATAGCGCGCGTCGGCGCCGTCGTAATACTCCTCGCGGGCGACCGCGATCCCGGCGGCCAGGCCCAGGCGCCCAGGCACGATCGGCAAGCGCGCGTCCAGCTCCAGCGCCGGCGCGCCGTAGGCGTTGAGCGCGCCGAGCACGCTGATCACCCGTTCGTCGCCGGCCTTCTTGAGCCGGTAGTCGACGATTCCGGTCGGGGCCGGAAACGGATAGCTCAGCGCCGACAGTCCGACCCGGATGGTCGAGCCTTCGACCAGCGCCGGCGGCACCGTGCCCTGGCGGTCGAAGTACACCCCGTCCATGCGCACGTTGCCGGCGTCGACCGGCGAGAAGCCGCGCACCTGCTTGCTGCTGTACAGGCCGATGCTCTCGTTGCCGAGGGTGGCGCCGAACGCGTCCTCGGCCGCGGTCACCGCATTGTCGCCGGCGCGTTGCGCGCCGGCTTCGACGCTGCAGGCGAGCAAGCCGCAGCCCAGGGTCCAGCTCCACAGTCGCAGCGCCATGCTCACAGCTCCGTCGGCCAATCGCGCAAACGCCGCCAGGCCAGGGCGATGCCGACGCCGGCCAGGGCCCACAGCCATAGCGCGAACGGCCACACCGCCGCGGCGCGCTGCACGGCGGCGGGCTCGCTGCCGCGCCAGGCGGGAATCGCGTCGTATTCGTTGAAGTTCAAACGGCCGTAAGTGCCGTCGGCCGGCGCCGCGCCGATCCCGCGCTGGATGCGCGGATAGAACCAGTCGCGCAGCCGTTGCTGGTAGGCGCGCACCTGGTCTTCGAACGCGCGATGGCGCTGCGCATCGGTGCCGGCCAGGGTCGCCAGCGCCTCCTGCAGGCCCAGGGTCGGCGACAGATAGCCGGCCACGGCCGACACCCGTTCGCGCCAGTCGCGGGCCCGCTCGCGTTGCCGCTGCAACGGCGCCAGCCGGCGCTCCAGTTCCGGCGCCAGGAAGCTCAGCCGGGTCGCATAGTCGATGCCGCCGGCGCGCTCGGCGGCGTCGGCGCGGCCCTGCCGGCGCAGTTGCGCGATGACGATTTCGTCGCGCTGCGCGGTAATGGCGTCGTTGTGGCGCCGCTGCGCGTCGACATAGGCCACTGCCGACGGCGCCGGCCGCGCGCGCTCGGCGACCGCGCTGCCGAGCATCGGCACGCCGACCGCGAGCAAGGCCCACAGCGCGGCCAGGGTGGCGATCGCCCCGGCCGCGCTGGGCCAGGCGGCGACGACCACCCCGCCCAGCGCGACCCAGAACGCCACATACGCCAGCAGCAACACCGCCGCCGCGCCCAGTTCGGGCACTGCGGCGCGCAGATCGGCGCCGGCCACGGCCAGGGCGAGCGCGGACAGCGCCAGGGTCGCCGGCGCCAGCCACAGATAGATCGCGGCGATGCGCGCGCCGAGCCAGGCGCGCGCGCCGACCCGCTGCGCCGCGATCAGGCGCAGCATGCCGTGATCGCGCTCGAAGGTGGCGAGCAGGCCGACCAGCAGGATCGCCACGATCGGCAGCAACTGCGCCAGCGTAAAACCGAGATCGAACCGCCCCAGGGCCAGTCCGCGCGGATTTTCGAAGTCGTAGGCCGGCTCGACCCCGAACGGCGTTTCCAGCTTGACCGGCAGACGGCTCGGCAGCAGGTCGCTGGCGCCGACCGCCAGCGGCGACAGCGGCAGATGCGGTTTGTCGGCGTGGACGCGAAGGAAGTAGCGGCTGAAACCGGCGATGTCGGTCGGGTCCTGCCAGTACGGCACGCGCTCGGCCGCAGGCTCGGCGTAGCGCTGCGCGCGTTCGCGGATCTGCGCCGCCCAGGCCGCGTCGCTGGCGCGGCTGCGCTCGATCGCCGCGTCCTGGGCGCGGTGCAGCGCGGCGCCGTTATGCGCGCCCCACAGCATCGCCGCGCCGAGCAGGGCCAGCAGGGTCCACCACAAACGGTTGCGGCCGAGCTGGCGCAGTTCCCAGCGCAGCAGATCGGCGAAACCGACCGCCGCCGGCGTCGAAACCATGGTCGCGCTCATGGCCGCAACCTGCGCGCTGCGCGCGCCAGCGCCCACAGCGCCAGCGCCGTCCATACCGCCAACGCCCACAAGGCCCAGCCGGCGCCGGCCGCGGCCTGGACCAGCCGCGGCGGACGATGGACGAATTCGGGGATCTGCTGCCACAGGCGCGCGTCGCCGGTGGACTTGGCCGCGCCGTCGGCGGGACGCCGCATCACCTCCCGGTTCATCCGATTGACCAGCTCGCGGCGATAGCGCTCGGCGCCGTCGACGAAGCGGCGGTGATGGTGGAAATCGCTGCCGGCCAGCAGCGGCGACAAGGTCTGCATCGCCGCGCTCGGCGACAGCAGGCCGACCGCGGCGAAGGCCTGGTCCTGCGCCTCGACCCGGTCGTAGAAATTGCCGAGCACGCGATCGAAGGCCGCATGCGAATGGCGTTCGCTCAGGTCCAGCTCGGCGCCGCGCAGGTCGACCGGCAAGTCCTGGTCGCGCTTGGCCCCGTAGCGGGCCAGCAACTCGGCGCGGCGCTGCCTGGCCTGTTCGGCGGTCCAGTACGCCGGCGCTTCGTCCTGCAGCTGTTGCTTCACCGACTGCGTCGCCGGCAGCGGCCGCGCCTGCTCGACCGCGCTGCCGGCCCAGCGCGGCAACGCCAGGGCGAGCAGGATCCACAAGCCGAACAACAGCGCCAGCGCGCCGCGCACGCTGCCGGCGAGCAGCGACACCGCCACTCCGATCGCGCTGAGCACGCCCAGGTAGGCGGTCATCGCCACGGCCCACAAGACCAGGCGCAACAGCGCGTCGCCGTCCCAACCGGTGGCGAGCCAGTTCGCCAGCAACGCCGCCGCACTGACCGGCGCCACCAGCGCCGCTGCGAGGATCGACCAGATCGCCAGGGTCTTGGCGATCACGATCGTGCGCGGCCGCAGCGCCGCGCCGAGCGCCAGCCGCAAGGTGCCGCGCTCGCGGTCCATCGCCACCGCGGTGAAGGCGAGCAGGAACGCGACCAGCGGCGCCATCCCGATCAACAGGCCGGCCGGGCTGGTCAGGCCTGCGCGCTGCAAGGCCGAGGCTTCGCCCTGCGGCCGATACAGCAGGTCGTTCTGCACGTGCGCTTCCAGCCACACGGTCTGACCGACGAAGGGCTCCACGCCGGGGTCCAGCGCGGCCAGCAACGGCGTAGGCTTGAACGCGAAGATGCTGTAGTGCGCGGCCGAATGCGGGTCCTTCTCGCCCTGGCCGAGCCAGCGCGCGCGCTCGGCCGCGGCGACTTCGCGCTTGGCCGCGTTGCCGTCGATCACTTGGCCGAGGTTGACCGCGAACGCGACCAGCACCAGCGCGGCCAGGCACCACAAGGCCAGCCAGGCGCGCCGGTCGCGGCGCAGCAGCAGGCCTTCGTAAGCGGTCAGTGCGACGATCATGCGCCCGGCTCCGGCTCGGCGGCGGCCAGCGCCTGCAGGTACAGCGCTTCGATCTGCGCCGGCGACAGGTCGGCGGTGGCGCGTTCGGTCAGCAGGCGGCCGCCGCGCAGGATGCCGAGCCGGTCGGCGACATCCTTGACCCGGTACAGGTCGTGGGTCGCCATCAGCACCGCCAGGCCGCGCCCGGCCGCGGCGCGCACGCCTTGCGAGAGATCGTTGGCGGCGCTGGCGTCCAGGCCCGAAGTCGGTTCGTCGAGCAACAGCAGCTGCGCGTTCTTGGCCAGCGCGATCGCCAGGCCGACCTTCTGCCGCATGCCCTTGGAGAAGCCGGCCGCGTGGCGCTCGTGCGCCTCGGCCTGCAAACCGGCCTCGCTCAGCAAGGCGCGCGCCTGCGCCGGCTCGAGCCGGCGCCCGCCGAGCAGGGCGAAATAGCTCAGGTTCTCGATCGCGCTCAGGCGCGGATGCAGCATCACCGTTTCCGGCAGGTAGGCGATCCGCGCCCGCGCCGCCAGCGGGTCGCGGTCCACGCGCAGGCCGGCGACTTCGACGTGGCCGGCGTCGGGGCTCAGGAAACCCAGGATCAGGTTCAAGGTCGTGGTCTTGCCGGCGCCGTTCGGGCCGAGCAAGGCGTAGACCTCGCCGGGCGGCAGCGCGATCGACAGCGCTTGCAGCGCATGGCGGTCGCCGAAGTCCTTGCGCACGCCGTGCAGGCGCAGGGCCTGCACCGACGCGTCGACGCGATGGTTCTGCAACAGCGTCATAGGTTCACCCGCAGGCTCAGTTCGACGCTGCGCGGCGCGGCCAGCAGCGGTTGGTCGGCGGCGCCGCCGGACCAGTCGGCGTACAGCGCGTCGCCGAGGTTGCGCCCGTACAGGGCGATCTCGCCGAACGGCAGCCGGTAGGCGATCGAGGCGTCCCAGACGGTGCGCGCGCCGATCCGGATCCGGTTGGCGTTGTCGGTGTAGTAGCGGCCGACGTAGCGCGCGCCCGCGGCCAGGGTCAGCGGGCGCTCGGAGAAGCGGTAGCTGGCGCGCAGGTCGGCGATGCGTTCGGGCACGTTCGGCGGGACGTTGCCGGCGCGGTCGGCGCCGCCGGCTTCGCGCAACACGTCGAAGCGCGCGCGCAGCGCAGCCAGGCTGGCGTCCAGGCGCAGGCCGCGCAGCGGCATCAGCGCGGCGCTCAGCTCCACCCCGCGCGAGGACTGACGCCCGCCCTGCACCGACAGATTGGCGTTGAGCGGATCGCGGGTGACGATGTCGTCCTGTTCGATCCAATAGCCGGCCAGCCCCCATTCGAAGCGGTCCTGCCACAACCGGCTCCTGATCCCGGCGTCCAGCGCGCGACCGCGGGTCAGGTCGAAGCGCGCGTTGGCCGCCGACAGCAACGGCAGACTGCCGACCGGCGCCACCGCGGCGCTGTACTGGGCGTAGAGCTGGGTCTGCGCGGCCAGGTCGAACACCGTGCCCAGGCGCCAGGACAATGGCGAATAGCTGCGCTGGAAGCGGGTGCGCACGCCGGTGTTGAGATCGAGGATGCGCCGGCTCAGCTCGATCCGGTCGTAGCGCAGGCCGGCGAGCAGCAGCCAGCGCGGGCTGAGATTGAGCGCGTCTTCGGCGAACAGCGAAGCCACCCGCGTGGTCGAGTCGAAGTCGACCCGGTTGCCGGCGCCGGGGAAGTTGGCGGCCAGGTCGGCGAAGCCGGCGCTGCTGCGCGCGGGCGCATGCGGATCGACCGGCGTGGCGGTGCCGAAGCGGCGCATCACGTCGAAATCGCCGTCGCTGAACTCCAATCCGAGCGTGGCGCGGTTGCGCCGTTCCCCCCACAAGCCGTCGCCGCGCAGGGCCAGGCGTTCGACCCAGTAGTCGTGGTCGTGCTCGATGCGGGTGCTGCTGCGGTCCAGGCGCTGGCGCAGCGCGTCGTAGCGGTAGGTTTCCGAGTTCCACCAGCGCCGCCGCGCCTGGTACAGGCTGAACTCGTTGACCAGGTGCAGGCCGTCGCCGAGCCGCCAGTCGGCGCGGGTGCGCAGCCAGTCGCTGCGCGCGTCCTGCAGCGCGTTGTCGACGTTGTAGTTGCGCCGGCGCAGGGCGCGGTCGAGCACCCGGCCGTCGGCGCTGCGGACCAGGCCGCTGGGCGAGCGCGCCAGCGCCCGCGGCAGCAGCGGCGTGCCCCAGTAGGCGTCGTCGTACTCGTCCTGGTAGTGGTCCAGCGCCGCTTCGAATTCGAAGTCCTGGTGCGGACGCCAGCGCCAGGACAGGCTGGCCGAGGTCGACTCGCTGGCGTTGTCGTCGACGTAGCCGTCGCTATGGCGGTGGCTGGCGACCGCGCGCAGCGCGGCGCGCTCGCCCAGCGGCAGGTTGGCGTCGACGCCGACGCGACGGCTGCCGAAGCTGCCCCAGGCCAGTTGCGCCTGCAGCTCGCGCTCGCCCAACTGCGCGCGTTTGGGCACCAGGTTGATCGCGCCGGCCAACGCGCCCTCGCCGTACAGCACCGAAGCCGGACCCTTCAGCACTTCGATCCGTTCGAAGCTCCAGCTGTCGAAATCGCGGGTCACCAGCGGCGCCGCGGTCTGGCGCGCGCCGTCGAACAGCAGGGCGATCGCGCCGCCGCTGAAACCGCGCATCGAGGTCGTACCCGGCGCCGACGGCAGCGCCCCGGCCAGCACGCCGGGCGCGGCGTTGAGCGCTTCGACGCTGCCGCGCAGACCGCGCGCCTGCAGCAGTTCCTGGTCCAGCACCTCGATCGCGGCCGGGGTTTCGCGCGGGCTCAGGCCCAGCCGCGAGGCGGTGGCGCTGGGCGTGTCGCGAGCCGGGGTGAGCCCGGCCGCGCCCTGCACGGTGACCTTGTCGAGCAGGGTCGGCGCGGCGCCGCCGCCCGCCTCCTGCGCCGTCGCCGTCCCGGCCAGCGCCAGGCCGGCTGCCAACAAGCCCTGGCCGATCTGCGCCGTGCGGCGCCCCCGATTGCGTCTGCCCACCGCGACTCCCCGCCTTGCTGAACTGTGATCCATTGAATGAAACGATATAACATTTCATTCGAGCGGCGACAGTACGGGGCAAGAGGGGCGCGCGTCAATACGCTCCCGGCCGATTCGGTCCGGAATTGCGACGTCGTTGGCGGGCCGGCCGCGCCAGCGCAGGGCCGGCGCGGCGGTGGGAGCCTCTAGTGCAGGCGGATGAAGTCGTTAGCCGAGGTGCGGCGCGAGCGGCGCGCGACCTCGAAGCCGTTCGAGGAGCCCTTGCGGTCGGTGTTGCCTTCGATGCTGAGGAAGCTGTCGCGGTCGCCGTCGAAGGCGAAGCCGGTATGGATCCAGTCGCTGGCGGTCTTGCGCACCAGGAAGACGCCGCAGCCGCCCGGCGCGGCGATGTCGCGCCCGCCGGCGACCGTGCGCCCGGCGACGAAGCGGCCGGCCGATTTGGCTTGTGCGGCCAGTTCGTCGCAGCCGAAGCTGCCGGCGATCGGCGGCGCCGCGCCGACGGCCTCGGCGGCCTGGCGCAGGACGAAGCTGACGAAGCCGGCGCACCACAGCATGGCGTCGCCCTGGCTGCCCTTCATGTACAGCCGCACCCAGGGCCCGCGATTGGCGCCGCCCAGTTCGATCGGATGCGCGGCCAGGTGCTGCTCGGCGAACCAGCGCACCGCCTGCGCGTAAGGTTTGGCCGGCGCCTGCGCAGGCAGGGCGACGATCCGCGCCAGCGGTTCGCTCAGCGCCTGCCACAAGGCTTCGTCGAGCGTGCCGGAGAAGCCCAGTTGCTTGCGCCGGGCGAACTCGGCCAGCGCGCGGCCGGTGGCCGGACCGAACTTGCCGTCCACCGGGGTGCCGTTGCCGTGATAGCCCAGCCACTCCTGGACCCGTCTGGTCGGCGCGCCGTTCGAGCCCTGGCTCAAGGCGCCCGGAAACTCCAGTTCGCGCCGCACGTACGTCTGATCCTGCAAGGCCATGAAACACGCTCCCTGGCGGCGGCATCCTTGCGCGCGCACGTCCCGCCGCCCGCGGTTGCCCCGGACGCTGCGCTCGCGCGCCGCGGCGCCCTGCCGCGACATTCCAGCCAACGCGGCGCGAGCGCCGGCGCGGTCATCGCGGCGGCGTTCGTTTTTGCAACGCCGCGCGGCGGCCGGACGCGGCGCGGCTCACGACGCGTCGTGGAAGATCAGGCCCAGGGTGTGGCGGCGGCCCGCGCGCACCCGGCTGACGCCGTGCTTGAGCGCGACCCGGTAGTGCCCGCGCGCGCCGGGCTGCGGACGATGCCGCACCGCGAACGCGACCGCATCGCCCTGGCGCAGCGGCACCACCTCGACCCGCGACTGCATGCGCGGCCGCTGTTCGGTCAGGACGAACTCGCCGCCGTCGAAATCCCGGCCCGGTTCGGACAGCAGGATCGCCACCTGCAAGGGAAACAGGTGCTCGCCGTACACGTCCTGGTGCAGGCAGTTGTAGTCGTCCTCGCCGTAGCGCAGCAGCAAGGGCGTCGGCCGCTGCTGGCCGGCGCGATGGCAGCGCTGCAGATACTCGTCCAAGCTCGGCGGATAGTCCGCCGCTTCGCCCAGCGCCTGGCTCCAGCGCGCGGCGGTCGTGGCCAGCGGCGGGTACAAGGCGGTGCGCAGCGCCTGCACCGGCGCCGGCAAGGGATAGCGGTAATAGCGATACTCGCCGCGGCCGAAACCGTGCCGGGCCATCACCACCCGGCTGCGATAGCGCGCCTCGTCGTCGTAGGCCTCGGCCAGGGCCGCGCATTCGCGCGCGGTCAGCAGCCCGGGCAGCACTGCGTTGCCGCGCCGGTCGAGTTCGGCGCCGATCCGGACCCAGTCCTGCGCGGCGGCGCGCGCGGCGATCGGCGCATCGCCGTCCGCGGCGCAGCGAAAATCGGTCTCGTCCTCCGCGGCGAACAAGGGCAACGATGAGATTCGGCGCATCGGCGCGCTCCGTGCATGACTTTCGTCAGGCCATGATCCGTTTTCGCGCCGCGCGCGCTATCCGAATCCTGCTGCGGGCTGAATCGTTTCGTCCGCTTCGAGCGAAAGGCGATGTTGCCGAATTTGCCGTCAACGCTTGCCTGAGGCGGACGGGTTCAGCCGCCAGCCAGACTGGCGCGAAGAGACGGCGACGGGCGCACTCCAACCTAGGACTTATGACCTAGGCCATCGGGACTTATGGCCTACGCCGGCGCGCCAAGGACCATGCGCAGAACGTTAAGTTCCTAATAAAAACCCCGGAAAATTCAGGTTCGATTGAAGTGCGGCGACGATACTGCGCACACCGAATCGCAAGGACGCTTCACTCCGAAGCGCGCGATACGGAATAAAACCAATAAGAGGCTCAGACCTTATGAAGCGTGCATTGCTTGCCCTCACCCTCGCCGCCGCCCTGCCGTTCGCCGCCGCCAATGCGGCCGAGGGCGTGTCCTACAACTACGTCGAGGCCGGCTACGCCAAGACCGACGCCAAGAACAGCTTCGCCGATTCCGATGGCTGGGCGATCAACGGCTCCTACGCCTTCCACCCGAACTTCCACGTGTTCGGCGGTTACTCCCAGCAGGAAACCGATTCGGAAAACTTCGGCGGCTTCCGCATCCCCAGCTTCGATGTCGACCAGTGGAACGTCGGCGTGGGCTACAACCACGAACTGACCAAGCGCGTCGACCTGGTCACCCGCGTCGCCTATCAGCAGACCAAGGTCGATTACGGCAGCTGGTCCGGCAGCGACAAGCTCAAGGGCGGCAGCGTCGAAGCCGGCGTGCGCGGCACCCTGACCCCGAACTGGGAAGGCTATGCCTTCGCCGGTTACCAGGATTACGACAAGCACTACGACGGCGAGTTCTACGGCCGCATCGGCACCCAGGTGAAGTTCAACCAGAACTGGGGCATCACCGCCGACGCCAAGTTCATCGACGGCGGCCAGAAAGAGTTCTTCATCGGCCCGCGCTTCAGCTTCTAAAGAAAGCGCTACCGGGAAGCACCCGGCAACAATCGCGATTCTTTCTCTCTCTCCCCCGAAACGTCGCGATGAGCCCGGCCGCTAGGCCGGGCTCTTTTTTTGCTTCGGAAGGTACGGCGCGCCGACGCGCCGGTGACGGCCGATCGGCGGGGCAAACCGGCGCGGCACGCCGCTCTGGCGCTATCCGGCGACGCTCAGTCCTGCTCGTCGACCGGTTCTTCGCCGGCGCCCTGCAGCGCCTGCTGCAACTGCTCGCCCAGTTCGCGTTCGAGCTGCTTTTCCGCGGCGCGCTCGGGCGTGGCCATGCGCAGCTCCTCGCAAGCCACCGAATCGGAGTGCTCGGCGCAGACCTTGCGGATGCCGGCCAGCAGCGCGTCGTCGCCGCTGTTGAGGTAGGCCGACACGACATTGCCGCAGCCTTCGCGCACGTGCATCGCGCAGACCTTGTCGTAGGCCGCGGCCGCGCCCTTCCAGTCGCCGCCGAGCGCGGCGACATGGCCGATGCCCATGCAGGCCGACATCGAGCCGCGCGCGCAGCAGGCCTGGGCGCCGCCGGGTTCGGTCAGCGCGCACTGGTCGACCTTGTACGCCACTTCGCGCAGCTTGGCGCCCGGCTTGGGCAGCGCGATCGGCGCGCAGCGGCCGGCCGCCTTGAGCCGGTAGACGTGGTAGCGGGTCCAGTCGTCCTGGCCGACCAGGGTCTCGGCGTCGATCCAGCGCAGCACGAAATCGTCGCCCTTGTCGTGGCGCACCAGCACCTCGTCCTCGCGCAAGCGGTAGGGCATGGTGGCCTCGCCGTCTTCGGACAGCGCGGCGTTGCCGTCGTCGAAACGGAAACCGCCGAACAGCGATTCGTCGTCGGACACGTACCAGCCGCAGGGCTGGCGCGGCGGCTGCCGCGGCGGCGCGTCGCGCAGCGCGGCGCCGGTCCACCGCGCAAGGCGGTCGCAGGCGTTCTTGCTCAGCCGGCGGTCGCAGGTGGACTGCGAGATCGCGCGCGTCGAGGCGTAGCGGCCGGCGATCCACTCCTGCTCGGCCAGCGATTCGCAGGCGCCGCCGCTGCCGATCTCGTCGCAGGCGATGCGCAAGGCCGCGATCGAGGCCGGGCTCAGCGCATCGGTGCGGAACATCACCAGCGGCGCGTCCGCATCGCTCGGGGTCAGTGCCTTGGCCCAGACCTCGCAGGCGTAGGGGCTGCGGTCCTCGCGGCAATGACGCTCGAGCTTGCCCAATCGATCGGGCTGCTTGCCTTCCGGGTCGTAGCTGAGCACGTCGACGCAGGACTGGACGTCGCCGGCGGCGCAATCGGCGGCGCTGTCGTTGTCCTGGCCGGCGGCGTAGGCGACGCCGTCGTTGCGGTGCGCGGCGCAGGTCGCGGCCTTGACCCGCTTCAGGCGCTTGGGCTCCGGATCGAGAAAACCGGGCTGGCGCTCCAGGTCGCCGTCCGGCAGCAGCTTGTATTCGGTGCTGAGGGTACTGTCGGCGTTGCGCACCCGGACCCGGTCGCCGTCGATGCGGTAGCGGTACGGGCCCTGGGCCGAAGCGAAGCCTTCGCGGTCGTGGGCGATCGCGCGTTCGCCGTCGAAGCTCAGGGTGCCGTCGTATTCCTCGCCGCTGTCGTAGGTGCCGCAGGGCGCGTCCGTGGCGAACGCCGGCGCCGCCAGCAGGGTCGAGAGCAACAACGGGACGGTACGAAGAAATCGCATGATCTGCCTTCCTTGGGATGGGGGCGCGCAGCGGCGGCACCGGGCCGCGGCGATGCGTCGCGGGCGGACCGGTGCGGCAGCGGGCCGGGGATCAACCGAACAGGTCGGTCGGGTATTCGGGCTTCTGCTCGCGCGAGAGCAGCTTGCGCAGGCCGTCGGCCGGGGTGATGCGGCCGTGCAGCACTTCGCGCACCGCGCTGGAGATCGGCAATTCGATGCCGTGGCGTTCGGCCTGGCGCATGACCTCGTCGGCGGTCTGCACCGACTCGACCACCTGGCCGATCTCGCGCACCGCGTCTTCGATCGACTGGCCGCGGCCCAGGGCCAGGCCGAGGCGGCGGTTGCGCGACAGGTCGCCGGTGCAGGTCAGCACCAGGTCGCCGAGGCCGGCCAGGCCCATCAGGGTCTCGGGCTGACCGCCAATGGCCTGGTTGAGCCGCAGCATTTCGTTGAGGCCGCGGGTGATCAGGCCGGCGCGCGCGTTGAGGCCGAGCTGCATGCCGTCGGCGACGCCGGTGGCTACCGCGAGCACGTTCTTCATCGCCCCGCCGAGCTCGGCGCCGAGCATGTCGTCGCCGGTGTAGGCGCGGAACGCCGGGCCGTGCAAGGCGTCGGCCACCGCTTGGGCGAAATCCGCGTCGTCGGAATGCACGGTCAGCGCGGTCGGCAGGCCTTGCGCGACTTCCTTGGCGAACGAGGGACCGGTGACCACCGCCAGCGGCACGCCGGCGCCGAGCACTTCTTCGGCGACTTCATGCAGGAAACGGCCGCTGCCGGGCTCGAAGCCCTTGGTCGCCCAGGCCACGCCGGCGCGGGCCGGGCGGTGCGGAGCGAGCGCGCGCAGGGTTTCGGCGAAAGCGTGCGAGGGCGTCACCACCAGCACCAGGTCGGCGTCTTGCAGCGACTGGGCCAGGTCGGTGGTCGCGCGCAGGCTCGCCGGCAAGGCGATGCCGGGCAGGTAGCGCGGGTTCTCGTGGCGGCCGTCGATGGCCGCGGCGACATCGGCGTCGCGGCCCCACAGCACGGTCGGGTGACCGTGCCGGGCGATCAGGGCGGCCAGGGCGGTGCCCCAGGAGCCGGCGCCGAGCACCGCGATGCGCGGCTTGCGCGCCGTGTCGGACGGGTCGTGCGTCATGCGCGAACGGGTCCGTAGGCCGGGGTCAGGCGTTGCCGGCGGTTTCCGCGTCGGCCAGGCCGCCTTCGGCCTGGGACGAGCGCTGGCGCAGGCCTTCGGCGTACAGGGCGTCGAAGTTGATCGGCTGGAGGAAGAACGGCGGGAAGCCGCCGGCCTGGATCAGGTCGCTGATCAGCTGGCGCGCGTACGGGTACAGCACGTTCGGGCAGTGGGTGCCGAGCATCGCGTCCAGGGTCGGGCCGTCGAAGCCGATCAGGCCGAACACGCCGGCCTGCTTCACTTCGGCCAAGTACATCGGCTTGTCGTTGGCGGCGCAGGTCAGGGTGATGCCGAGCACCACCTCGAACGCGTTCTCGCCGACGCGCTGCACATTCTGCGACAGGTTCAGCTGCAGCTGCGGCTGGGCGGCTTCGGCGAACACGGCCGGAGCGCCGGGGACTTCGAAGGAGACGTCCTTGACGTAGATCTTCTCGACGGTGAACGCGGGGCCGGTTGCGGCTTCTTCGGCCGGCGCGACGGCGCCGTTGACGTTTTCTTCGGACATCGGGTGATTCCCCCAGCGGAATATGTGTTGGAAAAGAAGGTGTTGGAAAAGAAGGTTTCGGAAAAGAAGCCGATTATGCCCGCTCGGCCGGAGCGGACCAAACCGCCGCACGGCGGCCCGGGATTATGGATTGAGGCGGATCGGGGCCAATCAAGGGCCAGCACGACCGCGATCACAACGACCGGGCCGGCGCCAGCCTAGCCGGCGCCGATGGCGCGGCTGCGACAGCTCAGGCGCGGCCCTTGACCAGGGGCAGCTCGGCCTGCATCCAGGCCTGGATGCCGCCGTCGAGCCAATAGACCTGCTCGAAACCGGCCTTCTTGAGCCGCTTGGCGGCGTCGGCCGAGGCCTGGCCGGTACGGCACACGGCGACCACCGGCAGCGCCTTGGCGCCGTTGAGCAGCTTGCTTTCCGGATCGAACTGGCTCGGCTGGACCGAACGGCTGCCGGCGATGTGGCCCTTTTCGAAGTCGTTGCTGGCCGACAGGTCGACCACCAGGGCGTTGTCGCGGTTGATCAGCGCGGTCAGCTCGGCCGGGCGCAGGGCCTTGTAGCCGCGGAACAGGCGCGCGATCTCGGTGTACAGGATGGCCAGGGTCAGGCCGACGAAGCCCAACGACAGGTACATGTGGCGGCCGGCGAACGCCAGCAGTTCATCGAAGCTCACGGCAGACTCTTTCCGGATCGGCGCTCAACGGGCCCCTGCGGGCCCGAACGGGGCGGCGATTGTCGCCCAGGGCGGGCTTCGGCGCAAAAGGCGAGGAAAATAGCGGCGAGGAGCGAGGAGTGAGTAAAAGCCGGGCGGCGGCAACGGGAAACGCGCTTTTACTCGCTGCTCACTCCTCGCCGCTATTTCCTGCCTCCGGCCGTCACTGCCCTTCCCACAGATCCGGCAAGCCGCTGATCAGCCACCAGGTCTTGGCTTCCGGGTCCCAGGTCCAGGCTTCGACGTAACGCACGCTGCGCTCGCCCAGGGTGTGCCGGTTGATCACGCCGATGTTGATCACCCGCGCGGCCGAGCCCTTTTCCTTGTCCACTTCGCTGCCGGCGTCGTGGTAGGCGGAGATCTGGATCTGCTTGTAGCGCTCCAGCTGCAACGGGGTCGGCGCCAGCTTCTTGCGCAGCTTGGGCTCGATCATGTTGGTCGCGCCCTCGAAGTCGCCCCAGCGGATCGCCGCCGAGTAGGCGTACTGGGCTTCGGTCAGCTTGTTGTTCTGGGTGCCGGTGGTCTGGCAGCCGGCCAGGCTCAGCAAGGCGAGCAGGGCCAGGGCCGCCCATGAGGTCTTCAGCAACGGTCGCATCTGTGCGCTCCGGCAAGAATGAGGTTCGACGCGCATCCTACCGGGCGCGTCAGGGCTTAGCGATGGCGACGTAGCGCGCCGTGAACTCGGTCGCGATCCCGCCCTCCGGCAGCAGCGCGCGCGCGACCAGCGAGGTGCGGGCGCGGCCGCGCTCGCGCAGGGTAGCCAGGAAACTGTCCCAGTCGGCGTCGGCGGCCAGTTCGGCGTGCACGTCCAGGTCGGCGAACAACGGCGCGAGGTAACGGATCTGGCTGTCGGCGACGAACACCTCGGCGCGCAGGCCGGCCTGTTCGATGCCGAGCGAGACCACGCCCCACGAGGCCAGGGTCATCATCGACGCCAGGCTGCCGCCGAAGGCGCAGCCCTTGTCGTTGACGTGATCGGCCAGCGGCGCATGCAGGCGCAGGCGGCGGCCGTCGTAGCCGGCGATGGAAACCCGCATCGCCGCGACCGGCGGCATCGATTGGTAGTGCGCGTGGAGACGTTGCAAAGCGGCGTCGTGAGTCATCGGAACCGAAGCGGAGGTGGGGGATTGGGGGACGTGCGCGGCAGCGTCGCACTGCCCTGGGCGGTTGCGCTGTGCCAAGCTGGCCGCATGAGCCGCGCACCGCGTCGACCGCCGCGATGGTACGTGATCTCGCTGCGTCCGAGCGGCGAGCACGCGCCTTTGCGTCGTCTCGCCGCGCAATACGGCGGCGGATTGATCGCCTTGTCGCCGTGGCGCTTGCGCACCCGCGGCGACGCCGACACGCGCGCGCTGCTCGACCGCGCGCTCGGCGCGACACGGGCGCTGGCGACCAGTCCTGCCGCGGCGCGCGCGCTGCACCAACTGCGCCCGGACTGGCGCGCGCCGGCGACGCAGCGCTGGTACGCGGTCGGCGCCGGCACCGCCGCAGCGCTGGCCGCCGCCGGCATCGACCCGGTGCGTTGGCCGCAGCGAATGGACAGCGAAGGCCTGTTGCAACTGCCGGACCTGCAGGACCTGGACGGCGAAGACTTCGCCCTGCTGACCGCGCCCGGCGGCCGCGGCCTGATCGAACCGGCGCTGCGCGCGCGCGGCGCGCGGGTGATCCGCGCCGATGTCTACGAACGCCTCGCGCTGGCGCCGTCGCCCGCGCAGGCGCGGAGGCTGTGCGCGCTGGACGTGCCGACGCTGCTGGCGCTGTCCAGCGGCGAAGCCCTGCAACGCGTGCTCGCGCAGTTGCCCGAGGCCGCCGGCGCGGCCCTGCGCCGGGCCCGGGTCAGCGCGGCCAGCGCGCGCCTGGCGCAGTTGGCGCGCGAACTGGGTTTCGCCGAGGTCGCCGTCGCCGCCGGCCCGCAGCCGGAACAATTGCTCGCGCCGGGCCTGCGCCCGGCGCCGTGACCGGTTTGCGCGGCAGGCCTCGTCAAGGCTGTCTTGATGCCCGCTTCCGGTAGCATGGCCGAGCCATGAACTCCCCCCTCGACACCGTGTCCACCCCTTCCGCGACTCCCCCGCCGCGCCGCGGCTCCGCCGCCTGGTTCTGGCTGCTCGTCGTGCTGTTGCTCGCCGCCGCCGCCGGCTGGTTCGGCTGGCGCGAATGGCAACACCGCCAGGCCGAAGCGCGCGCCGCCGAAGCCGACGCCGGCCAGCGCCTGGACGCGCTGAGCCAGCGCCTGGACGCCTTGCGCACCAACCAGGACGCGCACAACCGCCGCCTGGTCCAGGCCGACAACACCAACCGGGTATTGCGCGACGAACTGCACGGCATCGGCCAGCGCGCCGCGCTGATCGAGGACAGCGTGTCCAAGCTCGCCGATCCCGACCGCCACGGCGCCCAGGCGATGCGCCTGGACGAGACCGAGCTGCTGCTGACCCTGGGCCAGCAGCGCCTGCTGATCGCCGGCGACCTGGAAGGCGCGCGCCGCGCCTATGCCCTGGCCGGCGGCGTGCTCGACGGCATCGACGATCCGGCCTACCTGAGCCTGCGCCAGACCCTGCTGCAGGAATCGGCCGCGCTCAAGGCGCTGGGCATCGAGCCGCGGGTGCAGGCGATGGCCAAGCTCGACGCGCTGGCGCAGAGCCTGAGCCTGCCGGCGGCGACGCCGGCGCAGGCCGCGGCGCCCACCGCACCGTGGTGGAAGCGCGCCTTCGGCGTGCTGATCGACGTGCAGCCGCGCGACCGCAGCATCGCCACCCACCCCGACGACCGCGCCGCCGCGCTGGCCGGGCTGCAACTGGAAATCACCCTGGCCCGCGCCGCCGCCGAACGCCGCGACGTCGAGGGTTACCGCGCCGCGCTCAAGCGCGCCGAAGCCTGGGTGCTGCGCCTGTCGGCGCCGTCGCCGGCGCAGCGCAACCAGCTCGCGCAGTTGCGCGAACTGGCCGCGCTGCCGCTTTCACTCTCGGTTCCGACCCTGGGCACCACACTGCAGCAGTTGCGCCAGCTGCGCACGGCCCGCTGAACGGCCGCCCCGACCGCCGGCGCGATAAGGAGGTGCCGCAATGAACCTGTTCCGCAATCTGCTGTTCTGGATCGTGCTCGCGCTGGTCGGTGCGTTGGTCGCGCAACTGCTGGTGCAGGACCCGGGCGAGATCGTCGTCACCTACGGCGACTACCGCTACCTGACCAACCTGCCCAAGGCGCTGCTGATGCTGATCGGCGGCCTGCTCGCGCTGTGGCTGGTGTGGAAGGCCTTGAGCCTGCCGTTCGTGGCGATGCGCCGGCACCGCAAGAAACAGGCCCGGGCGCGCCTGCTCGACGGCCTGGACGCGCTGCACCAGGGTCACTGGACCCGCGCCGAGAAATCGCTGGCGCTGGCCGCGCGCAATCCCGAAGTGCGCGCGCTGGCCGAAGTCGGCGCCGCGCGCGCCGCCGCCGCGCGCGGCGATGCCGCGGCCAAGATGCAGCACCTGGATGCGCTCGCCGTCGATCACCCGATCGCGCGCGCTTTGACCGTGGCCGAGTTCGCGCTCGTCGAACAACGCCCCGCCGACGCCCTCGCCGCGCTCGACGCGCCGGCCGCGCAGCCGCTGCCGCCGCGCGGCCTGGCCCTGCGCGCGCAGGCGCTGGCCGCGCTCGGCCGCGCCGGCGAGGCCTACGGCCTGCTCGGCGCGCTGCGCCAGCACGCGGTGCACTCGCCGGAGCAACTGAACCGGCTGGAAGCGGCCTGGGCCGAAGCGGCGCTGCGCGAAGCCGCCGACGCCAACGTCCTGGCCGACCACTGGGAAGCCCTGCCCAAGCCGCTCAAGACCGAGCCGGCCGCGGTCGCCGCTTACGCCGAACGCGCCGCCGCGCTGCGTTGGGAAGAGGCCGCGGCCAAGAGCGTGGAGCAGGCTCTGGACGCGCGCTGGGACGAATCGCTGGCGGCGTTGTACGGACGCCTGCCGATCGGCCGCCTGGACGAACGCCGCGCCCACGCCGACCGCTGGCTGGCCGCGCACCCGGGCAGCCCGGCGTTGCTGGTGACCCTCGCCCGCCTCGCCCGCGCCCAGGGCCAATGGCCGCAGGCCGAGGCGTATCTGCACCGCGCCCTGGCCCAGGGCGCGAACGCCGAGGCCTGGGAAGAACTCGGCCACGGCTTCGCCCAGGCCGGCGACGAGAACCGCGCCCGGCTCAGCTACGTCAACGCCCTGCGCGCCGCGCGCGGCGAAACCGCGACCGAGCTGCCGGGCCGCGACCTGCGCCAGAAGCTGTTCGACGAAGCGGTGGTCGAGGAACGCGACGAGTTCGGCATGCCGCGCTTGCGCGGGTGAGCGCGCACCCGAACGGGCAGGAACGAAAACGGCGCCGGTCGGCGCCGTTTTCGTTTGCGCGGCCCGGCGATGCGCTCAGCGCAGCGGCAGGCTCAAGGTCGACGGACTTGCCGCCGGCGAGCTGAAACTGACCGTGCCGCCGAGGCGGCTGGCCGAGGCGTAGCGCGGGTCTTCGGTGTCGATCACCAGCACCAGCCGGCGCCCGGCCGGGATGTCCCAGCTGGTCGCTTCCAGGCGCAGGTCCAGGGTCTGGGCCACGCCCGGCGTCGCCCCGCGCAACGAGTACGGTTTGTGGCTCAGCAGCGAACCGTTGCCGAGCAGGTCGACGCTGTAGAGGTAGGCGAACAGGCTGACGTCGGGCTGGCTCGGGGTTACGGTGACGCGCAACTGCGGCATACCGCTGAGCTGGCGCGGCAGCCAATGCATCGGGCTCTCCCAGACCGCCGCGCCGGCGCGTGCGACCAACGGGATCGAGGCCTGCGGCGCGACCTGCAGCGATTGCAGGAAGCCGCTGACCATGGCGATGCCGGAGTCGGCGACGGTGGGCAGGCCGGTGAGGATCGAGTGGCGCCAGCCGGTGCTGGGCGCGGCGCTGAGCTCGCCGGTCGGCGCGATCAGGCCGCTGGGCCGGGTCAGCGCGAACACGGTCGCGCCGCTTTGCACCGCGTTCCAGTCGGCGTAGCCGCGCCAATCGCCGTCCTGCGATTTCAGCCGCACCCGCGGTTCGCGTTCGACGCCGTTGTCCAGGCCCTTGAGATGGCGATCGAACCAACGCCCGACCGCATCGTAGATGTCGTTGGGCAGGCCCAGCGCGCCGGGCGCCTCGACCGTGGCGTGATCGCCGTGACTGAACAGCAATTGCTTGGGCCCGGTCAGGCGGCCGTAGAAATCGATGTACTGGCCCGGCGGAAACAGGCTGTCGTTGTAGGCGTTGGCGAGCAGTACCGCGGTGCCGTTGCGGTTGAGCGCGGCGACGTCGGTGGCCGGGCTGCGCTGCGGCACCACCGGCAGCAGGTCGGCGACCGCGCCGTCGTGATCGCCGAGCGCGATCTTGGCGGTGGCGCCGGCCAGTTCCGGTCCGGGCCGGCCGGTCAGCGCGCCGGCCAGCACCAGCAGGCTGGTGCCCTGCTTGCTGACGGTGCGGTTGGCGTACAGCGAGGCTTCCAGGTCGGCCCAGCCGCTGAGCGCGGCCACCGCCTTGATCCGCGGGTCGCGCTCGGCGGCGAGCAGGCTGATTCCGGCGCCGTAGGAAATGCCGCTGGCGCCGATCCGCTGCGGGTTCGACGGCGTATGCGCCAGCGCCCAGTCGATCACCGCGCTGACGTCCTCCACCGTGCCCGGCCCGGCGATGTCGATCAGTCCCTGCGAATCCCAGAACCCGCGCGAGGTGTAGCTGACCACCACGTAGCCGCGGCTGGCGAGCAGGCCGCCGCGGCCGACGTATTCGAGGTTCGGCACCGCCCAGCTGGCCGGCATCACCAGCAGCGGGAACGGCCCCGGGCCCTGGTCCTTGGGCACCATCACGAAGGCGCCGAGTTCGGCGCCGTCCCAACCGGCGATGCGCTGGTAGGAACCGGTGAAACCGCCGGCCCAGGCCGGCGAAACCGCGACGCACAGGAACAGACACAACAGCCACGACCGGATTGCGCGCATGAGATCGTCCCCTCCCAAGGACCGTCCAGCACGAATAGATACGTTTGCGTATGGTGTGTTGCCGGACGACCGTACCATCGCGCATGGAAGCGCTACAACGGCTGCGAAACCGACTTTCGTGAACCTGCGCGATGCGGGTCACGGAACCGGTGTCCGGCCTGGCGTCGAGGATGTGCTGTCCGATCCGCCGAAGACGGCGTCGGCCCCGCTCAGGCAGGACGGACCGAGTGCGCCGGCGCTGCGCCCAGGCCGAAGCGGCGCGCTGCGCAGGCGGCGTTGGCCTGCGCGGCGGACCCGACCGCGGCCTGGCGATCCGGGGCGCGCGGTTCGGCGGCCGCGGCCTGGCTCAGAAGTGGACGATCTTGCCGTCGTCGTCCAGGCGCGCGTTGCTCGGATCGCGCGCCTGGACCAGTTGCAGTTGCGCGTCGACGATCTTGCCCAGGTAGTCGCGGGTCTCCACGTCTTCGAGCGCGGCCAGCGCCGGGTCGGCGCGCACGGCCAGGAACGTCGCGCGCGCGGCGTCGAAACGGCCCAGGCGCCGCTGCAGTTCGCCGACCACCAGCCGCGCATGCACGCCGTCTTCGCTGCCGGCCTGGCGCTGCGCGCGCTGCTGCCAAGCCTGCAGGGCCTGCTCGGCGTAGCGCGGATAGCGCTCCGGGCCGGCTTCCCAGGTCGCCTGCAGCCAGACGTTGGCGGTCGCATCGGCGCTGGCGCCGGCGAAGGCCATCTGCCGGGCGAGGCGGTAATACGGGGTTTCTTCGGCGATCCAGCCGCGGTACTCGGCCGAGGCGACGAAGGCGCGCAGCTTGGCCAGTTCCTCGGCGCCGTAGTCGCGCTGCTCGATCACGATGAAGCCGTTGCCCGGGCAGGCCGGCAGCGGCGCCGGCGCGGCGATCGGGCCGAACGGGCGGGTGTCGAAGTAGCGCCCGAACGAGGTGCCGGAACTCATCACCCGGCTGGTGAAAGGCTTGCCGTCGATCGGGCAGACCAGGGTCTGGTCGGCGAAGGTCAGGGCCTGCGCCGGCGCGGCGGCCAGGACCAGCAACAACAGGGCGAACGGACGGGACATGACGACTCCTTGTCGTGGTCGTGCGAGTGGACGTGGACGGGTCAGAAAACGCGCGAGCGGGCCGACCGGGGTCGGGCGACGACCGGCATCGCGGCCCGCCCCACGGCGCCTCGCCCGGCCGTGACGGCACGCACATATTGCCGCAAACCGGGCCCGCCCCAGCCCGCCGGCGACCCGTTGGCGCGCGCCGCTGCGTTTGATCCCACATTCCCCGAGGCGATGCCCCCATGGCCCTGAGCGATCTGTTCCGCTACGGCGCGCAGCCGAACCTGTTGCTCATCATCACCGACCAGGAACGCAGCCTGGCGCAGTGGCCGGCGCCGTACCGCGCCGAGCTGGGCGCCCGGCTCAAGGCGATGCGGCGCCTGAGCGGCAACGGCCTGAGCTTCGAACGCGCCTACACCGGCGCCTGCATGTGCACGCCGAGCCGGGCCACCTTCCTCACCAGCCAGTACCCCGCGGTCACCGGCTGCACCACCACCGGCGCCGATTCGCTGCCCCTGCCCGACGTGCTGCCGAACCTGGCCACGGTCGCCCAGGCCGCCGGCTACGGCTGCTACTGGATCGGCAAGTGGCATCTGCTCGGCGGCAACGAGCCCGGCCGGAGCCCGAACGATTTGAGCCGCTGGGGCTTTTCCGACTGGGACCCGAACGACGCCGGGCTCAGCCTGGGCCCGACTTACCTGGGCGGCGGCACCCTGGCCAGCGCCCCACCCTCGCCGGGGGCGCCGAACCAGAACGACCAGCGCTATCTGGCCGACGCGCTGAAGTTCCTCGCCGCGCCGCCGCCCTCGCCGTATTGCCTGGTGGTGTCGCTGGTCAATCCGCACGACTCGCACCTGGGCTTTCTCGACCTGGCCGCGACTTACTACGATGCCTGCGTCTACGGCGCCAGCGGCGCGCCGCTGCCGGACAACGCCAACGAAAACCTGGCCGGCAAGCCGCGCGCGCAGGCCAGCTACGCCTGGAGCGCGATGGCGGCGGCCGGCGCGCAGCAACAGGACTTCGTCGACTTCTACGCCTATCTGCTGGAATACGTGGATTCGCAGATCCTGCAGTTGCTCGACGCGATGAGCCGCGAGCAGCTCGACAACACCCTGATCGTGCGCTTCGCCGACCACGGCGAGCTCGGCCTCTCGCACGGGCTGGTGGAGAAATTCGTCAACGCCTACGACGAGGCCTTGCACGTGCCGTTGCTGTTCTCCAACCCGGTCGCCTGGCCGCGGCCGCAGCGCAGCCAGGCCCTGGCCAGTTCGGTCGACCTGCTGCCGACCCTGGCCGCCCTGCTCGGCGTCGCCGAGCAGTTCCCCGACCTGGTCGGGCGCGACCTGAGCCCGGTGCTGGCCGATCCCGAGGCTTCGGTGCAGGACGAGGTGCATTTCACCTACGACGACATCGGCGGCGACGGCCCGAGCACGATCCGCGCGATCCGCAGCGAGCGATGGACCTATGCGGTCTACCTGCCGCCGGAAAACCAGCCGGACCAGGGCGGCGACTGGGAGCTGTACGACCACCGCCAAGACCCGCAGCAGGACCGCAACCTGGCCGGCGATCCGGCGTACCGCGCGCAGCAGTCGCTGCTGGAACAGGCCCTGGTCGCGCAGATGCAGGCCAAGGGCACGCTGCCGGCGAACTGGCCGCCGAGCTACGTGCCCGGGCGCAGCCGCGGCGGGCCGGCGTAGCGCGTCGCCGAGGCGACCGCCTGTAGGAGCGGCGTAAGCCGCGACCTAGGGGCGCGCAGAAGACCCCTGAGCCTTCGTCATCGAGCGAAGCCAAACCCCAGCTGTAGGAGCGGCGTGAGCCGCGACAACCGCAGCGAGGTGCGCAAGCGTCGCCCGCCGAAGCACGGATATGCGGCGCTTCGCCGTTCGCATGCAGGTCAACGGCTTTGGCCCCTGCGTGGTATTGCACCGCTTCGGCGGTCGCGGCTCACGCCGCTCCTACAGGGGGCGGGGCCATCGCGATGGATACGAAAACGCCCCGCGATGGCGGGGCGTTGCGCGATCGATCCGGCGCGAAACCGGTGGTCCGTGGCTCAACGCTCCAAAATCGCCACCACGCCCATGCCGCCGGCGGTGCAGATCGAGATCAGGCAGCGGCCGCCGCCGCGCTGCTTCAGTTCCTTGGCCGCGGTGGCGACGATGCGCGCGCCGGTCGCGGCGAAGGGATGGCCGGCCGCCAGCGAGGAACCGTTCGGGTTGATCTTGGCCGGGTCGATCCGGCCCAGCGGCGCGTCCAGGCCGAGCCGGTTCTTGCAGTAGTCCTCGCTCTCCCAGGCGCGCAGCGTGCACAGCACCTGCGCGGCGAAGGCCTCGTGGATCTCGTAGAAGTCGAAGTCCTGCAGGCTCAGGCCCTGGCGCTTGAGCATCTCCGGCACGGCCACGGTCGGCGCCATCAGCAGGCCTTCGCCGTGGACGAAATCGACCGCCGAGACCTGCGCGTCGCGCAGATAGCACAGCACCTCGTGGCCATGGGCCTGGGCCCATTCGTCCGAGGCCAGCAGGCAGGCCGCGGCGCCGTCGGTCAGCGGGGTCGAGTTGGCCGCGGTCAGGGTGCCGCGGCCGGAGGTCTTGTCGAACGCCGGCTTCAGCGTCGCCAGCTTCTCCAGCGAACTGTCCGGACGCAGGATGTTGTCGCGCGAGACGCCGCGGAAACTCACCACCAGGTCGTCGAAGAAGCCGCGCTCGTAAGCCGCGGCCAGCTTCTGGTGCGAGGACAGCGCCCACTCGTCCTGCGAATCGCGCGAGATGTTCCACTGCTTGGCCATGTCCTCGCAGTGGTCGCCCATGCTCTTGCCGGTGCGCGGCTCGGCCACGCCGGGGAACTCGGGCTTGAGCTCGCGCAGGTGGAAGCCCTTGAACGCGGCCAGCTTGTCCTTGGTGGTCTTGGCCCGCGCCGCTTCGAGCAGGCGCCGGCGCAGCTGCTTGCCGTACACGATCGGCACGTCGGAGGTGGTGTCCGAGCCGCCGCCGATGCCGGCCTCGATCTGGCCCACCGCGATCTTGTTGGCGATGGTGATGATCGAATCCAGCGAGGTGCCGCAGGCGCGCTGCAGAGTGATGCCCGGGGTCAGCGGCGACAGGCCGGAGGACAGCGCGGCCTCGCGGCCGAGGTTCCAGTCGTTGCTGTGCTTGATCACCGCGCCCATCGCGACTTCGCCCAGCTGCTGCCCGTGCAGGCCGAATTTCTCGACCAGCGCGCCGAGGGTGCGGACCGACATGCCCAGGTTGCCCACGTCCGCATAGGCCGTGTTCTGGCGGCAAAACGGAATACGCACGCCACCGAGCACGGCGACGGGACGGTTTGGACGCATCGGCACACCTCGCGGGGGGATTCGGGACAGCCCGCCGTGGCGGAGCGGGCATAATGGGGCTCAGTGTAGCGCCGCACACGCGCTCCACCAAACGCCAGCGTATCCTCGGTGACCATGAGCCCTGCCAGCCCTTCCGCCAGCGGTCGATCCGCGCCCCTGCACGTCCTCGGCGCCCTCGCCCTGGAACTCCGCGGCGACGCGGCGGTCGACCGCGCGGCCCTGCCGCGCCAGGACGCCGGGGCCCTGGCGGAGAAGATCGCGCGCGACCTGGCCGGCTTCGCCGCCGAGGCCGCCGGGCTGGACCTGATCACGGTCGGCGCCCATTACGACCCGGTCGAACTGCTGCGTCCGGGCTGGCCGCTGCACCGCGAACTCGACCAGTTGGCCGCGAACGCGCCGCGCGAGCGCCTCGCCGACGCGCAGGCCGGTCGGGTGATCGCCTTCGGCGCCCACGACGCCCAGTTGCCGGGCGCGCTGGCGCCCTCGCCCGACTACGCCGGCGGCCCGCTGCGGCTGGTGCCGTTCCTGCTCGGCGGCGACGCCGAGCGCGTGGCCCGGGTCGGCGACCTGCTGGAAAGCCACCTGCTCGAGCGCGGCATGGCCGGCGCCGACACGGCCCTGGCCGCGCAGGCCGCGTTCGGCCTGCAGGTCGAGCACGCGCGCTACCTGACCGTGCACGACCTGGCCGCGATGATGGCGATGCAGTACGAACACGCCGGCCTGGGCCCGCTGTGGCCGGTGCTGGAAACCGCCCTGCTGGCGCCGGAAGGCGAGGAGTGGCTGGACGCGCCGCCGGAGCCGCTGGTGCATTACAGCGAAGGCGAGGCGCGCATCGCCCTGTTCTCCCCGGCCGCCTGGCACGCCCGCTACGCGCCCGAGGCGCCGTGCGACACCGAGCAATGCCGGCAAGCACTCAACCGCCGCTACCAGCATTTCGAAGCGCGCCTGCGCCAGATCTCGGCCGTGCTCGGCGCCCACGCCGTCCCGGTCACCTTCGTCCACTGCGACGGCCCGGCCGAGCGCGAGGCGCTGTAAGCACGCCCTCCTGAAGCACACCCTCCTGTAGGAGCGGCGTAAGCCGCGACAACCGCAGCGACGTACGCGAGCGCCGTAGCCGAAGCCCGGACCTGCGGCGGTTTTGTTCGCTACGCGATGGAGCGACGGTCTTCGGCAGGATGCGTGGTATTGCATCGCATCGGTTGTCGCGGCTCACGCCGCTCCTACAGGAAGCAACGCCGCGGCTCCGGCGAGCGCTTAGGTGTGCTGCTCGTAGATGTCGTAGCCGGCGTCGTCCATGCCCATCGCCCGGTAGGTGCGCTGCGCCGCGGCATTGCCGCGTTCGACGTACAGGCGCAGGCCGACCACCCCGGGAGTGGCCTGGGCCAAGGCCGCGACGTGGCGGTGCAAGGCCTGGTATACGCCCTGGCGGCGGTGCTCCTCGGCCACGTACACGCTCTGGATCCACCACCAGTCGCCGTTGCGCCAGTCGCTCCACTCGCGGGTCAGCATCAGGGTGCCGGCCGGTACCGCGATGGTCTCGCGGCCGGCGACTTCGGCCTCGCGCATGGCGACGAAGTAGCGCGCCTTGGCCGGATCGGCCAAGCCGGCGCCGACGCCGGCCTGCACGGTCGGCGGGTCGAGCCGCTTGTGCTCGGTTTCCCAGGCCATCGCGACCATCCAGTCGGCGATCAGGTCGCGGTCGGCGGCGACGGCGTCGCGAATGCGCAATCGGCTCATGGCGGCAGGCTCAGAACGGTGTGCTCAACATAGCGGACTCAAGACAACGTGCTCAAGACGACGTGCTCAAGACGACCGGCTCAGGACGGGCGGCTCAGGACGGGATGTTCGGGCCAGCAGGCTCAAGACGGCATGGCGAACGACGGCGCGACCCGCGGCAGCCGTCGGCTCGACGGTTCGACGAACGCGCGGCGCGGAGGCCGCGCGCGGTCCGCTCAGCGCGCGACCTTGATGATGCCGCAGGCCAGGCGCGCGCCGGCGTTGCCGGCCGGCTGGCTGGCGTAGTCGTCGGCGGCTGCGTGCACGATCACCGCACGGCCGGCGACGTCGTTGGCCGCGCCGCCACCGAGGGTCACGCCGCTGGCGTGCACGTCGACCTTGGCCACGCCTTCGCCGTCGGCGACCAGGTTGTTCATGTCGCCGGCGTGGTGCGCGCCGTGCCCGACCCGGCCGTGCGGCTGGCCGGAGGGATTGAAGTGGCCGCCCGCGCTGCTGGCGTCGGCCGCGCTGCAATCGCCCTTCTCGTGGATGTGGATGGCGTGGGTACTGTTGGCGCCGAGCCCGCCGATCTCGCCGGTCAGGTGCACGCCGTCGCCCATCGGGCGCAGGCTCAGCTTGCCGCTGACCAGGCTGCCGGAGGCCGAAGCCATCACCGCGACCGCCGACTGCGCGGTCGACACCGGCTTGGGCCCCGGCGGCGGCGGCGTGGGCTTGGCGGTCTGGCCGCCGCAGGCGGCGAGCGCGAGGACGGCGGCGGCGATCGTGGCGGTACGCAGGATAGGCGACATGCAATGGCTCCTGTCGGCGCCGTCGCGGACGGCGCGCGTGCGAGAGGAAGGTCCGACGCTAGTCCCGGCCGGGTTCAGCGCCGGTGAAACAAGGCATCGGAGCCACGCCGGCGTTGCCGGCGACGACAACGACCGCGGCGGAACGGTTGGCTGGATTATGTCGGCGCGCGCCGCGCCGGGCCGGACCCGGTTCGCATTCCGCCAAGCACGGTAAACCCGCGTGCGCGATCCGCCACCGGAGCGGTACGCGCGCGCTCAGGCCCCGCGCCGGCCCGGGCCGAGCTTGCGGGTCAGCGTATTGCGCCCCAGGCCCAGCCGCGCCGCCGCCTCGGTGCGGCGTCCGCCGGTATGCGCCAGCGCCGCCTCGAGCAAGGCGCGGTCGAAACGCTCGCGCGCGTCGGCATGCAGGTTGGCGCGGCCTTCGGCCAGTTGCGCGCGCGCCCAGGCCGACAGTTGGTGTTCCCATTCGGCCGCGCCAGGCGCGGGCGCTTCGGCCACGTCCAGCACCTCGTCCAGATCGGCGCGGGTGATGGTTTCGCCCGGCGCCAACGCGGCCAAGCGCCAGCACACGTTCTCCAGCTCGCGCACGTTGCCCGGCCAGTCGTGGGCCAGCAGGCGTTCCAGCGCCGGCTTGGACAGGCGCTTGACCGGCGCGGCGAAGCGGGCCGCGGCCGCGGCCAGGAAGCGCTCGGCCAGTTGCGGCACGTCGGCGCGGCGCTCGCGCAAAGGCGGCAGGCGCAGCCGCACCACGTCGAGCCGGTGCAGCAGGTCGGCGCGGAAGCGGCCTTGCGCGACCAGCGTCTCCAGGTCCTGGTGGGTGGCGGCGATCACCCGCACGTCGACCCGGATCAGCTCGCGCCCGCCGACGCGGAAGAACTCGCCTTCGGCCAGCACGCGCAGCAAGCGGGTCTGCAACGGCAACGGCATGTCGCCGATCTCGTCCAGGAACAGGCTGCCGCCGTCGGCCTGCTCGAAGCGGCCGATGTGGCGGCGCTGGGCGCCGGTGAAGGCGCCGGCCTCGTGGCCGAACAACTCGCTCTCCAGCAGCTCCGACGGAATCGCCGCGGTGTTCAGGGCCACGAACGGCCGCGCCGAGCGCGGCGATTCGCGGTGCAGCGCGCGCGCGACCAGCTCCTTGCCGGTGCCGGTTTCGCCGGTGATCAGCACCGACAGCGGCGCCTGCGCCAGGCGGCCGATCGCGCGGAACAGGTTGAGCATCGCCGGGGTGTCGCCGATCAGGGTGTCGGCCGGCGTCTCCTCGGCCGCCGCCGGCGCCGGTTCCGGCGCGCCGTTCGCGGCCAGGGTGCGCGCGGCCAGCGCCACCGCTTCGTCGAGATCGAAGGGCTTGGACAGGAACTCCTGCGCGCCGCCGCGGAACGCGCCGGCGGTGCTGGCGACGTCGGTATAGGCGCTCATCACCACCACCGGCAATGCGGGCGCGCGCGCCTTGAGCTTCTCCAGCAACACCAGGCCGCCGTCGCCGGGCATGCGCACGTCGGTGAACAACAGCTGCGGCGCGCCGCGTTGCTCCAGCGCGTCCAGCGCGTCGGCGGCGCTCTCGAACTCGTCGACGCGGTAGCCGGCGGCGCGCAGGGCGGTGGCGAGAACGAAGCGGACCGAACGGTCGTCGTCGACGACCCAGATGCGTGCGGCGCTCACGGGCGCGTCTCCTCGGCGCCGCCGTCGATCTGCATCGGCAGCAGCAGGGTGAATACGGTATGGCCCGGTCGCGAGCGATAGGCCAGCGAACCGCGGTGCTCGCGCGAGACCAGTTGCGCCAGCGCCAGGCCCAGGCCGCTGCCTTCGGCGCGCCCGGATACCAGCGGCAGGAACAATTGTTCGGCCAGTTCTTCCGGCACGCCGCGGCCGTCATCGACGATCTCCAGGCGCAGGGCGATCGGATGCACGGCGTCGGCGATGCGCACGCCGTGCTCGATCCGGGTGCGCAGATGGACGTGGCTGGCGCCGGCCTCGATCGCGTTGCGCACCAGGTTCCACACCGCCTGCATCAAGCGGTCGGCGTCGCCGAAGAACTCCGGCAGGCTGGGGTCGTAGTCGCGCACCAGCCGCACCGCCCAGCCGGCATCGGCTTCGGCCAGGCGCAGCACCCGTTCCAGTACCGCATGGATGTTGAGCGGCGCGTGCGGCCGCGGCGGGGTCGCGATCAGCAGCCGGTCGACCAGGGCGGCCAGGCGCTCGACCTCGCTGTCGATCAGTTCGACCAGTTCGCGCCCCTCGCTGTCGTCGATGCGCCGCCCCAGCAACTGGGCCGCGCCCTTCAAGCCGGCCAGCGGGTTGCGCAATTCGTGCGCCAGGCCCTTCAGCGAGGCCGACAGCGCCGAAGGCAGCAGCAGGGCTGGGTCGTCGCCGGGGAACTCGTCGACCGGGTGCGCCTCCAGCAGCCAACCGCCGCTCTCGCGCCGGCTCAGCCACAGATCGGCGAAGCGGTCCTCGCCGCCGGCGTAACGCAGGCGCAGCCGGCGCATCCGCAGCGGCGCTTCGTCGCCGCCCGCGCGCGCCAGGGCCCGCGCCAGGCGGCCGTCGTCGTCGGCGTCCAGGCCCGACAGCGGCCAGCCGATCAAGCGCCGCGCGCCGATCCCGAACCAGCGCGAGAACGCCAGGTTGCAGCCGGCGATCGCCCCGGCCGGATCGGTCCAGGCCATCGGCGTGGTCAGGCCGTCCAGGCTCAGGTCGGGGGCGGGCTGGGGGTCGGAGGGCATTGCACCATCTTAGTGCAATGGCCTGAGGGCGGAAGGACTAAGCGCGCTTAACTCCCTGCGTCCCCCACGGCATACAGGTTCGCCACCGCCACTACTCCGCCGGCGCCGTGCACCGGCACCAGGATGCGCCGATATTCCTCGCCCTCGAACGCGTCCAGGCGCGGCCAGTGCTGCGGCAAGTCGGACGAGACGAACACCTGCACCGGCACCGGCGGCCCGTCCTCGGACCAGTCCAGGGCCGGATAGCCGAGCGCGGCGCCCCAGCCCTGCGCGGCGAAGCGCCCGCGCACCGCGCCGCCGCCGAACCAGTGCCCGGCCAGGGCGCTGAGCTGATGCTCGTTCGGTTCGCCGGGCGCCAGCGTGCCGTACACCGCCAGGCGCGTATCGGCGCCGTAGCGGCGTTCCAGCCGCTGCTCCAGCGCCTCACGCTCGGCCGCGGCGCCGCGGCCGCGCAGGCGGTTGAGCGCGCGCAGCAGCGCCAGATCGTCGGGGCCGAAATCGATCGGGGTCATCGGCTCGTCCATAGCAGCGCAGGCGGTCAAGCGCGCTTGGTCCCCTGCGTGCCGTCTTTGCTCGCGGGATTCAGTTCGCCAGCCAGCTCCGCGAACTGCGCCACCATGAAGTCGACCAGGGCGCGGATCCGCGGGGTGTCGCGCAAGTCGGAGTGGAAGCCCAGCCGCACCGGGCGCAGCGGCATCGCCTGCGCCAGGGCCACGCGCTGCAGCGACGGTTCGCGCTCGCCGAGCAGGCAGGGCAGCACCGCCATCGCCGCGCCGGTGCGCACCGCGGCCAGATGCGCGCGCAGGCCGTTGCAGCGCAGCACCGTGCGCGCCGAATGCGCGAGCGGCGGCAACCACTGCTCGTGCGGCACCTCGCCGGCGGCGCGGTCCAGATAGGCCAGCGCATGGCCGGCGAAACCGTCGCCGGGTTCGGGCCGGCCGTGGCGCTGCAGATAGTCGTCGCTGGCGTACAAGGCATAGGCGACATCGGCGACCCGGCGTTCGATCAGGTTTTCCTGGGTGAAGGCGCCGAAGCGCAACGCCAGGTCGGCTTCGCGCCGGGCCAGGTTGTAGACCCGGGTGTCGTTGCTCAGCTCGATCTCCAGCCCGGGATGCATCGCGCCGAAGCGCGCCAGCATCGGCGCGACCACCTCGTCGCCGAGCCAGTCCAGGCTGGTCACCCGGATCTCGCCCGACAGGCCGGTGTCGCGCGCGGCGACCTGGCGCTGCACCGCCGACGCGCCGGAGTCCATCTGCTCCAGGCCCTCCAGCAGCGAATGGCCGAGCGCGGTGGCGCGCAGCCCGATCGCTTCGCGATCGAACAGCTTCGCCCCCAGGCGCTGCTCCAGCGCCTCCAGCCGCCGCCCGACCGTGGGCTGGCTGGTGCCGAGCGCACGCGCGGCCGCGCTCAGCGTGCCGTGGCGCGCGATCGCCAATACGGTCTTGAGGTCGTCCCAATCGATCGACATCGTCCAACCCGCTCATGCGTTTGCGTAGGCCCGGCATGCCGCGTCGTCGACTGCGATCGCGGCGGCCGCTTCCTAGACTGTCACGACCGCGGCTCCCGACCAAGCCGCCGATGCGACCGATGTCCGCTTCTATCGACAAAAACCATGGGGCCGGCCGGTTGCGGCTCGACCATCTGATCCTGCGCGTCGCCGAGCCCGAGGCGTCGGCGCAGTTCTACCGGCGCACGCTGGGGCTGACCGCAGCGCGCGGCGAGTCGCCGCTTCTGAACGTATTCCTGGCCCTGCGCCTGGCGCCGGACTGCGTGATCGATCTGCTGCCGCAGGCGCCCAGGGACCCCGCTCTCGCCCTGCACACCGATCGCGCCGGCTTCGACGCGGTGCGCACGCGATTGCGCACGCTGCGCATCGGTCACGGCGGCGGCCCGTTCGTGCGCGACGGCCGGACCGCGGCGCAGTACGGCGCGCGCGGCTGGGGCGAGGCGCTGTATTTCCACGACCTCGACGGCCACAACATCGAGGTGAGGACTTACGACCCGTGCTGATGCGGGCGACACGGGCTCCGCCCGGCATCCGTGCGGGCCGGATGCGGCGACCGCAGCGGCCGGCAGCGCAGCCAAGGCCGGCGCCGCCGGACGGCGGCGCCGGCACGGATCAGGGCTGCTTGACCGCGTTGGACGAGCTGTTGGCGACATAGAGGCTGGTGCAGTTTTCCTGGGTATCGAAGGTGAATTCGATATAGGAATCCGCCTCGACGCTCTGCACCGCCGAGATCATGGCGGCGTTGTAGGTGATGCAGCGCACGTAGCGCCCGCCCGAGTTCTGCGCCTCGCACACCGCGCCCGCGCTGCCGGTACCGACGACGCTGATGCCGCAACCGATCACCTGGTTGCCGTCGGCGCTGTTGCGCGCGGTGCCGAGCATGCCGTAGGCGCGGAATGCGTTGCCCTGGGCGTTGTTCTCGACCGTGACCGGGACGTTGGACTTCAGGCCGGCCTGGGCCGCGCCGCAAACCGCTGCCAGCATCGCCGCGGCCAGCGCGGTCGGAATCGTCCGATTCATCGTGTTTCCTCCTTGAAAGCCCTCCGGAATGGAGAGCATGCGGCGACTGGAACACGCACCTGCGGCAACCACAATCGGCGCCGGCGCCGCCTGCGGCGTTGTGCGCGCGGCGTCGCGCGTCCGGCGGGGCCGCGGTCGCAATCGCATCGGCCTGCATCGGCCGGGGCGCCGGTCCACGCGGCCCGGCGGCGCCCGGTCGGCCGCCATGGCCGCCCGCGTGCGCGACTCCGTCTGCTACCCTCGCCAGCGGCCGTTACGGAAGCGACGGTCCTGCCCGACGTCAGCGAACAGACTCATGGACCGAATGCTCGTACCGCTCGCCTGCGCCTGCCTGCTCGCCGGCTGCGCCCGGGTCGACGCCAAGGCCGTCGACATGGACATCGGCCGCCTCTATCCGGGGTGCCGGCTGCAGGAACTCACATCGACGCAGACGCTGCGCGGTAGCGACGAGCAGTTGCTGGCCAGGTTCACCTACACCTGCGCGGGCGGCAGCCAGCTCAAGTACGGCCACCTGGTGTACACCAAGGCCATGAGCACCGGCTTCTACAGCTACTGCTGCGCGCGCGAGGCGACCGCCGAGGAGTTGTAGCGACACCCACAAGGACGCAGGGAGTTAAGCTCGCCCAACTCCCCGTCCCTGGTCCTGCCGCCATGGCCGAGCGCCCGCAAGTCGCCGCCGCCACCGTCGCCCGCCTGTCGGCGATCTGCCTGGGCCTGCCGGAAGCCTGGGAAGAACCCGCCTGGACCGGTACGCGCTGGATGGTCGGCAAGAAGAATTTCGCCCATGTCGTCGCCATCGCCGACGGCTGGCCGCCGGCCTATGCGCAGGCGGCCGGCCATCCCGGGCCGCTGACCGTGCTGACCTTCCGCTTGCCGCAGGCGCGCGCCGACGCGCCGCGCTTCCGGCGCGCGCCGTTCTTCCGGCCGGTCTGGTTCGCCGACATCGTCGGCCTGGCCCTGGACGCCGGCACCGATTGGGACGAGGTCGCCGACCTGCTCGCCGAAAGCTATTGCGCGCTGGCGCCGAAGAAGCTGGCGGCGCTGGTGGAGCGCGGCTGAGGCGGCGAAACCGCTCAGGCCGCAGCGTGGCCTTCGACCGAGCGCAGCCAATCCATCAGCCGTTCGCGTTGGATCGCCGCGTAGTCCGCGTCTTTGAGCCGGATGTCCGCGTCGGCCAGGTAGTGCCACAGCCAATGCGGGGCTGCGCCTCCGGCCAGCGCCAGCAAGGCCGCGGCGCGCTTGCTTCGCTGCTGCCAGGGCGCCAGGTCCGGCTTCGACTGCGGCTCGCTTTCGCACAACGCTCGCAGCACGCCCGCCAATCGCGCCAGGATGCGGCGTTCGCGAGAAGCCGCCGCGGATTGCGCGGTTCGCTCGGAGGCAAGGGCGACGGGCTCGATGTCCATCGCGGTATTCCATCCCAGTCTTCGCATCGGCACAAGCTGCGCCGATGCGAAGACGCAATGCATTCGGCGCCGGCGAACCGGCTGCCGCAGCAGCCGGATCGGGGACCGGACCGGGGACCGGATCGATGAAGCGCTTTGGCGCGTTTCTCAGCGCCCCGGCGGGGTCGCCACCGCCGCGTCCCAGTCCAGCACGTACCACCACCAGTCGTTGTGCGCGCCGCCGTAGCTGCCGACGAAGTTGGGGATCTTGCCGAGCCAGTACAGGTGCCAGCCGCGGTCGGCGGCGGCGTAGCCGTCGGGGAAGCTGCAGCGGGGGCCGCCCCACTTGCTGCAGTCGTTGGTCGTGGTCGCGCCGGTCAGATCGGGATAGCGCTCCCAGTCGTCGCAGGTGTTCGGCTCGCGATGCGGATTGGTGAAGTCGTAGCCCCACCAGTTGTTGGGATCGAACACCGGCGTGTTGAGACTGCCGTGGATGTTGCCGCAGGCGGCGGTACCGACGTCGAAGCCGCGCATGGTGAAACGCTCCAGCGGGTTCGGCCCGGGGATCGCCTGCTGCGGCGGCGGACCGTAGGTGTTGCGCCACTGGCCGAAACGGTGCTCCATCGTGCCCTCGACCCGATGGCCCATGTCCTCGAGCATGCGCTCGGGCTCGCGCTCGTAGTTGAAGCCCATGATGTTGAGCTTGACGTTGCAGCCGGTCAGGGTGTGCGGGATCGGCGCGCCGTTGGTGTCGAATGCGCCAGGGCCGGTCATGTTGGCCTCCCAGAAACCGAAGTACGGTCCGCCCCACAGCCACAGTTCGTCGATCTCGTAGCGGTTGGCGCGCTCGCACACGCCGTGCTCGCGCAGCGCGGCGACATAGTCGAAGTCCTCCTGGCGCGGGCAACTGTGCGGGCGGTCGGCCATGCAGCGCTGGTAGCTTTCGTCGGTATAGACCGGGTTGGCGGTGCGCTTGGGGAAAGCGTCCAGGCGCAGGTGCTCGGCGACGGTGTACTGCACCACCCGATCGCTGGCCTGCTCCAGGAACTCGATGTACTGCTGCTCCAGCACGCGCGGGTCGCGCCAGCCCATCGCCAGGTTCAGCGGCAGGTCGATGCGCTCGCCGCTCAGGCGGTACTCGATGGTCGGGTTGTACTCGATCACCATCACCCGCTTGTGGATCGGCTCGTCGACGCGCGGATCGGCCGAGCGGCCGACGCCGGCGAACAGGCCGCTGACGTTTTCCCAGGTATTCCAGTTCGGCTCGGTGCGGCGCAGCACCTGGTTGCCGCAGACCACGAACTGGCGCAGCTTGCCGTCCTGGTACGGGGCCGAGTGGAACGAGGTGATCGGGCTCTCCGAGCCGCAGGCGGCGTACACCGCGGAGCTGATGTCTTCCCAGGCCGGCCAACCGCCGGCCGCGGTCTGGGTGCGGCGATACAGGCTGCCGCCGCGGACCAGGAACTGGCGCTGCAGCCCGTCGGGGTAGACCGCGACCGAGAACGAGGTGATGCGCGCGTCGCCGGTGCCCGGGAAGGCGCTGTCGATGTTCTCCCAGGCATGCCAGCTGTCGACGCCGGCCTGGATGCGCCGGTAGACGTGGCCGCCGCGGGTCAGGAACTGGCGCAGCAGGCCGTCGCCGTAGCGCTCGGCGTCGAACGCGGTGATCTCGCCCGAGCCGACCAGGCGGCTGCCGTTGAAGGCGGCGGAGATGTTCTGCCAGTCGTTCCAGTTCGGCTCGGTGCGCAGGTAGATGCGGCCGTTCTTGACCAGGTATTGGCGCAGCAGGCCGTCGGCATAGACCGCCGGGGCGAACGACGACAAGGTGGAACGCTCCTGTGCGGCGGCCGGGGCGCACACTGCGGCGCAGGCCAGGGCCAACGCGGCGGCGGCCAGCGGCAGCTGGCGGCGCCAGCGCGGTGGCGTAGCGATGACGGGGGCGGGGGTAGGCTTGAGATTCATGATCGTGACTCCTCGGTTGGATGACCGCGGCATCCGGCCGCGGCATCGAGGGGTACGAGCGCAGGCGGCGGAACCTGACATGGCGGTCGCCTAGCCGCTTTCTGACCGACAAGGGGTAGCAGCGGCACGAGCCGCGACCGCGATGCGTCCGCCGCGGCGCCATCGCATGGAGCCGACGAGGTCATCAGCCATTGGCGTTGCCGCGCGATCGGCCGCAACGGTCGCGGCTGGCGCCGCTGCTACCCCGCGGTACCGCAACGACGGGACCAGTCGCGACTCAGACGCGCCCGCCAGGGGCGCAACTCGCCGACCGCGGTATGGGCGGCGGCGAAGGCGGCACGATGGCTCGCATCCGGTTCGCGGCGGCACTGCGCATACGCCAGCGCGAGGGCATGGAAGCGCGTGGCCGGATCGGATTTCGCCCCCGGCGCGTCGGTGGCGACGGCCGACAAGGCGCGTACCGCGGCGGCCAGGTCCGCGGCGGCAGCCGGGCCGGACATGGCCTCGGGTCTCGCGGCGGCGCGCTCGCCGGCATCGCGCCCGCCGGCATCCGCCCGCGCGATCCAGGCCAGCGCCTGCAAGCCCTGCGCATCGCGACGCGCCGGCGCCTGCGCCGGCAAGTGCGCGGCGTCGCCGCCGATCACCTCGGGCAGGCGCGCCAGCGCCGCCTGCGGCCGGCCGTCGGCCAGTTCGACCAAGGCTTGCACGTACAGCGCATGGCGCAGAAAGCTGTCGTCCGCGCCGAAGTGCGCGCGCGACTGCCCCGCCACCTCATCGGCCAGGGTACGCGCCTCGGCCAGGCGCGCCTGATCGATCAGGGCCACGCTCAGCACCCGGCGCAGGATCAAGCCGTCGGCGCGGTCGCGGATGCCGCAGGGACCGATCATCTCCAGCGCCCGGCGCAGGCGCCGTTCGGCGTCGGCGGGACGGTGCTGGTCGATATCGAGCATGGCCAGGTTGCCGAGCGCGCCGTAATGCAGGCGGCACGCGGCCGGGCGCTGCAGCGCGGCTTCGGTCAATTTCAGCACCTGCCCGTAGGCATCGCGCGCGGTCGGCGCGTCGTCGCGTTCGCTGGCCAGGTTGGCGCGCCACAGTTGCAACTGGGTGCGCAGGTCCGGATCGCGCAACGGCCGCGCGCCGGCCAGCGCCAGGGCCGCGTCCAGTTCCTGGCGGGCCTGGTCGGAGCGATGCAGGTGGTGCAGGTAGCCGATCCGGCGCATGCGGGTCTTGACCAGCGCCTCCGCGTCCGCGCCCGGATCGGACCGCATCAGGCCGATCGCCGCGGCCGCGGCGCGGTCGGCTTCTTCCATGCGTCCGAGATAGGACCAGGCGCGCCCGTTGGCGGCCAGCAACGAAGCGCGCACGCGCGGGTCGCGATCGCGATCGCCGAGCAACTGTTCCAGGCTGCCCGACAACAACTCTCGCGCCGAGACCTCGCCGCCGTCGGTCTGGCGCGGCCGCGCTTGCTTGAACAGGTCGACGAAGTACTCGGCGGTGGCCTCGGCGCGCCGCTGCGCCGTCGCCGCGGCGTCGCGGGCGACGCGGGTCTGGGCCAGTTCGCGGTCCAGCCGGTGCAGGTGATAGGCGCCGCCTGCAACGGCCAGGGCCAAGCCGGCTGCGCTGGCCGCGAACGCCGGCCACTGCCGTCGCAACAGCCGGCGCAGGCGGTAAGCGCGGTCCTCGCCGCGCGCCGCCACCGGCCGATGCGCGAGCCAGCGCTGCAGGTCGTCGGCCAACGCGGCGGCGCTGCGGTAGCGTTGCGCCGGCTCCTCCACGCAGGCGCGGGCGAGGATGCAGTCCAGATCGCCGCGCAGGCGCGCCTGCAAACGCGCCGGCACGGTCGCCCGCGCCGCGGCCAGGGCCGCCGCCGCCTGCGGGTCGCGCTGGCGCAGCGCGTGGAACGCCGCGGCCAGCCGCGACGCATCGCCCGCAGTCGCCTCCGGCACGCCGATCAGCAACGCGCGCAGCAGGCGGCCGAGCTGGTAGACGTCGGTGGCGGTGGTGATCGGACGCCCGGCGCGCTGCTCGGGCGCGGCCCAGGCCGGGGTCATCGCCAAGGTCGGCGCCTGCTCCGCCTCGCCCGGCAGCAACTGCTTGGCGATGCCGAAATCTAGCAACTTGACCCGCCCGGCTTCGTCGACCAGCACGTTGGCCGGCTTCAGGTCGCGGTGCACGATCAATGCGCGGTGCGCGGCATCGACCGCGGCGCAGATCTGGATCAGCAATTCGATCCGTTGCTCCAGCGTGGTCTCGCGCGCATCGCACCAATCGGTGATCGGCTCGCCGCGCACCAGCTCCATCGCGAACCACGGCCGTCCGTCGGCGGCGATCCCGCCGTCGTACAACTGCGCGATGCCCGGATGCTGCAGCTGCGCCAACAGCTCGCGCTCGCGCTGGAAGCGTTCGGCCAAGGGCGCCAGGCCGCCCCAGATACACTTCAACGCGACGTCGCGCTCGAATGCTCCGTCGCAACGCTTGGCCCGGAACACCTCGCCCATGCCGCCGCGGCCGATCCGCTCCAGCAACCGATACGGGCCGAGCCGATGCCCGGGCCCGAGCGGATCCAGATCCGCTCCGACCGGGCCGTTGCGCGCGGCGGCCGCCTGGGTCTCGGCCCGCGCCAGCAGCGCCGCGACCCGCGCGCGCAAGGCCGGATCGGCGATGGCCTCGACCGCCGCGGCGCGCTGGGTCGGGTCGGTATCGAGCAAGACGCGCAGCCCTTGCAGGGCCTGGCGTTCGAAATCGTCGGAAGCGGCGGACATGAGGGCGGACGCAGTGCGCGAATCGGGGGACGTGCCGCAGGCAACGCGCTGCCGCGTCGCGACCGGCCAAGCCCGGGTCGCTCAGTCGGCCAGGCGATCGCGCAGCCAGGCCCGGGCCGCCGCCCAATCGCGGTACACCGTGCGCTCTTCCAGCTCGAGCAGGCGCGCGACCTCGGCCACGGTCAGCCCGGCGAAACACCGCAGTTCCACCACCTGCGCCAGCCGCGGCTCCAGCCGCTCCAGCGCTTGCAGAGCTTCGTCCAGGTCCGGCAAGCCGGTGTCCTGCGGCATCGGCAGATCCAGCGCGCAGACGAACTCGTCGCGCCGCCAGCCGCCGCCGTGCTTGTCGCAGGCCGCCCGCCGCGCGCGATCGACCAGCAACTGGCGCATGATCCGCGCCGCAGCATTGAACAGATGCCGGCGGTCGCTGAACTGCGGCGCGCGTTCGGCGTCGAGCAGGCGCAGCAGCACGTCGTGGACCAGCGCGGTCGCCTGCAAGGTGTCGTGGCCGCGGTGGCCGCTCAGCTCGCGCCGGGCCATGGCGCGCAGGTCGGCGTAGATATGCGGCAACAGAGCGTCCAGCGCATCGCGGTCGCCGGCGTTCCAGCGCTGCAGCCAGTGCCCGATCCCGGGTTGCGCCGGACCCGGCCGCGACCGGTCCGCGACCGAACTCCAGGCTCCGTCCACGGCATCGGCGGTTGCTTGCGATTGCGCTGCGTCCCGTTCCATGGGCGTACTCCTGAGCTGGTCCGTAAGCAGGAACGCGAAGCGCGCGCGACAACGGCCGCCACAGCGGCCAACCGCATCGGCCCAGCGTCGCGGCAGCGTCTGGGTATAGTGCCAAGCAACCGCCGATGGAGCCGCCGCATGTGGGATCCGGACAAGTACCTCGATTTCGCCGACCTGCGCGGGCGGCCGTTTTTCGACCTGATCGGGCGGATCGGCGCCGAGCGACCGCGGCGGGTGGTCGACCTGGGCTGCGGGCCGGGCAACCTGACCCTGGCCCTGGCGGCGCGCTGGCCGCAGGCGGTACTGGAAGCCAGCGACAGCTCGCCGGAGATGGTGGCGGCGGCGCGCGCGGCCGGGGTCGCCGCGCAACGGCTCGACCTGCGCGACTGGCGGCCGCAGGCCGATACCGACGTGGTCGTGTCCAATGCGGTGCTGCAGTGGGTGCCGGAACACCGCGAACTGCTGCGGCGCTGGGCGCGCGAACTGCCGCGCGGCGCCTGGCTGGCGGTGCAGATGCCGGGCAACTTCGACGCACCCTCGCATCGGCTGGTGCGCGAGGTGGCCGCCGGCCCGGCCTGGGCCGCGCGGTTGGGCGGCCTGGCCCTGCGCGGCGACGGCACGGTCGATGCGCCGCGCGATTACGCCGAACTGCTGGCCGACGCCGGTTGCGAGGTCGACGCCTGGGAGACCACTTACGTACAGCGCCTGAGCGGCGCCGACGCGGTGCTGGAATGGATCAGCGGCACCGCGCTGCGGCCGATCCGCAATGCGCTGGAGCAAGCCGATTGGCAGCGCTTCCGCGGCGAACTGGCGCCGCGCCTGCGCGCGGCCTATCCCGCGCGCGCCGACGGCAGCACCTGGTTCGAATTCCGGCGCGTGTTCGCGGTCGCGCGCACCGGCGCGGACTGAGCGCGCGCGGCGGCCTATGATGGCCGTCCCCGCCCGCGCCGTCCGGAGCCGCCGATGAAGCCCGCTGTCCGCCGCCGTTGTCTTGCCCTGATGCTGGCTCCGGCCGCCTGGCTGGGCCTGGCCCATGCCGCCGAGCCCGCGCCGGTGCGGCCGGTGCTGGTGATCCACGGCGGCGCCGGAGTGATCCGCGCCGGCATGGACCGCGCCGACGAAGACGCCGCGCGCGCCGCCCTGGCCCAGGCGCTGCGCGCCGGCCAGGCCGAGCTCGCCGCCGGCAAGCCGGCGCTGGACGCGGTGGTCGCGGCGATCACCGTGCTCGAGGACGCGCCGATGTTCAACGCCGGCCGCGGCGCGGTGTTCACCCACGACGGCAAGAACGAACTCGACGCGGCGATCATGGACGGCAGCGGCCGGCGCGCCGGCGCGATCGCCGGCGTGCATCGGGTCAAGAACCCGATCGCGTTGGCGCGCGCGGTGATGGACCAGTCCAGGCACGTGATGATGGTCGGCGACGGCGCCGAGGCCTTCGCCCGCGAACAGGGTCTGACCCTGGTCGACCCGTCGTACTTCCGCACCGAGAAGCGCTGGCAGCAGCTGCAGAAAGCGCTCAAGGAAGAAGACGCCGGCCAGGCCCATGCCGATGTGGAAACCGCCAAGCACTTCGGTACCGTCGGCGCGGTCGCGCTCGACGCCCAGGGCCGGCTCGCCGCCGGCACCTCGACCGGCGGCATGACCAACAAGCGCTACGGCCGGGTCGGCGACTCGCCGATCATCGGCTCCGGCACCTACGCCGACGCGCGCTGCGCGGTGTCGGGCACCGGCTGGGGCGAGTACTACATCCGCGCCGTGGCCGCGCACGACATCTGCGCCCGCGTCGCCTACGCCAAGCAAGACCTGCGCGAGGCGGCCGAGACGGTGATCAACCGCGACATTCCCGCCGCCGGCGGCAACGGCGGGGCGATCGTGCTCGGCGCCGACGGCCGCTTCGCCCTGCCTTTCAATACCGAGGGCATGTACCGCGGCTGGATCGGCGCTAAGGGCGAGCCGCAGGTGGCGCTGTTCAAGGACGACCAGCTCGCCGAACCCGCGGCCGATTGAGCGCGGACGCGGCTTCGCTGCCGATGCCGATGCCGCGCCGCCGCTGCGGTGCCGATTCTCCGACTCAGGCCGGCCCGTCCGCCGCTTGCGCGACCAGGGCCTCGACTTCGGCCCGCCATGCCTCGCGTTGCGCCGCGTCGCTGGCCGCGACCGGGCCGTACATGCGCCGGATCACGCTGTCGACGCCGCACAGGCCGAACACGCAGCGCGCCCAGATCGCCTGCAGCGGATCGCCGAACACTGCGGCCTCGCGCTCGGCCGGCGTGTTGGAGGTATTGAAGATCAAGGCATGGCGCGCGCGCAGCAGTCCGACCGGCACGCCGTCCCAGGATGTGCCGGGCGGATAGCCGTACGCCGTGTCGAGCCGGAACACGCGGTCGATCCAGCCCTTCAGGATCGCCGGCGGCTGGCCCCACCAGTTCGGATGGAAGATCAGGACCAGATCGGCGCGGGCGAGTTCGGCGCAGTGCCGCTCGACCAGAGCGTCGTCGGAAGCGGTGTTGCCGCTCTCGCCGGTGCGCTGCACCGGATCGAATCCTTGCGCGTACAGGTCGTGCCAGGCGACGGCGTAGCCGCGCGCCTGGAGCACGCGGCGCGCCGTTTCGGCGAGGGCATGGCTGAAACTGGATGGGCTGGGATGGGCGACGACGAGGCTGGCGTGCATGGCGGACGCGGCGGCAAGGGGCTTCGAACCTAACCGGATCGGCAGCCGCTGCGCCAGCGACAGCTGTCATACCGAATGCGTTCGTCCCGCTCAGCCCTTGGCCGCGACCCGGCGCGCGACCGCTTCGCTGCGCAGTTCGCGCAATGCGTCCTTGCCGATCCAGCGCGGCGCGGGGTCGGGCGACTGCGCCAGCCGCGTCGCGACCGCGATCGCCGCGTCGCGCAGCTTGGGGTTGCGCTTGCCGGTCTGGCGCAAGGCCCAGTTGACCGCCTTCTTGACCAGGTTGCGCGCGTCGCCGGCCTGCGCCTCGACCAGGACCAGTCCGCGCAGGAAGGTCTCGTCGCCTGCGGTCTTGTCGTGCACGGCCTTGGCCGCGAGCAGGGCGAATGCGGCGCGGCGCACGAACTCGTCGCGGCGCGGCGCCCATTGCGCGATCTTGCCCCAGGCCAGCGGGCTGGGCTCGAACAACTGCGAACAGACGGTGTCGCACAGCGCCCAGTTGTCGAATTCGCGCGCCCAGCGATCCATCTGCGCCGAGCTCAGCGCGGCGGGATCGTCGAGATAGGCCGCCAGCAGGCGCGCCTCATGCCAGCCGCTGTCCCACAGCGCGGCGGCAAGCGCGCGATCGCGGCCCAGGCGCTTGGCCAGGGCCTGGATCTGCCCCATCGGCACGCCGAAGGCGCGCTCGCTGGGAATCCCGAAACGCGCCATGCCGGCGCGGTTGTCGGCGCTGCCGGCGGCGCGCAAGGCGTCGAGCGCCTGGGCCAGCCGCTGCGGCAAGGGCAACGCAGCGAATGCGGCCTGCGCGGCCTTGCGCGCGGCTCGTTCGCCGCCTGCCGGCTGGAGGACGCTGCACGCGGGAGTTGGCTTGGTCGCGGTCTTGGCCATGGCGTCAGGTTTGCGCGACCGTCACCGGACGGCCGCGGCGCCAATGTACTGGCCGACGCCGCGATCCGCCATGGCCCGCGCCTCAGCCCGGACCCGGCAATTGCTTCGGCGGCCGCACCAGGCTGGCCACCACCGAGCTGCCGATGATCAGCGCCACGCCCAGCAGCGAGACCAGGATCGGGATCTTGTACACGTCGATCAGCAGCATCTTCGCGCCGATGAAGACCAGCACGATCGCCAGGCCGTAGGGCAGCAGGTGGAAGCGGTCGGCCATGCCCTGCAGCAGGAAGAACATCGCGCGCAGGCCGAGCACCGCGAACACGTTCGAGGTCAGGACGATGAAGGGATCGGAGGTGATGGCGAAGATCGCCGGGATCGAGTCGACCGCGAAAATCACGTCGGTGACGCCGATCAGCATGATCACCGCGAACAGCGGGGTGAACCAGCGCTTGCCGTCGCGCAGGATCGACAGCCGGTCGCCGTGGTACTCGTCGGTCAGTCGCAGGTGGCCGCGCATCCAGCGCAGCACCGGATTGCGTTCCAGGTCGGGCGCCTTGCCTGCGGCCATCAGCATCTTGATGCCGGTGATCACCAGGAACGCGCCGAACACGTACAACACCCAGTGGAACTTGGCCAGCAGCAGGGCGCCGGCGAAGATCAGCACGGTGCGTAACGCGATCGCGGCGAGGATGCCGATCACCAGCACGCGCTGGCGCTGCTCCTCGGGCACGGCGAAGTAGGAGAACAGCATCAGGAACACGAAGATGTTGTCGACCGCGAGCGATTTCTCGACCAGGTAGCCGGTGAGGAATTCAAGCCCGATCTGGTTGCCCGCTTCAGCGCCGGATTCGCGGCTCACGTACCACCACAAGCCCGCATTGAACACCAAGGCCAGGACGATCCAGCCCGCGCTCCACCAGGCGGCTTCCTTGAACGTGACTTTGTGCGGCCCGCCATGGCGCATCAGCACCAGATCGACGAGCAGCGCGGCGACGACGAAGGCGAGAAAGACGCCCCAGAGCATCGGGCTGCCGATGGTTTGCATGTGGTTCTCCCGGAAAGTGGTGACGGCGCGGCCGCAGCCGCGAAACGTCGTCCGGAAAGATCGGGGACGCACCTTCGCCGCTGGCGGCGAAGGTCTTGCTCGCATCCTGGCCGCCATGGGCCGGGACGCCTGTCGCACCGGGGTCGTGGACCCGTAATGACGATACGACAGCGGGAGCTACTCCCCTTCTGGCCGGCACGATAGCACGCACGGGGATGAATTTCCGTTCAGGTTTGCAAGCAAGGGCGAGGGTCGGCTTGAAATCGGCAAGCGGCCCCGGTCGCCACCGTGGCGCCAGTTGCCGTTGCCGTTGCCGTTGCCGTAAAGAGCTAGGCGCCACATCGAACTCGCGAGAACACCCTGAAGCCCCGAAGGGCGGCCCGCAAGGATGCGGGCCGTGCGCAGCCAGGCCAGGGATGGCCTGTGCGGAGCAGCCCCGCGCAAGCACCGTCCCATAGTGGCTTTTGATTCGAAACGGTTATGGCGTTTTCTTTGGTTGGCACTGTCTAACCTCAAGTGCATCACCCGGTTGAGGCTAGGCGATGGGAACCCACTAC
>NZ_JBDGIR010000017.1:0-13436 GCF_057657315.1 Lysobacter sp. Soil_C_15
CCCGTTAACCGACGCGGTCAACTGCGCCGTGCGGCCAAACTCCCCGCAGCGCTTGCGCAGGCCGCTGCCGCGGAGCCGCTGCGCTTGGCCGGAGCGATTCCAGGGACGCTCCCGCTAGCGCACCAGGCGGCAACTTCGGATTTTCTGCGTCGGCATGTGCCCACCGGAGCGGGCAGCCTGCGATCCATTCGATATCGCCCTCGTCCCAACGGCGTTGCCAGCCGCCGGGCCATCGCCCGCCGCTTCACCTTCCGGACGCCTTGCGGCTTGTGGCCGTTCGATTTTCCCGCCCCGATGGACGCTGGACCACTTCGCTGGTTCAGCGACACTGCGGCCTCCGGTAAGGACTACCGATAGGGAGCGGTCATGAGTAAGGAATCGATACAGGAACGGCACGAGGTCTGCGTGCCGGCGGCACGACAGGCGATGGACCGGGCGGTGCAACGGCTGCGCGATTTCGTCGCCGAGACCGACGGCATGAGCTTGGTTTTCTCCGAGCCGCTGCCGATCGAGGCGATCGCGCAGTTGGAAAATAAGTACGGCCTGGCGCTGCCGCCGGCCTACGTCTACTTCCTGCTCGCCCACGGCGCCTTCGCCGTGCACTATGGCTGCAACGAACTGATCGGCATGGTCGATCCCGGACATCTGCACGTGGCGGCGCCGGACCCGGATAGCGCGGTCGACGGCGACCAAGACGAGGTCGCCGCGGCGATTGGTGAAGCGCTGTTTTTCCAGTACATCGACGACTTTTCGGTCGAGAACTTCTGGTGCTTCAACCCACGCGACCGGCGCGACGATGGCGAGTTGTGCGTGGTCCCTTACTACCACGATGAGGCATTCGTCCTACCGCAAGGGGCCGGCGCCCGCTTCCGCGATTTCGCCGCGCATACCGTCGATGCGGTCGACGATTTCATCGCCACTTACGCTTGAACGAAGCGGCGAGGGCCGGCGACGAGCACCGCTCGCTGTGCCGCCGCCGGAACGAGAAAGGGTAGATGCGACGCGTTCGCGCCCCAGCAACGCGCAGAACCTCGACGCTTTGGCCGTCGATCGAAACGCAAAGCCCGACGCGGCAAGAGCTTTTTGCGTGCCTCGCTCGTCTCCGGGTGTCCCGCAAAAAAGGCTTGGGGGTTCCCATTCTCGGACAGACGCCGCTTGGATCGCCGATCTCGACAGCAGCGGCGCAGCAAGTCCCTTACGCCGCTCCTACAGGAGCGGCGGCGATCGCAATCGGTGCGGAGAGATCGACGACGGCCAGCAGGCGACCATCGTCGCCGTGCTCCAGGCGCAGGCCGATGCGATAGCGCTCGCACAGCCGTTGCACGATCGCCAGCCCGAGTCCCTGGCCCGGGCTGCCGGCGCGACGGCGGTAGGCGTCGTGGAGGCGGGCGCGCTCCGCTTCCGGCACCGCGTGGCCGCGGTTGACGATGCGCAGCGCGCCGGTGTCGGCCTGGATGGCGACCCGGCCGCTGTCGCTGTGCGCGAACGCGTTGCCGATCAGATTGGACAACAGGATGTGCAGCACCGGCGCCGGCCACGGCGCCCGTAGCGAGGCGTCGACCGCGATGTCGACCTCGACCGGCTTGTGTTCGAGCAGCGGCGATTGCTCGATGATCACTTGTTCGATCAAGGGCAGCAGCGCGGTGGCCGCCGCGGCCGACGCCGGTTCCTCCTCGCGCGCCAGCGCGAGCAGGGCGGTCACCGTCTGTTCGAGCCGCAGCGCGGATTGCTGCAGATAATGCAGATGCCGTCGCCCCTGCGCGGACAGGGCCGGCTCGGCAAGCAACTGCTCGCTGGTGCTGCGGATCACCGCCAGCGGCGTGCGCAACTCGTGGCTGGCGTCGCGGGTGAATTCGCGTTCGCGCGCGACGAAGGCCAGGGTGCGTTCGATCAGCGCCGACAAGCCCTGCGCCAGCACGCCGACTTCATCGTCGGCGGTGCGCGTGCTCAGGCGCGTCGGCAAGCGCTCGGGCGAGAGCGTCGCGACTTCGGCGGCGAGGGCCGACAGCGGGGCGGTGGTGCGCCGCGCCAGCCAGTAGCCGATCGCCAGGGCGACGCCGAGCGTGGCCAGCGCCGACCAGGCCAGCAGGCTCAGCACGCGATCGCGCATCGGCCGCACCACCAACTGGCGGCCGACTTCGGCCACCAGCCACGGGCCGTCCGGATCGCCGTCCGGCGCGAGCGAGCGCAGGTGGTAATGGCGGCCGTCGCGCCCGGCGAATTCCCTGCGTCCGGGTTCGTCGGCGAATGCCGCCCGCAGATCCGCGGGCAGGCTGCCGCGATCGGTATGCACGCGCATATACGCGGCCTGCGGCTGCGGCCAGTGCGCGGAGGAGCCGCGGCGTTGCTGCAGCGTCGCGGCTTCCTGGGCCAGGGCGGCATCGAAGAACGCGTCTTCGGTCGCGTACATGAAGCTGATCGCGTACAGGCCGAACAGCCCGGCGACGAACAGCGCGAACGCAGCGAAGGCGAGCATCAATCGGTTGCGCAGGCGCTGGCGCGGCATGCTCATGGCTCGGCCCGCAACTGGAAGCCGACCCCGTGCACGGTGCGCAGCATCGGCCAGTCGAACGGCCGGTCCAGGCCCTGGCGCAGCAGGTACAGGTGCGAGCGCAACGGGTCGGACGGCGGCGCTTCGTCGCCCCACAGGCGCTGGATCAGTTCGCTGCGGGTCAGCGTGCGCGGCCAGGCCTCGGCGAGGATCAGCAGGATCCGGTACGGCGTGTGCTGCAGTTCCAGCGCACGGCCGTCGCGGCTGGCGCGGCCGAGGCGCCGGTCGATCCGCAGAGGGCCGACCTGCAGCGCATGGGCCTGGCCGCTGCGGTGGCGCTGCGACAGCGCCAGGCAGCGCGCGAGCAGCTCGGCGCCGGCGAACGGTTTGACCAGGTAGTCGTCGGCGCCGGCGGCGAAGCCGTCCAGTTTGTCCTGCAAGGCATCGCGGGCGGTCAGCATCAGCACCGGCACATGGCGGTCGGCGCGCTCGCGCAGCGCGGCACAGACCTGCAGGCCGTCCATGCCGGGCAGGGCTAGGTCGAGCACCATCACGTCGGGCGGGTCGGCCAGGGCCAATTGCAGCCCGCCCGGGCCGTCGGCGGCGAAATCGACCCGGTGGCCGTGGCCTTCGAACATCGCCGCCAGCGAGGCGCGCAGCGGCAGATGATCTTCGACCACCAGGATGCGCAGGCGTTCGGCCATCGGCGCTCAGTTCCCGATCCGCTCCATCAGCTGCTTAGCTTCGGCCATGTCCGGGTGGCTTTCCAGCACGGCGGCGACCAGCCGCCGCGCCGGCTCGCGCTGCTGCAGGCGCAGGTGCGCTTCGGCCATGCCCAGGCGCAGCTGCGGCTCGGGCATGTGCGGCTCGGCCAGTTGCATGACGCTCAGTGCGTCGCGCACCTGCGCTTGCGCTTGCGCGGCCTGCAACTGGTAGTAGCCGAGCAGGCCGATCAATTGCGCGTGATAGGCCTGCGGCGCCTGCGCCAGCCGCTGCGCGGCGGAGGCGTCGCCGGCCAGCCGTTGCCGCACCAGTTGCATGGTCTTTTCGTCGCGCCACGGCGTGCGCGCGGCCGGGGTGCGGCCCAACGCGGCGACCACGGCCTCGGCGACGCCGGGGGTGGAATAGGGGTTCTGGCCGGTGATCAGGCGGCCGTCGACGACCACGTGCGGCATCATCAATGCCGCTTCGCTCCAGCGCGCGCCGCGTTCGCGCAAGGCATCCTCGAGCTGGAACGGGTACTGCTTGGCCCAGCGCTTGCCGAACACGGTTTCTTCTTCGTTGCTGAAGCCGGTCATCGCGCGCCCCGCGGCCAGCGCTCGGCCATCGGCCAGGCGCACGCCGACCAGCGCCGCCGGACCGTGGCAGACCGCCGAGACCACGCCGCCGCGTTCGTACACCGCCGCGATCAGCGGGCCCAGGGCCGGATCGGCGGGCAGGTCGAACATCGCGCCCTTGCCGCCGACCACGTACACCGCGGCGTAGTCCTGCGCGCGCAGTCCGGCGGTGGCGCGGGTGTCGGCGAGCAGGCGTTGGGCTTGAGGATCGGCGAGCAGGCGCGCGTTGAACGGTTCCTTGGGGTCGTACTTGTCGGCCTCGACCCGGCCGCCGCGCGGGCTGGCGACCTCGACCTCCAGGCCGTTGTCGCGAAAGATCAGATAGGCCTGGGCGAACTCGTCCATCTCGAAGCCGGGACGGGTCTTGCCTTGGTCGCGGCCTTCGCCGCTGACCACGATCAGGACTTTGTCGCCGGCCCAGGCCGGCGTAATGGATGCGAAGGCGAGGCCTGCTAGCAGGCCGACGAACAGGGACAGGCGAGGCATGAGCGGTCTCCGCGATGGGGAGACCTCAGTCTGTGCGGCGGATGTGAATCGAACTTCAAATCGTCGCGCCGAGCCGTCGTCAGGGCGGCGCCGCAGTCAGGCGGACGGCGGTTCGGCGACGAAGGTCGCCACCAGCACGTCCCGCCAGGCCGGCTGCGTCGGGTCCAGCGGCGCGACCGCGGTGACGCCGTGGTAGACGTGGCGGTCGGCGGCCAGGGCGGTGTCGAGCGGACGGGTCAGGGTGAAGCTGCCGATCTCGGTGCCGTCGGCGAGGTGAAAGCTGGTGGTGCCGCTGCTGATGTTGTGGCGGTCGATCAGCAGCACCAGCACGTAGTCGACGCCGTCGCGGTGCACGCCTTCGGGGGTCGGTTGGCCGGCGGCGTCGGCGCGCGCCTCGATCCGGAACTGGTGCACTTCGATCCGCCACTGCGGCGTCTGCGGCGACAGGCCGGCGAACAGATCGCGGCAGAATTCCAGCACCGTGCGCAAGCATGCGCCCTCGGCGATGCGGTCGCGGATCGGTTCGAAATTGCGCGCGATCCCGCCCTGCAGGGTGTTGTAGTCGCGGCTCTGGTAATGCGGCTGGTGCGGCTGGCGCAGCACCGGCCCCTGGGCGCCGGCGGCGTACACCGCATGGCGGCGGCGGCGGTGCAGGCCGACCTGGGCCAGGTAGGGGTCGGGGGCCAGGTCGTTCCAACTGTCGGCGAAGGCTTGCCAGTCGTCGAGCGGGCGGTAGCGCTCCAGCAAGGCGCGCATCACGCCGGCGCCGACGAAAGCGAAATGGTCTTCTTGCAGCGCCAGCTTCAACATGGGCGAACGTCGGGTCCTGCGGCGGAGGTAAGGGGGCGTCGGCTCAGTTCGCGGCCAAGGCGGCCAGGACCAGCAGCGCGATCGCGCAGAGCAAGCCCAGCGCCCAGGCCAGGCTGCGCAGGGTCGGTCGGCGGGCGAGGTAGAACACGCCGTGGAGCGTGCGGAACGCGACGAAGGCCAGGGCGAGCGCGGCGATCCATTCGGTATCGACGCCGGCCATCTGCGCGCCGATCACCCCGGCGGCGAACGGGGCGAAGGCTTCGAAGGCATTGAGGTGGGCGGCGTAGGCGGCGATCGAGCGCGGATGGTCCTGGCGCGCCTGCCAGCCGCGCGGGTCGCGGTTGTCGTAGCGCTGGCCGGTGCCCTTGGCGACCGCCACCCACAGATACGGCAGCAGCGCGGCGATCAACAGGCACCAATACGCGGTGGATATGGTCAGCATGCGCGATCCCTCGGGCCGGCGCCGGTCGCGGCGACCGCATCAGCCTAGCGGAAAAAACGACGGCGCCCACGGGCGCCGTCGTCGTCTCGCTTTGCCCGGACGGCCGGTCCGCAGTCCGGCCGTGCGGCGGCGTGGCCGGCTACTTCGCCGGCGCCGCCTTGAGCTTGTCGTGCGCGGCGCGGAAGGCGTTGCCTTCGTACCAGTTCGGCCACTGCTCGTTGCCGGCCAGGGTCTTGCCGACCTGATACAGCGCGTCCAGGTCCTGGACCACGCCGTCGAGCTTCCAGTTCGGATCGAACTGATCGGCCGGCTTGTGGTAGCGGTTGTCGCGATAGTCGACCTGGGCCTTGCGGCCGGCGTCGGTGCCGCCCTCCAGCAGATCGTCGCCGCCCTTGGCGTACAGCGCCGGCACGCCGGCCTTGGCGAAGTTGAAGTGATCGGAGCGGAAGTAGAAGCCGTCCTGCGGCGTAGCCTCGGCGTGCAGCACCCGGCCCTGGCCGTCGGCGACGGTCTTGAGCAGGTCTTCCAGCTCCGAGCTGCCGAAGCCGACCACGGTCATGTCGCGCGCCTTGCCGATGATCGGCATGGCGTCGAGATTGATCACCGCCACGGTCTTGGCCAGCGGCACGGTCGGATGGGCGACGTAGTACTTGGAGCCGAGCAGGCCGGACTCTTCCAGGGTCACCGCCAGGAACAGCAGCGAGCGATCCGGCGGCGGCTGCTGCTTGCTGAAGGCCTCGGCGATTTCCAGGATGCCGGCGACGCCGGAGGCGTTGTCGACCGCGCCGTTGTAGATGGTGTCGTGGCCTTCGCCTTTGGGCTGGGCGTCGTGGCCTTCGTGGCCGCCTTCGCCGGTGTGGTGGCCCAGGTGGTCCCAGTGGGCCATGTAGACGACGGTTTCGTCGGGACGCTTGGCGCCGTCCAGGCGCGCGACCACGTTGCGCGAGGATTTCTCGCTGATCTCGCTCTTCAGATCGACCGAGGCCTTGGCCTGCAGCGGGATCGCCTTGAAACCGCGCTTGCCGGCGGCCTGGTACAGCGCATCCAGGTCCTGGCCGAGGTCGGCCAGCAGCTTGCGCGCGACTTCCTGGCCGATCCAGCCCTGCACCGGCAGGCGCGGCTCGGGGTCGTCCTTGGCCGGCAGGTCGAACTGCGCGCCGGACCAGGAGTTGCGCACCACGTCCCAGCCGTAGGACGCGCCGGCGTCGTCGTGGACGATCAGCGCCGCGGCGGCGCCCTGGCGCGCGGCTTCTTCGAACTTGTAGGTCCAGCGGCCGTAGTAGGTCATGCGCCGGCCTTCGAACAGGGTCGCGTCCTGGCCGTGGAAGCCCGGGTCGTTGACCAGGATCACCACCGTCTTGCCCTTGACGTCGACGCCGGCGTAGTCGTTCCACTGCTGCTCAGGCGCGTTGACGCCGTAGCCGACGAAGACCAGGTCGCTGGCCTGGAGCTTGACCTCGGGCTGGCCGGTGCGGGTGCCGACCACCATGTCGGCGCCGAACTTGAGTTCGCGCGGCTGGCCCTTCACCTCGAGCTTGAGCACCGTGCTTTCGTCGGCGATGGTCTGCACCATCGGCACGGTCTGGAAATAGCTGTCGCCGTTGCCGGGCTTCAGGCCCAGGCGCTTGAACTGCGCTTCCAGGTACTGGACCGTCTTTTCCTCGCCGGGGCTGCCGGGCGCGCGGCCCTCGAATTCGTCGGACGCCAGGGTTTTGACGTGCTGGGCGAAATCGGCCGGGTTGATCGCGCCGTCGAAGGCGTGATCGGCGGCGGCGGACGGGGTTGGGGCATCCGAGCCGGCGGGGGCCTGATCGGCCGGGGGCTGCTTGCACGCCGACAGCGCCAGCGTGGCGGCCACCAGCGAGGCGGCGGTGAGAAGCGAAGTTCGGTTTTGCGACATCGGACCTCCAGGGACGGCCGCGAGGGGCCGGGAATGGCGGAGGTCCATTCTAGGGGCAATGGTCCGGGCGGCGCTTCCCGCGCTGCGGCGCGACCGAAAGGCCCGGCGTCCGGCGCCTGCGCTCGGATCGCAGGCGCCGGACGCAGGCAAGGCTTACTGAGCCGGCGGGGTCGGGGTGTTGAAGGCGATCGGCGTGGCGCCGGTGATCGAACCGGTCTTGGCGCTGGCGTGCACGTACAGCACGACCTTGCGCTCGAACACCAGCGGACCGTCGACGCGCGCGTTCGGGCCGATCACCACCCGCGGGTCGCGCTGCGGCTTGAGCGGGAAGTTGCTGCGCGGCTTGGTGTACTTGATGCCGCCGCGCACGTGCGAGTCCACGCCGACGGTGACGTCGCCGTTGACCGTCTCGATGCCGCCGCTGACGTCGGTGTCGACCAGGCCGATCGAGCCGTTGACGGTCTCGATGTCGCCGCCGATGGTGCCGCCGCGGTCGACGAAGATGCCGCCGTTGACCGTTTCCAGGTCGCTGCTGGCGGTGGCCTTGGCGCCGAGGCGGATGCTGCCGTTGACGGTTTCCAGGCCGCCGGTCTGGCTGCCGGCGCCGATGTGGATGCTGCCGTTGACGGTCTCGGCATTGCCGACGCGGGCGTTGTCGCCGACCTTGATGCTGCCGTTCACGGTCTCCAGGTTGCCGCGCTGCTGACCGGCGTCGACGTCGATGCTGCCGTTGACCTTGCTGATCCCTTCCTGCGCGAACGCCAGCGGCGAGGACAGGGCGATCAGGACCGACAGGGCGAGAGTGAGGCGGTTACGGGTCATGGCGTGTTCCGTTTGGCTGATGGACAGGTACTGGGATGCGGCTATGGCCGAATCGGTTTAAGCCCTGCGACGAACGGCGCATCCAGGCGGCGGCGACGACGCCGGATCAAGCACTTGCGCGCGTCGCGCCGGCCGCGCGGCGCCCAGGCGTCGGCGCTTCGGGCTTGATCGCCGGCTTCGCTACAATCGCAGGGCCCGCCTGCGCCGGCCCCTGCCCCAAGTCATAGGAATCTCGACGTGTCAGCGCCCCCCCGCCCCAAGCCCGTAGTGCTGTTGATCCTCGACGGCTGGGGCCATCGCGACGATCCGGCCGACAACGCCCTGGCCCAGGCCGACCTGCCGAACTGGCGCGCGCTGCTGGCCAGCGAGCCGCACACCCTGATCCACACCGAAGGCCGCCATGTCGGCCTGCCGGACGGACAGATGGGCAATTCCGAAGTCGGCCACATGAACCTGGGCGCCGGCCGCATCGTCTACCAGGACCTGACCCGGATCGACGCGGCGATCGAGGACGGCAGCTTCTACGCCAACGCCGAGCTGCGCGCGGCCTGCGCCGCGGCGCGCGAGGCCGGCGCCACCCTGCACGTGATGGGCCTGCTCTCGCCGGGCGGCGTGCACAGCCACGAACAACACATCTTCGCCATGCTCGAGCTGGCCCGCCGCGAAGGCGTGGCCCGGGTCGCCGTGCACGCCTTCCTCGACGGCCGCGACATGCCGCCCAAGTCGGCCGCGCCGAGCCTGGAGCGCCTGCAGCAGGCCTGCGAACGGGCCGGCAACGCGCATATCGCCTCGGTCAGCGGCCGCTACTTCGCCATGGACCGGGACAAGCGCTGGGACCGCCAACTGCGCGCCTGGAACGCGATCGTCGAGGCCCAGTCCGAGCACCGCGCCGCGACCGCGCCGGAAGCGCTGGAAGCCGCCTATGCGCGCGGCGAGACCGACGAATTCGTCGCCCCGACCGTGATCGGCGCCGCCGCGCCGATCGCCGACGGCGATGCGGTGGTGTACATGAACTTCCGCGCCGACCGCGCGCGCCAGCTCAGCGCCGCCTTCGTCGATCCGGGCTTCGACGGCTACCACGCGCGCCGGCCGGCGCTGTCGCGCTACGTCTGCCTGACCGAGTACGACGCTCGGCTGCCGGCGCCGGTGGCGTTCGCGCCGGACGAACTGCGCAACACCCTGGGCGAACTGCTCGCCGCGCAGGGGCTGACCCAACTGCGCATCGCCGAGACCGAGAAGTACGCCCACGTCACCTTCTTCTTCAGCGGCGGGCGCGAAGAGCCCTATGCCGGCGAACGCCGCATCCTGGTGCCCAGCCCGAAGGTCGCCACCTACGACTTGCAGCCGGAAATGAGCTGCCCGGAAGTGACCGCGCAGCTGACCGCGGCGATCCGCTCGGGCGAGTTCGACGTCGCGGTGTGCAACATCGCCAACCCGGACATGGTCGGCCACACCGGCGACTTGCACGCGGCGATCCGCGCCGCCGAGGCGGTGGACGTGGCGATCGGCGCGGTCGCCGCGGCGGTGCGCGAGACCGGCGGCGCGCTGCTGATCACCGCCGACCACGGCAACCTGGAGATGATGCGCGATCCGGACACCGGCCAGCCGCATACCGCGCACACCGTCGGCCCGGTGCCGCTGGTCTATCTCGGCCCGCGCAAGGCCGCGCTGCGCAGCGGCGGCGCCCTGCGCGACGTCGCTCCGACCATGCTCGATCTGCTCGGCGTGGAACAGCCGATGGAGATGAGCGGGCAGAGCCTGCTGGTTTCCTGATGCGGCTGCGGCGCGCGCTGCTGCTGGCGGTCACCCTGACGGTCGCGCTGGCCGCGCCGGCGGCTGCGCAGAACAGCAGCCGCGAGACCGAGCGCAAGCTGGAGAAGGTCAAGAACGAACTCAAGTCGGTCTCGGCCGAACGGCGCAAGCTCGAAGGCCAGCGCGGCGACGCCTCGCAGCGCCTGCGCGAGGCCGACGAGAAGGTCGGCCGTTCCAACCGGGTGCTGCGCGAGACCGAGTCCCGGCTCGCCCGCGAGCAGTCCGCGTTGAAAGACCTGCAGGCCCGTCGCGACGGTCTCAACGCCAAGCTCGGCTCGCAGCGCAAGGAGCTCGCGCAACTGCTGCGCGCGGCCTACGCGCAGGGCAACGACGCGCCGCTGAAACTGCTGCTGTCGCAGGATAAAGTCGCCGACAGCAACCGCGTGCTGACCTACCACGGCTACGTGCAGCGCGACCGCGCCCGGCGCATCGCCGAGCTGTCGGCGCAGTTGCGCGAACTCGATGCGTTGGAGCGCGAGATCGTCGAGCGCCGCCAGACCCTGGACAGCACCCGCAAGCAGCAACGCGACCAGCTCGGCCAGTTGCAGCGCGACCGCAAGGAGCGCGCCAGCCTGGTGGCGCAGATCAACGAGAAGTATCAGGACCGCAGCGACCGCGAGCGCGAGCTCGGCCGCGACGCCAAGGGCCTGGAACAACTGCTGGCCAAGCTGCGCGCCGCCGCCGCGCGCGCCGAGGCCCAGCGCCGCGCCGCCGCCAAGGCCCGCGCCGAGCGCGAGGCGCGCGAAGCCAAAGCGGCCGCGGCCGCCGCGGCGGCCGGCAAGCCGGCGCCGCCGCGCGCGCCGCGCAAGCCCGCGGTCGAGGTCGCCAAGGCGCCGCCGCCGCAGGTCGGCGGCCTGGGCTGGCCGGTGTCCGGCGCCTTGCTGGCCGGTTTCGGCGGCGCCATGCCCGACGGCCGCAGCAGCGAAGGTCTGCTGATCGGAGCGCCCGCCGGCGCCACGGTCAAGGCGGTCGGCGACGGCACGGTGGTGTATTCGGAATGGATGACCGGCTACGGCCTGTTGCTGATCGTCGACCACGGCAACGGCTACATGAGCCTGTACGCCAACAACGACGCCCTGCTCAAGGACGCCGGCGCCAAGGTCAAGCGCGGCGACGCGATCGCCACGGTCGGCAGCTCCGGCGGCCACGGCCGGCCGGCGCTGTATTTCGAACTGCGCCGCGGCGGCCAGCCGGTCAACCCCAATGGCTGGCTGCGACGCTGAGCACGGTTTCCGTTTCCGGGGCGCTCGCGTACGCGGGCTCCCACCGGATCAAGCACTTGCGCGCTCGTGCAGCGCGCGCTGAACGAATCGGCGCTTCGTTAACGAAAGCTTGCGCGCGCGCGGCTTAACGTGCACAGATAGGCGATGGAACCCGCGCCCGCCGCGCGCGGTCGTAGCCAGGAGCCGGCCCGCCGTTCGCGGCGGTCCGTCGCCAGTCCCTCATCTCGCGTCCGGAGCGTCGTGCATGTCTTTGCGTTACCCCCTGCGTAGTCTGCTTCCGCTGGCCCTGGCGCTGGGCGCCGTACCGGCGTGGGCGCAGGAGCCGCCGGCCAAACCGGCCCAGGCGCCGCCGGCTCCTGCCAACGAAACGCCAAGCAACGAAGCGCCGGCCAAGAAGAAAGCCGCGGGCAAGGGCGAGGACAGCGAGTCCAAGGTGCCGATCGAGGAGATCCGCCGCTACGTCGCGGTCTACAACGCGGTCAAGCAGGCCTATGTCGAACCGGTCGACGACGCCAAGCTGATGCATTCGGCGATCCGCGGCCTGCTGTTCGACCTCGATCCGCACAGCGTCTACCTGGACAAGGTCGCGGCCGAGGATTTCGACGAACAGTCGCGCGGCGCCTACGACGGCATCGGCGTGGAGCTGCAGCGCCAGCCCGACGGCAGCCTGCGGGTGATCGCGCCGATCGACGACACCCCGGCCGCGCGCGCCGGGATCAAGGCCGGCGACGTGATCACCGCGATCGACGGCAAGCCGTTCAAGGTCGACGAAGGCGACAACTCCGGCCCGCTGCGCGGCGCGCCCGGCAGCAAGGTGGTGCTGACCATCGTCCGCGAAGGCCGCGACAAGCCCTTCGACCTGACCGTGGTGCGCGAGACCATCCGCGTGGCCAGCGTGAAGAGCCGCATGCTCGAGCCGGGCTACGGCTACCTGCGGATCAGCGCGTTCCAGGCCGACACCGCGGCCGATTTCGAAACCCAACTGGAGAAGCTCAAGGCCCAGGCCGGCGGCAAGCTGCGCGGGCTGGTGATCGACCTGCGCAGCAACCCGGGCGGCCTGCTGACCTCAGCGGTGCAGATCGCCGACGATCTGCTGGAGAAAGGCAAGATCGTCAGCACCCGCGGCCGCATCGCGATCAGCGACGCCGAATTCGGCGCGACCCCGGGCGACCGCCTCGACGGCGCGCCGCTGATGGTGCTGGTCGACGCCGGTTCGGCCAGCGCTTCGGAGGTGCTGGCCGGCGCCTTGCGCGACAACGGCCGCGCCCGCGTGATCGGCAGCCGCACCTTCGGCAAGGGGTCGGTGCAGACCGTGCTGCCGCTGGACAATGGCGACTCGGTCAAGCTCACCACCGCGCGCTACTACACGCCCAGCGGCAAATCGATCCAGGCCCTGGGCATCGTTCCCGACGTGGTGGTGCGCGCGGCCAAGCGCGACGGCGATTCGCGTCCGAGCTATTCGGAAGCGGCCCTGCCGGGGCATCTGCACGGCGACGAGGAAGACGCGCCGGGCAAGAACGCCGGCGAGGTGCTGGAAGGCGAAGCGCCTATCGCCGCGGCCCTGGCCGAACTGAAGAAGCCGGCGCCGGCCAAGCCGGTCGCCGATGCCGGCGCCGCTACCCGGCGCTGAGCGCCGGAGAGGATCGGCCAACGAAAAACCCGGCCGAGGCCGGGTTTTTTTGCGGGTTCTTCTTGTCCGCCGCCGGCCGCTCAGCGCGGCTTGGCCGGCAACGGAAACGGCGTGACCACTTTCTCGCCGGTGGCGGCATCGCGGATCGCCGACTGGCCTTTGCGTTCGACTTCCTCGATCCGCACGATGCTCTGCATCGGCAGGTGCAGCACCCGGGTATTGCCGAACTCGTCGCGCAGCCGCTCCTCGGTCGGATCGACCACCAGGCCTTCGTGCAGATCGAACACCAGTTCGCTGACCTCGGTGAAGCCCCACAGATTGCTCGAGGCGATCTTGCGCGCGTACAGCTCGTAGATCTTGCCGGCGTTGAGGAAGGTGATTTTGTAGAGCGTGGCCATGGCGGTGCGGACTCGGGACTCGGGACTCGGGACTCGGGACTCGGGACTCGGGACTCGGGACTCGGGACTCGGGACTCGGGACTCG
>NZ_JBDGIR010000018.1:0-9003 GCF_057657315.1 Lysobacter sp. Soil_C_15
TGTGGACGCAGTTGCTGGGGGTGGAGCGGATCGGCCGCCACGACCATTTCTTCGCCCTCGGCGGGCATTCGCTGCTGCTGGTGCGGCTGCAGGCCATGATCGAACGCCGCCTGCAGCGTCGCCTGAGCATGGTGGAGTTGTTCACCCACACCAGCGTCGCCCAACTGGCGGCGTTCGTCCGCGACGGCGAACGCGATGCGGGACGACTGGCCGACAGCGAACGGCGCGGCGAACAGCGGCGCGATGCCTTGCGCCGCCGCCGTAGCCGGCGCGCGGCGGCCGAGCACGAAATCGAACTGGAAGACTGACTACGGACCAGCGACCGCCTGCGGTCGCTGCGGCAATCCACTGGAGAGGGGCGGATGGACGAGAACCAAGCAGTAGCGGGCGGCGACGGCAAGCCGCAGGCGCAGCCGAAGGGGCTGTGGCGCACGCTGGCCGGGCTGGCGGCGATCGCGGCGGTGATCGCCGCGGTCTGGTCGCTGTCGTCGCCGCCGCCGCTGCGCTCGGGCGAAGGCGATGCGCGCGCGTTCTCGGTCGAGCGGGCGATGGCGCACGTGCGCCAGGTCGCGCAGACGCCGCATCCCACCGGATCGCAGGCCAATGCGCGAGTGCGCGACTATCTGCTGGCACAGCTGCGCGCCAGCGGCCTGCAGGTGCAGGTGCAGCGCGAACTTTCGCCCGGCCAGGGCGGCTACGCCTGGGTCGAGAACATCGTCGGCGTCCTGCCGGCGCAGGACGCCGCCCAGGTGGGAAAGCCGGGCAACGGGCTGCTGTTGATGTCGCATTACGACTCCATACCATGGGCGCCGGGCGCGGCGGATGCCGGCGCCGGCGTCGCCACCGTGCTCGAGGCCGCGCGCGTCGCGGCGGCGTCGCAGCCCGGCGCGCGCAAGCGCGACCTCATCGTCCTGCTCAGCGATGGCGAGGAAATGGGCATGTACGGCGCGCGCGCCTTCTTCGACCGTCATCCGCTGGCGGCGCGGGTCGGCACGGTGCTGAACTTCGAAGCGCGCGGCAGCAGCGGGCCGGTGCTGATGTTCCAGTCCGGTCCCGGCAGCGCGCCGTTGCTGCGCGCGCTGCACGGCGCCGCGCCGGTGGCGGGCTCGTACACCGAAGAAATCTATAAGCGGATGCCCAACCACACCGACTTCAGCGTGGCGCTGGAGCGCGGCCTGCCGGGTCTGAACTTCGCCTTCATCGGCGGCTATTCCGACTACCATTCGCCGACCGACACGGCCGCCAACCTGGCGCCGGCGACCCTGCAGCACATGGGCGACCAGGCGCTGGCGTCGATGCGCGCGGCGTTGTCGGCCGCTTCGCTCGCGCCTGCCGCGGGCGCCGAGCCGGCGTACACCAACTTCACCGGCAAGCTGTTCCTGCAGTATCCGCGCTGGCTGGATCCGGCGGCGCTGGTCCTGGCTACGCTGCTGTTCGGGTTCGCCGCATGGCGCGGTCGCCGTAGCGAAGCGGTCGGCGTCCTGGCCGCGGCGCGCGCTGCCTTGGGCGTGCTGGCGGCGGTCGCCACGGCGGCGTCGGTGGTGCTGGCGGTATCGGCCTGTCTGCGCCAGGACTTCTGGCCGGGGGCGATGCAGCGCGCGGTCGCCGCGCTGCAGGGCGAATGGTTCCTGGCCTGGACCGTACTGGCGGCCGGCGTGCTGGTGGCGACGCTCGGCGCCGCGCGCGGCGGTCTGCGCTGGTGGTGGGCCTTGGCGCTGGCCTTGCTGGCGGGCCTGCCGATGCTGCGGGCGGGATCGGTGTTCGTGCCCGGCCTGATCGCGGCCGCGCTGGCCGGCGCGCTGCTGTTCAAGCCGCTGAGCGAGGCGGCGCTGGCGCGCGGCGGCGAGGTCTTGCTGCTCGCGCTGGCCTGGCTGTTGGTGCTGGCCCTGCCCGGCGCGGCCAATATCCTGGTCTGGCCGCTGCTCGCCGTCGCCATCGGGCGCGTTTTCGCGGTGCTGCGCGCGTCGCCGGCGGCGGCTGGGCCCTCGTGGCCGTCGATGGTGCCCGCGCTGCTGGTCGGCGGGGTGGTCCTGGGGCAACTGGCGCTGGGCCTGGACCAGGCCCTGGGCGTCGGCGTGCCGGCGATCGGCGTCGTGCCGGTGCTGTTGCTGTGCGTGCTGTGCCTGCCGGCCTGGATGGGCGCCGGTGCGGCGCGCGCCGGTGCGGCGCTGACCCTGGCCGGGCTGGCGGCGACGGTCGCGCTGGTGTTGGTCCATCCCTTCGATGAGCGTCATCCGCAGCCGAGCAGCGTGTTCGCACTCGACGATCGGGTGCAGGGCCTGCGTTGCCTGGCGACCATCGACGCCAACGACGATGCCTGGAAGCGCGGCCTGCTGGGCGATGCGGCGCGCGCCGTGCCGCAGAACCTGTACGCGCCGGAGGTCTGGCGCGAAACCCGCTGCCGGCCGCTCGGCGATCGCGCCGCGGCGACCGCCGCGCCCGCGCGGATCCGCGTGCTCGGCGTGGAGCGTACGGGCGAACTGCGCCGGATGCGCCTGGCGCTGAGCCTGGACCAGGGGCACGACGTGCTCGACCTGTACCTGCCCAAGGGCGCCGACGTGCGCAGCGCAAGCGTGCAGGGCCGCTCGATCCAGGCTCCAGCGGCCGAGGGCTTCGAACAGTGGCCGGCGCGCATCCGCGGTTTCGCCGTGCCGGCCGGCGAACTCGAGATTGCGCTCGACCTGGGCCCGGGCCCGCTGCCGCAGGCGCTGCTGGCGGTGACGATCGATCACCGCCTGCCGGCAGGGCTGGCCTTGCCGCCGCGCCCGGCGGGATTGATGCGGCAGACCCATCCTTACTCCGATGCCAGCGTCGCCATCGCGCGCATCGGCCTGACCGCGGCGGCAGGCCGGGCGACGCCGTGATCGGCGAAACCGTCCGCCGCCACCGGGTTGCGCTGGCTACCGCCAGCGCATTGGCCGCCGGCAGCGCGCTGGCTTCGATCGCGTTGATCACCCAGATCGGCGCGATCGCCGGCGGCGCCGTCGCCGGTACCGTGCAAGCCGCGTTGTGGCCGGCCGCGACCGCCCTGGTCGCGATGCTCGCCCTGTCGGGGGCGGCGCAGACCTTCCAGGCCCACTTCGGCGCCGCGGTCATCTCCGAGTTGCGTTCGCAGCTGTGCGCGCGGTTCATGGCGCTGGACTACGCGCGCCTGATGAGCAATCGCGAACGCATCGCCGGCGCGCTGGTGGTCGACGTGACCCGCATCGCGCAGATGCTGCTGGTGCTGCCGCAGGCGTTCTTCAACGCCCTGGTGGCGGTGTTCTGCCTGGCCTACCTGGCTTGGCTGTCCTGGCCCTTGCTGCTGGTGCTGGCGGGATTCGTCCTGGCCAGCGTCGCCTGCGCCCTGGCGATCCTGCGCCGCACCGAGGATTTCTTCGCCCGCATCCGCGACGAGGAAGACCAGTTGTTCCGGCACTTCCGCGCGATCGCCGAAGCGAAGAAAGAGCTGACCATGAACGCGGCGCGCGCCGCGCACTTTTCCGAACGGGTGCTGGGGCGGGCGATCCGCGACAACGAGGTCTCGCTGCGCGCGGCGAACCGCTGGCTGGGCTACACCGAAGTGTGGAACATGGCGATCGTGTACGCGGCGATCCTGTCGGTGGCCTATATCGGCCGCGCCCACCTGGGCCAGGACGCTACGCTGGTGGCCAGGTTCGTGATCGCCTCGCTGTTCCTGATCGGTCCGGTCAGCGGCCTCATCGCCGCGATCCGCCAACTGGTGGCGGGGATGGCCAGCGTCCGCCATCTGCGCGCGCTCGGCCCGACGTTCTCCGGCGCGACCGCGATCGCGGCGGTCGACCCCGCGCGCTTCGACGGCTGGTCACGGATTTCGTTCCGCCAAGTCGAGTACCGGTATCCGGGCGACGCCGGCGAGTTCCGCTTCGGGCCGATGGACCTGGAGCTGCAGCGCGGCGAAATGGTATTCGTGACCGGCGGCAACGGCAGCGGCAAGTCGACGCTGTCCCTGCTGCTGACCGGCATGTTGGCGCCGAGCGGCGGCGAGGTGCGGGTGGACGGGCGCGCGCTGGCGAGCGAGGAACTCGGCGATTTCCGCCAGTTGTTCACCGCGGTGTTCGCCGACTACTGGCTGTTCGACGATCTGCTCGACCGCCGCGGCCACAGCCCGCCGCAGGCGCAGGTCGACGCCTTGCTGCGCAAGCTGGGGCTGGACCGAAAAGTCAGCGCCAGCGGCGGCCGGCTGAGCACGTTGGAGCTGTCGCAGGGGCAACGCAAGCGCCTGGCCCTGACCCAGGGGTATGTGGAAGACAGCGACGTGTATCTGTTCGACGAATGGGCTGCGGACCAGGACGTGGAGTTCCGCCGCTGCTTCTACCAGGAGCTGCTGCCCGAACTCAAGGCCGCCGGCAAGACGTTGGTGGTGATCACTCACGACGACCGCTATTTCGGCGTAGCCGATCGGGTGGTCCGGCTGGAATACGGCCAGGTCGCCGCCGACGCGGCCACGGGCTGAGCGCGCCGCGACCCGGCGCATCGCAAGGACCATGCAATGAGCGAACAGCAAGGCAACCGCAAACCGTCTCCGGCGTCCGACGCCCACGAGGCGGCGATCGCCATCGTCGGCATGGCCGGCCGGTTTCCCGGCGCCGCCGATCTGGAGGCGTTCTGGGCGAACCTGATCGGCGGGATCGAGTCGGTGCGCGATTTCGACGAGGCCAGCCTGCGCGAAGCGGGGGTGCCGACATCGGACCTGGACGACCCGCGCTACGTCCGCCGCGGCGCGACGCTGGACGGAATCGAAGCTTTCGATGCCGGCTTTTTCGCCATGACCGCACTCGAGGCGCGCAGCACCGACCCGCAGCAGCGCCTGTTCCTGCAGACCGCCTGGGCCGCGCTGGAACACGCCGGCTACGCCCCGGGCTGCGCGTCGCCGGCGGGCACGGTGGGCGTCTACGCCAGCGCTTCGTCGAACGTCTATTTCCTCGAACGACTGTCGCGGCAGCCGGAGCTGATGGAGGCCGTCGGGCCGATGGCATTGGCGATCGGCAACGAAAAGGACTACTTGGCGACGCGCACCGCCTACAAGCTCGGGCTGCAGGGGCCGGCGGTGACGGTGCAGACCGCGTGTTCGAGTTCGCTGGTCGCCGTGCACCTGGCCTGCCAGGCTTTGTTGGCGGGTGAATGCGACATGGCGCTGGCCGGCGGCGTGTCGGTGCGGAGCCTGGAGCCGCGCGGCTATCGCCATGTCGATGGCGGCATTCTGTCGGCGGACGGCCGTTGCCGGCCGTTCGACGCAGACGCCAGCGGCACCGTGTCCGGCGACGGCGTCGCCGCGGTGGTGTTGAAGCCGCTGGCGCAGGCGCTGGCCGACGGCGACTGCATCCACGCGGTGATCATCGGCAGCGCGGTCAACAACGACGGCCACGACAAGACCGGGTTCACCGCGCCCAGCGTGGAAGGGCAGGCCGCGGTGGTGCGCGAGGCCCTGGCGGTGGCCGGCGTCGAGGCGGAGACGATCGGCTATGTCGAGGCCCACGGCACCGGCACCGCGCTCGGCGATCCGATCGAGTTCGCCGCGCTGAGGTCGGCGTTCGGCGATGCGGACGCGGCCTACTGCGCGCTAGGCGCGTTGAAGGCGAATATCGGCCATCTCGACGCGGCGGCCGGCGTCGCCGGCTTGGTCAAGGCGGCGCTGGCGGTGTCGCGCGGCGAACTGCCGCCGAATCCGCATCTGCGCCGACTCAATCCGCATATCGACGCGGCCGGCAGCCCGTTCCGTTTTCCGCTGGCGCGCGAGCCCTGGCCGCTGCGCCAGGGCGTGCGCCGGGCCGGGGTCAGTTCGTTCGGCATCGGCGGCACCAACGTCCACGTGGTGCTGGAATCGCCGCCGGCGCCGGCGCCGGCCGTCGCGCCGCAATGGGCGCAGCCGCTGCTGCTGTCCGCGCGCACGCCCGCCGCGCTGGCGTCGCTGAGCCAGGCGATGCGACGCCGCCTGGCCGATGCCGGCGCGGCCTATGCCGCGATCGCCTACACCACCCGCGCCGGCCGCAAGGCGTTCCGCTACCGCAGCGCGCTGGCCGCCGTCGATGCCCTCGACGCGAGCGCGCAACTGGACGGCGCCGCGGTCCACGATGCCGAGAACGCGCCGGCGCTGGCGTTCCTGTTTCCCGGCCAGGGCAGCCACACGCCGGCGATGGCGGCGGCGCTGTACGCGGCCTACCCGGGTTTCCGCGACGACGTGGACGCCTGCGCGCGCACGCTCGAGCCGCAGCTCGGTTTCGACCTGCGACCGTTGTTGCTGGAGCCGGCGCAGGCCGCGCGACTGGACGCCACCGAACTGGCTCAGCCGGCGCTGTTCGTGATCGGCTACGCGCTGGCGCGTCTGCTGGAGTCGTTCGGCCTGCGTCCGCGGGCGATGCTCGGCCACAGCCTGGGCGAGTACGTCGCGGCCTGCCTGGCCGGAGTGATCGCGCGCGACGACGCTTTGCGCCTGGTGGCGCTGCGCGGCCGGCTGGTCGCGCAGTTGCCGGCCGGGGCCATGCTCGCGGCGATGACGGACGAGGCCGGCCTGCGCGAGTGCTTGCTGCCGCAGGTCGAGATCGCCGCCGTCAACGGCGCGCGGCAATGCACCTTGGCCGGTCCGCCCGAAGCGGTGGCCGCGCAGGCGGCCGCGCTGGAGGCGGCCGGCATCGCCTGTCGCCGCCTGCCGGTGTCGCACGCGTTCCACAGCGCCATGCTCGAACCGATCCTGCAACGCTTCGCCGAGGGCGTCGCGAACACGCCGTTGTCGGCGCCGCAGCGCCCTTATATTTCCAATCTCGACGGCGCCTGGATCGGCGCCGAGCAGGCGACCAGCGTCGATTACTGGGTCGCGCACCTTCGCCAGGCCGTGCGCTTCGATGAGGGCCTGCGCACCCTGGCCACGCTGGGCGAACTGGTGACGGTCGAAGTCGGCCCCGGCGCGGCGCTGGGCGCGTTCGCCCAGGCCGCCGGGGTCGCGCTGCAGAGTTTGCGCACCCTGGCCGCGTCCGGCGACGGCGACCCGCTGGCGCCGCTGCGCGCGACCCTGGCCGCGTTGTGGGCGCGCGGCCACCGCATCGATTGGCACCGCGCAGTGCCCGAGGCGCCGCGACAGCGCGCGCCGGCGCCCGGCCATCCCTTCGCCGAGGAGCGGCACTGGATCGAGGCCGCGCCGCAGGCGGCCGCCGCTTCGCCCCGCGCGGCCGACGCGCTCGCGCCGATCGAAACCGCGGCGGCGAAGGCCCTGGTTCCCGGTTGGCGCCGGCTGCCGCGGCCGCCTCGCGAATGGCCGGCTGCGCCGAGGCAGGAACTGCTGTGGTTCGCCGATCCCGGCGGCGCGGATACGGCGACGCTGGCCGAGGTGCGCGCGCGCGGTTGGCCGGTACGCGTGGTCTCGGCGGTCGCCGGCATCGCGCAGCCGACGGCGCGGGCGGACGGGTTCGCGCTCGATCCGGCGCAACCGCGGGCGCTGGCCGGGCTGATCGCCGAACTCGCGCAGGCCGGCGCTGTGCCGTCGCGGATCGTTTATGCCTGGCCGATGTCGGCGCGCGATGGCGACGGCGAAGCCGCGCAGCGGCTATGCCTGGATCTGCCGATCGCGTTGTTGCGCGCGCTGGAGACCGGCTCCGCCCGGCATGTCGCCATCGACGTGCTGACCGTGGCGGCGCAATCGGTCGACGGGCGCGAGCACGACGATCCGGTCCAGGCCCTGGTCGCCGGCGTATGCCGGGTCGCCCCGTTGGAGCATTCGCGCATCGCCTGTCGCTGGCTCGATGCCGAAGGCGGCGTGCAGGATCCGCGCGCGCCGGCCGATCCGGCGCTGCTGGCCAGTGCGCTGACCGGCGCGGACTCGGGACCGGCGGTCGTCGCCTTGCGCGGCGCCTATGCTTGGGTGCCGGAGTTGGACGATGTGGATCAGGCCGGCGCGATGGATCAGGCCTCGCTGCGCGACGGCGGCCACTACCTGATACTCGGCGGTACCGGCGGCATCGGTCTGGCGTTCGCCGAATACCTGGCCGCACGGGTGGCGAACCCGCGCCTGACTTTGGTGGCGCGGTCCGCGCGCGAGCAGTCGCGCGAGGATATCGCCGAACGGTTGGCCGGTTTGCGCGAACGCGGCGCATCGGTGCGCCTGATCGGCGCCGACGTCGCCGATGCGGACGCCCTGCGCGCCGCCGTCGCCGAGGCGGTCGCCGCGCACGGCGCCGTCGAGTTGGCCCTGCATGCCGCCGGGGCGGCCGGCGAGGGCCTGATCCGCCAGACCGACCGCATGCGCCTGGCGCCGGTGCTGAGCCCCAAGACGGCGGGCTTGCGCGTCCTGGACGAGGCGCTCGGCGCCGCGCCAGCGCGCATCGTGTTGTGCTCTTCGATCAATGCCTTGCGTCCGGCGCCCGGACAGGTCGGCTACTGCGCGGCCGCGGCCTATCTGGACGCGTACGCGCAGAAGCGTTCGCGCCCCGGGCGGCGCATCGTCTCGATCAATTGGGGGCCGTGGCCGGGCATCGGCATGGCCGCGCAGCAGACCCAAGCCAAGCCGGATGCGCGCGCGATCGCCGACGCCTTCGATGCGGCGCTGGGATTCGGCGGCCGGCAATTGCTGCTGACCCCGGGGGGCGCCCGGACCGCTGCCGCGCCCTGCGTCGCCGAGCCCGTGTCCGCGCAGTCGGCGGGCGGCGAGTTCGAAGTCGTCGTCGCGCGCATGCGGATCGTCTGGCAAGCGCTGTTCGGGCGCGAGGTCGGCGACGACGCCGATTTCTTCGCCCTCGGCGGCCATTCGCTGATGGCGCTGCAGCTGATCGCACGGGTACAGCGCGACTTCGGCGTCGAACCTGCGCTGCAGGCGCTGTTGGCCGCGCCGACCTTGGCGGGCATGGCGCAGGCGGTTCTGAGCGCGATGCGGGGCTCGGGAGCGGACGCGCTGCCCGCCGCCGACCGCCGCCGGCCATTGCCGCTGTCGTGGTCGCAGCAGCGGCTGTGGTTCCTGGACCAACTGGACGCGGCGGCCGGTGCGGCCTATCACAT
>NZ_JBDGIR010000019.1:0-7805 GCF_057657315.1 Lysobacter sp. Soil_C_15
CGCCGCCATGCCGACGGCACCCTGGAGTATCTCGGCCGCAACGACGATCAGGTCAAGATCCGCGGCTACCGGATCGAGCTCGGCGAGATCCAGGCCCGCCTGCGCGCGAGCGAGGGCGTGCGCGACGCATTGGTGACCCTGGTCCGCGATCGCGACGGCGAACCGCGCATCGCCGCTTACGTCGTTCCCGATCCGGCGGCCGCGGACGCTTCCGCGGCGGACGCGCAGGTCGAGCAGTGGTCGGGCGTGTTCGACGAGCAGGCCGACGAGGACGGCGGCGACGGTTCGGATCGCTTCGACACGATCGGCTGGAACAGCAGCTACACCCGCGAGGCGATCCCGGCCGAGAGCATGCGCGAATGGCTCGACGCGACCTTGGTCCGGATCCGCTCGCTGAGTCCGCGCAACGTGCTGGAAGTCGGTTGCGGTACCGGCCTGTTGCTGCAGAACCTGGCCGCTGGCAGCCGACGCTACGTCGGCACCGATCTGTCGGCGCGTACCGTAGCCAAGCTGGCGCGGCGCATCGCCCGCGATCCGGCGATCGCCGCGGTCGCCCAGGTGGCCGCAGCGCCGGCGCACGACCTCGCCGCGGTCGAGGGACGGTTCGATACCGCCATCCTCAATTCGGTCGCGCAGTATTTCCCCGATGTCGACTACCTGGAACGCACCCTCGCCGCGATGCTCGCGCGGCTGGAGCCGGGCGGCTGCCTGTTCGTCGGCGACATCCGTCACTGGGGGCTGGGCGAAGCTTTCCATCTGTCGGTGGCCTTGTACCAGGCCACGGCCGGCGCAGGCGACGCGCAATTGCTCGAACAGGCCCGGCGGCGCGCGTTGGCCGACCGCGAGCTGCTGGTCGACCCGAGTTGGTTCCTGGCCCTGCGCGATCGCTACCCGCAGATCTGCGACATCCGCATTCTGCCCAAGCTCGGCGAACTGCATACCGAGATGACGGCGTTCCGCTACGACGTCGTCGTGCGTACTCGCGGCGAGACTGCCGAACCGGCGCCCGTGCCGCGTCCCGACTGGCGCGACGCCGCCGCACTCGAGGCCGCGCTCGACGCGGCCGCGGCCGATCCCGCCTCGATCGTCGGCCTGCGCGGCATCGCCCATCCCTGGGTGGCGCCGTTCGCGCGCATGCTCGAACAGCGCTGCGTAGCGCTCAAGTCCCTGCCGTACCGGCCGCAGGCCGAAACCGACGGGGCCAGCCTGGGCGTCACCCCGGCCGAACTGGCGGCGATGTGCGCGCGGCGCGGCTTGTCCTTGCGCCTGAGCTGGGCCGACAGCGGCGGCGACGGACGCTACGATGCGGCGATCGGCGCCGAATCGCAGCTGCAGGCGCTGACCGGCGCGTCGTTTCCGAGCGCGCCGCCGCCGTCGTCGTCGCACAGTTGGCCGTTGCTGGCCGCCGCTTGCGCCGATCTGCCGATGCGCCTGCGCGCCGCATTGGCGCGCGAACTGCCCGATTACATGCTGCCGTCCGCGTTCGTGCCGATGGCGCGCTGGCCGCTGACCGCGGGCGGCAAGCTCGACCGCGCGGCGCTGCCGCCGCCGGACGAGGGCGCGCTGGCGCGGCGCGCATTCGTCGCGCCCGCCGACGGCGCCGAAGCCGCGTTGGCCGGGCTATGGCGCGACCTGCTCGGAATCGAGCGGGTCGGCCGTCACGACCATTTCTTCGAGCTCGGCGGGCATTCGTTGATGGCGGTGCGGCTGGTGGCGCGTATCGAGGAAGCCTTGGGCGTGCAGTTGCCGCTGCGCGAGGTGTTCGAGCATCCCACCCTGGAGGCGATGGCCGCGCAGGCCGGCCGCGCCCGCGCCGGGCGGCTGCCGCCGGTGGTGGCGACCGCGCGCGATCGCGACTTGCCGCTGTCGTGGGCTCAGCAGCGCTTGTGGTTTCTCGACCGGATGGACCCAGAAGGCGCCGCGGCTTATCGCATGCCCGGCTGGTTCCGGCTCGAGGGCGAGCTGGACTCGGCCGCGCTGCGCCGCGCCCTGGATGCCGTGGTGGCCCGGCACGAAACCTTGCGCACCCGTTTTCCCGAGCTGGACGGAACCGCGCGCCAAGAGGTGTTGCCGGCCGAATCGGGCTTCGCCCTGGAACAGATCGACCTGTCGCACCTGGCCGAAGACGCGGCCTGGGCCGCGGCGCGCGCAGCCTGCCTGGAGCAACTGCAGGCAGGCTTCGACCTGGCCCGGGATACGCCGATCCGCGGCCTGTTGGCGCGGATCGGTCCGCGCTGCCACGCCCTGCTGGTGTTGCAGCATCACATCGCTTCGGACGGCTGGTCGGTCGCGATCCTGGCCCGGGAAGTGTCGGCGCTGTATGCGGCCTTCGCCGCCGGCCGGGCCGATCCGTTGCCGCCGTTGGCGGTGCAGTACGCCGATTACGCGGCCTGGCAGCGCGAAAGCCTGCCGGCGCCGTTGCTGGACCAGCACCTGGAATTCTGGCGCGCGCATCTGCGCGGCGCGCCCGACCGGCTCGAGCTGCCGACCGACTTCCCGCGGCCGGCCGCGCCGAGCACTCGCGGCGGCGAGCTGATCCGCCATCTGGATGCGCCGTTGTGCGACGCTCTGCGCGCGTTCGGCGCGGGCCGCGGCATGACGCTGTTCATGACCGCGTTGACCGCATGGACCGCGCTGATGGCGCGGCTGAGCGGGCAGGACGACATCGTCGTCGGCGCACCGGTGGCCAACCGGGTCCGCGCCGAACTGGAGCCGTTGATCGGCTTCTTCATCAACAGTCTGCCGCTGCGGCTGCGCCTGGGCGCGGCGGAGACGTTCGAAGGCTTGGCGCGGCAGGCCAAGGCGGTGGCGCTGGACGCCTACCGGCACCAGGACCTGCCGTTGGAACGGATCGTCGAAGCGGTGCGGCCCGAACGCGGCCAGGCCAGCCACGCGCCGCTGTTCCAGACCATGCTGCTGTGCCAGAACATGCCGCGCAGCGAACTGGACTTGCCAGGCATCGAGACGACCGCGCTGGAGCCGCTGCAGATCGGCGCCAAGTGCGACCTGACGCTGTACCTCAGCGAGGAACGGGGCCGGATCGAGCTGCGCTACGAATACGCGGCCGACCTGTTCGACCGCGCCAGCATCGAACACTGCGCAGACCATTTCGAGGTCCTGCTGCGGACCATGATCCAGGCGCCCGCGACGGCGATCCTGGCGGCGCCGCTGGCCGGCGCCGCTGCCGCCACGAGCGGCGTCGCCGCCGCGGACGGCGACTGCTTCGCCTTGTCGCCGCATCAGCAGCGACTGTGGTTCATCGAGACCTTCGAAGCCGGCAGCCTGTACCCGTCCAGCCCGACCTACCACAACCTGCCCTTGCTGATGCGCCTGAGCGGCGCGGTCGACGCCGACCGCCTGCGTGCCGCGCTGATCCGGGTCGTCGCCGCGCAGCCGGCGCTGCGCACGCGCATCGTCGCCGGCGAGGGACGTCTGGGGCAGCGTTTCGCCGACCAAGCCGAGCTTCCCTGGTCCGAGGTCGAAGCCGAAGCCGATCCGGTGCCGGCGGCGCTGGCCTGGATCGCCGAGCCGATGCCCTTGGCCGAGGGCGCGCTGTTGCGTGCGCGCCTGTACCGAAGCGGAGCCGACGGCGGGCTGCTCGCGCTCGCCGTGCACCATATCGTCGCCGACCGGGCCGCACTGGCGCAGATCGCCGAGGCGATCGCGCAGGCCTACGACGGCGTCGAGCTCGCCGCGACCGAACCCGGCGAGTACCTGTCGCGGCTGCACCGCGGCCTGGACGCGCGGCTGACGTTCGAGCCCGATGCGCTGTACTGGCGCCGCCAGCTGCGGGCGCCGCTGCAGGCGGTCGAGCTGCCGATCAATCGCGCCCGACCGACCATCCACACCTACACCGCCGCGCGGCTGGCGTTCCGCATCGACGCTGCGGTCGCGGCGTCGGTGCGGGCGACCGCCGCGCGCATCGGAGCCGATCAAGCGGCCGTTGCAGGCGCGGCTTTCGCGGCCCTGATCCGGCGTTACGCGGGGCACGAGGACATCGTGTTCGGCACCAGCGCCGCCGCCTCCACCGCCGGCGTCGTCGGCCCGTTCGCCAATCTGCAGACGATCCGCCAGCGCATCGACGCCGACACCCGGCTCGACGCTTTGCTCGCCGACAGCGCGCGCCTGCGCGCCGAGGCCGCGGCGCACGCGCAGGTTCCGTTCGACCGGCTGGTGCAGTGGCTGGCGCCGGAAAAGGACATGAGCCGGACCGCGCTGTTCGACCTGCTGTTCCAGTTCGAGCCAGCGGCGAGCCTGCGCCAGAGCGCGGACTTGGCCTGGCGCATCGTCGAGACCAATCTGGGCTACGGCAAGAACGACCTGCACCTGCTGGTCGCCGAGGACGACGAGGGCTACGCCTGCCACCTGGTCTACAACGCCGACTTCTTCGATCCGTGGCTGGCCGGGCAGATCGCCGGCCACTACGCCGCGCTGCTTGCTGCGGTCGCCGGCGACGGCGCACAAACCGTCGATCGGCTGCCCTTGCTGTCCGCGACCGAGATCGATCGCCAGCGCAAACTGGCGCACGGCGCGCAGGCCGACTATCCGCGCGCGCAGACCCTGCACGGCCTGATCGGCCTGCAAGCCGAACGGGCGCCGCAGCGCATCGCCGTCCTCGACCAGGACGCTAGCCTGGACTACGCGACGCTGGACGCGCGCTCCAACCGCCTGGCGCGGCTGCTGCTGGCGCGCGGCGCGGCGCCTGGCGACCGGATCGGCCTGCTCGCTGCCCGCTCGATCGAAGCGGGAGTGGCGATCCTGGCCATCCTCAAGGCCGGCTGCGCCTACGTGCCGCTGGATCCCGACGCGCCCGGCGAACGCATCGCCTTCGCCCTCGCCGACGCCGGCGTGCGGCTGGCGGTAGTCGCCGGCGGTGCGGCGCTGCCGCCCCTGCCTTCAGGCTGCCAGGCGCTGAGCAGCGACGACCCGGCCGCGGCGCGGCTGTCGGACGCGGCGATCGGCGTCGACGTGCAAGCCGATGCCGACGCTTACGTGATCTACACCTCCGGTTCGACCGGACAGCCCAAGGGCGTTCCGATCAGCCACCGCAACGTGGTCCGCCTGCTGGTCAACGAGGCCATGCCGTTCGACTTCGGCGGCGACGACGTCTGGTCGGTGTTCCACTCGTTCGCGTTCGACTTCTCGGTCTGGGAACTGTTCGGGGCCTGGGTCCACGGCGCCCGCGCCGCGATCGTGCCGGCGGCGCTGCGGCTCGATCCGCGCGGATTCGCCGATTGGCTGGCGCAGCAGCGGGTCAGCGTGCTGAGCCAGACCCCGTCCGCGTTCCAGGCGCTGGCGCGAATGCTGCCGGAGGCGACCGACCTGTCGGCACTGCGCTACGTGGTGTTCGGCGGCGAATCGCTCAACCCCGCCAAGCTGGCGCCGTTCCAGCAACGCCATCCGCAGGTGGCGCTGGTGAACATGTACGGCATCACCGAAACCTGCGTGCACGTGACCTTCAAGCGCTTGGGCGCGGCCGAACTGGCCAGCGCCGACAACAACGTCGGCCGACCGATTCCGACCACCTCGGTCTACATCCTGGGTCCGGACCGGCAACTGCTGCCGTACGGTGCGGTCGGTGAGATCTACGTCGGCGGGCTGGGTCTCGCCCGCGGCTATCTCAACCGCGAGGCCTTGACCGCCGAGCGCTTCGTCGCCGATCCGTTCCAACCGGGCGGGGTCCTGTACCGCTCCGGCGACCTCGGCCGTTTGCTTGAGAACGGCGACATCCAGCACCTGGGCCGGATCGACCAGCAGGTCCAGTTGCGCGGTTTCCGGATCGAGCTCGGCGAGATCGAAGCAGCCTTGCTGCGCCTGCCGGCGATCGAAGAGGCGGCGGTGACGGCGCGCGCCGACCTTAGCGGGGACCTGCGTCTGGTCGCCTATCTGGTGCCGGCGCGCGGGGCGCAGCTGGACGTGGCGGGGCTGCGCGCCGCGCTGTCGGCGACGCTGGCCGATTACATGATTCCGTCCGCGTTCGTGCCGATGGCGGCGTTGCCGCTGACCCGCAACGGCAAGCTCGACAGCGAACGCCTGCCGGCTCCGGATCGCGACGCGGTCGGCGCGCTCGCTTACCAGCCGCCGCAGGGGCGGACCGAAGCGCTGATCGCCGAGACATGGGCGCAGCTGTTCGATCTGCCCCGGGTCGGCCGCCACGATCATTTCTTCCGCCTCGGCGGTCATTCGCTGATGGTGGTGGCGCTGATCGAGCGGCTCGCCCGCCGTGGCCTGCGCCTGGACGTGCGCAGCGTGTTTTCCGCGCCGGTGCTGTGCGATCTGGCCGCCCTCGCGGCCGATGCGGCGCCGCCGCCGGCGCCGGCCGGTCCGGCTCGGCTGCCGCAGCTGGAGCAGGCCGAGGTAGGCGCGGCTCTGGCCGCGGCGCGCGGGCGCATCGACGACCTAGAGGACGCTTACCCCCTGTCGCCCTTGCAGCAGGGCATGTTGTTCCATCACCTGCGCGACGAAGGCCCGGACGCCTATCTGATCCGGACCCTGCTCCAGTTCGACCGGCGCGAAGATCTGCAGGCCTTCGCCGACGGACTGCAGGCGATGATCGACCGTCACGGCATCCTGCGCACTTCGGTGCATTGGCAAGGGCTGGAAGAACCGCTGCAACTGGTGCACCGCGGCGCCCGGTTGCGGGTCGAACCGGTGGCGCCGGCACCGGGCGCGACGGCGGCGCAGGCGCTGCTGGAGGCCAGCGATCCGGCGCGGCTGCGCTTGGACCTGACCCGGCCGCCGCTGCTGCGCGCGTGGAGTGCGTACGACGAGGGCTCCGGCGCCTGGCTGCTGGCGTTGCTCAATCACCATATCGTCAGCGATCACGTCAGCCTCGAGCTGATCTTGGCCCAGGTCGCCGCGCGCGTGCGCGGCGAGCCCGACGCGAATCACGAGGCGGCGCCTTACCGCGAGTTCATCGAGTCGGTGGCCGCGACGCCGGATTCGGCTCACGCGGAGTATTTCTCCCGTCTGTTGGGCACGGTCGACGAGATCACCGCGCCGTTCGGCGTGGCGACGGTGGCCGACGGCGTCACCGGGGCGAGCAACGCGGTGCGCCGGGTCGAGGCCGAGCTGGCGCTGCCTCTGCGCGAATGCGCGCGCGACGCCGGCGTCAGCGCCGCGGCGGTGTTCCACCTGGCCTGGGCCCTGGCGCTGGGCGCCAGCAGTGGACGCAGCGACGTGGTGTTCGGCACGGTGCTGAGCGGGCGCCTGCAGAATCCGGCCCTGGCCGCCACGCCGGGCGTGTTCATCAATACTCTGCCGATGCGGGTCGATCTGGACGCGGAGTCGACGCGCGCCGCTTTGCGCGCCGTGCACGCGCAGATGGGCGCCTTGCTCGAACACGAGCACGCCTCGCTCTCGCTCGCCCAGCGTTGTTCCGGCCTGGGCGCGGGTCTGGCGCCGTTCGCGGCCCTGATCAACTACCGTCACAGCGCGGGCCTGCTGGCGGGAATCGAAGACGCGGGCGGGACGGGCGCGGCGGACCACGCCTTCGGCATGCGCCTGTTGGTAAGCGACGAGCACACCCACTATCCGCTGGCGTTGTCGGTCGACGACTACGGCGCGGGATTCGCCTTGAAGGCGCACTGCGCCAAGGGCATCGAACCGGATGCGGCGCTGGACCGCGTCGAGCATGCCTTGCGGAGCTTGATCGGAGCGCTGGAGGCCGAGGTTCGCGGCGGACCGGTCGCCACGCCGTCCGCTCTGCCCTGCGTGTCGGCCGCCGAGCGCGCCCGGCTGACCCTGGACTGGAACGCGACCGCCCGCGACTGCCCGCAGGAAGTGATGCACGCCGGTTTCGAACG
>NZ_JBDGIR010000020.1:0-5911 GCF_057657315.1 Lysobacter sp. Soil_C_15
CCGGCCGCCTACGTGACCCTGGCGGCCTTGCCGCTGACCGGCAACGGCAAGCTCGATCGGCGCGCATTGCCGGCGCCGGACGGCGTGGCGTTCGCGCAGCGCGACTTCGAAGCGCCGCAGGGCGCGATCGAGACCATGCTGGCCGGGATATGGAGCGAACTGCTGGGGCTGGAGCGGGTGGGCCGGCACGACAACTTCTTCGAGCTCGGCGGCCACTCCTTGCTGGCCGTGCGCCTGATGGCCAGCCTGCGTCGCGAAGCGCTGAACATCGACATTCGCGCCCTGTTCTCGCAGCCGACCCTGGCCGGGCTGGCCGAGGCGGTGGCCTCCGCTCGGGGCCAGGGCTCCGGCGATGTCGCCGTTCCCGCCAACGGTATCCCCCCGGGTTGCGAGGCCATCGATCCGCAAATGCTGCCGCTGATCGCGCTGGATACGGCGCAGATCGAACGCATCGTTGCCGCGGTCCCCGGCGGCGCAGCCAATGTGCAGGACATTTACCCCCTGGCGCCGCTGCAGGAGGGCATCCTGTTCCACCACCTGCTGCAGACGCAGGGCGATGCCTATCTGTTGTCGACCACCTTGTCGTTCGACTCTCGCGACAGACTCGACAGGTTCTTGCGGGCATTGCAGCGGGTCATCGATCGGCACGACGTGCTGCGCACGTCGGCGCTGTGGGAGGGCTTGAGCGAGCCGGTGCAGGTGGTGTGGCGCGAGGCCCGCTTCGAAGTGACGACGCCGCAGCTGCCGGAAGGCGACGTCGCGCAACGTCTGGCCGAACTGACCGATCCGCTGCACACCCGCATGAACCTTAACCAGGCGCCGTTGATGCGCGGTTACGCCGCGTTCGACGACGCCGGTCGACGCTGGCTGCTGCAGCTTCTGCACCACCATCTGGTGCTGGATCACACCGCGCTGGACGTGTTGCTGGACGAGATCGGCCTGATCCTGAGCGATCGTGCGAGCGAACTGCCCGAGCCGGTACCGTTCCGCAACTTCGTCGCCCAGGCTCGGTTGGGCGTGAGCGCCCAGGAACACGAAGCGTTCTTCAGCCGGATGCTCGGCGATGTCGACGAGCCGACCGCGCCGTTCGGGCTGCTCAAGGTGCAAGGCGAGGGCGAACACGTGCGCGAAGCGCGGCAGCCGTTGCCGCGCATCCTGTCGCAGCGCTTGCGTCGGCAGGCGCGACGCCTGGGCGTGAGCACGGCGAGCCTGTTCCATTGGGCCTGGGCGCAGGTGCTGGCCAAGACCACCGGCCGCGACGATGTGGTGTTCGGCACGGTGCTGTTCGGCCGCTTGCAGGGCGGCGCCGGCGCAGAGCGCGCGATGGGCCTGTTCATCAATACTCTGCCGATCCGGGTGCGGCTCGGCGAGCTCGGCGTGCAGGACGGTGTGCGCTCGGCCCACGCGGCGCTGACCGACTTGCTGAGCCACGAGCACGCCTCGCTGGCGCTGGCCCAGCGCTGCAGCGCCATGGCCGCCAGCGCGCCGCTGTTCTCGGCGGTGATGAACTATCGCCACAGCGTCGACGACGGCGCCGGCGCGCAGACGCCGGCCTGGGCGCAGGGCGTGGAAGTGCTGTCCGCGGTGGAGCGCACCAACCACGTGCCCTTCATCATGGCGGTGGACGATCTGGGCGAAGACTTCGAGTTGAAAGCCCTGATCGAACGGCCGATCGATCCGCAGCGGATGTGCGCCTACATGCGCAATGCGCTGGAAGCGCTGGCCGAAGCGCTGGAGCAGGCCCCGCAGACGCCGTCGTGGCGACTCGAAGTGCTGGGCGAACGGGAGCGCCAGCAACTGCTGGTGGGGTGGAACGACACCCGTCGGGAATGGCCGCAGCCGGACGGCGCCGTCCACGAACTGTTCGAGCGGCAGGTACGGGTCTCGCCGCAGGCGGTGGCGCTGGAGCAGGGCGGCGAACGGCTGAGCTATCAGGAGCTCAACCAACGGGCCAATCGCATGGCGCGTCACCTGCTGGGGCTCGGCCTCAGGCCGGACGATAAGGTGGCGATCTGCCTGCAGCGCAGCGTCGAAATGGTCGTGGCGATGCTGGCGGTGTTCAAGGCCGGCGGCGCCTACGTGCCGCTGGACCCGGCCTATCCGCAGGCGCGCCTGGACTACATGCTGCGCGACAGCCGCCCGCGCGTGCTGGTGACCACGGCGGCCTTGCAGGACCAATTGCCGGCCAGTCCCATCCTCTGGCGCACGCCGGTGGTGGACATGACCGAGGCCGGGCAATGGGAGCAACTGTCGGCCGACGATCTGGACCCGGCGGCGATGGGCCTGACGCCATCGCATCTGGCCTACGTGATCTACACCTCCGGTTCGACCGGAGTGCCGAAGGGGGTCATGGCCACGCATCGCGGCCTGTGCAACCTGGCCCAGGCGCAGATCGCCGGCTTCGGCGTGGACCGCGACAGCCGGGTGCTGCAGTTCGCCTCCTTCAGCTTCGACGCCTGCATCTCGGAAATCGCGATGGCCTTGCTGTCCGGCGCCAGCCTGCACCTGCCGCCGCCCGGCGTCCTGGCCGGCGCGGAGCTGGTGGACTGGCTCGATGCGCATCGCATCAGCCATGCCACGCTACCGCCGGCGTTGCTGGCGACGCTGCCTGCCGACGCCGCCTTGCCGCACCTGCGCACGCTGATCTTGGCCGGCGAGGCCGCCAGCGCCGCGCAGGTTAAGCGTTGGGCGCCGGGGCGCAGACTGATCAATGCCTACGGCCCGACCGAAGCCACGGTGTGCGCGAGCATGCACGATTGCGACGCCGCGGCGACCGAGGCGCCGCCGATCGGCAAGCCGATCGCCAACGGCCGCCTCTACATCCTCGATGCGCACGGACTGCCGGTGCCGGTCGGCGTCGCCGGCGAGCTGCACATCGCCGGCGTGCAGGTGGCGCGCGGCTATCTCAACAATCCGCAGCTCACCGAGGAGCGCTTCGTCGCCGATCCGTTCGCGGCCGACGCGCAAGAGCGCATGTACCGCACCGGCGACTTGGCGCGCTGGCGCGACGACGGCACCATCGACTTCCTCGGCCGCAACGATCACCAGGTCAAGGTGCGCGGTTTCCGGATCGAACTGGGCGAAATAGAAGCCAAGCTCCTGGCCCAGCCCGACGTGCGCGAAGCGCTGGTGCTGACGCGCGAGGACGCATCGGGCGACAAACAGCTGGTCGCCTATGTGGCCGACGGCGCCGAGGCCGAGCTCGATCCGCAGGCCTTGCGCCATGCGCTCGCGCAGGACTTGCCGGACTACATGGTGCCGACCGCCTGGGTGGTGCTGCACAGCCTGCCGCTGACGCCTAACGGAAAGATCGACCGCAAGGCCTTGCCGCTGCCATTGGGCTCGGTCCAGACGCAGAGCGTCTACGAAGCCCCGGACGGCGAGACCGAAATCGCCTTGGCGCAGATCTGGAGCGAACTGCTCGGCGTCGAAGACGTCGGCCGCCAGGACCACTTCTTCGAACTCGGCGGGCATTCCTTGCTGGCCACCCGCTTGATTTCCAGGGTCCGCAGCGAATGGGACATCGAAATCTCGCTGATGACGGTGTTCTCCAACGCTCGCCTGTACGAGTTCGCCGAGGCCGTCGTCGACTGTCAGCTTTCGCAATTCGATGCCGACGATCTGGAATCGATCGCGGCCGAACAGAGAGGTCTGGTCCAATGAACAACGCGAATGCAAAGAACACGCCGGTGAACACGTCCGCTAACGGCGCGACCGTGAACGGCGCGACCGTGAACGGCATGACCCGCGCCGAGCGCGAGGCCCTGCTGCAGGCGGCCAAAGCCGCCCGCGCCAAGACCAAGCCGACGCCGCAGGCGACCGGCATCGCACCGCGCGACGCCGAGCGTCCGTACTGGCCGCTGTCGTTCGCGCAGCAGCGGTTGTGGTTCATCGCCCAAATGTGGCCCACCGCGCACTCGCTCGGCTTCGGCCTGAGTCTGCGCGGGCCGCTCGACCAAGCCGCGCTGCAGGCTGCGCTGGACCGTATCGTGCAACGCCACGAGGCGTTGCGCACGCGCTTCGACGTGGCCGGCGACCAGCCGGTGCAGCGCATCGGGCCGGCCTCCGGATTCAGCCTGCAGCGCCACGACCTGACCGCCGCGAGCGAGAGCGAAGCGGGCACGGTCGAGTACTGGCGGCGGATCGAAGCGGACACGCCGATCGATCTCGAACACGGGCCGATGATCCGCGGCCGCTTGCTGCGCCTGGCCGAAAACGAACACGTGCTGCTGCTGTCGATGCATCATATCGTCTCCGACGGCTGGTCGATGGGCATCCTGGCCGGCGAGCTCGACGCGCTGTATCGCGCCTATGCGGTGCAGGGCGTGTCGGCCGAGGTCGATCCGCTGCCCGCGCTGCCGATCCAGTACGCCGACTACGCCGTATGGCAGCGCGACTGGCTCACCGACGAGGTGCAGCAACGGCAGGCGGCGTTCTGGCGCGAGCAACTGGCCGGCGCCCCCGCGTTGGTCAGCCTGCCGACCGACCGGCCCCGCCCATCGGTACAGGATTATCGGGGCGCGATCCTGCCGATCGCCTTCGACCGGGAACTGGCCGCGGGGCTCAAGGTGCTGTCGAAGCGCCACGGTACGACCATGTACATGACCTTGCTGGCGGCCTGGGGCGCGCTGGTGGCGCGCCTGGCCGGCCAGGACCAGGTGGTGATCGGCTCGCCCGTGGCCAATCGCACCCGCGCGGAGATGGAGCCGCTGATCGGCTTCTTCGTCAATACCCTGGCGTTGCGCCTGGACCTGAGCGACCGCCCCAGCGTGGCGCAGTTGTTGGCCCAGGTGCGCGAGCGCGTGCTGCAGACCCACAGCCATCAGGAGCTTCCGTTCGAGCAGGTGGTGGAGGCGCTCAAGCCGGAACGCACGTTGGCGCATACGCCGATCTTCCAGCTCACCTTCGCCTGGCAGAACACGCCCGACGAAGGCCTGGCCCTGGACGGACTGAGCGTGCAGGTGCTGCCTGCGAACACCGACGAGCACACCGCCCAGTACGACCTGGAACTGGACTTGCACGAAACGCAGGACGGCATCGCCGGCACCCTGGGCTACGCCACCGCCTTATACGACCGCGCCACGATGCAGCGCTACCGCGACTATCTGGAAGCCCTGCTGCGCGGCATGGTGCGCGACGATTCGCAGGCGATCGACGCCATCGACCTCCTCGGCGCGGCCGAGCGCGAACAGGTGCTGAACCGGTGGAACGCGACCTCGCGCCGCTATCCGCAGGAGCATTGCGCGCATGAACTGTTCGAACGCCGCGCGGCGCTGGCGCCGCAGGCGACGGCGATCGAATTCGAAGGCCAGAGCCTGAGCTACGGCGAACTGAACGAGCGGGCCAATCGCCTGGCGCACCAACTGATCGCGCAGGGCGTGCGCGCCGATGTGCGGGTAGCGGTGGCGATGGCGCGCGGCCCGGACCTGGTCACGGCATGGCTGGCGGTGCTCAAGGCCGGCGGCGCGTATGTGGCGATGGATCCGGCCTATCCGCAGGAGCGGCTGGCCTTCATGCTCGACGACAGCCGGCCGCGCGTGGTCCTGACCCAGGCGGCGCTTCAGGACCAACTGCCGTCGTGCCGGGCATTGGCGACCGCCAGCGTGCTGGCGCTGGACGAGCCGACCTGGCTGCAACGGCCGGCGACGAACCCCGAGCGCGCGGCGACGGGGCTGCAGACCGACCATCTGGCCTACGTGATCTACACCTCCGGTTCGACCGGGCGCCCGAACGGGGTGATGGTCGAGCACCGCCAGTTGCTGAATCTGATCGGCTGGCACAGCGAACGCTTCCCGCTGGCGCCGGGCGAGCGCAGCTCCAGCACCGCCGGCGTCGCCTTCGACGCCTGCACCTGGGAGGTGTGGCCGACGCTGTGCCAGGGCGCGACCCTGGCCCTGCCGCCGGCGGCGAC
>NZ_JBDGIR010000021.1:2500-5803 GCF_057657315.1 Lysobacter sp. Soil_C_15
ATAAGCGCACACGGTGGATGCCTTGGCGGTCAGAGGCGATGAAGGACGTGGCAGCCTGCGAAAAGCGTGGGGGAGCTGGCAACAAGCATTGATCCCGCGATGTCCGAATGGGGAAACCCACCTAGCAATAGGTATCCTGCAGTGAATACATAGCTGCTGGAAGCGAACCCGGAGAACTGAAATATCTAAGTACCCGGAGGAAAAGAAATCAACCGAGATTCCCTAAGTAGTGACGAGCGAACGGGGACTAGCCCTTAAGTTGCATGAGTTTCAGCAAAAGAATCTGGAAAGATTCGCCGTAGAAGGTGATAGCCCTGTATGCGAAGGGGCTCATGCGATGAAATCGAGTAGGGCGGGGCACGAGAAACCCTGTCTGAATATGGGGGGACCATCCTCCAAGGCTAAATACTCCTGACCGACCGATAGTGAACCAGTACCGTGAGGGAAAGGCGAAAAGAACCCTGGTGAAGGGAGTGAAATAGACCCTGAAACCGTGTGCGTACAAGCAGTAGGAGCCCTTCGGGGTGACTGCGTACCTTTTGTATAATGGGTCAGCGACTTACTGTTCGTGGCAAGCTTAACCGTATAGGGGAGGCGAAGGGAAACCGAGTCTGATAAGGGCGCATAGTCGCGGGCAGTAGACCCGAAACCGGGTGATCTAGTCATGCCCAGGGTGAAGGTTGAGTAACATCAACTGGAGGCCCGAACCCACTCCCGTTGCAAAGGTAGGGGATGAGGTGTGATTAGGAGTGAAAAGCTAATCGAACCCGGAGATAGCTGGTTCTCCTCGAAAGCTATTTAGGTAGCGCCTCATATGTATCCTCTTGGGGGTAGAGCACTGTTATGGCTAGGGGGTCATTGCGACTTACCAAACCATGGCAAACTCCGAATACCAAGACGGACTGTATGGGAGACACACGGCGGGTGCTAACGTCCGTCGTGAAAAGGGAAACAACCCAGACCCACAGCTAAGGTCCCAAATTTATCGCTAAGTGGTGAACGATGTGGAAAGGCACAGACAGCCAGGAGGTTGGCTTAGAAGCAGCCACCCTTTAAAGAAAGCGTAATAGCTCACTGGTCGAGTCGGTCTGCGCGGAAGATTTAACGGGGCTAAGCGATAAACCGAAGCTTGGGGTGCACAACTTGTTTGTGCGCGGTAGAGGAGCGTTCCGTAAGCCTGCGAAGGTGGATTGAGAAGTCCGCTGGAGGTATCGGAAGTGCGAATGCTGACATGAGTAACGATAATGCGGGTGAAAAGCCCGCACGCCGAAAGCCCAAGGTTTCCTTGCGCAACGTTAATCGACGCAGGGTGAGTCGGCCCCTAAGGCGAGGCAGAAATGCGTAGTCGATGGGAAGCAGGTTAATATTCCTGCACCTCGCGTAAGTGCGATGGAGGGACGGAGAAGGTTAGGCAGGCCAGGCGTTGGTTGTCCTGGTGAGAGAGTTGAGGCGGTGCCCTTAGGCAAATCCGGGGGCGCAACGTTGAGACTAAGGACCGGTCCATTAGGACTAGGCTGCTGATATCACGCTTCCAGGAAAAGCTCCTAAGCTTCAGCTTACGCAGACCGTACCGTAAACCGACACAGGTGGGCAGGATGAGAATTCTCAGGCGCTTGAGAGAACTCGGGTGAAGGAACTAGGCAAAATAGCACCGTAACTTCGGGAGAAGGTGCGCCCTTTTTGGTTCATAGCTGAGAAGGGCCGCAGTGACCAGGCCGCTGCGACTGTTTATCAAAAACACAGCACTCTGCAAACACGAAAGTGGACGTATAGGGTGTGACGCCTGCCCGGTGCTGGAAGGTTAATTGATGGGGTTAGCCGCAAGGCGAAGCTCTTGATCGAAGCCCCAGTAAACGGCGGCCGTAACTATAACGGTCCTAAGGTAGCGAAATTCCTTGTCGGGTAAGTTCCGACCTGCACGAATGGCGTAACGACAGCGGCGCTGTCTCCACCCGAGACTCAGTGAAATTGAAATCGCTGTGAAGATGCAGCGTTCCCGCGGCAAGACGGAAAGACCCCGTGAACCTTTACTATAGCTTTACACTGAACGTTGAGTTCGTCTGTGTAGGATAGGTGGGAGGCTATGAAACTGTGGCGCTAGCTGCAGTGGAGCCATCCTTGAAATACCACCCTGTCGTGCTTGACGTTCTAACCTAGGCCCGTAATCCGGGTCGGGGACCGTGTATGGTGGGTAGTTTGACTGGGGCGGTCTCCTCCCAAAGTGTAACGGAGGAGCACGAAGGTACGCTCAGCGCGGTCGGACATCGCGCACTGTGTGCAAAGGCATAAGCGTGCTTGACTGCAAGATCGACGGATCAAGCAGGTACGAAAGTAGGTCTTAGTGATCCGGTGGTTCTGTATGGAAGGGCCATCGCTCAACGGATAAAAGGTACTCCGGGGATAACAGGCTGATACCGCCCAAGAGTTCATATCGACGGCGGTGTTTGGCACCTCGATGTCGGCTCATCACATCCTGGGGCTGTAGTCGGTCCCAAGGGTATGGCTGTTCGCCATTTAAAGTGGTACGCGAGCTGGGTTCAGAACGTCGTGAGACAGTTCGGTCCCTATCTGTCGTGGGCGTTGGAGATTTGAGAGGGGCTGCTCCTAGTACGAGAGGACCGGAGTGGACGAACCTCTGGTGTTCCGGTTGTCACGCCAGTGGCACTGCCGGGTAGCTATGTTCGGAAGCGATAACCGCTGAAAGCATCTAAGCGGGAAGCGCGCCTCAAGATGAGATCTCCCGGGAGCTCGACTCCCCTAAAGGAACCATCAAGACTAGGTGGTTGATAGGCAGGGTGTGTAAGTGCGGCAACGCATTGAGCTAACCTGTACTAATGATCCGTGTGGCTTGACCATATAACCTCAAGTGGCCTTGGACTCGACGACGCGTCGATATTCCAAACCAACACTGACTCGCTACATTCCAATCTATTCGCCGACAACGCAGTACACCGCGTCGAAGCAACCCAACGAGAGCGTGCGCGCTACTTCAATCCACCGAAGCCTGCGACCCTCCACCCTCTCCCTGGTGATAATAGCTGTGTGGAACCACCCGATCCCATCCCGAACTCGGAAGTGAAACGCACACGCGCCGATGGTAGTGTGGCTCAAGCCATGCAAGAGTAGGTCATCGCCAGGGGCTTTACCCCAGAAGGCCGGATCCGAAAGGATCCGGCCTTCTTCTTTTCGCGCGTGCGAAAGCCCCGGCCAGCCCTGATACCGCACTCCCGTTAACCGACGCGGTCAACTGCGCCGTGCGGCCAAACTCCCCGCAGCGCTTGCGCAGGCCGCTGCCGCGGAGCC
>NZ_JBDGIR010000022.1:0-5594 GCF_057657315.1 Lysobacter sp. Soil_C_15
GTCGCATCGAAGCACAGCGGCGAACTGACCACCGAGCCGGCCACGTTCGGCAGGTACGACTCCACCGCGTGCGCCAGGTAGTTGGCCAGGCCGCCGTGCTCGACCATCACCCCCTTGGGCTGGCCGGTCGAGCCGGAGGTGTACATCACATAGGCGATGTCGGTCGGGGTCACGCCCGGCAGCTCGCCCTGGGCGTAGTCCGCCAGCCACTCGTCGTCGCCGGCCGCGCCGTCCATCAGCACCACGTCCACGTCCTGCAGCGGTAGCTCGTCCATCCCGGCCGCTTCCAGCAGCGCCCAGCCGATGCCGGCGTCGCGGACCATGTAGGCCAGGCGTTCCTTCGGCAGCTTCGGCTCCAGCGGCACGTAGGCCGCGCCGGTCTTGAGCACGCCGAGCACCGCGATCAGCAGTTCCGGCGAGCGCGACAGGTAGATCCCGACCCGCGCACCGGGGCCGACGCCGGCGTCGAGCAGGTAATGCGCCAGCCGGTCGGCCTTGGCGTCCAACTGGGCGTAGCTCAGCTCTTGCGCTTCGAAGCGCAGCGCCGGCGCGTCGGGCGTGCGCTCGGCTTGGTCGCGGAACCGCTCGTGCACGCACGCCTGCGGGTAGGCGCGATCGGTCGCGTTCCAGGCCTCGAGCATCCGCTCGCGCTCGGCTCGGTCCAACACCTCGATCTGCCACGACGGCGTGTTCGGCGCGTGTTCGAGCGCCTCCACCAGGCCTGTCAGCGCATTGCGCATGAACGCGCAGACGCGTTGCGGCTCGACCGGCTCTTCGATCTGCGCCCGCAGTTCGAAGTCCTCGCCCAGGTCGTCCACCGACAGCGTGAACGAGTAATTGGTGCGTTCGCGCACCGACAGCATTTGCACGCCCTGCGACCAAGCCGGCGCGGAGTCGCCGGCAGGCGCGGTGTGGCGATAGTTCAGCAAGGAGGAGAACAACGGCGTGTTCGCAGCCAGCGCGCTGCAGCGCTGCGCGAGCGCCAGTGGCGCGTGCTCATGGCCGACCAGGCCCGACAAGGTCGCGTGCGTCCGGCGGACGCCTTCCAGGACGCTGAGCCCACCCAGATGCACGCGCATCGGCAGGGAGTTCATGAACAGGCCGGCCGCGCGATCCGCACCGGCGCCGCCTTGCAGGCGGCCGAACAGCACGGTGCCGAACACCACGTCCTCGCGCCCCGCCGTTTTCGCCAGCACTTGGGCCCAGGCCCAGTGGAACAGGCTTGCCGTGCTCACGCCAAGAACTCGCGACTGATACCGCAGCCGCTGCGACAACGCCCGCGGCAAGGTCAGTTCGGCCTCATGCACGTTTTCGCCGTCGCCATGCACTTCGAGCATGCCGAACGGCGCCGTGGGTTCGTCCACATCGCCGAGCATGTCGCGGAAGAAGGCCTCGTGCTCCTGCGCGCTTACCCCCAGCCGGGTCTGCGCGACGAAGTTGCGGAACGGCACCGGCTCGGCCAACTCGTGCGAGCGGCCGGTGCGGATCAGGCCGATTTCCTCGTAGATCAGTTCGACCGCGACGTGATCCATCGCCAAATGGTGCTGCAGCAGCAACAGCAGCCAGCGCTGGCTGCGCGTATCGAACACCGCCGTGCCGCGCATCAGCGGCGCCAGGCGCACGTCCATCCTCGCGTCGCGAGGATCGGCCAGCGCGGCCAGTCGGGCGGCGGCATCGCTACCGTCCGGGTCCAGCGTGTCCACCTCCAACTGCGCCCGTCGCCACACCACCTGCACCGGTTCGGGCAAGCCGTCCCAAAGCATCGCCGTGCGCAGCACGTCGTGGCGGTCGACCACTTGCTGCAAGGCCTGCACGAAATCGTCGAGCCCCTCTCGCGACTCGAACGACAGCAAGGTCGACAGCAGGTAGGGGTCGCCGCGGGTCTGCAGCAAATGGTGGAACAGGATGCCGTCCTGCAGCGGCGCCAGCGGATAGATGTCCTGCACATTGGCGGCGCCGCCAGGAACCGCGGCGACGATGCGGTCGATCTGCGCCTGATCGAGTTCGACCAGCGGCAGCATCTGCGGGGTGATCGCTTCGCAACCGGCGGGAATGCCGTTGGCGGGCACCGTCACGCCGCGCCAGCCGGCGCGTTCCGCATCCTGCACCGCCTGCGCGAGCACGGCCAGGGTCGGCTTGGCGAATAGAGCGCGGATGTCCGCGTGCAATCCCACCCGGCGCAGGCGCTCCATCAGTTGCACGGCCAGCAGCGAATGGCCGCCGAGCTCGAAGAAGTTGTCGTTGCGGCCGATCCTGTCGACCCGCAGCAGTTCGCTCCAGATCCTCGCCAGCACGGTCTCGACCTCGCCTTGCGGCGCTTCATAAGCGCGCTGGGCGAAGGATTCCGCGTCCGGCGCCGGCAGTGCGCGCCGGTCGACCTTGCCGTTCGGCGTCATCGGCAGCGCGTCCAGCACGACGTACGCCGCCGGCACCATGTGATCGGGCAGGCTCTGGGCCAGGGCATGGCGCAGGCCGTGCGGATCGAGCGTCGCGCCCGCGGCGGCCACCAGGTAGGCGACGAGCTTGAGTTCGCCCGGCGCGTCCGCGCGCGCCAGCACCACCGCTTCGCGCACGCCGGGCTGGCGGCCTAGCTGCGCTTCGATCTCGCCCAGCTCGATGCGGAAGCCGCGGATCTTGACCTGCCCGTCGTTGCGGCCCAGATACTCCAGCGTGCCATCCGCGAGCCAGCGTCCGAGGTCGCCGGTCTTGTACATGCGTGCGCCGGCCTGCGCCGCGAACGGATCGGCGACGAACCGCTCCTGGGTCAGTTGCGGCCGGTCGAGGTAACCGCGCGCCAGCCCCGCTCCGCCCAGGTGGATCTCGCCGGGCACGCCGAACGGTACCGGCTGGCCGCGACGGTCGAGCAGATAGACCGCGATATCGGCCACCGGCCGGCCGATATGCACGTCCTGCGCGGACTCGACTTCCTGCAGGGTCGCCGTGATGACCGCCTCGGTGGGGCCATAGGCGTTGAACAGGCGCGGCCGGCGGCCAGGACGGGCCGCCCAGTGCGCGATCGCCTTGGCCTCGACCGCCTCGCTGCCGATGATCACCAGGCGCAGGCCGTCCGGCAGCGCGATCGCGTGGTCCTCGGTGGCGTACTGCCAGAACTTGGTCGGCAGTTCGGCGACCGTGATGCGCGCATCGGCGCAGGAGCGCCAGAACTCCGCGGCGCCGTCCTGCCAGCGCGAATCGCGCAACACCAGGGTCGCGCCGACGCTCAGCGCGCCCATGATCTCCTCGATCGACACGTCGAAGTTGATCGATGCGAACTGCAGGACTCGGTCGGAAGAGCGCAGCTCGTAATGCCGGGCCAGGACCTGGATGCGGCGGCTCAGCGGCCCGTGCTCGACCGCCACGCCCTTGGGTTGGCCGGTGGAGCCGGAGGTATAGATCACATAGGCGAGATGGTCTGCGGCCGGACCGATGCCGGCCGGCGCGACATCCGCGTCCGGCAGGCTGTCCCAGGGGCGCTGGGGGGCGTCCAGGTCCAGCACCGTCGCGGCGAGGTCGAGATCGCGCGCGACGTCCACCCCGGCCTGCGTCAACACCACGCGGGGGCGGCTATCGCGCAGCATGTATTCCAGTCGTTCGCGCGGATACGAGGGGTCCATCGGCACATAGGCGCCGCCGGCCTTGAGCACGGCGAGGATCGCCACCAACATGTCGGCGCCGCGCTGCAGGCAGATCGCCACGCGCTCGTCGGGTGCGACGCCCAGGCTGCGAAGGTACGAGCCCAGGCCGCTGGCGCGCCGGTCGAGCTCGGCGTAGCTCCATCGCCGATCGCCGTGCTCGAGCGCGATGGCCGACGGCGCGGCCTGCGCCTGGCGTTCGAACAGCTCATGGACGCAGGCATCGGCCTGCGTGGCGACCGGTTGCGCATCGTTCCAGACGGTCAACATCCGATGGCGCTCGGCCTCATCGAGCACCTCGATGCGCCAGGATGGAGCCTGCGGCGCCTGCTCCAGCGCATCGGCCAGATCGGCCAGGGCGTTGAGCATGTAAGCGCATACCCGCTGGGGTTCGACCGGCGCCACGGCCTGCGCGGTCAGCTTGAAATCGTCGCCTAGATCGTCCACCGACAAGTCGATGGGATAGCTGGACCGCTCCTTCACCGCCACCAAGGTCGCGCCCGGCACCCACTGCGACGGATCCTTCTCGCCAGCGCTGTGGCGGTAGTTCAGCATCGAGGTGAACAGCGGAGCGCCTGCCGGCAAAGCGCTGCAGCGCTGCGCCAGCGCCAGCGAGGCGTGTTCGTGGCCGACCAGGCCCGACAGTGCCGCATGGGTCTGGCGGATGCCGTCGCTGATGCCGATGTCGCCGAGGCGTACGCGCAGCGGCAGGGTATTGATGAACAGCCCCATCGCGCGATCGGCGCCGGCGCCGCCCTGCAGACGACCGAACAGCACCGTGCCGAACACCACGTCCTCGCGGCCGGTGGTCTTGGCCAGCACCTGAGCCCAGGCCCAATGGAACAGGCTCGCCACGCTCACGCCGAGGCCGCGCGCCTGCTTGCGCAGGCGGTGCGACAGCGCGGACGGCAGCAGCAATTCGGCTTCGCCGGCGTTGTCGCCGCCGCCGTGCACGTCCAGCAGGCCGAACGGTGCGGTGGGCTCGTCGACATCGCCGAGCATCCGGCGGAAGAAGGCTTCGTGCTCTTGCGCGCTCACGCCTTGTCGCGCTTGCGTCACGAAATTTCGGAACGGCACGGGTTCGGCCAGTTCATCGGCGCGATCGGACAGGATCAGCCCGATCTCCTGCAACATCACCTCCAGTGCGGTGTGGTCCAGCGCCATGTGATGGTGGACCAGCCGCAGCAGCCAGCGCTGGCCTAGCTGGTCGAACGCGGCGAACCCGCGCATCAGCGGGGCCTGCCGCAGGTCGATCCGCTGCGAACCCGCGCAATCGGCCAACGCGGCTTCGATATCGCCGTCGGCCGGTTCGAGCGTGCGCACGTCTAGCTTCGCCTTGCGCCAGACCGCCTGCACCGGCTCGTCCAATCCCTCCCACAGCACCGCGGTGCGCAGCACGTCGTGACGGGCGATGACCTGCTGCAAGGCCTGCACGAAGCGGTCCAGCGATGCGCGCGTCTCGAACCCCAAGGTGATCGAGAGCAGGTACGGGTCGTGGTCCTGCTGCAGCAGGTGGTGGAACAAGATGCCTTCCTGCAGCGGCGCGAGCGGATAGATGTCCTGCACGTTGGCCGCGCCGCCCGGCACCGAGCCGACCACGCGCGCGATCTGCTCAGGACTCAGCTCCACCAGCGGCAACATCTGCGGAGTGATCGCGTCGCTGTCGCGCGAAATCGCATTGGACGGCACCATGACCCCGCGCGGGCCCGCATGCGCGGACCGGATCGCGGCCTGCGCCAGCGCCGCCAAGGTCGGCCGCGCGAACAGCTCGACGATGTCGGCCTGCAGTCCTTCTCGCCGCAGCCGTTCCATCAACTGCACCGCAAGCAGCGAATGCCCGCCGAGTTCGAAGAAATGGTCGTGACGGCCGATACGCTCGACCTGCAGCAACTCGCTCCAGATCCGCGCCAGCGCCGTCTCCACTTCGCCTTGCGGCGCCTCGTAAGCGCGCTGTGCGAACGC
>NZ_JBDGIR010000023.1:0-3883 GCF_057657315.1 Lysobacter sp. Soil_C_15
GCGCCACGCCCAGGCCGATCAGCGCATGCGCGACCCGGTTCGACGCCGCCTCCAGTTGCGCATAGCTCAGCTGCGCCTCGCCGCTGCGCAGCGCGACCGCCTCCGGCGTGCGCGCCGCCTGCGCCTGCAATGCCTCGACGAACGAGGTCGGCGGCGACGCCCGGTCCTGGGCGGAAGCGGAGGAAAGACGGGTCATGCCACGAATCCTTGCAGCGACGGGGTCCTGTTGCATTGCGGAAAAATTCCGGGCAATGCGGCGCATAACCTTACGACGAGTCCATGTCAGGTTGCTACTGCGAATTTGGAATCGCCGTCGTATGCGCGCGTTCGTCCGACAGGTTGTGCGCGATGACGGCTTCAATATACTGCGGTGGCACCAGCAAGAACGGACTTGGCCGGATCGTGCGCCGGATGAATGGGGCGATCGGCGCGCCGCTTGCGTGCATGGAGTGCCTCGGGGCGTTGGGGACGCGTCGAGTGTCGTCGTTTCGTTGGGCAGGGAGTCGGCGTAGTGTCAGAAATGACAGTTCGGCAATGGATTGCAGTAGACGACGAACCGTCGATACTAGGTCCGGCGAGCCAGCGGACGTCGCTCAGCCAGACGGCCGATCGAAATCGCCGCGACCGCCGTCCGGCGGCCGGTTTCGACGCAGCCGCACGCGGCGAAGTTCGGCCCGCGCTGCGGCGGCGCCCGCAAAGCGCGTACCTGCCCCCGCCCCCCAGCGGATGATCGGGCCGGTCGCTGCGTCGCTTGCATGCATCGAACCGCCGTGGCGCGTCGGAGGCGAGCCGGGCGGGGTTTTTCCAGCGAACACGGAGTCTGGTTGATGTCGGGAATGACAGTTCGACAATGGATTGCGGCGGGTCTGGAACTGTCGATTCTGCGCTTGGCGAGCGTGCTGCCGTTGCGGCTGCTGGCGCCGATCTCAAACGTTGCCGGCGCGGTCTACTGGTGGGGCTCGGCCGAATCGCGCCGGATCGTGCTCGACAACCTGGCGCTGTGTTTTCCCGAACTGAGCGAGCGCGAACGGGCCGGCATCGGCCGCAGCAGCCTGGCCCAAGCGGTGCTGGGCTATCTGGAGAAGGGGCGTTGGTGGTTCGGCGACGCGTCCTCGCAGCCCTGCGTGGTCGAGGGGCTCGAGCATCTGCAGGAGCTGGCGTCGCGGGGCCGCGGCGTGCTGCTGCTGGGCTTCCACTTCAGCGACATGGAAAACGCGGTGTTGCTGTTGAACGAACGCATTCCGCTGTGCGCGATGTACCTGCGCCGTCCGAATCCGCTGGTCGACGCGGTGTCGCGCAAATCGCGCGGCCGGCGGCAGATCACCATGATCGAGCGCAGCGACGTGCGCGGCGTGCTGTCCATGCTGCGCGAGGGCGCGGTGCTGTGGTTCGCGCCGGACCAGGAATATCGCGACCGCAACCAGGTGCCGGCGCCATTCTTCGGCATGCTGCTGCATACGTTGTCGTCCGCCACCCGCTTGGTCAAGCTGAGCGGTGCGGCGGTGGTCGCCTTCACCCACCACCGCGAGCGCGGCGGCAGCCGCATCTCGCTGTCGCCGCCGCTGGAAGGCTTCGGCGAAGACGCGGCCGCCGACGCGGCGCGGGTCAATCGCATCCTCGAGGACGCGATCCGGCGCAGCCCTTCGGCCTACTTCTGGATCAACCGGCGCCTTCGCAGCCACGCCGTCGTGCCGCAAGCCTAGTACAGGATATCGCTGCCGTGCGGATGCGGTAGTGCGAGCAATACCGGTTTTCTTTGCCCGTGGTCCAGAATGGAGTCAGCCGTGGTCGTGTCTTCGACGTGTTTTTCGCTCGCGCAGGTGCTGTCCCGCCGCGCCGGGGATACGCAACAGCGCGGGCGCGTCGCGTTCCGCTTCCTGGAGGACGGCGAGGGCGACGGCGTCGCGTTGGATTACGCCGGCCTGGAGCGCGAAGTCGCGCGCATGGCGGACGCGCTGGAAGACCTGGCCGCCAGCGGCGAGCGCGTGCTGCTGCTGCTGCCGCCGTCGCTGGACTACATCGTCGCTTTCCTGGCCTGCCTGCGCGCCGGGCTGATAGCGGTGCCGGCGTATCCGCCGGGCAGCCGGCGCGCCCTGCCGCGCTTGCGCGCGATCTTCGAGGATTGCCGTCCGGCGGTCTGCCTCGCTCTGGACGGGGTACGCGAACGCTGCACGCGCGAGTTCGGCGCGATCGCCGCGGACGCGACCTGGTTCGATCCGCGCCAGCAAGCGCCCGCAAGCGCCGACCGGAGCGGGCGCGAAGCGCGCGCGGTGGCGGCGTCTGCGCCCGCGGTGCTGCAGTACACCTCCGGCTCGACTTCCGCCCCCAAGGGCGTGATCGTCACCCACGGCAATCTGGTCGCCAACTGCGCCGCCGCCGTGGCCCGGTACGGCATGGGCCAGGACGACCTCGTGGTGTCGTGGTTGCCGCCGTTCCACGACATGGGCCTGGTCGGCGCGATCGCCTACCCGCTGTTCGCCGGCGCCAGTTGCGTGCAGTTCTCGCCGGCGGCGTTCATGCGCCGGCCGCAGCGTTGGCTGCAGGCGCTGTCGCGCTATCGCGCGACCCTGACGGTGGCGCCGAATTTCGCCTACGCCTTGCTGGCCGAACGTGCGGACGATCCGCAGTTGCAGGGGCTGGCGCTGGATAGCGTGCGGGTGGCGGTGAACGGCGCCGAGCGGATCCGCCCCGAAACCCTGCGCCGCTTCGCCCAGGCTTATGCCGACCGCGGGTTCGCGGCCGGTGCGCTGACACCGGCCTATGGACTGGCCGAAGCCACCTTGCTGGTCGCCGCGCACGTACGCGGCGCCGGCGAACCGCCGCGTACGATGCTGCTGGACCGCGCCGCGCTGGCGCAGGGGCGGGCGGTCGCCGCGACGGGCCACGACGGCATCGAACTGGCCAGCGTCGGCGCCCCGGCCGGCGTACGCGTATCGATCGCCGATCCGGTCGGCGACGGCCCGGCACAGCACGGAGCGATCGGCGAAATCCTGGTCAGCGGCGCTTCGGTGACGGCCGGTTATTGGGGCCAGCCGGAGCGCACTCGCGAAAGCCTGGTCGAGCGCGACGGCGCGACCTGGCTGCGCACCGGCGATCTGGGTTTCCTGCACGCAGGCGAGCTCTATATCGCCGGCCGCTCGAAAGAACTGCTGATCCTGGGCGGACGCAACCTGTATCCGCAGGACATCGAGCAAACCGTGGCCACGGCGGATGCGGCCTTCAGCGCCGACGGCTGCGCGGTGTTCGCGCTCGACGGCGAGGATTCCGGCGCCTTGGCGATCGTCCAGGAAGTATCCGGCGCGGCGCCGCCGGACACCGCCGGGCTGGCGGCCAGGATCCGTACTGCGCTGGCCGAAACGCACGATATCTATGAGGTCTGCGCCATCGTGCTGGTGCGCGCCGGGCATCTGCCGCGCACTTCCAGCGGCAAGGTGCAGCGCGGACGTTGCCGCGAACTGTTGCGCGCCGGCGAATTCGCCGCGGTGTGGCGATGGTCGGTCGAGCAAGCCGGCGACGATGCGGCGACGCCGCCGCAGCCGGAGGATGGCGTCGCCGAGCGGTTGGCGCGGATCGTCGGCGAGGCGATCGGCGCGGTGCCGCAGGACCCGCACCAGGACCTGTTCGCATTGGGCCTGGATTCGTTGCGGGCCAGCATGCTGATCGCGCGCCTGCGCGAAAGCTTCGCGGTGGAGTTGGCGCCGGCGGATCTGTTCGCGTCGCCGACGCTCGCCGGCCTGGCCCGCAGTCTGCGCTCGGCGCGGCGCAGCGATGCCGAGATCTTGCCCGCCGCCGACCGCCGCCGGCCGTTGCCGCTGTCGTGGTCGCAGCAGCGGCTGTGGTTCCTGGACCAACTGGACGCGGCGGCCGGTGCGGCCTATCACAT
>NZ_JBDGIR010000024.1:0-3152 GCF_057657315.1 Lysobacter sp. Soil_C_15
CCGGCCGCCTACGTGACCCTGGCGGCCTTGCCGCTGACCGGCAACGGCAAGCTCGATCGGCGCGCATTGCCGGCGCCCAGCGGCGCGGGCGCGGCGCCCAGGAACTATGCCGCGCCGCAGGGGCCGGTGGAAACCGCGATCGCGGGCCTGTGGAGCGAGATCCTGCAAGTCGAGCGAGTAGGGCGCCACGACAGCTTCTTCGAACTGGGCGGGCAATCCTTGCTGGTGGTGCGGATGATCTCGCGCCTGCGCCAGGCGCTCGGCCTCAATGTGGCCCTGTCGAGCGTGTTCGCCCACCCGGTGCTGCACGACTTCGCCCGAGTCGCCGGCCAGGCGCAGGCAGCGACCTTGCCGGCGCTGGCGCCCGCCGAGCGTCCGGACGAGATGCCTCTGTCGTTCGCGCAGCAGCGCCTTTGGCTGGCCGCGCAGTTCGGCGAGGACGCCAGCGCCGCGTATCACATGCCGGTGGCCCTGCGCCTGCGCGGACGGCTGGATCGGCCGGCGCTGCAGGCCGCGCTGGACCGCATCGTGCACCGCCACGAAGCGCTGCGCACCCGCTTCGAGATGGTCGACGACCGGCCGGTGCAGCGCATCGCCGCGGCGGCGCCGTTCGAGCTGGCTTACCAGGACCTCGACCTCGGCCTGGACCAGCGCGAGGCGGCGATCGAGCACTGGAGCGGGGCGGAAGCGCGCGAGCCTTTCGACCTGGCCCGCGGGCCGCTGTTCCGCGGCCGCCTGCTGCGCTTGGACGATCGCGACCATGTCCTGCTGCTGACCTTGCACCATATCGTTTCCGACGGCTGGTCGCTCGGTGTGCTCGCCGACGAGCTGAGCGCGCTCTATCGCGCTTATGCGGTCGATTCGGTCGCGCACGCCTTCGACCCGCTGCCGCCGTTGCCGGTGCAGTACGCGGACTATGCGCTGTGGCAACGGCGCTGCCTGGACGCCGACGCGCAGGAGCACCTGCTCCGCTACTGGCGCGCCCAACTCGCCGGCAGCCAACCGCTTTCGACCTTGCCGACCGACCGTCCGCGTCCGCCGACCAAGGGTTTCGTCGGCGGCATGGTCCACGCCCGGATACCGCAGTCGACCACGGCCGCCCTCAACGAACTGGCCGGACGCCATTCGGGCACCTTGTTCATGGTGCTGATGGCGGCGTTCAACGTCCTGCTGTCGCGCTACAACGGGCAGAACGATCTCAACGTCGGCACCGTGGTCGCCAACCGCAGCCGCAGCGAAGTCGAGCCACTGATCGGCCTGTTCCTGGACACCCAGGCGATACGCACCCGCCTGGATCCGGCGCAGAGTTTCGAATCCTTGCTGCAGCAGGTCCGCGCCACCCTGATCCAGGCCTACCTGCACCAGGACCTGCCGTTCGACAAGTTGCTCGAGGAACTCAAGCCGGTGCGCCGCCCCGGCGTGCCGCCGCTGTTCCAGGTCATGGTGCAGATGCAGAGCGTGGCCGACCCGGTCGTGCGCATGCCCGAGCTGAGCATCGAGGACCTGCCGCTGACCGAGCACACGGTCAAGTTCGACCTCACGCTGTACGTGAACGAGCGCGACGGCGCGATCGAGGTGGCCTACGAATACGATGCCGCCCTGTTCGAGCCCGCGACCATCGAGCGACTGGCCGCGCGCTACACCCGCCTGCTGGCCGCCGTCGCGAGCGCGCCGCAGACACGCATCGACGAGTTGGGCCTGCCGGAGGCCTTGCCCGCCGCCGCTGAACGGATCGCCGTGCGGCCGCGGACCGACGAGCGCCTGGGACTGTCGCCGCACCAGCAGCGGTTGTGGGCGGAGGGCGCCGCCGCCGCGCATCACCACTTGCCTGTATTGCTGGAGTTCGACGGCCCGGTATCGACCGAGAACCTGCAAGCGGCGCTGAACGCCGTCATCGGGCGGCACGATGCGCTGCGCACGCGATTCGCGAGCGACGGCGCTTCGGTCTGGCAATGGGTGGAGACGGAATCCGCCCTGCCGCTGGCGCGGATCGACCTGGAAGACGGCCAGGCGCCGCTCGCGCGAGCCTTGGCCGAAGCCGACCGCCCCCTGCGTCCTGATCGGGACTTGCCGCTACGGGCCGCCTTGCTGCGCGGCAGCGACGATCGCGCATGGCTGTGCCTGGTCGTTCACCGGCTTGTCGCCGACCGCCGCTCGCTGCAGCTGCTGTCGCGGGAGATCGTGGAGGCCTACGCAGCGATCGATGCGGGCCGTCCCCCGGTCCTGCCTGCGCTGCCGTTGAGCTTCGGCGACTACGTGCATTGGCAGTCGACGCTCGGCGCCGATGCGCTAGAACCCTTGCTGATGTACTGGATGCCGCAACTGCGCGGCCATTCGCAGGCGTTGGAACTGCCGTCGAATCGGCCCCGTGCGGCGCTGCAACGGTTCGGCGGCGGACGCCACGCGTTCGCTATCGAAGCCGGCCTGGGCCAACGTTTGCTGGCGTTCGCGCAGGATCGCGCAGCGGCGATCGACGACGTGTTGCTGGCAGGCTTCATCGGCTTGCTGAAACGTTACAGCGGGCATGACGAACCGGTCGTTGGCATCCGTGCCGCGGGCCGCGACCGGCCGGGCCTGGATGCGATGGTCGGCTCCCTGTCCAATCTTCTCCCGCTGCGTACCGCAGTGCGTGCGCAGGACGATTTCGACACGCTGCTGGCCGAAGTGGCCCGCACGCGCGGACGCGCCCTACAGCACGCGGACCTGCCGTTCGATCTGCTGGTCGACCGGCTTGGGATCGGCCGCGAGACGAACCGACCCGCGCTGTTCGACGTCGTGTTCGAGTACGACGCGCAGGGCGGGCAGGCCGTCGGCAGCGGCCACGTCGTGGCCCGGCCGATCGAAACCAACCTCGGCCACGGCAGTCACGATCTGCAGCTGTACATGTTCCCGTGCGACGGCGGTTTCCAGGCGCGGCTGGCTTATAACGCCGAGCTTTACGACGAGTGGCTGATCGCGCAGATGATGCGCCACTTCGTGCGCCTGCTCGACCAGATGACGGCGCGACCCGGGATTCCCATCGATCGCGCGGAGTTGCTCGACGATTCCGAGCGTGCGCGCGTGTGCGAGGACCTCAACGCGACCGATCGCGCCTACCCGCAGGCGTGCGTGCACGAGCGGTTCCGCGACCAAGCCGAGCGCACGCCCGACGC
>NZ_JBDGIR010000025.1:0-2909 GCF_057657315.1 Lysobacter sp. Soil_C_15
GCGAGGCTGGGCATCGACGGTTACCGGGTGCTCGAAGTCGAAGCCACCGCCGGCAGCGAGCAGACGCACGCGCCCGAAGTCGCGCTGCGGCCCGAGCACCTGGCCTACGTGATCTACACCTCCGGCTCGACCGGCCGCCCCAAGGGCGTGATGGTCGAACATCGCCAGGTCGCGGCTCTGTTCGCCGCGACGCAGGCCGCGTTCGAATTCGGCCCCGACGATGTCTGGAGCGTGTTCCACTCCTTCGCCTTCGATTTCTCGGTGTGGGAGGTATGGGGCGCGTTGCTGTACGGCGGTTGCGCGGTCGTCGTGCCCTGGGAGTGCACGCGTTCGCCGGAGGACTTCCTCGCCCTGCTGGCGCGCGAGCGGGTCAGCATGCTCAGCCAGACTCCGAGCGCGTTCCGGCAGCTGATCGCCGCCGGCGCCGATACCGCGCCGCTGCCGGCGCTGCGCGCTGTCGTATTCGGCGGCGAAGCGCTGGATCCGCGCATGCTGCGCTCCTGGATCGAAGGCCATCCGCCGGAACGGGTGGCGCTGGTCAATATGTACGGCATCACCGAGATCACCGTGCACGCGAGCTATCTGCGCCTGCAGCGCGAGGCCATCGAGCGCGGCCACGGCAGCCCGATCGGCGAGGCTCTGCCGCACCTGCGCCTGTATGTGCTCGACGCCGCCGGCGAACCGGCGCCGGTCGGCGTGCCGGGCGAACTGCATGTCGGTGGCGCCGGCGTGGCGCGCGGCTACCTGCATCGGCCCGAACTCACCGCGCAGCGCTTCTTCGCCAATCCGTTCGTCGCCGGCGATCGTCTGTATCGCACCGGCGATCTGGCCCGCAGGCGCGCCGACGGCGGCCTGGACTATCTGGGCCGCAACGACTTCCAGGTGAAGATCCGCGGCCACCGCATCGAGCTGGGCGAGGTCGAGGCCGCGCTGCGCGGCATCGACGAAGTCCGCGCCGCCGTGGTCGAGGCGCGCGAGGACGCGACGGGAGAGCGCCGGCTGGTGGCCTACTACGAGGCCGCCGAGGCCGGAACCACGCCGCAGTCGCTGCGCGCCGCGCTGGCGGCGGCGCTGCCGTCCTACCTGGTGCCGGCGGCGTTCGTGCGGGTCGAGCGCTGGCCGCTGACGCCGAGCGGCAAGCTCGACCGTGCCGCGCTGCCGCCGCCCGACGCCGCCGCCGCCGTGCATCGGCCCTATCGCGCGCCGGACGACGCCTTGCGCCAGGCGCTGGTCGAGGTCTGGGCCGAGGCCTTGCGGGTGCCGGTCGAAGGCATCGGCGTCGACGACAACTTCTTCGAGCTCGGCGGCGACTCGATCCGCAGCATCGCGGTGGTGGCCGAAGGCCGGCGCCGCGGCCTGAACTTCGCCGTAGCCGAGCTGTTCCGGCATCCGACCGTCGACGCCCTCGCGCAGGCGATCGCCGCCGCCCCGGCGAGCGCCGGCGCCGCCGGGTCGGACGAGCCGGAGCCGCGCTGGTTGAGCGCCGAGTCCGTGCAGGACTTGCCGGAGGGCGTGGAGGACGCCTGGGACGCTACCTTGCTGCAGCAGGGGATGATCTTCCATGGCGAGTACGGCGGCGCACGCGGCGTGTACCACGACGTGTTCTCCTACCGCATCGACCTGCCGCGCTGGGACGAGGCGGCGATGCGGACCGCGCTCGACGCGATCGCGTCGCGCCACCCGGTCCTGCGCAGCGGTTTCGAGCTGCGCGGCGACGGCACGGTCAGGCAGTGCGTGCATTCGGCGGCGCGGATCGGGTTGCGATGCCGCGATCTGCGCAGCCTGGACGCGCAGCAGCAGCGCGCGGCGGTGCTCGAGTTCCTCGCCGAGCGGCGCGCACAGCCCTGGCCCCTGGGGCAGGCGCCGCTGCTGGCGTTCTTCGTCGACCTGTGCGCGGCGAACCGGATCCAGCTGACCATCGCCTTCCATCACGCGATCCTCGATGGTTGGAGCGTGGCGCTGATGCAGACCGAGCTGTTCGGCGAGTACTTCCGCGCGCTGGGCGTCGACGTGCCGGCGTCGCTTGCGCCGATAGTGCCGGCGAAAGCCGGCGTCTGGCTCGAGCGCCAGGCGCTCGGCGACGTCCGCCACGCCGAATTCTGGTCGGGCTATCTGGCCGACGCCGAGCCGACCGTCCTGGCCGATCTGCCGGGGGAATGGCCGCAAGGCGACGTGCGCAATCCCACCGTCGCGGTGCCGGCGCCGGTGGCGGCGCGCCTGGCGGCGCTCGCGGCGGGGCTCGGCGTGCCGCTGCGCTCGGTGCTGCTGGCCGCGCACCTGCAGGTGATCGGCGCGTTCGCCGGCACGCAGACGCCGACGACCGGGGTGGTTTGCAATACCCGCCCAGAAACCGCCGGCGGCGAGCGCAGTCTCGGCCTGTTCCTCAACACCTTGCCGCTGCGCGCGACGGCCGCGCCCGGCAGCTGGAAGCAGCGGATCCTGGCGGTGTTCGACGAGGAGAACCGGTTGGCCGAGCACCGCCGTTATCCGTATTTCCGCATCGTTTCCGAGCACGGCCATCGCGCCCGCCTGGACGCGGTGTTCAACTACGTGCACTTCCACGCCCATCAGGGCATCCACGACGCGGTGCGCGGAGGCTTGGCGCGGATGGAGGCGGGCGAGGTCGATACGATCGAGTCCACCGGCTTCGGCCTGACCACGACCTTCTCCGGCGCGGGCGACGGCCTGGCCCTGGCCTTCGATGCCGATCGCGGCCGTTTCGGCCACGCCCAACTGCTGCGCATGGCCGATGCCTACCTGCGCGTGCTCGAAGCGATCGCCGCCGACGCCGAGGCGCCGTGGCAGGACACGCCGGTGCTGTCGGCCGCCGAACGCGCCCGGCTGACCCTGGACTGGAACGCGACCGCCCGCGACTGCCCGCAGGAAGTGATGCACGCCGGTTTCGAACG
>NZ_JBDGIR010000026.1:0-2844 GCF_057657315.1 Lysobacter sp. Soil_C_15
CCCCCGCGCAGGCCTGCAGCGCCGATTCGATCTCGCCCAGCTCGATCCGGTAGCCGCGCACTTTCACCTGGAAATCGTTGCGGCCCAGGTAATCCAGGCCGCCGTCGCGGCGGCGCCGGACCAGGTCGCCGGTACGGTAGATCCGGCCGCCATCGGCGAACGGATCGTCGATGAAGCGTTCGGCGGTCAGTCCGGGGCGATGCAGATAGCCGCGCGCCACCCCGGCGCCGCCCAGCCACAATTCGCCGACCACGCCCGGCGGCACCAATTCGCCGCGCTCGTCCACCACATAGGCGCGAGTGTTCGCCACCGGCACGCCGATGCCGGGAACGAACCCGGCGTCGCGCGGCATCGATACCCAGGTCGAGTAGGTCGTGGTCTCGGTCGGGCCGTACAGGTTCGCCACCCAGGCCGCCTGGGTCTGCGCGAACGCCTGCTCGACCAGCTCGCGCTTGAGCGGTTCGCCGGCCAGGTTGATTCCGCGCACGCTGGCCGGCAATCCGCCGGCGTCCAGCACCGCCTTGAGCACCGACGGCACCGTGTTGACCAGGGTCGCGCCCTCCAGCTCGGCACCGGCGCGCAGCAGGTCCTGCACCAGCACCACGCTGCCGCCCTGGGTGAGCGGTACGAACAACTCGAACACCGCCAGGTCGAAATTGACCGAGGTCGAGCACACGGTCCGCGCCAGGTCCTGCGGTTGGAACGCGCCCCGCGCCCACGCCAGCAGGTTGGCGGTGTTGCGGTGCTCGATCGCCACGCCCTTGGGGCGACCGGTCGAGCCGGAGGTGTAGATCACGTAGGCCAGGTGCTCGGGCCGCAGCGCGACCTCGGGCGCGTGCGTCTGCTCGCTGCCGGCGGTGGCTTCGACTTCGAGCACCCGGTAACCGTCGATGCCCAGCCTCGCCGCCGCGCCGCCGGCGCTGACCACCGCGACCGGCGCGGCATCGTCGAGCATCTGCAGCACCCGTTCGCGCGGGTAGCCCGGGTCCAGCGGCACGTAGGCGCCGCCGGCCTTGAGGATGCCGAGCAGGCCGACGATCAGTTCCAGGCCGCGCTCGGCGCACAAGCCGACGCAGGCGTCCGGCACCACGCCCAGGCCGATCAGCGCATGCGCGACCCGGTTCGACGCCGCCTCCAGTTGCGCATAGCTCAGCTGCGCCCCGCCGCTGCGCAGCGCGACCGCCTCCGGCGTGCGCGCGACCTGCGCTTCGAACAGTTCCACCAAGGTCCGATCCGACGCCTCCACCGACGCGCCGGCGCTGGCCTGCAGCAGTTGCCTGCGCTCTTGTTCGTCCAGCCAAGGCAGCGAGGCCACCGCCGCTTCCGGCGAGTCCGCCATCGCTTCCAGCAGGCGTTCCAGCCAGCGCGACCAGCGCGCCACCGTCGACGCGTCGAACAGGTCGCTGGCGTACTCGATCGCGCCGCTCAGGCCGTCCTCGGTTTCGCTGAGCGACAACGAGATATCGAACTGGGTGGTCGCATGCGGAATCGACAAGGCCTCGACCCGCAGGCCGGCCAGCGTCGCCGCAGGCCCGCCCGCGGCGTTGTCCAGCACCAGCAGGCTCTGGAAGATCGGCGCATGGCCCAGGGTGCGCGAGGGCTGCACGGCGTCGACCACGCGGTCGAACGGCAGGTCCTGGTGCTCGTAGGCGGCCAGGGTGGTCTCGCGAATCGACGCCAGCAACGCCGCCACGCTGGCCGAGTCCTCGACCTGCGTGCGCAACGCCAGGGTGTTGACGAAGAAGCCGATCAGACCTTCCAGTTCCACTCGCGGCCGATTCGCCATCGGCGAGCCCACCACCACCTCGCCCTGCCCGCTCAGCCGTGACAGCAACGCGCTCCAACCGGCCAACAGCACCATGTACAGGGTCGCGCCGTTGGCCTGCGCCAACTCGCGCAGGCGTTGGGTCAGCCCCGCGTCCAGGCGCAGCGCGTGCATCCGCCCCGCATAGCTCTGCACCGGCGGCCGCGGCCGATCGCTCGGCAAGGCCAGCAGTTCCGGGGCGCCGCGCAACTGCTCGCGCCAATAGTCCGACTGCGCTTCCCAGCGCGCTCCGCTCAGCCAGCCGCGCTGCCACAGCGCATAGTCCGCATACTGCACCGGCAACGGCGGCAGCGGATCGTCCAGGCCCTGCGCATAGGCGCCGTACAGCGCGCGCAATTCCTCCACCAGTACGCCCAGCGACCATCCGTCGGAAACGATGTGGTGCTGGGTCACCAGCAGCGCGTGCTCATCCGCGGCCAGCTTCAGCAATCGGCCGCGGATCAGCGGGCCGCGCGCCAGGTCGAAGCGCGCCTGCGCTTCTTCGTGCAGTTGCGCCTGCAGCGCCGCATCGCGCGCGGCCGGCGCCAGCATCGACAGGTCCACGCGCCGCAGCGCGAAGCCCGCGGCCGGCTCGATCCTCTGCTCCGGTTCGCCGTCCACGTCCTCGAAACGGGTGCGCAGGGCCTCGTGGCGCTCGACGATCCGGGCCAGGGCGCGTTCCAGCGCGGCCTGGTCCAGGGCGCCGTGCAGGCGCAGGCCGGCGGCGACGTGGTAGGCCGCACCGGCCGCCGCATCCAGGCGATCCAGGAACCACAGCCGCTGCTGCGACCACGACAGCGGCAACCGCTGCCCGCGCGGTGCCGGCACGATCGCCGGCAATCCGGCGCGGCCGGCCGCGTGCACGCATCGCGCCTGGCCGGCCAGGGTCGGCTCGGCGAACACCTCGCGCAGCGGCAGTTCCACCCCCAGGCGTTCCTGCACCCGCGCCTGCAGCCGCACCGCCAGCAGCGAATGCCCGCCGAGGGCGAAGAAATGGTCGTGGCGGCCGATCCGCTCCACCCCCAGCAACTGCGTCCACA
>NZ_JBDGIR010000027.1:0-1866 GCF_057657315.1 Lysobacter sp. Soil_C_15
AACCGCTCAACGGCACCTGGAAGCTGCGCGCCGCCGATCGCGCCGCCCAGGACGTCGGCAAGATCGACACCTGGAGCCTGACCTTCTGAAGCGTCACCTTTCGGACCACGTCCGCCGCAGCGGCGGACGCGTTCGAGCGCGCGCTTAGGGGAGCGCATCGCCGCCGCACCGTATTCGACGGTGCGGCGGCAGGACTACGGCCCGGACGCGGGCCGTCGCCCACGACGTCGCGTCCGGCCCGCCTCGGCCGGGCGCGGCGGCGCGGGCTCGCCGCACGCCGCCGGAACCGCCACGCCGCGGAACCGCTCGGCCGCAGTCGTCGCCTCATCGCCACCATCGCCTGACATCCCAACGGACGGAGACAGACATGAAACGCATGACCCTCACCCTAGGCTTGCTCGCAATCTCGATCGGAACGGCACTGGCCGGGCCGAACCAGCGGCCGGCCGCTTTCGACCACGCAGGCCTGACCCGCATCGACCGCATCGGCGTGCGCAGCATGCCGGCCGTGGACGTGGCCAAGTTGCGCGCCGAAGACGTCAAGCGCGAGCAGCGCCGCCAGATTCCGCGCTTCGCCACCGCGCTGGCGGTGGACATCGACACGCTCAAGGACGGCGTATGGGAGGACCTGGACGCCGATACCGCGATCTGGCGCACCCGCATCGAGTCCAAGAACGCGCTGTCGCTGAACTTCCACTTCGACCGTTTCCGCCTGCCGGAAGGCGCGCGCATGCTGATCTATCCGGCCGATCAGACCCCGGGCGCCGCCGCTGGCCGCGTGCGCAGCTTCACCGCCGCCGACAACAACGCTTTCGGCGAACTGTGGACCCCCGTGGTGCTCGGCGACGAGGCGGTGATCGAAGTGGTGGTGCCCAAGGCCAGGCTCGGCGAGCTGAAGTTGCATCTGGCCAAGGTCAACCACGACTACGTCGGCCTCGGCCGCATCGCCCGCGACGCCGCCGCGCTGGATTCGACCAAGGGCGTCTCCGGCAGCTGCAACATCGACGTGGTCTGCCCGGAGGGCAACGGCCATCGCGACATCATCCGCTCGGTCGCCGCCTACTCCAAGCAGGGCACCATGTGGTGCACCGGCTCGTTGGTAAACAACACCGCCAACGACAAGAAGATGTACTTCCTGACCGCGAACCATTGCGGCATGACCAGCGCCTCGGTCAACAACTCGATGGTGGTGTACTGGAACTACCAGAACTCCACCTGCCGCGCGCCCGGTTCGGCGGCCAGCGGCGCCAACGGCGACGGTTCGCTGGCGCAGTCGCAAACCGGCGCCACCCTGCGCGCGACCAACGCCGCTTCCGACTTCACCTTGCTCGAACTCACGACCGCGGCCAACCCGGCCTACAACCTGTACTGGGCCGGCTGGGACCGCCGCGATCAGAACTTCACCGGCGCGATCGCGATCCATCATCCGCGCGTGGCCGAGAAGCGCATCAGCCTGGTCGAGGGCACCACCACCTTCGGCGGCTTCGAAGGACAGGCCGGCACCCAGGCGCTGCACGTGCAGTGGTACGCCAACGGCGGGGTGACCGAAGGCGGATCCTCGGGTTCGCCGCTGTACAGTGCCGACCACCGGGTGATCGGCCAGCTTTACGGCGGCCCGTCGAGCTGCAGCGCCACCGGCGACCAGCGCAAGGATTGGTACGGCCGCATCTTCACCTCCTGGACCGGCGGCGGCACCGCGGCCACCCGCCTCAGCAATTGGCTGGATCCTTCGGGTACCGGCGCCCAGTTCGTCGACGGTCTGGATTCGTCCGGCACGCCGGGCAACAATCCGCCGGTGGCCAACTTCAGCTCGTCGGCCAGCGGCCTGACCGTGGCGTTCACCGACAGCTCGACCGACAGCGACGG
>NZ_JBDGIR010000028.1:0-1566 GCF_057657315.1 Lysobacter sp. Soil_C_15
CGCGCCCGGCTGACCCTGGACTGGAACGCGACCGCCCGCGACTGCCCGCAGGAAGTGATGCACGCCGGTTTCGAACGCCAGGTGCGGTTGCAACCGCAGGCGCCGGCGGTGCTGTGCGGCGAGGAGCGTTGGAGCTACCAGACGCTCAACCGGCACGCGAACCGGATCGCCCACGGCTTGTTGGCCGAAGGCGTGCGCGCCGGCGACCGGGTCGGGATCCTGCTCGAACGCGGGCCGTGGATGGTGGCGGCGGTGCTGGGGGTGGTCAAGGCGGGCGCGGCCTACGTGCCGCTGGACCCGGCGCATCCGCCGCAGCGGTTGCGCGAGACCCTGGAGGACTGCACGCCGGCGCGGGTGCTGTCGCAGCGTTCGCTGGCCCGGCACGAAGGCTTGTCGGCGGTGCCGGTGCTGTGCGTGGACGAGGCCGAGCGTTGGGCCGGCCAGGCGCAGACGAATCCGTCGGCGAGCGGGATCGGCATCGATCCGCAGGCTCTGGCCTACGTGATCTACACCTCCGGCTCGACCGGCCGGCCGAAGGGGGTGATGGTCCGGCACGCGGCGGCGGCGAACCTGTTCGCGTGGGTGGAGGCCAGCTTCGGCATGGGTCCGTCGGACCGGGTGCTGTTCACCACCTCGCTGAGCTTCGACTTGTCGGTGTACGACCTGTTCGGAATGCTGTGGAGCGGAGGCAGCGTGCAGGTGGCGCGCTCGGAGGAGGTGCGCGACCCGGCGCGGCTGGTGGAGCTGCTGCGCAGCGGGATCACCTTCTGGGACTCGGCGCCGGCGGTGTTCGCCGGTTTGCTGGGTTCGCTGCAGGGCGAAGTGTCGTCGGACCTGCGCCTGGCGTTCTTCAGCGGCGACTGGATCGGCCTGGAACTGCCCGACGCGTTGCGGCGTGCGTTCCCGCGCTGCGAAGTGGTGGCGCTGGGCGGCGCGACCGAGGCGACGGTGTGGTCGAACTACCACCGGGTGGGGCAGGTGGATCCGGGTTGGAAAAGCATTCCGTACGGGCGTCCGATCTGGAACGCGCGCTACTACGTGCTCGACGGTCGCGGCGAGCCGAGCCCGGTGGGGGTGCCGGGCGATCTGTACATCGCCGGCGCGTGCCTGGCGGAGGGTTACTGGAATCGGCCGGAGCTGACCGCGGAGCGTTTCGTCGCCGACCCGTTCGTGGCCGGGGAGCGGATGTACCGCACCGGCGACCGTGCGCGCTACTGGGCGGACGGAACGCTGGAGTTCCTGGGCCGCAGCGATTTCCAGGTGAAAGTGCGCGGCTACCGGATCGAGCTGGGCGAGATCGAATCGGCGCTGCAGGCCTGCGCGGGGGTGCGCGAGGCGGTGGTGGCGGCGCACGGCGACGCCGGCGAACGCCGCCTGGTGGCGTACTGGCTGGGCGAGGCGGTGGATGCGGCGTCGCTGCGCAGCCAGCTGCAGTCGCGGCTGCCGGAGTACATGCTGCCGTCGGCCTATGTGCACATGGAGCGCTGGCCGCTGACCCCGAACGGCAAGCTGGACCGTGCGGCGCTGCCGGCGCCGGAAGGCGAGGCGCATGCGCGCCAGGCCTAC
>NZ_JBDGIR010000029.1:0-1253 GCF_057657315.1 Lysobacter sp. Soil_C_15
TTGCCGCTGTCGTGGTCGCAGCAGCGGCTGTGGTTCCTGGACCAACTGGACGCGGCGGCCGGTGCGGCCTATCACATCGCCGCCGGCGTGCGCCTGCGCGGCGCGCTGGACGAGTCGGCGCTGGCGCGGGCCTTGCAGCGGATCGCCGAGCGGCACGAATCGCTGCGCACGGTGTTCGAGCACGGCGCGGACGGTCCGGTGCAGGTGGTGCGGGACGAGGCCGGCTGGAGGCTGGAACGCGAGGATCTGGAAGCGCTGCCGGCAGAGCAGCGCGAAGCGGCATTGCAGCAGGCCTGCAGCGGCTGGGCCGCGGCGCCGTTCGACCTGGCGGCGCAACCGCCGGTGCGCGCGCGGCTGCTGCGCCTGCAGGCCGACGAGCACGTGCTGGTGCTGGTCCAGCACCACATCGTCTCCGACGGCTGGTCGCAGGGCGTGCTGGTGCGCGAGTTGGGCGCGCTGTACGCGGCCTACGCGCAAGGCCGGCCCGATCCGCTGCCGCCGCTGCCGTTGCAGTACGCCGACTATGCGGCCTGGCAACGCGCGCGGCTGTCGCAAGCCGAGCAGGCCGAGCAGGTGCAGGCCTGGTGCGCGCAACTGCGCGGCGCGCCCGAGTTGCTGGCGCTGCCGAGCGACCGGCCGCGGCCGCCGGTGCAGAGCTACCGGGGGGGACGCCTGGCGGTGCGTCTGGATGCGCCGCTGACCCGGCGCTTGCGCGAGCTGGCGCAGGCGCAGGGCACGACCCTGTACACGGTGCTGCTGGCCGGCTGGAGCGCGCTGTTGTCGCGGCTGAGCGGACAGGACGACGTGGTGATCGGTTCGCCGGCGGCGAATCGGCCGCGGGTGGAGCTGGAAGGGTTGATCGGTTTCTTCGTCAATACCTTGGCGCTGCGGATGCGGGTGGAGGAGGGGGCCACGACGGCGGCGTTGCTGGCCCAGGCCAGGGCGAGGGTGCTGGAGGGCCAGGGTCGGCAGGAGGTGCCGTTCGAGCGGGTGGTGGAGGCGTTGCATCCGCAGCGCAGCCTGAGCCACAGCCCGGTGTTCCAGACCTTGCTGAGCCTGGACAACACGCCGCAGCGGAGCTTGGCGCTGCCGGGCCTGGAAGTGGAAGGCTATGCGGTGGCGCACGGCGCGACCCAGTTCGACCTGAGCCTGACCCTGCGCGAGGAAGCAGCGGAACTGAGCGGCGCGATCGAGTACGCCAGCGACCTGTTCGACGCGTCGACGGTGGCGCGCTGGTCGCGCTGGCTGGAACG
>NZ_JBDGIR010000030.1:0-1135 GCF_057657315.1 Lysobacter sp. Soil_C_15
CACTGTCTAACCTCAAGTGCATCACCCGGTTGAGGCTAGGCGATGGGAACCCACTACAGCCATTTCAGTGCGGAAGAACGTGGTGTCATCATGGCCATGACGCAGCAGGGCCAAAGCGCGCGGGCGATCGCCCGCATGCTGGGGCGCGCCGGCAGCAGCGTCACCCGGGAACTGAGCCGCAACGGTCATCGTTCCCTCCCGCCCAGCCCGGTGTTGGGACGCCCTCGCCGGGGCTACGATGCCGTGCGGGCAGGCGAACGCGCTGCCCGTTTGTGTCACCGAGCGCGACGAACGCGCAAACTTGCCAGGGATGGCGCGTTATGGCGGCTAGTGAAAGGCCAATTGCTGGCCCTGTGGTCGCCGCGCCAGATCAGCCAGGGGCTGCGCGTGCGGTACCCGGACCGTCCGGAGTGGCAGGTGTCGCACGAGACCATCTACAACGCGATCTACGCTTTTCCCCGGGGCCCGATACGGCGCGAGTTGACGCGCCTGTTGAAACAGCACCGGGCCGTGCGCCGCTCGCCTCGGCCGGGGCCAGAACGACGCGGCAAGATGCTGGATATCCAGAGTATTCATCTACGCCCACCGGAAGCCACCGACCGGCTGGTACCGGGACATTGGGAAGGCGATTTTCTGGTCGGCGCACGCAACCGCTCGGCGATCGGCGTGCTGGTGGACCGCAAGACGTTGTTCACGGTGTTGGCCCGCATGGAGGGCTGCACGGCCGCTGATGCTCTGAAAGGATTCAGCCGAGTACTGCGCCGTCTGCCGTTGTCGGCCCGGCAGACGCTCACCTACGACCAAGGCAAGGAAATGGCTTTGCATCGGGTGCTGTCCCGCAAAACCAATGTGAAGATCTACTTCGCCGATCCAAGCAGCCCTTGGCAGCGCGGTATTTGCGAGAACACCAACGGATTGCTTCGACAGTACTTTCCAAAAGGCCAGGATCTGTCGGGCTACACGCAGCGCCAGCTGGACCGGATCGCTTATCAGTTCAACACCCGGCCGCGAGCAACCCTGAACTATCAACTGCCCGCCGCGGTGTTCCTTCGCGAGCTGGGGATGCCAGAGCTGGCCGACAAGGTGATTCGGGACGTGTTCAAGCCGTTTGATGCACTTGTACGTTGACAGTGCA
>NZ_JBDGIR010000031.1:0-998 GCF_057657315.1 Lysobacter sp. Soil_C_15
CTGGCGCACGCGGTGGAGTCGTACCTGCCGAACGTGGCCGGCTCGGTGGTCAGTTCGCCGCTGTGCTTCGATGCGACGCTGACCACGCTGTTGCCGCCGCTGCTGGCCGGCAAGCCGGTGTGGCTGCTGCCCGACGAGAGCCACACGCAGACCTTGAGCCGCCTGTCCGAGCGCTTGTTCGCGCCGGGCGAGGGCTGGCTGTTCAAGATCACCCCGGCGCATCTGGACGCCTTGTCGTATCTGGAGCGCGAGGTGGCGGCCGGGCAGGCGCCGCACTGCATCGTGGTCGGCGGCGAGCAGTTGCCGTCGGCGACGCTGCAGCGCTGGAAGGGCGAGCTGCTGCCGAACGCCAGCTTCGTCAACGAGTACGGCCCGACCGAAACCGTGGTCGGCTGCAGCGTGTGGACGCTGACCCAGCCGGCGCAACTGGCGGCGCTGGCCGGATCGGCGGCGACGCCGATCGGCCGGCCGATCGGCAACACCCGGCTGTACGTGCTCGACGCGCACCGGCAGCTGCAGCCGATCGGCAGCATCGGCGAGCTGTACATCGGCGGCGCCGGGGTGGCGCGCGGCTATCTGAACCGCGACGAGTTGACCCGGGAGCGCTTCGTCGCCGATCCGTTCGGCGAGGGCCGCCTGTACAAGACCGGCGACCTGGTGCGCTACCTGGCCGACGGCGAGCTGGAGTTCCTGGGCCGGATCGACGACCAGGTCAAGATCCGCGGCTTCCGCATCGAACTGGGCGAGATCGAAGCCCAGCTGCTGCGCCAGCCGGGGGTGCGCGAGGCCGCGGTGCTGGCACGCGAGGACGAGCCCGGCGACAAGCGCCTGGTCGCCTACGTGGTGGCCGACGGCGAGGCCGCGCTCGACACCCACGCGGTACGCGAGGCCCTGGCCCAGCAATTGCCCGACTACATGGTGCCGGCCGCCTACGTGACCCTGGCGGCCTTGCCGCTGACCGGCAACGGCAAGCTCGATCGGCGCGCATTGCCGGCGCC
>NZ_JBDGIR010000032.1:0-977 GCF_057657315.1 Lysobacter sp. Soil_C_15
AGCAACTCGCTCCAGATCCGCGCCAGCGCCGTCTCCACTTCGCCTTGCGGCGCCTCGTAAGCGCGCTGTGCGAACGCGGCGCCCTCCGGCGCCGGCAGCGCCCGGCGGTCGAGCTTGCCGTTCGGGGTCAGCGGCAGCGCGCCCAGCGCCACGTAGGCGGCCGGCACCATGTAGTCCGGCAGCGTCTGCGCCAGCGCCGCGCGCAAGGCTTGCGGCTCCGGCTTCGCATCATCGGCCGCAACTATGTACGCCACCAGCCGCACCTCGCCCGGCACGTCTTCGCGCGCCAGCACCGCGGCCTCGCGCACGCCCGGCTGCGCCGCCAATTGCGCCTCGATCTCGCCCGGCTCGATGCGCAGGCCGCGGATCTTCACCTGATGGTCGTTGCGCCCCAGGTATTCCAGCGTGCCGTCGGGCCGCCAGCGGCCCAGGTCGCCGGTCTGGTACATCCGCGCACCGGGTTGCGCCGCGAACGGATCGGGGTGAAAACGCTCGCCGGTCAGCTCCGGACGATTCAGGTAGCCGCGCGCCACTTGCGCGCCGCCGACGTAGATCTCGCCCGGCGCCCCCGCCGGCACCGGTTGGCGATGGCGGTCGAGCAGGTAGATCCGGGTGTTGGCGATCGGGCCGCCGATGTGGATGACCGCAGCGTCGTGGCCGACCGCGCCCGAGGTCGCCACCACGGTCGTTTCGGTCGGGCCGTAGTTGTTGACCAACTCGAACGGCAGGTCCGCCGACGGCAGCCGGCTCAGCCGGTCGCCGCCGGTCAGCAGCGAGCGCAGGCCGCGGCGTCCGCCCTGCCCGCGCGCCAGCGCCGCATCGGCCAGGGCGGTGACCAGGAAGCTGGTCTGCAGGTCCTGCTGTTCCCACCAGTCCAGCAAGGCCGCCGGATCGCCCGCGGTCGCCGCCGGCGGCAGGGCCAGGGTCGCGCCCTGGCACAGCGTCGGCCACACCTCCCAGGTGCAGGCGTCGAAGGC
>NZ_JBDGIR010000033.1:0-848 GCF_057657315.1 Lysobacter sp. Soil_C_15
TCGATCCGGTAGCCGCGGATCTTGACCTGATCGTCGTTGCGGCCGAGATACTCCAGGGTGCCGTCGGCATGGCGGCGCACCAGGTCGCCGCTGCGGTACAGGCGGCCGTCGCCGAACGGATTGTCGATGAAGCGTTCGGCGGTCAGCTCGGGCCGGCGCAGATAGCCGCGCGCCACCCCGGCGCCGCCCAGCCACAGTTCGCCGACCACGCCCGGCGCGGCCAGCCGGCCGTCGGCTTCGACCACATAGGCCTGCACGCCCGGCAGCGGTTCGCCCAGGTGCGGGCCGCGCTCGGCGCCGACCCGCGCCAGCGTGCTGTTGACCGTGCACTCGCTCGGACCGTAGGCGTTGTAGCAGGCCACCGGCGCGGCGGCCGCGCGCTTCCAGGCCGCGGCCGGGAAGGCTTCGCCGCCGACCAGGATCGCGCGCAGCTGCGGCAGCGGCGTTTCGAACAGACCGCCTTGAATCAGCAGGTCCAGCTGCGCCGGAGTGCAGTCGAACACGGCCACGGCTTCGGCCTGGAGGAATTGCAGCATGCGTCCGGCGTCGGCGCGCACCGCCGCCGGCACCACGCACAGGGCATGGCCCGAGGCCAGCTGCACCAGCGCCTGCAGCGAGGCGTCGAAGGACACGCTGGCATTGAGCGCCACCCGCAGTGCGCAGGGCAGCGCATCGAACACGCGCTCGCGCATGCCTTGCCACAGGTGCAGCAGCTGCCGGTGCTCGACCATCACGCCCTTGGGGCGGCCGGTCGAGCCGGAGGTGTAGATGACGTAGGCCAGGTGCTCGGGCCGCAGCGCGACCTCGGGCGCGTGCGTCTGCTCGCTGCCGGCGGTGGCTTCGACTTC
>NZ_JBDGIR010000034.1:0-813 GCF_057657315.1 Lysobacter sp. Soil_C_15
CTAAGCCTCTGGAACGGCGCGGGCTCCGGCCCGCGCACGGCAGCACCCACGAAGCCCGGCCTCGCGCCGGGCTTCGTCTTTCGGGCCTGCCCGCCCGTCGAGGCCTGACCTTGCGGGAGCGCTGCGCAGCGCAGCAATCGCCGGGTCCACAACTGCGGACATCGCGCCCGGCAGGTGCCGATATAAATCGAAAAATACGACCAATCGCCCAAAATCTTCGGGCAACGTGACCGTTCGTCGGCCGAAACGCACGCAAATGGGAGATCATCCCGCCGGCGCGTTAATTAACCCAGGTTTAGCGCCGTCCGGGCCGACGTTAAGTGGTATTAACAAACACCTTGACGGTGTATGATCCCCCCGCCAGTGACTGCGGCGCCGGCTCGGCCGGGTGCTACCGCGTCTCTGTCGCAGGAGCAGCGCCGCATAAGACTGTCCCGATCAAACAGTCCGATCACCCCCCGTTCCGATCGATCTGAAGGAGTTAGAGATGAAGATCCGTATGTTGAGCACCGCACTGCTGGCGGGCTTGGCTTTTTCGCAGGTGGCCAGCGCGCAGGATTTCGATGACCGCTGGTACCTGACCGGCTCGGCCGGCATGAATGTCCAGGACAACGACCGCGGCACCCGCAACGCTCCGTTCGGCGCGATCGGCCTGGGCAAGTTCCTGAGCCCGAACTGGTCGCTGGACGGCGAGCTGAACTACCAGAACCCGAAGTTCGACGCCAACCAGGATCTGAACTGGAGCCAGTACGGCATCTCGCTCGACCTGCGCCGCCACTTCGTCACCGAAGGCCGCAACTGGAACCCGTACCT
>NZ_JBDGIR010000035.1:0-770 GCF_057657315.1 Lysobacter sp. Soil_C_15
TCCAGTTGCGCATAGCTCAGCTGCGCCTCGCCGCTGCGCAGCGCGACCGCCTCCGGCGTGCGCGCCGCCTGCGCCTGGAACCGCTCGACCCAGGTCCGATCCGCCGGCTCCGCCGCTGCGCCGGCGCTGCGGCGCAGCAGTTGCGCACGCTCCTGCGCGTCCAGCAGCTCCAACGACGCCACCGGCGTCTGCGGCGTCTGCGCCATGCCCTGCAGCAGGCGTTCCAGCCAGCAGGCCCAACGCGCCACGGTCGAGGCATCGAACAGATCGCTGGCGTACTCGATCGTGCCGCTCAGGCCGTCCTCGGTTTCGCTGAGCGACAGCGACAGGTCGAACTGGGTGGTCGTGTGTGGCATCGCGATCTGCTCCACGCCCAGCCCATGCAGCGACGGATCGCCTCCGCGCGGCGCGTTCTGCAGCACGAACATCGCCTGCACCAACGGGTTGTGGCCCAGATTGCGCTGCGGCGCCACCGATTCGACCACCTGCGCGAACGGCACGTCCTGGTGCACGAAGGCGTCCAGCGCGACCCGCTTCACCGTATCCAGCCATTGCGCCGTGCTGGCTTCGCGCGGCAGTTCCAGCCGCAATGCCAGGGTGTTGACGAAGAAGCCGATCAAGCCCTCCAGCCGGTTGTCGCGACGGTTGGCGACCGCCGTCCCCACCACCACCTCGCCCTGCCCGCTCAGCCGCGACAGCAACGCGCTCCAACCGGCCAACAGCACCATGTACAGGGTCGCGCCGTTGGCCTGCGCCAACTCGCGCAGGCG
>NZ_JBDGIR010000036.1:0-604 GCF_057657315.1 Lysobacter sp. Soil_C_15
ACGAAGCCCGGCGCGAGGCCGGGCTTCGTGGGTGCTGCCGTGCGCGGGCCGGAGCCCGCGCCGTTCCAGAGGCTTAGTTCTGGACGTTCAGCTCGGTACGACGGTTGACCTCGCTCTTGCAGGCCGGGAAGGTCTGCGGGGTCGATTCCAGCGGACGGCTCTCGCCGTAGCCGACCGGACCCTGGAGGCGAGCGGCGTCGACGCCGTTGCTGGTCAGGTAGTCGTAAGCGGCCTTGGCGCGACGCTCCGACAGCTTCTGGTTGTAGTCGTCCTTACCGCACAGGTCGGTGTGGCCGGCCACTTCGACCTTCAGGTCGGGGTAGCGCTTCAGGATTTCGACGGCCTCGTTGAGGATCGCCACCGCGTCCGGACGCAGGGTCGACTTGTCGAAGTCGAAGTTCACGCCCTTCAGGTCGATGGTGACCGGCACCGGGCAGCCGTCCGGACCGATGGTCTGGCCAGCCTGCGAACCCGGGCACTTGTCGTCGCAGTTGTTCACGCCGTCGCCGTCGTCGTCCTTGTCGGCGCAGCCCGGCTCCACCACCGGAGCCGGAGCGACCGCAGCGACCGGCTCCGGACCCAGCGGGACGATGATGCCGACCGA
>NZ_JBDGIR010000037.1:0-512 GCF_057657315.1 Lysobacter sp. Soil_C_15
AAAACAAAGGCGCCGTTTCCGGCGCCTCTGGCAAAACTGGCGGAGTGGACGGGACTCGAACCCGCGACCTCCGGCGTGACAGGCCAGCATTCTAACCGACTGAACTACCACTCCGCGTTCTGAAACCTTGTTTGTAACTCGGCCCGAAGTCCGCCGCGAAGCTCGCTTCGGCGACACTCCGAAAACCCGTGTTCGGCATTCGGGCTACGGCCGCAAAACAAAGGCGCCGTTTCCGGCGCCTCTGGCAAAACTGGCGGAGTGGACGGGACTCGAACCCGCGACCTCCGGCGTGACAGGCCAGCATTCTAACCGACTGAACTACCACTCCGCGTTTTGAACCTTTCCGCCCGCCGCGCCTGGGCGCGATCGAACGTTCTCACTCTTTGGAAAACAAAGGCGCCGTTTCCGGCGCCTCTGGCAAAACTGGCGGAGTGGACGGGACTCGAACCCGCGACCTCCGGCGTGACAGGCCAGCATTCTAACCGACTGAACTACCACTCCGCGTTTTGAAC
>NZ_JBDGIR010000038.1:0-485 GCF_057657315.1 Lysobacter sp. Soil_C_15
GGAACTTCGGCGACGGCACCAGCTCGACCGCGACCAGCCCGAGCAAGACCTACGCCGCGGCCGGCACCTACAGCGTGGTCTTGACGGTCACCGACGACGACGGCGCCAGCCACAGCAAGACCGCCTCGGTCACGGTCAGCGCCGGCGGCGTGCAGACCTATACCAACGGCAGCGACGTCAATATTCCGGACAACAACGCCGCCGGGGTCAGCAGCGCCATCGCGGTGTCGGGACGCAGCGGCAACGCGCCGAGCAATGCGCAGATCTCGGTCAACATCGTCCACCCGTACAAGGGCGACCTGATCGTCGACCTGATCGCGCCGGACGGTTCGGTGTACAACCTGCACAACCGCAGCGGCGGCAGCGGCGACAACGTCACCGGCACCTTCACCAAGAACCTGTCGAGCGAACCGCTCAACGGCACCTGGAAGCTGCGCGCCGCCGATCGCGCCGCCCAGGACGTCGGCAAGATCGACACCTGGAGC
>NZ_JBDGIR010000039.1:0-370 GCF_057657315.1 Lysobacter sp. Soil_C_15
GTCGCATCGAAGCACAGCGGCGAACTGACCACCGAGCCGGCCACGTTCGGCAGGTACGACTCCACCGCGTGCGCCAGATAATTGGCCAGGCCGCCGTGCTCGACCATCACCCCCTTGGGCTGGCCGGTCGAGCCGGAGGTGTACATCACATAGGCCAGATCGCTCGGTCCCACTTCCGGCAGCTCGCCTTGGGCGTAGTCCGCCAGCCACTCGTCGTCGCCGGCCGCGCCGTCCATCAGCACCACGTCCACGTCCTGCAGCGGCAGCTCGTCCATCCCGGCCGCTTCCAGCAACGCCCAGCCGATGCCGGCGTCGCGGACCATGTAGGCCAGGCGTTCCTTCGGCAGCTTCGGCTCCAGCGGCACGTAGG
>NZ_JBDGIR010000040.1:0-294 GCF_057657315.1 Lysobacter sp. Soil_C_15
GCGGGACTTTGTCGCCTTGGACAAAGAAAGTGACCCGGCCGCTTGCGGACGGAAGCTTTGCTTTGGAGCTTTGGAGCCTCAGAAACCTTCGAACGGCACACGCCGCAAGACCGCAGCAGCGCGGTCGCGGCTCACGCCGCTCCTACAGGGGCATAGGACAAAGACGCGGCGAATGGGCGGGATGGCGGTCGCGGCTTGTGACCGAAGGAAATCCCTGTGGGGCGCCGCTCCTACATACGATGGTTTCGGGCTTCGATCGATGGCGGAGGCGTTGATTCCTCTGCGCGTCCCTTG
>NZ_JBDGIR010000041.1:0-289 GCF_057657315.1 Lysobacter sp. Soil_C_15
CCGCTCGCGTGCCTCGCTGCGGCTGTCGCGGCTCACGCCGCTCCTACAGGGGCAGCGGCTTTGTGTAGGAGCGGCGTCCCACGGGATTTCCTATGGTCACAAGCCGCGGCCACCGAAGCGGTGCGATACCAGGTACGTTCCCGAAGCCCGGCTTTGCGGTTGTTTGGTTGCCGATCGCTCGCGGATCAGGGCTGCGGCCGGCTCCGCTCGCATGCCTCGCTGCGGCTGTCGCGGCTCACGCCGCTCCTACAGGGGCAGCGGCTTTGTGTAGGAGCGGCGTGAGCCGCGA
>NZ_JBDGIR010000042.1:0-284 GCF_057657315.1 Lysobacter sp. Soil_C_15
GTCACCGGCGTGGTCACCGTCGTGGTGCAGGCCGGGTCGGTGCTGCCCGCCGGGCAGGCCGGGCTGGTCGACGTCGCGGTGTTGCTGATGCTGCCCGCGGTCACGTCGGCCGCCGTCACCACGTAGGTGCCGGTCAGCACGCAGGTCGCATTCGGCGCCACCGTGGCGCAGGTGGTGCTGCTCGGGGTGATCTTGCTGTCGCTCACCACCACGTTGGTCAGGTTGCCGCTGGCGCTGGTGTTGGTCACGGTGACCGTGTAGGTCAGCGTGTCGCCCAGGCTCAC
>NZ_JBDGIR010000043.1:0-242 GCF_057657315.1 Lysobacter sp. Soil_C_15
AGCGTTCGCTCCGCAGACCGGAGCGGCACGGTTCTTGTCCATGCGCAGCCGATTGGCCGGGCTCCGGCGACATCGCTTGCGCCCACCGCTGCGGTTGTCGCGGCTCACGCCGCTCCTACAAGGGCCGCCGACTCGGACGGGTGGCGCCATAACAGGATCGGAGCCGCGTCCCACGGGGATTTTCTCCGGTCGCAAGCCGCGACCGCGCCACGGCGAAGGCCGGCGCCGGCCTCATCGAGCGA
>NZ_JBDGIR010000044.1:0-226 GCF_057657315.1 Lysobacter sp. Soil_C_15
CCGCAGCGGTGTACGCAAGCGGAGCTGTCCGCAGACCGCACGCTCGGCGCCCTGATGCGCAAGGCAGCCCATCGGCCGGGGCATCGGAGGATTCGCGTCGAACGAAGCTTCGGTGGTCGCGGCTCGCGCCGCTCCTACAAAAGCGCGCTACCGCCGCGTGCCACCCCCTGTAGGAGCGGCGTGAGCCGCGACCGCCGCAGCGGTGTACGCAAGCGGAGCTGTCCGC
>NZ_JBDGIR010000045.1:0-223 GCF_057657315.1 Lysobacter sp. Soil_C_15
CCCCTGTAGGAGCGGCGTGAGCCGCGACAGCCGCAGCGAGGCACGCGAGCGGAGCCGGCCGAAGCCCCGATCCGCGAGCGATCGGCAACCAGACAACCGCAAAGCCGGGCTTCGGGAACGTACCTGGTACCGCACCGCTTCGGCGGTCGCGGCTCACGCCGCTCCTACACAAAGCCGCTGCCCCTGTAGGAGCGGCGTGAGCCGCGACAGCCGCAGCGAGGCA
>NZ_JBDGIR010000046.1:0-201 GCF_057657315.1 Lysobacter sp. Soil_C_15
CAGCCCGGCTCCACCACCGGAGCCGGAGCGACCGCAGCGACCGGCTCCGGACCCAGCGGGACGATGATGCCGACCGAGGCCAGCACGTCGCCGAACCAGTCTTCCTGCGGAGCGGCGACGCTGGTGTCGTCGAAGTCGGCGCGGTAGGCCAGCTCGGTGCGGATGCCGACGCGGCCCAGGTCGCCCTGGACGCCGACGCCG